>LOEU01000014.1 GCA_001516025.1 bacterium BRH_c32 | reverse complement strand
GCTTTTTAAGGAAGGGCTTTCATTTTCAAATGAATTAAACGCCTACCCTAGTCTTACATTTAATAAATTGATAAGGTAGTTGAAATATCGAAACGAATAACAAATTAATTCTTATATCTAAGAGAGAACTAAGGTCAGTTATCTATTTTTTCTTTTTTATGGTTGGAATTCTTACCTATATATTTTTCTTCCCTAATAGTTATTATTTCAATCCGAAGGTTACTTTAGATATTAAACAAGGAATGAATTTAAATAATGTTTTAGATTCTTTAAAATCAAAAGGTGTTATTAAGAATAGACTTTCGCTTAAATTAGTTGCTTATATTTATAATGCTCAAACAAAGATTAAAGCCGGAAAAATTGTGATTCCGAATGCTTTATCTAATGTGGAACTAGTTGAGTTGCTTTTATCTACTACAAAAAAGATCGATAAACTAATTTCAATTGGCGAAGGAATTTGGCAGAATAAATTAGCAAAGTTATTCAAAGATTCTCTCGGTATTGATTCTTCTAAATTTATGCAGCTTTCCACTGATAAAGTATTTTTAAAGAGCTTGGGTTTTGATGGTGATAATATTGAAGGATATTTACTTCCGGAAACTTATTATTTTTATCTTGATTCATCTCCTCAAAATATTATCAAGAAATTATATTCTTCTCAAAACAGTTTTTTTAATAATTATATAAAAACAAAAGGTTATAAGACAGAGCTAACTCGGCATGAAATTCTTACTCTCGCTTCAATCGTTGATGGAGAATCAAATAAATTAAGTGAATTTAGAACGATTGCGGGGGTTTACTTAAATCGACTTAAAATCGGAATGCCACTGCAAGCTGATCCTACTGTTCAATATTTGATTAGAGAAGAAAGAGGAGACGAATTATATAGAAGAGATTTTCTTATTAAGAGTGATTATAATACTTATTTGAACAGGGGTTTACCTCCCGGTCCAATAAATAATCCAGGTAAGGAAGCTATTTTAGCAGTAATTAACCCCGAGAAGCATAATTTTTTGTATTTTGTAGCCGATGGAACCGGAGGACATGTTTTTGCTTCATCATTTATTCAACATCAAATTAATGTAGGTAGATATAAAGCATGGCAAAGAAATTCAAAATAGTTTTATTAGGATTCTTTTTATTTTATGGCTGTGCAAACCAATTACCACCCGGTGGTGGTGAGGTTGATAAAGTCCCACCTGTCATTAAAGAAACTTATCCTATCGAAGGAACTATCAATTATGATGAAGAGTATATTGAGCTAACTTTTTCTGAATATGTTGATAAAAGAACCGTTCAAGAAGCATTATTTTTTTCTCCTTCTATCGGTAATAATGCGGAATTTTCTTGGAGCGGTACAACCGTGAGAGTTTATTTTAATACTGAATTAAAAAAGAATACAACATATACAGTAAGTATTGGTTCGGACGTAAAGGATCTTCACAATTCAAATAAAATGGAGAGTCCGTTTAGCCTTGTATTTTCCACCGGGCCAAAAATTTCAAAAGGGAAAATTAACGGTCTTGTTTTTTCAAACGATACAGAAAATGTTTTTGTGTTTGGTTATAAAATAGAAAATGAGATCCCTGAAATCGATTCTGTAAAACCGGATTACATTTCTCAAGTGGGGACTAATGGTAAATATTCTTTCGCAGGATTAACAGAGGGAAAATATTTAGTAATATCTATTATCGATAAGATTAGAAATCAAGTTTTTGATAAAGATGAAGACCTTTATAATCTATCTTGGAAACCGGTTGAATTGGAAAATGATTCTATAGAAATTAATAATGTTGATTTCATTTTGATGAAAGAGAAAAAAGTCGTAAAAGAAATTATTGATTCAACTAAAGCTGCTGAAAAGGATACAAGCCCACCTTCATTAAAAACATTAACCACTAAATATGAAGTTAATAAAATCGATTTTGATACTCCTGAATTTTCATTAGTTTTTTCTGAAAAGGTAATTACTGATTCTTTGAATAGTTTTATAAATATCAGCGACTTAAAAAAGAATACTTATGCTTATACGATTGCCACAATCGATTCAATAAAATATGATGTGAGTTTTACAAAAGCGAAACCGAAAACTGAATTTATAGTTAAAGTAAACTTAAATCCAATTCAAGATCTATCGGGGAATAAAAAGGATACAACAATTACAAAAACAATTTCAGCGATGAATGATATAGATTTCGTTTCAATAGCAGGGCATATTGATATTGATGAAGAGAATAATTATCCCATAAAAATTAAACTGACTGATACAAAATCAAAGAATGAATTAAATTCGGCAAATGTAGAAGCTAATAAATTTAAGCTAACAAAAATTTTACCCGGGAAATATTTTTTATATTCGTTTATAGATAAGGATTCAAATTCAGTTTATACAAATGGGGAGTTATCCCCACTTGTATATTCTGAAAAATTTATTCTCTATTCGGACACATTAAAGATAAAATCGAGATGGTCTTTAGAAGACCTGAATATAAAATTCACTAAATAAATTAATTCTTTTTTAGAGATGAAAGAATAGCTTCATATTTTAATTCGACTTGATTAGAAATTTCATTTACAAAAAGCTCATTCTGTTTAATAATTTCATAAGCAATTGTTTGATTATCTAAAGAAGAACAATTAATCAATACATTTAGATAAGCTCCTTTAGCAGCAGTATCCGCCAATAATAAAGCAACACCAACATCAGAAATAGAATTGCTATTTCCTTTATCTGCAATTTCAATTAAGAATGGGATTAATTCATAACATTTTTTAATAACATTTGCAGGTACAATAGATGCACCTATTGTTGCCTCTTGAATTTGATTGTCTCTTTCTAATTTATTCGCATCTGTTTCTTTAGGTAATTTAAATGCACCCATTACCTTATCAAATGCTTCATTGTCTTCTCTTGCTAACTTTGTGAAATCATCTACAAAAGTTTTTAGGTTTGTTGCCAGATTTATCATATCTGATTCTACATTAGCGTATTTTTTTTTACCGATTGTAAGATTGCAAACCATTGTTCCAAGTGATGAAGAAAGAGCACCACAAAATGCTGCTACATTTCCTCCACCCGGAGTAGGTGAATTTGATGAAAGACTTTCTAAATAATTTTTTATTGTGCTATTAGTATCCATAGTTGCCTCCTTTAAATCATATATTCAATTATTTTTTCTTCAGGTACAAATTTATTAAGGAAACTTAACCCAAGATTTTCGATTGCTGCATCTAATAATTCTTTTTCATTATTAGTTTTATTTTTAGTGTAAAATCTTCCTGCTTCTAAGATTGCATCTAAAGGTACCAAACCAACAATCTCGCTTCCTTTAACAGTTACTCCTAATCGAGCTGCTTCTTTTTTTACCTCCTCAAATGCAACATGTATTGGAGTTACGTAATAATTTTTTAAGTTCATTGATACTTGAGTCATTGCAAATTTTTCTAAACTTACTCCCATACCTTGAACTGATTTTAATTTGCCCGGGATACGAACAGTTTCTCCATTTTCTTTAATTATTTTACCTGATTCATCGCGTTTTGGATAACCACTTTCTCTAACTACCTCTCCAATTTCTTTTGCATATTTAACTTCATTAGAATCGATGTTTACATTATAGGCAACCAAAAAGAATCGTGAGCCTGTAACAATAGCTCCCAGTTTAGGATTAAATTTAGCTTCACCAAAATCGGGAGCCCAATTTGGGTCTTTTAATTTTTCTTCCAAACCTTCATATTCACCTTGACGAATATTTGAAAGCAATTTTCTCTCCGGCCTCAATGCTGCATCTTCATATAAATATACGGGAACACTTAATTTTTTTGCAATTATTGCTCCAAATTTTTTAGAGATGGCGACGCATTCATCTGTGGTGCTATTTTTAACCGGTATAAAGGGAACTACATCAATAGCGCCTAATCTTGGATGTTCACCTTTATGGTATCTCATATCGATAGCTTCAGCGGCAGCCAAACAAACATTTATAGCTCCATTTATTATCCCTTCTTCATTACCCGCTAAAGTAACTACCATCCTATTATAATCTGCATCGGGTTCTAAACTTAATAATTTTACATCCTTTACTTCTGATATAGAATCTTTGATTAGTTGAAAGGTTTTTTCATTTTTCCCTTCACTAAAATTTGGGACACATTCAATTATTTTCATCTATTCACCTTGTTTTGAGTAAACTATGTTACCTTTTTTGATTGTCATAACGTTTAAATTTGTTCCGATATTATAAATAATATCATTGTAGTCTTGAGTGTTCATAATTGCAAAGTCGGCGTCTTTACCGATTTCAATGCTTCCGATTCTCTCGCTCCGATTTAATGCAAAAGCAGAATTGATAGTATATGCAGAAATTATCTCTTCAAAAGTCATTTTCATTTTAAGAGCAGCCAAGCCCATCACAAGACTTATATTTGATATGTTCGAAGAGCCCGGATTATAATCAGTAGCTAAAGCCACTATTACATCGTTATCTATCAATTTACGAGCAGGCGCGAAATCATAATCAAGAAAGAATGAAACACCGGGGAGAAGAACTGCGGCTGTTTTACTTTCTCTTAATTTACAGAAATCGGATTCTTTAATCACTTCTAAGTGATCGATGCTTGTTGCCCCAAATTTTAGAGCAGCATCTAATCCGCCAACATTATTAAATTGTTCTGTGTGAAGTTTTAGTTTCAATCCGTGCTCAACCGCCGAAGTAAATATTAAATCAGTATCCTCTGAAGTAAACGCAGTTTTTTCACAAAATATATCGCAAAATTCTGCAAGTTTATTATTAGCAATAAAAGGAATTAATTCACTACATATAATTTGGAGATATTTTTTATGGTCGTTTTTATATTCGGGGGGATAGGTATGAGCACCAAGGAATGTAGGTACAATTTCAATTTTTGATTCAGCCTTTAAGGAATTAATTACTTGCAATAATTTAATCTCATCATAGTAACTTAATCCATAGCCACTTTTGATTTCTAATGTTGTAACACCTTGCTCAATGAAACGATTAATCTTAGTGAAAGAATCATTTAAAAGTTCTTCGTGAGATGCGCCTCTAACTTTTTGAACAGTAGATAGAATTCCACCGCCGCTTAGTGCAATCTCTTCATAAGAAGCACCTCTAAGTTTTAATTTAAATTCATTTGCTCGTGAACCTAAGAACGTAAGGTGAGTATGACATTCTACTAATCCGGGTAATATGATTTTATTTTTAAAATCTATTTTATTAGTAGCGGAATATTTCCCTAGTTTAGAATTTGGTATAAAATCTAAAACTAAACCATCTTCAATTAATAAGGAATGATCAGTGATGATGTCTATGTTATTAAGTTCTTTGATGCCACGTTTATAGTTTTTTTTATTTGTATTAACCGTTACTATTTGCGAAGCATTTGTAAGTAATGTTTTCATTTTCGATTGGGAACCTAAAGAATAAGTTAGTTATGATGCCAACTCTTAATATGCTAATATTTTTGTCATTTTGCCAATATTTTATTAAATTTGAAGTCTAATTTTTAAGGATTTCCAATGCCCGCAGGAAAAAAATTAAAAATCCTATTTGTGACCTCCGAAGTTGTCCCGTTCATAAAAACAGGTGGATTGGCAGATGTATCATCTGCATTGCCTCAAATTTTGCAAGAACTAGGACATCAAGTAAGGATAGTAGTTCCCAAATATGGTGCAATAGACGAAAGAAAATACAAAATACATGAAGTGGTTCGTTTAAAAGACTTAACCACAGAAATTGATAAAAAAGAAGTTGTCTTTTCCCTTCGATCATCCTTTCTTATAGGTCAAAAAACAAGAGTACAAATCTATTTTCTTGATAATATTGAATACTATGGAAGCAGACACAGCTTGTATTCCGATCCAATGACCGGGGAAGAATATTCTGATAATGACGAAAGATTCATACTTCTGGCAAGATCGATATTCGATTTAATCCAAAAGCTTGGCTGGATTCCCGATATAATACATTGTAATGATTGGCAGTGTGGATTAATTCCGGTTTACTTAAAAACAATGTATAATGATGATCCAATGTTTGAAAATATTAAAACAGTCTTTACTGTACACAATTTAGCTTCTCAAGGTGTCTTCCCCAAAAGTTCATTTTTGAAAACGGGATTACCAAAAAAATTAGAAGCTGAGTCAGGTGTTTTACAAAAAGGGAAGATGAATTTCCTTAAAGGCGGTTTGCTATTTGCCGATGCAATCAATACAGTTAGCGAAACTTATGCAAAAGAAATAAGCGAGGATAAGACTTTAGGATTAGGACTTTTTAATACTCTTTCTAAAAGAAAGAAAGATTTATATGGAATAATTAATGGTATTGATGATTCGATTTGGAATCCTGAAAACGATACAAAAATTCCTAAAAAATACTCTATTAAAAATATAGACCATAAGATAGAAAATAAGAAAGCATTAGCAGATAATTTTAATTTAGAATTCAAGAAAGATGTTCCAATTATTGGCATTATAAGCAGATTAGTTGATAATAAAGGATTTGATTTACTTAAGAAAGCAGTCCCTGATTTATTGAAAATTGATGCTCAATTTGTAATATTAGGAACAGGTGATAAAAAATATCATAAATTTTTAGAAACATTATCATCAAAATATCCGAATAAGTTTTCATGTTATCTTGGTTTTGATGACGAATTAGCACATTTAATTGAAGCAGGTTCTGATATGTTTTTAATGCCTTCATTATACGAACCATGCGGATTGAACCAGATGTATAGTTTGATGTATGGAACAGTTCCAATTGTAAGAAAAACCGGAGGTCTTGCAGATACCGTTATTCCTTATTATTCAAAAAATGAAGAAGGGAACGGATTTGTTTTTGAAAAGTATAATACGAAAGAAATGATTGCCGAGATAAAAAATGCTGTAAAAGTTTATTCAAGCGATCAGAAAACTTGGCAGAAAATTATGAAAAATGGAATGAAATCTAATTTTTCATGGTTAAATTCAGCCAAAAATTATGTTGACCTCTATCGGAAACTTACAGACTAATAAATGCAAAACAAAGCTATCTTTTTGGACAGAGACGGAACTCTAAATTATGATCCGGGCTATATCTCCGATCCGGAGGTAATTGAATTATTGCCCGGAGTAGTAGAAGGATTAAAATATCTCCAAGATGAATTGCATTTCAAATTAATAGTAGTTTCAAATCAAGCCGGCATTTCTCGCGGGCTTCTTTCATACGAGCAGGTCGATAAAGTAAATGAAAGAATTAGTGATTTATTAATCTCTGATCAAATTCGGATTGAGAAATTTTATTATTGTCCATCTCATCCCGAGTTTAGCACTGAAGATGAATGTAAATGCAGAAAACCATCGCCTAAGATGATTTTAGATGCTTCCAAAGATTTTAATATTGATCTTTCTGAATCATATTTAATTGGAGATAGAGCATCGGATATCGAATCGGGTTTAAATGCAGGGGTTTATTCCATCTTATTAGCATCAGATATTTTAAAAGAACAAATTTCTCTCTTGCAAAATCACCAAAAATCTGCCAATTTTGTAGCCGATAATTTCAGGCACGCTGTTTCTAAAATTGCAGAAAGAACGAAAAAGGAGATATAGTTGCATAAAAAAATTTTATTATTGTTCATTGTCGGTCTATTGACTTTTGGTTGTAGCGATGATCCATCTTCTGTGGGGGGTAATCTTATCTCCGATGAAGATAAAGTAGTTTTTGACGTTTTGGATTCAGGTGTTGATCAGGTAAAACAGACTTCCTCTTATTATTACGCTCCTCAAGCATTTGGAAGTACGAGTAAAGTATTAGTTGGTGCTACCGAAGAATTTTCTGCATATATGCTTCTTAAGTTTGATATTTTTCTTCAAGATTCGGTTATTGCGTTAATTAAATCAAATGGCGCAACTATTAATAAATCTTGGATTAATTTTTATCCAAAATATACTGCCGGTAATAAGGATTCAAAAATTTCATTAACTGCTCATGAAATAGAAAAAAGCTGGGCTTTAGGTTTCGATCTTGATAGTCTCAATACGCTTCCATATAAAAATGAAAATGTAATCTCCAATCTTACGGATTCTGATACATTGCTTACATGTAATTTATCTTTGGATCTTACCAAAAAATGGATAGATGGGGTTGTAAATAGTGATGATACAAAGAACAATGGTGTTATTTTTGTTCCACAAGGCAAAAGTAAAATCTATGGATTTAATGCAATTTCATTATTCGCCGCAGCAAATCCTACGATGTACAATATCGAGATAGAAAGACCGGGTAAATGGAAGGATACACTTCAGATTACTCCATATTTGGATAATCATGTTGTAAAAGGGAGTAAACCAAACTTAGGTGATCGTCTAATTGTTCAATCCGGATATATTGTTAAAGGTAAATTGTTTTTTGATTTGGCTTCTTTGCCAAAACCATCAATAATTAATAAAGCAATAATAGAATTAACACTTGATTCATTGATGACCAAAGATGGAACGCCATCCTCAGATTCATTAGTAATTTATTCCATGAAGGATTCAAGCTCGAACTCATTGACTCCTGATAGTGTTTATAGCTTATTATTGACTAAATCAGGGAATAAATTTACCGGAGATATTACTTGGTTGATTCAAAAAATTATTGAAGGAAGTGATTATCAGGGATTTAGATTAGACCTGTTCGATGATTCAGTTGCTGCTTCGAGAATTGTTTTTTATGGCAGTAAGTATCAGGATAGTGCTAAGCGACCAAGAATTAAAATAACTTATACGAGAAAACAATAAATGAAAAAAATATATTTAGTATTACTTGTAATAAGTTTTAGTGCTAACATCTTTGCCCAAGGTTCTGTTTACAGCAAATATGGCCTTGGTGAAATTCGTTCAGGCAAGTTTGCTCGTGCGATGGGTTTAGGAAGCAATGGTATAGGTTTTTATGATAATGATTATTTATCAATAGTAAATCCTGCATCTTTATTTAAAATTAGACTTGCTCGTTTTGAGTCAGGAGCACAAGTAAATTCGTATTCTATTAGTGATGATAATAATAGTTCGTTTTACAGCGGTACAAAATTTTCCGGAATGCAACTTGCTTTTCCGGTTGAGAAAGATTTAGGTATTGTAATCAGTGCAGGGTTAGTCCCTTACACCGATATAAACTATGAAATATCTTCAATTGATGAATCAACAATTCTTGATCCTCATACAATCGATTTCAAAGGAGAAGGTGGATTATCACGATTATTTATTGCTTCTTCTTATAAATTGCCATTTGATTTTGTAGTAGGCGCATCGTTTGATTATTATGTTGGCAGAAGTGAATATTCTACTGTAATTAAATTTGATTCTAAGTCAACATTTCATGATGCTTCATTTAGAAAAGATTATTCTTATGAAGGCATTGGGGGAACGTTTGGTTTATTAACAAGTGATTTATCTCACATTTTTGCTACTGATGTAATTTCGGATTTTAGACTTGGGGCAGTGTTCGGAACCGGGGCAAGTTTAAGAACTGATACAGTAAGCAACACTGATTCTCAGCTTGGATTAATCGCAGGTGCTGAAGGGAGAACATATACTGATTTACCAATAAAATATGGGTTAGGATTATCTTTTAAAATAAATAAAGATTATTCGATTTTGTTCGATTATCTACAAGAGAACTGGTCAGATTATAAATACAATGACAAAAAAGTTTCGCAATTAAAAAACTCGTCAAGTTTTAGCGGAGGGTTCGAATATAAAAACTCATCTCCTTCACCGGGTGCATTTTGGGAACAGGCCATGTATCGTGGTGGTCTAAGTTATGAGACAACTAACTTAGAATTAAACGGAGAGGCTATAAATCAGTTTTCTCTTTTTGCAGGTGCTTCATTACCATTGGGATTAGACAGTTATATTGATTTTGGTCTGCAATATGGAATGAGGGGCACAACAAAAAATAAATTATTAAGTGAGAATTTTTTAAGATTTTCTGTATCTTTGACCTTAGGCGAATTATGGTTCTTAAGGCAGGATAGATAAACACTAACATATAAGGAATTATTAAATTGAAAAAGGCAGTCATCTTCTTGTATTTAATAGCAAATTTATTTTTCTCAGCTTTCAATTCAGATATATTAGCTCAGGAAAAAAGTACAAATTTAATGGCAGATTTTAGTTTATTTTATGAATACAATAAAAATAATGATGCTAAATCAGCTATACCTTATGGATGGAAAGTAATTAATACTGATCCAACCAATTTTCTTAAATACAAAATTTTCCAAAAAATGGAAGATATGTATTGGTTCGAACATGATAGCACCGATATTGATGATGCTTCTAAAGAAATAATCGCGGATACTACATTACATCTGTATGAAGTGGCTATGAAATATGAACCGGAAAAAATAGGTTATTATCTTGCTAAGAAAGCTTACGTATTAGAAGTATGGAAGAAAGCTCCTGCCCCGGTTGTAATTGAGGCTTATGAAAAAGCTTTTGAAACAGACGCAACTATTCCAAATTATTATAAAGATAGATTAGGAATTATTTATGCCACGAATGCTGCCGAAGATAATGACTATAAATTAAAAGCATTGGATCTTTATTCAAAACTTTCAGAAGTTGAACCTGATAATGCTTTATGGATAGGGAAAATTGAGAATCTTGCCTCTGATATTAACGAGCTTGTTGATATTACTAAAAAGTCATGGGACTTAGATAAAAGTAATTTAGAAAAAGCATGGAAATATGCTTCTATCTGTATTAAAGCACAGGAATTGGAAAAAGCGAAAGAACCACTAGAATTTTTAACTCAACAATCTCCTGAAGTAATTAATTACTGGAAACAATTAGCAAGTGTCTATGAAAAATTAGATCAAAATGATAAGGCATTGAGTGCATATAAAACACTTATCAATTTACAGCCTGATAATAGGGATAATTATGTAAATGTAGCAGTAATTTACAAACGTCAAGAGCAACTTTCTATTTCACGTGGTTTTTTACAGAAAGCTAATAACGTAAGCCCTGACTGGGATTATCCTTACATCATTGAAGGTCAATTGTATGAACAGGCGGCTAGATCATGTGAATTTGATTTTATGGCTAAATGCGTTTATTTATTGGCAGTAAATACATATAGAAAAGCAGCAGGAATGGGTGGTCAATATGCATCTACCGCTTCTGATAGAGTGAAAGCTTTATCTAATTCTACTCCAACAAAAGAAGATTATTTCTTTAGAAAGCTTAATAGTGGCGATACTATTAAGATAGAAGGAAGCTGCTATTCTTGGATTGGTAAATCTGTTCAAGTACCTTAATTTTAGAGGAAATTCATGAATCAGTTAATGAAAGATCAAGAAGCATATAAAATTGCACAATTGGAATTAAAGCGGCAAGAAGATCATTTAGAGCTAATTGCATCTGAAAATTTTGTTAGTCTTGCTGTTTTAGAAGCGGCAGGATCGGTTTTGACTAATAAATATGCAGAAGGATATCCTGGTAAAAGATACTATGGCGGATGTGAATATGTCGATTTAGCAGAGGATTTAGCAAAAGATCGACTTAAAGCATTGTTCGGTGCAGAATATGTAAATGTTCAGCCACATAGCGGTTCTCAAGCTAATATGGCAGTTTATATGGCTTTGATTAAACCGGGTGATACAATTCTTGGTTTAAGTTTGGATCATGGTGGACACTTAACTCATGGCTCACCCGTTAATTTCTCCGGTCAGATTTATAGATCAGTCGGTTATACTCTTTCTAAAGAAACAAAACTATTAGATTATAATTTAATTGAAGAATTAGCTGTAAAAGAGATGCCAAAGATCATTGTTGCAGGCGGTAGCGCATATTCAAGAGATTGGGATTATTCTAAGTTTAGAGAAATTGCAGATAAAGTTGGTGCTTTTTTAATGTGCGATATGGCGCATCCTGCAGGACTGATTGCAAAAGGATTATTAACTAATCCATTGCAATATTGCGATATCGTAACATCAACAACTCACAAGACACTTCGTGGACCTAGAGGCGGAATAATTCTAATAGGTAAAGATGGTGAAAATCGCCTCGGTATTAAAACGATGAAAGGTGATAGACTAAAACTGATGTCCGAGATGATCGATTCGATCGTTATGCCAGGTATTCAAGGTGGTCCACTAATGCACGTAATTCTTGGTAAAGCTGTAGCATTTGGTGAAGCTCTTTCTGATTCGTTCGGAGAATATGCCAAACAAGTAATTAAGAATGCTAAAGCACTTTCTATTGAATTAATGAATCTTGGCTATGATATTAGCTCCGGCGGTACTGATAATCATCTTATGTTAGTTGATTTAACTAATAAAGGATTAAGCGGAAAAAAAGCCGAGAACACTCTTGGTGCAGCAGGTATTACAGTAAATAAAAATATGGTTCCTTTTGATACGAAGAGTCCTTTTGTAACTAGTGGTATTAGGATTGGTACTCCTGCTGTTACAACTCGAAAAATGAAAGAAAATGAAATGAAGCAGATTGCTCAATTTATAGATAAAGCAATTATTAATTCCGAAAACGAAGACGTATTAAAACAGATAAAAAGTGATGTAAATAATCTTTGTTCAAATTTTCCACTTTATCCCGAGTTAAGATAAGAGAGAATGAGTTCTGAAATTAAAGAAACTGAAATGACTTTCCTCGAACATCTCGAGGATTTAAGATGGAGATTAATTTATTCTTTTTTAGGAATTTTGATCGGAACAATTATAGCATGGGTGTTTATTGATTTTCTTGTTGATGGACTTCTGCTCCGTCCGGCAAGAGAAGCCAAGATAAATCTTCAGAACTTAAAACCGTTTGGACAATTATTTCTTTATTTTCAAGTAGCCATATCGGCAGGATTAATTTTAAGCATTCCAAATGTTTTCTTTCAATTATGGAAGTTTATTTCTCCGGCATTAAAATCTAACGAAAAAAAATATGTAACAACGATCGTTGTATTCTCTACATTTTGTTTTATTGTTGGAATAGTCTTTGCTTATTATGTGATGCTTCCATTGACTCTTCAATTTGCGGCACATTTTGGATCGACAACAATAGAGAATAATTTTGCGGTTGATGAATATATGTCAATCATAATGAGTGTATTATTGGGAGCGGGATTAGTTTTCGAGCTCCCGATGTTGTCCTTTTTCCTTTCAAAAATTGGCATTCTTACACCAAAATTAATGAGAAAATATAGAAGACATTCAATAGTAGTAATTTTTATAGCTTCTGCAATATTAACTCCCGGCACTGACCCTGTTTCACAGCTCCTACTTGCAATACCTTTGTTTATTTTATACGAAATAAGTATATTCGTTTCAAAATTATCACAGAAGAATGCTTGATTAAAAAAAATCTTTCCGAAATTATCTTTCCAATCAATAAAGAGTTGGATGATTTCTCTACTGCATTTAAAAGATCAATGAAGACAAAAGTAGGTCTTCTTGATTTAGTTACACGCTATATACTAATGCAGAAGGGAAAAAGAATTCGTCCTGCATTAGTTATTCTTACTGGAAAAGCTTGTGGTAATGTAAGTGATCGCACTTTCCGAGGTGCTACATTAGTTGAATTATTACATACTGCCACTTTAGTTCATGATGATGTAGTAGATAGCGCTGAAACGAGACGTGGATTCCCTTCAATAAATGCTGTATGGAAAAATAAAGTAGCCGTTTTAATGGGTGATTATCTATTAGCTAAAGGGTTAATGCTTTCGGTAGATGGCAGTGATTATGATTTCCTAAAAGTAATTACACATTCAGTTAAAAGAATGTCCGAAGGTGAATTACTTCAAATAAGTAAGACTCGTAAGCTTAATAATGATGAAGAGACTTATTTTAAAATAATTTCTGATAAGACCGCTTCGCTGCTATCAACCTGCTGCGAAATAGGTGCACGTTCTTCTACTGATGATGAAGAAAAAATTAACGATATGAAGGATTATGGTGAATATCTTGGAATCGCATTTCAGATAAAGGATGATATACTAGATTACGTTGGAAAATCTGTTTTAATGGGTAAGCCGCTTGGTGGTGATATAAAAGAAAAAAAACTTACACTTCCATTAATATATGCCTTAAATAATTCAGATAATTCAGAAAAAAGAGCGGTTATTAAATTAGTAAAGAATGGTAAAAATAAAAAAAATATTTCTGAGGTTATCGAATTTGTAAAACGAAAAGGGGGAATTGAATATTCCGAAAAAGTTGCTTTGGAGTATTCTCAAAAAGCAATTTTGAAATTAGAAAATCTTCCGGATTCTGAATCGAAGCAAGCTCTTTTAGAATTAGTTAATTATGTTATCGAAAGAAAGAAGTAATTAATAACTAATAAAAAATAAATTACGCAATTAGATACTTTGTTATTATTATTAGTTTTACTATTTTTTGGAGCTGTTTAAATATAATTGTATATCGTGTCCTTTTAAAAAACATTATCATAAAAATTATAGTCTATAAGGTACAGGTTGTAAATGAAAAAGACAGTCCTGGATTATACTCTTAAAATACGCCTACCACTAACATTATTTGTAATTGCTGCTTCATTTGTAATTACTTTTTATGCATCTCGTGCAGAAAGGGATAGTGTTGGTTACACGCCGGATCAACCAATAGCATTTTCGCATAAACTTCATGCAGGTCAAATGGCTATTGACTGTCAATATTGTCATGTGGGTGTTTCAAAGGGTCGGCAAGCAACAATTCCGTCAGTAAATATTTGTATGAACTGCCATGCGGTAGCTCGTAAGGATAAGCCGGAAATCATTAAGTTGACAAAATATTATGAAGAAGGGAAGCCACTTCCTTGGAAACGAATTCATAAAGTACCCGATTACGCTTACTTTAATCACAGCGTCCATGTTAATAAGGGTATTGACTGTGCAAGCTGCCATGGTGATCTTAAGGAAATGGAAAAAGTGGGGCAAGTAAAGGCATTTACTATGACTGCATGTTTAGATTGTCATCGTAAACCTCATGAAAATCTTCCTTATCTTCAAAAAGTAAATAATGGGCCTGAAAACTGTTTTGCATGTCATAGATAATTTGGTGAATAATGAAAACAAATCGTTTAAATAGAAAAAGATTTTTTGATAGAATAATAAAAAGTACGATAGGATTAGCGGTGATGTCATTAATCCCTACGAATTTTATTAAATCTATCAATCGAGAAAGTAAAAAAATAAAAGTTAGCTTAAATCCATTAGCCGTAAAAAGAAATAAATAGGGAATTAAATGGACTCCAATTCAAATAATAAAAAGTTCTGGAAAAGTATATCAGAGTATAATAACGAACCGGAGATACTTAAGAATAAGAGGAATGAATTTTCGGAAGGAGTAACGGATGATTTTGAACCATCCGAGCTAAGTGGAATGTCCCGCCGAAAATTTATTGCGCTTATGGGTGCTGCCACTGCAATAACGGCTACTGCATGTTCAGATTATAGAGACAAAGGAGAAATAATTCCTTATAATAAAAGACCAGAAGAGATTCTTCCGGGTACTGCTAACTATTATGCTTCTACTTGTACGGGATGCGAAAGTCTTTGCGGAATTCTTGTCAAGACTAGAGAAGGACGCCCTATTAAAATTGATGGAAATCCTGATCACCCGGTAAATAAAGGGAAAATATGTGCTAAGGGTCAAGCTGAAGTAACAAACTTATATGATCCTACAAGAATTAAAGAGCCTTTATTTAATAAAAGAAAGGTAAGCTGGGAACAGGCTGATAATCAGTTGATCTCTGAATTTAAAAAAGCAACAGAAGACGGTGTAGAGATAGCTTTAATTTCTGAGCATATACTTTCACCTACATTCAATAAACTATTAGCAGAATTTAAATCTAAATATCCCACTACAAAACAATATTACTATTCTGCAACAGATAATGGTAATAAATTAAATGCTGCATTTCAGAGTTATGGCAATTATTCGATTCCTACTCCTCGATATGATAAAGCAGAATTAGTTGTTGCATTGGACGATGATTTCTTAGGGGTTGATGGCAATTCAATTGAGAATACAAAAAATTACTCAATGAAAAGAGACGCAATCAATAAAGTTAATTTCAATCGTCTATATGTAATTGAAGGGAGGATGAGCTTAACGGGAATGATGTCAGATTATAGAATGAGATTACGCCCTGAAGCTCAATTAGAATTTGTGTGGACTTTGATAAATGAGCTAAAAAGTAACGGCTCAATAAGCTTCCCTGCAGAATTAGCCTCAAAAGTTTCCAATTACACTATTACAAAACTTGTCTCAACTTATAAGATAAATGAAAAGAAATTGAGAGGTTTATTATCTGATTTATCAAAGAGTAAAGGTAAATCGATAATAACTGCCGGAAAAAATTTAAGTGAATCGGTTCATGTTTCGGTTAATTATCTTAATGAACTATTAAATAATACCGGAAATTTCGATTACAATAATTTCGATTTAGGTGCTTCCTATGCAAGTTATAAAGATTTCGAAAATTTAGTATCTAAAATGGAATCAGGAAAAGTTGGGGTTGTACTAAATTTAGATATTAATCCTTTATTCAATTTACCTGCTGATTTGGGATTTGGGAAAGGATATTCAAAAGTAAAGACAACTGTTGCGTTTACGTTAGAGAATAATGAGACAAGCGAAAAATCTAAATATCTACTTCCTATAAATCACTTCCTCGAATCATGGGGAGATTATAGGAATAAAACTTATGTAATGAGTTTGCAGCAACCGGTTATTAATCCGTTATTTAATACTCGTCAAAAAGAATCGATATTCTTAACGTGGGTTTCCGGCGAGGCGAAATCTTATAATGTTAATAGTTATCATAAATATTTATTAGAGAATTTTGATACTGCAATTTATAATAACTCATCGAAAAAGACTGATAATAAATCTTTTTGGTATGGAAGTCTTCATGATGGAATTGTTGAATTAAATACCACTACTAACAGCAAAGGTGTATTTAATACCGGATCTTTTGGATCACTTTCAAATCCCGCAGTAAAAAGTAACTTTAGTGTATATCTTACTGAAGGTTATTTCTTAGGCGGAGGCAAATTTGCAAATAATGGCTGGCTTCAAGAAACCCCACATCCTGTAACTAAAATTACTTGGGATAACTATGTCTCTGTATCTCCGTCCACTGCAAAACAATTTGGAATTGAAAAAGATGATTTATTAGAAATTTCAGTCAATAACAAAAAATTAAAAATTGCCGCCGTAATTCAGCCCGGACTCGCAGACGAAGTGCTTCATATAGAATTTGGAAACGGAAGAAAAGTGGTTGGTGATGTTGGTCTTGAGACCGGTGTTAATGCTTTTGAATTAATAAGTAAAAAAAATACAGAATCTAATTTCGTTCTATCAGGTGCAGAATTTTCAAAAACAGGAGAGACATATAAACTTGCTTCTACTCAAGAGCATCATTCATTAGATGATACGTTTGTAAAAGATTTCCATAAAGTAAGAAAAATCATACAAGAAGGAACTGTAAACGAATATAAAAAACATCCTCATTTTTTGCATGACGAAAAGCATGAAGTATTCAGCATCACTGATGAACATAAATATACCGAAGTAAAATGGGCAATGGCGATCGACTTGAATAAATGTACTTCTTGCGGAGGATGTGTAACTGCATGCAATGTTGAAAATAATATTCCGGTTGTTGGCAAAGACCAAGTATTGCTTGGCAGAGAAATGCAGTGGATGAGGATTGATAGATATTATTCGGGTACCCCTGATGAGCCCGAGACAAGCAATCAGCCAATGCTATGTCAGCATTGCGATAATGCTCCATGCGAAAATGTTTGTCCCGTTAATGCAACTAATCATAGCCCTGACGGACTAAATCAGATGGCTTATAATCGATGTGTTGGTACTAGATACTGCTCTAATAACTGTCCTTATAAAGTGAGACGCTTCAACTTTTTTAATTTCCGAGATCATTTTGCCGATTCATATTACGAAAATAATTTGACACCGTTAGGAAATAATCCTGAGGTAACGGTAAGAAGTCGTGGTGTAATGGAAAAATGTACATTCTGTATTCAGAAAATTATGGATGCTCGTCAAGTTGCAATTAAAGAAGAAAGACCATTAAATGGAAATGACGTAGTTACTGCATGCCAGCAGGCTTGTCCCGCTGAGGCAATAGTATTTGGTGATTCTAATGATCCTGAATCGAAGATATCTAAGTATAGAAAACATAACTTAGCATATCACGTATTAGAGACATTAAACGTAAAACCAAATGTAACATATATAGCAAAACTAAGAAATACTCATTCGGAGGAAGTATAGTGAGTGAAGTTGATTATAGTGTGGAACTCTCGGTAGTCGAGGGCAGGCCCGGGTTAAGGGAGATTGAAGATTTAATCACAAAACCACTAGAGAGCAAGCCCGATAAAAAGTTTTTTATAGCAATATCAATTACCTTAACTATGCTTATGATTGGCGTTATCGGTTTGGGATTAACAGTCTATTATGGTATAGGCATGTGGGGTAATAACAACCCGGTTGGATGGGGATTCGGTATTGTGAATTTCGTATTTTGGGTAGGTATAGGACATGCAGGAACATTGATTTCCGCTATTCTATTTTTGTTACGTCAAAAATGGAGAAATGGGATCGCTCGTTTTGCAGAAGGAATGACGATATTTGCTGTTATGACTGCGGGAATATTTCCTCTGATACATGTCGGCAGACCATGGCTTGCAGGATATCTTTTCCCATATCCAAATCAACATTCCATTTGGGTTAATTTCACATCCCCATTACTATGGGATGTATTTGCGGTTTCTACTTATTTTACGGTCTCTTTCGTTTTCTGGTATGTAGGATTAATTCCGGATTTCGCGGCACTTAGGGAAAAAACCTCCAACAAGATTAAGCATATAGTCTATTCTATATTTTCTTTAGGGTGGAGAGGCTCTAATAAACATTGGCAAAATTATGAAATGGTTTATTTAATTTTAGCCGGATTTGCAACTCCACTAGTTCTTTCGGTTCATACTATCGTGAGTTTCGATTTTGCTGTTTCTATTATTCCCGGTTGGCATACAACAATCTTCCCACCTTACTTCGTTGCAGGTGCAGTTTTCTCCGGATTCGCAATGGTTCAGAATGTTTTAATCTTTGTTCGCAAAATTTTTAATTACGAACATATTATTACTATCGATACATTAGAGAAAATGAATAAAATCATTTTATTAACCGGTACGTTAGTTGGTTATGCTTATGCTATGGAATTTTTTATTGCATGGTATAGCGGTGTTCAAGCTGAACAATTTACTTTTATTAATAGAGCATTTGGTCCATATGCTTGGGCATACTGGATAATGATTTCTTGTAACGTAATTTCTCCACAGCTATTTTGGTTTAAGAAACTTCGCCGTTCATTAGTCCCAATGTTTATTATTGCTGTATTCGTAAACGTTGGAATGTGGTTTGAAAGATTTGTAATTGTTATATCATCATTATCGCGTGATTTCTTGCCTTCAAGTTGGGCATATTTTACACCAACTGCGACTGACTTCGCCATTTTAATCGGTAGTTTTGGATTATTTTTTACTTTAGTTTTATTATTTACAAAAGCCCTCCCGGTAGTTTCTATTGCAGAAATAAAAGCAGTAGTAGATGGAGCGCAACCTACTCACAAGGAACATTAAGATGAGTGAAAAAAAATTATATAGTTACACGGCATTATTTAATACTCCCGATGAGATTATCCATGCAGTAGAAAAAGTTTCTGAAAAGGGATATAAGAATTATGATGTAAATACACCATATCCTGTGCATGGAATGGATGGGGCTATGAAATTACCCCCATCAAAACTTGGATATATTGCCTTAGTATTGGGTCTCTCTGGAATGATGGCAGGTTTGTTAATGACTTATTGGATGTCTGCTATTGATTATCCTATAAATATTGGCGGAAAACCGATTTTTTCTTTTCCTGCCTATATCCCGATAATATTTGAAATAACTGTGCTTTTTGCGGCAGTCGGAACTGTACTAGCAATGTTGTTATTCTTTTTTAAGCTTCCAAATAATTCGCATCCGCTCCATGGTACAAATTATATGAAAGCAGTCTCAAGTGATAAGTTCGGCATTAGTATCCAAGTAGATGATAAATTATTTGTTAAAGAAGAAGTTATTAATTTATTTAAGGAATTAGGAAGTACTGAAATTAATCCGGTTTATTACGATGAAGTAGAAATTAATTATAAAAACAAAATCTTCGAACCAAAATTTATTATGTTCTTGGTAGTAGCTTTTATTCTAACATCAGGAGCCACTTATGTTACACTAAATAAATTAATGTTCATGGTTCCGTTTGACTGGATGTCGAATCAAGAGAAAGTGATACCACAATCTAAAAGTATGTTTTATTCAGATGGATTTGGAATGAGAACTCCGGTAGAGGGTACGATTGCCAGAGGTCATATTCCTTACCCATATAAAGGTGATTTGGAAGCTGCATCGGCAATGCCGAATCCGCTTCTTCCAACTAAAGAGAATATGAAGTTAGGTCAACAAAAATATGATACATTCTGCAGTCTTTGTCATGGTTATCATGGAGAAGGGGATAGCCGTTTAAGAGGGCAATTCCCAAATCCGCCAAGTCTGCATTCTGAAAAAGTAAGGAATTGGTCTGACGGAAGTATTTACCATGTTATCATGGAAGGGCAAAATATTATGCCTGCTTATAGCTCCCAATTAACTAATGATGAGAAATGGGCGGTTATTCTACATTTAAGAGCATTACAGAGATCGTTAAATGCTAAGGAGACAGATTTACAATGAGCTCATCCTTAACAAACTTTGGTTATCAACAAAAAGAATTGCCGGTTAAAGTTCGAAATATTGGACTTGCTTTACTTTTAATTGGATTAGTTTTAGCAGTAATCGGATATTTTGTGGAACCGGTTAGAAGTATGTTTAATAATATAATTCTATTAACGTTTATTATTAGTATTGGTTTAGGCTCTTTATTTTTTGTAGCGTTAGAATATGTTACCGGTGCAATATGGAGTGTTCCATTTAGAAGAGTAATGGAGTTTCTTGCTGCTACATTATTAATCGTTCCAATTATTGCGCTTCCATTACTTTTTAATTTACATGATATTTTTCATTGGACTCATCCTGAAGTAATGAAGACAGATAAATTGCTGGCAGGGAAAGCTCCTTACTTAAATGAAGAATTTTTTATTGTTAGATTTTTAGTCTTTGCTGCTTTATGGATATTATTTTATTATGCAATTACATTGACATCTAAAAAACAGGATTCCACTAAAGAAACTAAATTAACAAGAAGAAATATTAAAATATCAGCGGTTTTTATTCCTGTATTTGCATTGACGGTTTCATTTACGGCAATCGATTGGTTAATGACTTTAGAGCCACATTGGTTCTCTACAATTTACGGAGTTTATTATTTCTCCGGTACTGTATTGGCTGCATTAGCTGCCGGTACTTATGCAATTGTAAGTCTGAATGAGAAAGGATATTTATTAAAGGGATTAGATAAAGACCACTATTACAGTCTCGGTGCTTTATTATTTGCGTTTGTTAATTTCTGGGCTTATATAGCTTTTAGTCAATTTCTTTTAATATGGTATGCTAATCTTCCTGAAGAAACTATCTGGTTTTTGCAAAGGTGGGATGGTAGCTGGAAATATATTTCAATTTTATTGATGATTGTTCAGTTCCTTGTTCCTTACTTCGGATTATTATCACAGCCATCAAAGAAAGACGGGAAAAAACTAAAGTTCTTTGCTGTATGGATATTAGCTGCACATTATATTGATTTATATTGGTTAGCCATGCCGACTTTTAGTAAGGAAGGATTTGTTCTTGGATGGATTGAATTAGCTTATCCAATTTTAGCAGTCGGTATTGTGGTTCTTGTATTCTCATTAAAATCGAAAAAAAGTAATTTTGTCGCAATTGGTGATCCTAAACTAAAACGTGGAATAGAATTTAAGTTATAATATGGAAAGAAAAAATAAAATTGAAGATGAAATAAGTTTTTCGGAACTGCTAAAAAATCCGATAAGATTATTTGGCTGGATATATCCATATATATTAGTATTAATGATTGTGGTCGGTATATTTTATGTTAAAAATCTAACAAATCTTACCTACAATGCTCAGCCGGTTGGAATAGTTGATTCAACATTAATCAAAAAAGATATCCCTATGAAAAAAGGGGGAATTATGCCTGCAGTTGATTTGACATTAATAAAATCTCCAACACCCGAATTTTTGGAAAAGGGAAAAGAATTATATAAAGCGAATTGTTCCTCCTGCCATGGTGAGAATGGAATGGGGGACGGAGCTGCAAGCGCTGGTTTGAATCCTAAACCTAGAAATTTTCATATTCTAGATGGCTGGACAAATGGGCCTACTTTTGATATGATGTATAAAACCTTACAAGAAGGAATTATTAAAAACGGAATGGCCGCTTATGAATATTTGTCTCCGCAAGATCGACTTGCTATGATTGAACATATCCGCTCTTTTGCAAAGTATCCTGAAATTATAGAAGAACAAATAGTATCTACTGACCAAACTTATAATCTTTCGCAAGGTATAGTTTTAGCAAATCAAATCCCTGTGAAAAAAGCTGAAGAATTAATACTATCAGAAAATAGTGAAATATTGGCAAAGACAGATAATGCTATAAAAATTGTTGCAAATGATACAACTAAGACTGCAAAAATGTTAAGAGAATATGCAAATAATCTTAAAAAAGTTTTTAGTTCTTATTCAGCAAATAAATCATTTTCAGATATGAATTATTATATTGAGGAAGTTACAAAATCACCGATTGGACTAGGTTTTAAGGGAAGGGTAGTAAATCTATCTAATGAAGAATGGCAGTTAATGTATGGCTATATAAAGAATGCACTTAATTAATGGATATAGATTAATGAAGTATATTAAAATACTATTGGTAATAATTGTTTTTTCTGCAATCACTGTTTCAGCTCAAAAGCAGATAGAAGTGGGTATTGACGAAAAATTAGGAGCATATCTTCCGCTTGATACGAAGTTTGTTACTTCAGAAAATGATACAATAACACTTGGCGAGGTTATAAACGAACCAGTGCTAATGGCTTTGATATATCTTGAATGTCCGGGCTTATGCAGTCCAATGCTGTCCGAATTAGCATGGACGATTGACAAGATCGATTTAGTCCCCGGGAAAGATTTTAAAGTTATTGCATTATCGTTCGATCACCACGAAGATTCAAAACTTGCTGCAAAATGGAAACCGAATTATATGCACTTGGTAAAAAGAGGTATTCCGGATAGCTCTTGGCTTTTTTTAACGGGTGATAGTATAAATATTAAAAAAGTAACTGATGCAGTTGGATTTTATTTCAAACCAACTCAAAAAGATTTTATACATGCAGGTACTGTAATTACGGTTTCTCCGAAAGGAATGATATCTCGTTATTTATTCGGGACATCATACAATCCCTTTGATACAAAGATGGCATTGATTGATGCCGGAAGCGGAAAGACAAATCCTACAATTGCAAAAGTGTTAGAGTTTTGTTTTAGTTATGATCCTGCCGGCAGGCAATATACACTAAACATTACAAGAATTATTGGAAGTATTATGTTGTTGGGTGTTGGAATTTTTGCCGCAATTTTAGTTTTTAAGAAGCGCAAAAAAAATATTGAAGAAAAGGAGCAACAAATAGATGATTAATGAAGCAGCTAATCCTGGAGAAAAGAGTTTTTATCAGGTATCTACAAATAAGCATACCGGTATTCTTTCTTGGCTCTTGACTGTGGATCACAAAAGAATTGGGATAATGTATTTGATTGCGATATTATCCTTCTTTTTGGTTGGTGTGGTTATTGGATTATTTATGAGGTGGGAATTAATGTTCCCTGGCAAAACTATTATGGAAGCCCAAACATACAATACATTATTTACGCTTCATGGCGTTATAATGATTTTCCTCTTTATTATCCCCGGTCTGCCTGCAATTTTTGGTAATTTCTTTTTACCAATTCAATTAGGCGCTAAGGATGTGGCATTCCCACGTTTAAACCTATTGTCATTTTATATTTATGTGATAGGTGCTATTTTAGTTCTTGTATCCTTATTCTTACCAGGCGGTCCAATAGATACCGGATGGACTTTCTATATTCCATATAGCATCAGAACTTCGACAAACGTATCGATGGCAATCTTTGCGGCATTTATTTTAGGTTTTTCATCTATACTAACAGGAATCAATTTTGTTACTACTGTCCATCGGTTACGTGCACCGGGAATGACTTGGTTCAGGATGCCTTTATTTGTTTGGTCAACTTATGCTACGGCTTGGATACAAATCATAGCTACTCCTGTGATTGGAATAACAATTTTATTGGTTATAATTGAAAGAGCATTTGGGGTTGGAATATTTGACCCTGCATTAGGTGGCGACCCGATATTATTCCAACATCTTTTTTGGATATATTCGCATCCCGCTGTTTATATTATGATTCTACCTGCTATGGGTGTGGTCTCAGAGATAATCCCCACTTTTTCACGTAGAACTATTTTTGGTTATAAGCAGATCGCTTATTCGAGTCTTGCAATTGCCTTTGTTGGTTATTTAGTTTGGGCACATCATATGTTTACAAGCGGTATGAGTGATACATCGAGATGGATTTTTTCATTACTTACTTTTATTGTTGCTCTGCCGAGTGGGGTTAAGATTTTTAATTGGGTCGCAACAATGTATAAAGGTTCGATTGATCCTCAAGTTCCTTTTTTATGGGTAATGTCATTTATATTTTTATTTTCTATAGGTGGATTAACCGGATTAGTTGTTGGTGCATTAGCAACCGATGTTCATTTGCATGATACTTATTTCGTTGTAGCTCATTTTCATTATGTGATGTTTGGAGGCACGGGAACAATATTTTTTGCAGCTTTACATTATTGGTTTCCCAAGATGTTCGGTAAAATGTACAATAAAAGATTCGCGGTTATATCAGTGGTACTCTTTTTTATCGGGTTTAATATGCTCTATTTCCCGAAATTTATTTTAGGTTACATGGGAATGCCCAGAAGATATTACGATTATCTACCGGAGTTTGCTTCACTTCAATTAGTCTCTACAATTGGATCATGGATTTTAGCAGGTGCAATCTTTTTTGTAGTCGGTTATTTAATTCATGCTTTATATAAAGGTAAAAAAGCCACTGCAAACCCTTGGGGAGGTGTAACACTCGAATGGCACATTGCATCTCCGCCGCCAATGGAAAATTTTCATGAAATACCTACTATTACACATGAACCGTATGATTTTAGCCAGCTTAAGGAGATGAAATATGGCGAGTAATATTGAAGCAACAATTTCTATTGAACAACAGGCGCATAGAGATGATGTAGGCG
The DNA here is from genome assembly GCA_001516025.1 of bacterium BRH_c32. Lineage (GTDB taxonomy): Bacteria > Bacteroidota > Ignavibacteria > Ignavibacteriales > Melioribacteraceae > BRH-c32. The sequence continues at coordinate 265,023 of LOEU01000014.1, read as the reverse complement.
CGCGGATGGGAATGTGGCTTTTTCTTTTTACTGAAATTTTGCTTTTCGGTGGTATGTTTTTAATTTATGCGGTTTACCGTTATCAATATCCTGACCAATTTCATTTAGCGGGCATGGAATTAAATACCGGTATCGGTACTCTTAACACAATTATATTGCTTACTAGCAGTTTAACTATGGCTTTATCCATTGCAGCCATACAAAAGAAGAATAAAGCACTTTCGATAATTATGCTTAGCTCCACTTTGTTATTTGCATTATTATTTATGGTCAATAAGTTTTTTGAATGGTCTGCGAAAATATCACATGGTATTTTCCCCGGTTCTAAAGAATTACTTGAAAAACAGAATGGCGAAATATTATTCTTTGGTCTTTATTATGTTATGACAGGCCTTCATGCATTCCATATAATTATTGGAATAGTAATATTAACTTTTATGCTAGTCTTTTTAATTAGGAATAAAATTACAAGTGATAATTACGTAAAATTAGAAAATTCGGGTCTTTATTGGCACTTAGTTGATTTGATCTGGATCTTCTTATTCCCATTATTCTACTTAATTCAATAGAGGATTTGATGGAACATAATAATACAGAAAAACATGGGGGAAGTTACACTACGCTTGTATTGGTGTGGATTGGGTTATTGGCTTTAACCTCTATAACAGTAACTGTAGCCGGAATCAGTTTAGGGCAATACACTTTATTTGTAGCGTTGCTTATTGCCGCTGTTAAATCGGGCTTTGTAATTAATATATTTATGCATATTAAATTCGAAGAACCGATTTTTAAGGTGTTTATTGCAGTAAGCGGGATTACTTTATTTGTAATATTTTTATTAACATTTTTCGATTTTATTTATCGCTAAGAGGGAATAATGGGTTCAGCTCCTACAATTCATGTAGAAACTGTTGATTTTGTAATGCTTTATATCGTTGGTATCTCAGTGATTCTTCTTCTCGGAATTACGGTTACTATGGTTTATTTTGTTTTTAAGTACAACCGTAAGAAAGGCCATAAACCGGTTGATATACATGGCAATATTGCACTAGAAGTTATTTGGATAGCTATTCCTACTTTATTAGTACTATCCATGTTTTATTTTGGTTATACCGGATTTATGGAAATGAGGAAAGTAGATAAGAGTGCTTATACAATTCAAGCTACTGCTAGAATGTGGGCTTGGGAATTTGGATACGACAATGGACTTAGAAGCGACACACTATACGTACCGATTGATCAAACTATTACATTAAAACTAGTTTCAGTGGATGTTAATCATTCACTTTTTATTCCTGCCTTTAGAATTAAAGAAGATGTTGTGATGGGAAAGACAAATTATCTTTCATTTAAAGCAAAGGAAACCGGAGCATTTGATATTGCCTGTGCGGAGTATTGCGGATTGAATCATTCAATGATGTATAGCAAGGTTATTGTAATGCCAAAGAATGAATTTGATAAATGGCTAAATTCACAGATAGAAAAAGATTCTTTATCAACACAAGATTCAACAAAAACAAAAGATTCTTCGAGTATAAAAAATTCATTATCATCTAAAGATTCACCATCAGGAAAGAATTAATTGATTGAATAGAATAAAAAATTATTTAAATATATTTTTAGAATTAGCAAAAGTAAGAATAACGTTTTTTGTTTCGTTTTCCACCGGTATAGGATATATACTGCAAAAAGGAGAATTAGATTTTCAGATAATTTTCCCAATTTTGGGTGTATTCTTATTGGCGGGGGGTTCTTCTGCATTAAATCATTTTCAGGAAAGGGGAACTGATTTATTAATGGAAAGAACTAAAAATAGACCGATTCCGGCTAAGAAAATATCTCCTATGGGAGTGATAGTTTTTGCTTCAATTTTAGTTTTAGCTGGTTCGTTTTTTCTAATGTTTTTCGCAAATTTAATTTCGCTTGTGTTGGGTTTGATAACGTTAGTGTGGTATAATCTTATCTATACACCATTAAAGCGGATAAATGCATTGGCGGTTGTTCCCGGCTCAGTGATTGGAGCTTTGCCTCCTGTAATTGGGTGGACGGCAGCAGGTGGTAATCCTTTTGATTACCAAGCTCTCGCATTGGCTTTGTTCTTTTTTATTTGGCAGATTCCTCATTTTTGGTTGCTGCTTTTGATTCATGGAAAAGATTATGAAAATGCCGGTTTCCCTACACTTACGCAATTATTTTCAAACCAGCAATTGAGTAGGATTACGTTTATTTGGATTGCAGCTTTAGTTGTTAGTTCCTTTTTGATACCGGTATTTGAACTTCATTCAAATAAAATTTCAGTAATTGGATTGTTTTTACTTGGAGCTGCTTTACTTTTTAGTACGAGAATAATTCTTTCAAAATATTTAGAAAGGGTTACTTTTAGAAATGCTTTTATTAGCATTAATCTTTATGTATTGATAGTTGTACTTTTTCTTTCAATAGATAAATTATTTCTAACTGAATTTTAAAATGGAATAATTATGGATTTCTTAGATAATTTGGTTTTACCTCAATCAGCGCACCACATGGTATTGCTTAAATATTTGTTAGTGCTGACTTATATAATATTCATTCCTTATGTAAGTATCCTTACAGGGTCATTGCTATATTCAATTTATTTTAATCGTGAAAGTCGGAAACATAATAATCCGGCATGTTCTTCAATATCAAAGAAAATAATAGATCAAATTACATTTAATAAATCAATAGCATTGGGATTGGGTGTATTACCGCTTCTTAGTGTAGCTTTCTGTTATGCTCAACTACTTCACCTCACCGGAGTGAATGTCCCCGAATATGTTTTATTCTCCGCATTTTTAATGTTCGCTTCAATTTTATTTATCTATACTTATAAATATTCTTTTTCGCTAAATAGATTATTTGAAAAAATTAAAACAGTAGATAATGAAGAAACTGAAAATGAATTAAAAGGTTATACAAGCTCAACTAGAAATCTATCTTCGAAGAGTGGAATATATGGTTTAATATTATTGCTAATAACAATTTATATTTTCAGTGGAGCGGTATCATTGGCGGTTGATTCTACTAATTGGTCAACGAATAATTCCTTCATTGGTATTCTATTATCATTTAAAACTTTAGTAACTTTTTTACAGTTTCTTCTTTTTTCTTTTTTAGCCACTTCTATATACCTATTATATGTTTATTTCCGACCAAGCTCGGAAGAAATACTTACTACGGAGGAGAGAGAGGGTCTAAGAAATTTCGTATTAAGAACAGGATTAATATTCTCAATAATATTACCTCTTTTCATAGTAATTACATTATTTATTAAACCAATCGCATCATTATCCGGAAATGTTTTTGTATTAGTGACATTTTCAATCTTATTATCATTATTCATCTCAAATCTTATTTATTTTATGATAAAAGAATCACACGAAAAATATAGTTCATCAATCTTTTTCGTCTTGATTATCTTATTTGCATTAATGGTAGTAAAAGATCAATTCGCTTTTGATACATCCACGAAAAAACAATTTGTAATCCTAGCTTCCAATTATGAAGATTATCAAACAAAATTAAAAGAATCAATGGGTGTGGCAGCAGCTCCAATTAGCGGAGCAGATATTTATAATGGTAAATGCATCGCCTGCCATAAGTTTGATACCCGATTAGTAGGTCCTGCTTATAATGATGTATTGCCAAAATATGAAGGTAAAAAAGAGGCACTTGTAAAATTTGTATTGAATCCTGTTAAAGTAAATCCGGAATTTCCGTCGATGCCTAATCAGGGTCTAAAACCAAATGAGGCAGAAGCAATTGCGACATATCTATTGGAGCATCCCTCAAAAAAATAAATATTATAGTTTTTGATTTAAAGGGATGTTATTTTTAGACATCCCTTTAATTTTTTAAAAAAGCGAATCTACTTTATGTTGACAGTATTAGAATCTATTCAGAAGACCACCGATTACCTCGCAGCTAAAGGAATTGAATTACCAAGATTAAATGCAGAATTAATGTTAGCGGAAATCCTAAATTGTAAAAGACTTGATCTATATTTGGCATTCGATAAACCACTTAAAGAAAATGAAACAAAAATCTATCGAGATTGGATAGCTAGAAGGGGGAAATATGAACCGCTTCAATATATCATAGGGCACGTAGATTTTTATGATTGTAAGATTTATGTAAATAAAAATGTTCTTATACCTCGTCAAGAAACAGAAATATTGGTTGAAACTGTACTAAATAGTTTTGGTATCGATAAAGAATTAAAAATACTTGATATAGGGACAGGGAGCGGAGCAATTGCGATTGCATTAGCAAAGAAAATGAATCAATGTAATTTTAATGCAATTGACATTTCAGAGACTGCTCTAGAGACTGCAAAGAAAAATTCAGTCTTTAATAATGTTGAAAACATTTCATTTAGATTGCTAGATATTAAAGAAAAAATCCCAAATGATTATTTAGAAAATTTTGATTTAATAGTTTCTAATCCACCTTACGTAAGCAAAAATGAATATGATGGAATTCAAAAAGAGATAAAATCATTTGAACCGCGTATTGCTGTAACTGATAATGGAGATGGTTACGAATTTTATGAATTAATTTCCAAGAAAGCGAATACGTTATTAAAAAGTGGAGGAGCAATCTATTTTGAGGTAGGAATTGGTCAATCGGAAAAAGTCTCACATTTACTAAAGGATAATCAATTCACGAATATTAAAATATATCAAGATTTACAAAAAATTAATCGTGTTGTAAGCGGAACGAAATTATGAGAGCCGTGGTCCAGAGAGTTTCTAAAGGTTCCGTTAAAATTAAAAGACTTGACTATTTTGCGGAGATTAGAAAAGGATTCGTAATCTTACTTGGCATTTCACATACCGATACCTTAACAGAGGTTGAGTATATCGCCGATAAATGTTCTCACTTAAGAATATTTGAAGATGGCAATGAGAAGATGAATCTTTCTCTAAAAGAAGTGGAGGGAGAGATATTAATTATTTCGCAATTTACGCTTTATGCAGAAACATCAAGAGGGAAAAGACCTAGTTTCATTGAAGCAGCTCGACCCGAGATTGCGATTCCTTTGTATGATGCTTTTATCGAACGACTTAAAAAGAATATTGGCACCGAAAAAGTTAAGACAGGTGTTTTTGGCGAGATGATGGAAGTCGAAATTCATAACGATGGACCTGTTACCATAATTGTGGAATCAAAGTAATGCACTCTACATTAATGATTTTTATTGATGGAATTGGTATTGGTGAAAAAGATGAAGAAAAAAATCCCTTCTTTAGGTATGATTTTAAGTTTCTCTCTGAATTTTATGGGGATATACCTCATTTAGGTAACCAAGTTATCCGGAAAGAGAATGCAGTTCTTTTCCCGATTGATCCATTGATGGGAGTTCCAAATATACCATTGAGCGGAACGGGGCAGACTTCAATTTTTTGTGGTGTGAATGCACAGGAAATCCTTGGTCAGCATTTTGGACCTCATCCACATCCCGATTTAAAACATATAATCGAAAAAGAAAATATTTTCAAAAGCTTTCTAGAATTTGGGTTAAAGACAACTTTCGTAAATGCTTACCCTAAACCTTTTTTTGACTATATTAATTCAGGAAGAAGACGTTTAAGTGTTACATCACTTAGTGCTCTTTATGCAGGTTTGGAATTGAGGCGATACGAGGAGCTGAAAAATGGTAATGCTCTTAGTGCAGAAATCGATAATTCTATTTGGATTAATAAATTCAGTTATGATCTCGAATTGGTAAAACCGGAAACAGCTGTTGATCGACTTCTCTCAATTTCTATTGATCATCATTTTACACTTTTTGAATATTTTTTGACAGATCATCTCGGTCACGGCAGACACAAAGATCAATTTGATAATTGGATTAAAACCTTAGATAGTTTTTTATTTGATCTTCTTAAAAAAAGTGAATCGCTAGAAAATTTCACTTTAATAATCTGTTCCGATCATGGTAATTTTGAAGATATCTCAATAAAAATGCACACTCTCAATCCTTCGCTTACTATTGCATTAGGTAAAAACCATAATCTATTTTTCGATAAAATAAAAAATCTTTCTGATATTAAAGAAACCATACTTGGGCAATATAGGTGATTAATACACCATTAAATAGGTTTGTTATCCTATTTATTATCGGAATAATCTTAGAAAAAGTATTTCAATTCAATTTTCACATAATACTTTCTCTAATAATAGTCCTACTAATCGGGATTCTAATTCTATTAAGGAAAAATCCAAAAAGTAATTATAAAATTGCATTCCAATTTATTCTAATAATTATTTCCGGTTCATTATTTTATTCTAATTATCTCCTTCCTGAATATATTTATCCATTCAAAGAAACAAAAATTATAAAATCGCAGGTTGATGCAAAAATTACAAACATAGACTTAATCCGTGATAAAAGAATTACTCTTTATTTATCTACTAAAAAAGTATTCCCTTTTGATGAATTAGATAAAAAGATAAACATTATTGCTAATATTTATGGAGAGAATAAAGAGTTAATAAAATTATATGATAATATTAGTATTGGCGATTCTATAAGATGCAGAGGCACATTATCAAAACCTAACATTTCAAGAAACCCGGGAGAGTTTGATTATTCCCAATACCTATTAGCTAATAACATAGCTGCAATTATTTCTACTGAAGATTTATCTGCTATAAAAATAAAGAATAATAATACTGATATATTCCAAAATACGATTTTAAATATCCGTAAATCAATAGATAACAGGATAAAAGAATTGCATACACCTGATGCAGCGGCACTCCTCAGAGGGTTCTTATTGGCTGATAGATATCTAATTACTTACGATACTCAACAGGAATTTATTGATACTGGTGTATTCCATATACTCGCAGTTTCAGGTATGAATGTAGCTTATGTAATTTTAATTATTTATTTCCTATTCGGCAGGTTCGGCTTTAAAATCAGATTTATTGCTTCTTTAGTCGCAATTGTAATTTTCGTAATAATCACAGGAACCGCTCCATCAATTATTAGAGCGGCAATTATGATGGGTTTATTAATATTGTCTTTATTGCTCGGAAGGAATAAAAATAATTTTAATAGTCTTTTTATTGCTGCGTTTATAATTATTCTGATTAATCCAAATGATCTTTTCTCAGCCGCATTCCAATTGTCTTTTGGTGCAGTATTCTCAATTTTAATTTATACAAAGTATATCCCGATAAAAAACCGACTGTTAAGTTTTATTGGAATCAGTTTAGCCGCTCAAATAGGTACATTGCCAATAATCATATATTATTTTAATAATATCTCTTTGATATCTGTATTCGCTAATATGATTGTTGTTCCGGTTTCAGGACTAATTTATTTGGTAGGTACGGCAACAGTAATTATTTCTTACTTCTCAATCTCGTTGGCAAGTATAATAGCCATTGCTAATAATTATTATACATACTTAATGCTTTGGGTAATTGAAAAAACGGCATCAATCCAATTCGCCAATCTAATGGTTTATAATTTTAGTATATCTAAAATTATTTTATTCATCCTATCCTTTCTTGCGGGAATAATTTTATTTAAGAATTATATAAAAAATATTATACCACGAATTTTGGTAATAATACTTTTGTTTGTAAATTTTTTAATAATCAGCTCATTTTTTGAAAATAAGTTATTAGCAGACGGTAAAATATATGTAATGGCAATTGATGTAGGGCAGGGAGATTCTTTCTTAATTAAATTCCCTAATGGTAAACATGCCCTAATCGATGCAGGCAATGCCTCTTCATATATGGATAATGGTGAGAGAGTAATTAAACCCCTTCTAAAATATCTTGATATCGAAAAGATTGATTTTTTATTTATAACACATTACGATTATGATCATTTTGGCGGAGCAATTTCTTTAGTAAAAAACTCATTAGTAAGAGAAGTTTATATACCGGAATTAGATTCAGCAGATCAAATTTCTATTAGAGCTTATAATTATTTTAAGTCGCAAAATATTCCAATCCACTTCAATTCTAAAAAGAATCTTAAGATTGGAGATGTAAGTCTATATTTATTAAACAACACTTCGCAATTCAGAGATTCGGTTTCAAATGACAAAAGTTTAGTAATGAAATTTGTCTATGGTAGTAACTCATTCCTTTTTACGGGTGATGCTTCTATGAGATTAGAGAGAGAATTGGTTTCGGAATATGGAGAATTCCTCAAATCAGATATTCTTAAAGTTGCACATCATGGAAGTTCTTCGAGCTCATCCATTGATTTTATCAAATCCGTTTCTCCAAGCTACGGAATAATAAGTGCCGGAGAAAAGAATATTTATAATCATCCGAATAAACAAGTGCTTGAAAAATTTGCTAATTTAGGAATCAAATTATTCAGAACTGATCTAAGGGGTGCCGTGATCTTGGAATCTGATGGAACTAAAATTAATTTAATAAATTGGCGTACGAACCATTCAACAAACATACTAAAATGACTATAAAAGAAAATTATTCACTAAAAGAATTAAACACATTTAAGATTGATGTCAAATCAAAATATTTCATCGAAATAGAAGATGAAACTGAATTAAAAGAAGTCGCAAAGGAATATAATTCTAAAGGTGAAAAAATCCTGATTCTAGGCGGCGGCAGTAATATCCTCTTTACTAATGATTTTGATGGATTAGTAATTCATCTAAATACAAAAGGCATTGATATTGTCTCGAAAAATGATAAAGAGATAATATTGGATTTTCAGGCAGGGGAATCGTGGGACGACGTAGTTCTATACGCAGTAAAAAATGGGTACTATGGAATTGAAAATCTTTCATTAATACCCGGTACAATTGGCGCTGCACCAATTCAGAATATCGGGGCTTATGGAGCTGAATTAAAAGATGTTTTTCATTCGCTAGATGGTTTTTTTATTAATGACTTAAAAGAGAAAAGTTTCTCTTTGGATGAATGTGAATTCGGTTATCGAGATAGCATTTTTAAAAGGGAATTAAAAGATAAGTTTATTATAACTTCAGTAAAATTAAAGCTCTCCAAAGAAAAGAATTTCAAGCTTAACTATCGAGATTTGGCGGACTTAAATAAATTGAGAAAGAATATAACTTTAGAAAAAGTAAGAAATCATGTTGTTAAAGTAAGAGAATCAAAGCTGCCAAATCCAAAAGTTCTAGGCAATGCAGGCAGTTTCTTCAAGAATCCTGAAATTACTAAACAACAATTATCTGATCTTATAGTACAAAACCCTGCCTTGCCATATTTTAAGTCTCCTGATGGCAAAATCAAATTGCCTGCGGGTTGGTTAATCGAGCAATGTGGCTGGAAAGGCAAAAGAGAAGGGGATGTGGCATCATATCATAGACAAGCATTAATCATTATTAATTACGGGAACGCAACTTCTCAATCAATTCTGAAATTCACTCAAGAGATTAAAGATTCTGTAATCTCTAAATTTGGAATTGAATTAGAGCAAGAAGTTAATTTCTATTAACTCATTGAGGAAAATATGGAATCAAAGCAATCAATTAGCAGCATATTAAAGAATACTTGGAAAGAAATATCACAACCATTTATTGATTTAACTAAGACTTCACGAGCTTTATTTGGTGTTAATTTATCCTACGTTTTAGAGGGATTGACCTATTTCGGCTTTGTCGGCTTATTAGCAATCTATTTTAATGAGTATATAAAATTAGACGATATTAAAGCCGGTAACATGCTCGGAATCCTAACCGGAGGTATAACATTAAGTATGCTCTTTTTGGGAGCTACAGTGGATTGGATTGGCGTTAGAAAGGCACTATTGACTTCATTGTTCTTCATGTTGCTGGGACGAATATTACTGACAGTTGCCCCAAGTGTTGCATTGCCTGGTTTATGGGGTTCAGCTCATATTATGGCGATGCTTGGTATTTTGGGAATAGTAATCGGTTATGGTATATATCAGCCTGCGGCTTATGCGGCAGTGAAGAAATTCACGAACGAAAATACCGCCGCAATGGGATATGCAATGCTTTATGCTTTAATGAACCTTGGTGGATTTCTTCCGGGGTTAATTTCACCTCCCGTTAGACGAGCATTTGGTATCACTGGCGTTTTTTGGGTTTATACTGCTCTTACAGTTGTTGGGATGGTAGTTGTATTATTATTAATAACAAAGAAAGCAGAAAAAGAAGCTACCGAAAAATCGGCTCTTGAGAGAGGCGAAACCGAAGAAGATGCTAAAGATGAACTTTCCAATATGACTTTAAAAGAAAAAGCTAGTTTCTATATGAAGAATTTTCCATTAAAGGATATGCGTTTTCTATTCTTTATCTTTATTCTAATTCCGGTACAGACATTATTTGCACATAATTGGCTAACTTTACCTTTATACACAAGCAGGGCATTTGATGGATTTGTACAGGATAATTTTGAGTTTTTTGTTAATCTTAATCCAATTCTAATTTTTGTATTAACCCCGATTGTGGCAGCATTAACTTCTAAAAGAAATACTTATAAAATGATGATTGCCGGTACATTTATTATGGCAATGCCCACATTCATCTTGGCATTAGGTCCTTCGATGTCAACTTTAATGACGTACTTAATTATTATGACAATTGGTGAAGCAATGTGGCAGCCACGATTTCTCCAGTGGGTGGCTGAGATTGCTCCCAAAAATATGACCGGTATTTATATGGGAATTGGGCAGTTCCCATGGTTTTTAACAAAGATCGTAACCTCATTATATTCGGGATGGTTCTTGCTCCAATACTGTCCGGCGGATGCTCCGCAAAGCAGTATGAATACCGAAATGATGTGGTTGATCTATGGATTTATAGCTATTCTAACTCCAATTGGTCTTTTCCTTGCACGTAATTGGATGCAAAAAGGGTTTAAAACAAAACATTCATAAATTTATTAGATTTGTAAGTGGGTGTCTATAACCTATTATAAATCATAAGGTTATGGACATCACTTAAGACGGGACATAGTATTAAATACTTTTATTCGGGAGCACAATGATAGAAAAAGCAAATAAATTTCTAAAAAAGAATATTTTAATAGATACTCATATTGATCTGCCCTCAAGGTTGTTATTGAATATGGAAGATATATCAAAAATCACTCCATCTGGCGATTTTGATTTAGCGAGAGCAAAAAAGGGAGGATTATCGGGAGCATTTGCTGCAGTCTATGTTCCGGTATCACTGGAAGAATCGGGAGCATTAGAGTTTGCAGTTAAACAAATTGAGCTAATGGAAAGGATTGTTGGGGAGCATTCTGATATTGCGGGATTTGCATCGGACATTATATCGCTTAAACTTAACCACAAAAATAATTTGTTTTCCTTTATTCTTGCTTTAGAAAACGGAGCACCCTTATCCGGTAAATTAGAAAATTTGTACTATTTTTTTGATATGGGAATTAGATATCTGACCTTAGCACATTCGAGAAATAATCATATATGTGATTCTTCTTATGATGATTCAGAAAAATGGAGTGGTTTAAGTGATTTTGGGATTGAGCTAATTCAAGAAATGAATAAAATTGGAATGATCATCGATGTATCCCATGTATCAGATAAGACTTTTTATGATGTGTTAAAATACAGTAAACTCCCGATTGCCGCCACTCATTCATCTTGTAGACATTTTACACCTGATTGGGAAAGAAACATGAGCGATGAAATGATTAAGGACTTAGCTAAGAATGGAGGTGTAATCCAAATCAATTTTGGGTCTGATTTCTTAAGAGAAGATATTCTTAATCGTTCTAGAAATGAAAAAAAAGAATTAAACGAAATATTGCAAAGGTATTCTATTGCCTCCGGTTCAATAGAAGCAGAGGAAATTAGAAATGAATATAGAGCATCAAACCCAAAAGTTTTTGCAACAATTAGCGATGTAGCAAATCATATTGATCATGTGGTTAATTTAGTCGGGATTGATTATGTAGGAATCGGTTCTGATTATGACGGTCTAGGTGATCAGCTTCCGGAAGGATTAAAAGATGTTTCTTCATATCCCAATTTAATTGTAGAATTGTTTAATCGTGGATATTCAGAAGAGGATATGAAAAAAATATGCTCCGGTAATTTTATTAGGGTCTGGAAAGCCAACGAGCAGGCAAGAAAAATTAATTCTTAAGAATTACACTGGGAATCTTAACCATTCTGATTTAACTTTTAAATTTTTTATTATCGATTTTTTCTTTAAAAAAAATAAAAAATATCAATTAAAAAATTTGGGGAGCAAAAAATCGCTCCCCAAATTTTTCTTTTATCCTAATTACTATCATAATGAATATCTATAATAGTATGTCTAAATATTATTACTATTCTTTTTAAATAATATAAAGATATTGTTAGTTATTCGATAACGACAGCAGTACCGCATGCAGAAACCATTAGCATACTTCCGCCTTGACCAATAGTTTCATAGTCTAAATCAACAGCTATAACAGCATTGCCGCCCATAGCACGTGCTTGTTCTAGCATCTCTGCAATTGCTATATCTTTTGCCTGTCTTAGTTCTTTTTCATAAGCACCCGATCTTCCGCCAACTATATCTCTGATACTTGCGAAAATATCCTTAAAAATATTAGCTCCGAGAATTGCCTCACCGGAAACTAAACCTAAATATTTTGTTATTTTAGTGCCTTCAATAGTATTGGTTGTTGTTACTAGCATATTATCTCCTAATTATTTTCTTCAAAGTTAAAAAAATATTTTAACTTAATCGTAATCTTTCATTAAAAATTATCTCGAATCTGCATTTTAAATTTCATATAAATTGACAAAATTAGTTACATTTCAAGATTAAGATTGAGTTTCTTTTTTAATTAATAAGGAATGGCAAGTCAAAGCTAGTGGAATTAAATAAACAATATATAATTCAATGCATTATTACTGCTTCTAATCAACTTCGGTTAAGTTCGGAAAAGATAGAAGTCGTTGCGTTATTGAAGGAGCATCTATCAAAATGCACTAATATTGGCGAGGACATTCAGAAGATGAAAAAAATAACCGAGCTTTCTAAGTTCGGTATTAAACTTGGCGAAATATTTAGTTTTATCGATAGTGGAAAGATTGATTTTTCTAAAATCTCTGATAAGTTCAAAGAACATTCTCATTTCTTAGTCAAAGAATTAAGTTTCTTATTAGATATCGTTACTCCTTCGGTAATGAAGAAAATACTAAACCAGTTTAGTGAAATTAAAGGCAATTCACCAGATATCGATTTAACTCAAAGAGAAAAAAAACCCGAAATAGTAATTGAAGTAAAAAAAGAATTAAAAGAAGAAAACAACCTCCCTAAAAGATCTAAAGCAGATGAACTTAAAGAGGCATTAATTTTCGAAGAACTTAATAAAGAGTTAGGATTGAGTTTCGAAAACTACGAGGATAAAATATTAAAACCAATTAAATCGTTAGATACGTTTTTAGAAAAAGTTGTGCGTTTTGATTTTAAAGAATATGAAATAAATAGTTATATTACACAGATGAAAGAAAATGCCGAACTTTCGGATAAGCTTGGTTTTGAAATAATTTCTAATATGCACAATATATTTTATAAAGGTTTAGAATTAGTCCGTGATAAGAAAATGACTCCAAGTATTAATCTGATTGAATCGTTAAGGGCATGTTTAATTGTAATCGTTGCGATAGTAAGAGGCAAAGAAGTGGATATTAATAATTATCTAAATATTGCCGAGACGTTTGGATACAAAGTTAATTCATTCAAAAAAGGAACATAAATGGAAGTATATGCTGTAATAATGGCTGGTGGTGTTGGTTCAAGATTCTGGCCTAGAAGCAAAGAAAAAACTCCAAAACAGTTAATAAAAATTATTGGCGAAAATACAATGATCCAAGATACCGTTTATAGGTTGAAAGGATTAGTAGAGCCGGAAAAAATTATAATCATTACGAATCAGATACAAAAACTAAAAATAAAAGAACAACTACCCGAAGTACCTTCGGAAAATATAATTGCAGAACCTTTCGGAAAAAATACTGCTGCATGTATTGGTTTAGCTGCTGCATTAATTGAAAAAAAAAATAAAGATGCGGTAATGCTTTCGTTACCGGCAGATCATATTATCACCGATACGAAAGAATTTCAAAAAACAATTAAATGCGCAATTGAATTTGCATTTAATTCTAAAGGATTAGTAACGGTCGGGATCAAGCCTACAAAACCAGAAACGGGTTATGGCTATATTCAATTTGATGAAACCAATAATAGTGATAATATATACAAGGTTTTAACCTTTGCAGAAAAACCGAATTTTTCGACAGCCGAAAGATTTTTATCCTCAGGAGATTTTTTATGGAATTCGGGTATGTTTATTTGGAGAGTGGATGCAATACTAGATGAAATAAAAAATTATATGCCTGATCTCTCGATGGGATTAGACAAGCTTAAACCGACAATTGATACAAATAAGTTTGATAAAGAATTAGTGAATGTCTATGGACAGTTAAAAAGTATATCGATTGATTATGGTATAATGGAAAATTCTACAAAAGTTTTTGTAACAAAAGGGGATTTCTTTTGGAATGATGTTGGTAATTGGGATGCAGTTTATGATATGTCAGAAAAATCTGATGACGGTAACGCTGCTATCGGAGATGTATTTACTGATAAGACTTTTAATTCTTATATATATTCTCCGAATAAATTTACTGCTGTAATCGGTGAAGACAATTTAATTGTTATAGATACTGATGATGCACTTCTGATTTGCAATCGAAGTAATTCACAGGACGTAAGGAATGTTGTTGACTATCTAAAATTCCACAAAAAAAATGATTTAATCTAATGAAAAAAGTTATTACCGAAACTGAAATATTGAAGCTCATTAAAGATGGTAAAAAGGAATTGATCCTTTCGCAAGAATTTATTTTAACTCCTTTGGCAAAAGATAGGATTTATCATTCGGGAATAAAAATTGTTCAAGAATCTGAAAAGAAGATCTATACAGGCATCTCCAAGTCTTTTAGCAAAAATTCAAAAATTGCTATTGGCTCTGATCACACCGGATATAAAGTAAAAGAAATATTAAAAGAATTTTTGAAAGCGAAAGAATATCAAATATTAGATGTTGGTGCATTCAGTGAGAAGGCAGTGGATTATCCCGATTCTGCTATTGCAGTTGTCCAGAAAGTGTTAAGTCTCGAAGCTGACTTTGGAATTTTGCTTGATGCCACAGGAATACCATCGGCAATTACGGCTAATAAATTTGCCGGAATTAGAGCTGCCACTTGTTATAATGAGTTTTCAGCCCGAAGCGGAAGAGAACACAATAATGCAAATATTATCGTGATGGGTGCAAAAACATTGGGCGAAGAAACTATTAAAGGTATATTAAACACATGGTTAGTTTCCGAATTCCTTGGCGAAAGACATCAAAAAAGATTAGATAAGATTACTGCAATTGAAGAAAAATTAATAAAAAAATAAAATAATTTATAGCACTCACTTGTTAATAGAAAAATCAAAATTCATTAGTAAAACTACAATTACAAAGAATACTTATTTAATAAAAGTATTATCCCCCTCAATAGCACGTACCGCAAAACCGGGACAGTTTTGTAATATTAAAGTAAGTGAAAACTCTTTTCCACTTCTTAGACGTCCATTCAGCATTTGCGATGTTGATGGAGAATTTATTTATTTCATGTTTGATATTCATGGAGAAGGCACTCGTCTTTTAAGAGATAAAAATGAAGGGGATGAGTTGGATATTATAGGTCCCCTAGGAATTGGTTTTAATTTGCAATGGGACTATGATACTGCGATAATTATTGCCGGCGGTCTAGGTTCTGCTCCATTTCCATTTCTTACTAAAAATATACCGGCTAATATGGAGATACATTCTTTCGTTGGTGGAAGAACAAAAGAAAATGTAATTGATTATAAAATGAAAAATGTTTCTGTTGCAACCGATGATGGTAGTAATGGTTTCTATGGAAATGTTGTTGAATTTTTTAAAAGTAGAATCGATGAATTTGCCGCGAAGAAAATCAAAGTATTTGCGTGCGGACCGAATCCGATGTTAAAAGCTCTTCAAAATTTTTGTAACGAAAAAAATATTAATTGTCAGCTATCGGTTGAAACCGTAATGGCATGTGGATTCGGAATATGTCAAGGATGTCCTATTGAAAAATATAATGGGGATGGTTACTTACTTGTTTGTAAGGATGGACCCGTATTCGATTCAATGGCGGTAAAGTTATGAGTAAAGTCGATTTAAGAATTAAGATAGGTTCTCTTGAACTAAAGAATCCGGTACTTTTGGCTTCCGGTACCGTTGGTTATGGTAACGAGATCGCAAATTTTACCGACTTAAGCAAGATTGGTGGTATAGTAACAAAATCATTATCCTTAAAGCCACGACCTGGAAATCCACCACAAAGAATTACAGAAACACCATCAGGAATGTTAAATGCGATTGGATTGGCTAATGTTGGAGTAGAAGAATTTGTAAAATCAAAAATACCTTTTCTTAAAGAAGTTAATTCCACCTTGATTTGCAATATTGCCGCAAGCTCGGTAGAAGAATATGTTGAATGTACTAAAATCTTAACATCCGAAGAATCAATAAAAGCATTTGAGATAAATGTTTCATGCCCAAACGTCAAAGAAGGGGGATTGGAGTTTGGTAATGATTTGAAAGCCGTAGGTAGAATAACAGCCGAAACAAAAAAAGTAACTAGTAAACCTATATTTATTAAGTTATCGCCAAACGTAGCGCGAATATCTGAATTTGCAAAAGTTGTTTTAAGTGAAGGTGGAGATGCAGTTTCCGCTATCAATACATTAGTCGGGACTTCATTTAATATTTGGACTAAAAAACCGAAGATAAGAAATATTACCGGTGGGTTATCCGGTCCGGCAATAAGACCTGTTGCTTTAGCTAAGGTACTTGAGATTAGCAGGAATTGTCCCATCCCAATTATTGGAATTGGAGGAATCTTAACTTGGCAGGATGCAATTGAGTTTATGATAGTAGGAGCATCAGCATTCCAAATCGGCACTGCCAATTTTATTAATCCAAATTCCGGTTTAGATATTCTTAAAGGAATAGAAGAATTTTGCATTCAAACAAACGTAACTAAAATTTCTGATTTAACAGCTACATATCAGATCTAATGAATTATAAATCTGCATTAGAAAAACTTTTTTCTCTCCATCAATTCGGAATAAAATTAGGTTTAGAAAATACCGTTAAGCTTCTTAAGTATATTGGCGATCCGCATAAGCATTTAAAATATTTTCATATAGCCGGATCAAATGGAAAGGGAAGCACATCTTCTTTTATAGCTAGTATATTAATGGAATTAGGTTTTAGAACTGGATTATACACTTCTCCTCATTTAGTGAAATTCAATGAAAGAATTCGCATCAATGGAATAATGATAGATGATGACTATGTCGTGAACTTTATGAATAGTGTGGAAGATTATATAGGAGAGAATGAAGTAACATTTTTTGAATTAACTACTGCAATGGCTTTCAAATATTTTTACGATATGAAAGTAGAATATTGTGTAATTGAGACAGGATTGGGCGGAAGATTAGATTCAACTAATGTTATCAATCCATTTATATCAATTATTACTACAATCTCGTTGGAGCACACTAATATATTAGGAAATTCTATTGAAGAGATAGCAGCAGAAAAAGGTGGTATAATAAAAAAAAATATTCCTGTAATTACAGGATTACTTCCGAACGAAGCAATAGATGTCTTAATTACAAAGGCAAAAAATCTTTCAGCTCCGGTTTATCAATTGAAAAATTATTTAGTACAAAGAGATAATTCAGTATCACTTAATATAGACGATGTAATTAATTTATATTCATTACCCCTAAAGGGATATCACCAATTTATTAATGCAACATTGGCAATATCTGCAATAAAAATTGTATTTAAAAATTTTTCAAATGAAAAAATATTTAAGGGACTTAAGAACGTAATAAATAATTCAGGCATTCAAGGTAGGTATGAATTATTTTCTAAATCACCTTTGATAATATTTGATTCTGCGCATAATATAGAAGGAGTGCAATCCTTTATTAATGAGTATAAGAAACTGAATATTCCAAAAGTCGATTCAAAAATTATATTTGCAGTAATGAAGGATAAAGAGTATAATGCAATGTTAAAAATGTTAAAAGACTATTTCAATTATTTTTATTTTAGTACAGTCGATTACGAAAGAGCTGAAGACCCTGCAAAATTAAAGCAGATTGCAGACTCATTATCTATCGACTCAGAGATTACACTTACACCCGAAATCATAATAAATAATCATAGAATTAAAGGTGGGAATTCATTAATAGTGCTCGGAAGCATCTACTTCTTAGGAGAAATTAAAAATAAATTAATGAACGTATCTTCTTGACATTTAAAGCTAAAGGAAGTAATTTTTCATAGTACCTCTTACTCCTTCAAGAGTATCACAAAAATTTGTCAAAATAATCTTGTAATAAAACCCCAAAAAAATAATGAGCTTTCAAGATTGTTAATTTAATTTACAAACCAAAGTAAAAGGATTCATATTTATGCCAATGGACATTTCTGAACTTCAGTCTAAGAAAATTATTGATTTATATAAAATCGCAAAAGATTTTTCTCTAATAGGATATAGCGATTTACGAAAACAAGAACTTATATTTAAGATATTAGAGGCACAATCTCAGAAGGATGGATTGACCTTTTCCAAAGGTGTACTTGAAACTCTTCAGGATGGTTATGGATTTTTAAGATCTGCGGATTGGAATTATCTTCCATCTCCGGATGATATCTATGTATCTCCATCACAAATAAAAAGATTTTTATTAAGAACAGGTGATTATGTAAGCGGTCAAGTGCGTCCACCTAAAGAGGGCGAACGATTTTTTGCATTGCTTAGAGTAGAAGCAGTAAATGGAAAAGACCCTGAAGCAATTAGAGAACGTACATTATTTGATAACTTGATTCCTGTATATCCAACAAAAAGAATAAAATTAGAATCTGCTCCGGGCGAATATTCAATGAGAATAATGGATCTTCTTTCTCCGATTGGTAAAGGTCAGAGAGGATTAATTGTATCTCCTCCAAAAGCCGGTAAAACAATCTTACTACAAAAAATTGCAAATTCAATTACTAGAAACCACCCCGATATTAAAATTATAATGCTTCTTATTGATGAAAGACCGGAAGAAGTTACTGATATGCAAAGATCAGTTCAGGCTGAAGTAATCAGTTCCACCTTTGATGAGCCTGCTGAAAGACACGTTCAAGTAGCAAACATGGTTATTGAGAAAGCAAAGAGAATGGTAGAAGCAGGAGATGATGTTGTTATTTTATTAGATAGTATCACCCGATTAGCACGAGCTCATAATACCGTAATACCTCATAGCGGTAGGATTCTTTCCGGTGGTGTGGATGCAAATGCTCTTCATAAACCAAAAAGATTTTTTGGCTCAGCTCGTAATACAGAGGATGGAGGCAGCTTAACTATTATTGCTACTGCTTTAATTGAAACAGGCAGCCGTATGGATGAAGTAATTTTTGAAGAATTTAAAGGAACGGGTAATATGGAATTGGTTCTTGACCGTAGTCTTTCTGATAAGAGAATATTCCCGGCTATTGATGTTAATAAATCAGGAACAAGAAAAGAAGAACTTCTACTTAAAGATGATGAATTAAGTAAAATTTGGATTCTTAGAAAAATATTATCTGATTTTGATTCACCTGAAGCTATGGATTTTATACTTGATAAAATGAGAGGCACCCGTAATAATAAAGAGTTTTTATTAAGCATGAATAGTTAGTAAATAGTAATGCTGAAAATAAAATACTCTTTTTTAATATTATTCTTTGTTACATCTCTTATTTCTGCTCAAATTCCAAGAAATAGTTTATTCGTTGAGCATAACATCATTGCATCTGATTCCGGTTATGTATGTTATGTCGCAATAAGAATTCCATACAATTCATTGGTATTTATAAAAAATTCTTCCGGTTACTCATCCGGATTTGAATTTAGTTCCGAAGTATCTTCTAGCTCAATGAGCATTATTAGAAAATCAATTCAAAAAGAAATTTCAGTTGCCACTTTTGAAGAGACCAATCTTAGAAATGAATATCTTCAAGCATTTTTGGAATTTAAATTGATCGAAGATGATTACCTTATTCAACCATACCTGGCATTAAAAAATAGTAATCTTCCTATTTCACTTGAACCTATAAATGAGAGACTCAAAACCCGAAAAAATGGTTTTGTACTTTCTCCAATCATATATGAAGATATTAAATCTGATAGCTGTAAAAATTCTACAATGCATTTAGTAAATTTTGGAAATAGTATCCCATATTCAAGTTCAAGTTATTCGATTCTTATTCCTGTAAAAGATACTTCTATTTCAAAAGTGAAATTAAAAATAACACAATCGGGAAAAACAATCCTTGAGAATGATTATATAGTTCAAAAAGGAGAAATTGATTTTACGGAATGTGAAGGTAATATAAAAATTAATCTTAGTAATAAAAACTCAACTAATCGATACATAATTGTAGATAATTTTACTTATCTATTGGAAGAAGGAGCTACTCGTTTTTCCTTTAATGCCGGAAAAGATTTGAAAAGAGATTATGATATTGATGTTTCTTGGGTAACAAAACCAAGATCTTTATCAGATCCTGAATTTGCAATCAAAATGATAAAGATCATTGAACCAAAAGAAAAAGTGGATTCAATGCTTAGCAATTCTTCTTCCGAATACAAAAAAATATTGCATGACTATTGGTCAAAATATAATAAAGGTGCAAAGACTCCTTTCAATTACCTTATGGCAGAATTTTATAATAGAGTTGATGAAGCAATTCGCAGATTTTCACCTTTAAGTAAAATAAGTGGTGCTGAAACCGATCGCGGGAAAATATTTGTAAGGTTCGGAAACCCTGATTCTATTGAACGCGTTTATAACGGACAAAATTCAGTTTTAGAAATTTGGAAATATATCGAATTAGAACAAGAATATATTTTCAAAGATGATAGTGGACTTGGAAATTATTACTTAATAAAAAAATGACTAAATTAATTTTCACATCCGGCGATATTAACGGAATAGGACCGGAGATTGTCCTAAAAGCCGTTAATGAACTATATTCTCCTCAGTTAAGAAACATATACATCGCAATTCCCAAAAATGTTTTCGAGTATTATTCAAATCTTATAGAACCAAAATTCGCTTACGAAATAATTTCTCCAAAAGACAAAATTAATTATTCAGAAAAAGTAAAAATTATTGATATTGGCGATTATGATCTTGAGTGTGGAATACCAACTGCAAAATCGGGATTAGCTTCTTATAATTCATTAAAGATAGCATTTGAAAAAACATTTTCAAGTGAAGCAGATGTTTTAATTACTGCTCCTATTGCCAAAGTGGCTCTTAAATTAGCAGGAGTTGGGTTTTCGGGACATACAGAGATATTGGCTAAATGGTGTGGCGTAAAGAACTTTATGATGATGTTCTTATCTCAAGAACTAATCTGTGCTCTTATGACTATTCATATTCCGTTAAGGAAAATCTCTAATCAATTAACAGAGAAAAAGTTTATTTCAAAATTACGGTTAATGAATAATGAATTAAAAAATCATTTTGGAATAAATGAACCACGCATTGCAGTTCTTGGCTTAAACCCACATGCAGGCGAGGATGGAAATATTGGCAGAGAAGAAATTGAGAAGATAATTCCCGCAATGAAAAAATCTAAATTATCAGGCATAGATGGTCCTTTCCCATCCGATTCATTTTTCGGTACTCACTATTATAAAAACTACGATGCTGTTTTAGGAATGTATCATGATCAATTGCTTATCCCTTTTAAAATGATGAATATGTCAAATGGAGTTAATTATACTGCCGGATTACCGATTGTCAGAACTTCTCCTGATCATGGAACTGCTTTTAATATTGCAAATAAAGGAATAGCAGATCCTTCGAGTATAATTAATGCTGCTCTTTGGGGTGAAAAAATTGTGAGTAAAAAATCTAATGAAAAACCTTCCTTATAAATATGTAGCTCTATTCTATTCTCACTTAATGGAATCGATTGATTATTCGGTTTGGGGAGAATATCTTATCGACCTGATTGAATGGGAAGGAATTAAACATCCTTCGATTTTAGAATTATCAAGCGGGCTAGGTAATTTGTCATTAGTTTTATCGAAAAGATTTAGAAAAATTATATGTTCTGATAATTCCTTAGATATGCTTCTAAATTTCAAAAATCAGAAGACTCCTAAAATATGTTTCGATATGAAAGCAATTCCTCTCAAAAAGGAATTTGATATTGTGCTTTCCACCTTTGATAGTATTAATTATTTATTAACATATAAAGAGTTAGTAAAGCACCTTATGTCAGTTAAGAATTGTCTTTCTAAAAAGGGGTTTTATACATTTGATGCCAGCTTAGAACTAAATAGTGTCAAATATTCTAAGCTTTTAAATAGGAAAGGGGAGTTCGAGAATATTAAATATCGCCAAAGAAGTTTTTATGATATCGAAAAAAAAATTCACACAAATAAATTTGAAATTACTTTACCTGATGGAAAAAGCATCCAAGAAAATCATCGTCAAAAAATTTATCCGATAGAAGCATTTTTTAAAGCAGCGGATGAATCAGGTTTATATGTGCAAGATTGTTTTAATTGTTTTAC
The DNA here is from genome assembly GCA_001516025.1 of bacterium BRH_c32. Classification (GTDB taxonomy): domain Bacteria; phylum Bacteroidota; class Ignavibacteria; order Ignavibacteriales; family Melioribacteraceae; genus BRH-c32. The sequence goes on along the minus strand of LOEU01000014.1, from coordinate 242,327 downwards.
ATTTGACAGTGTGAATAAAAAATCGGAAAGAGCGCAATTTATTTTAAGAAGGAATGATTGATGCTAACAATTTCAAGTGTAGAATTTGGTTACTCAACGCAGCCTGTATTCAGAAATCTTAATTTATCAATAGAACCGGGTGAATTTGCTTTTCTAATAGGAAAAAGTGGAAGCGGTAAATCGACTTTGCTAAAACTAATCTATATGGATCTAATCCCGCATTCAGGCACGGTGGAATTTGATATTTACAACTCCTCACTAATCAAATCTTATGAACTTCCTTATTTAAGAAGAAAATTAGGGATTGTATTCCAAGATTTTAAATTACTGGAAGATAGAACTGTTTATGAAAATCTGTCGTTCGTCTTAAAACTAACGGGAACGGTTTCAAGACAGATTAAAAGAAAAATAATGCATGCTCTCTCTGATGTCGGGCTTTCACATAAACAAAACAATTATCCCTCCGAATTATCGGGAGGGGAGAGACAGAGAATTGCAATCGCCCGTGCAATAATTAATGAGCCTTTATTAATTATTGCCGATGAACCTACGGGTAATCTCGATCCTGAAACTGCTATTGAAATACTAGATATTTTTAAGAAAATTAATTTGCGTGGTACTTCCATTCTATTTGCTACTCATAATTATGATCTGGTAAAAAGGATGGATACAAAAATCTATAAATTAGAAGATGGACGCGCGATTAAAGCAGTTATTAAAAAGAAAGCTGAATCTAATTAAGATTCAGTTTTTCTAAAATATCATTTGTTACGTCTTCAACAGGCTGAGTGCCATCAATTTCAATAATTGTTACTTTATCATGATAGTAATCAAATACAGGTGATGTTGTATTATGATAAACCGAAAGTCTCTTTTTTATTACATCTTCGTCATCATCTGATCTTTTAATAAAGCTATTAGTTTCACCGCAAACCGAGCATTTAACTCCTTCATATACTTCATCTTTACTAATTATTTTTCCACATGAGCTGCATACTCTGCGAGATGAAAGTCTATTAATCATTACTTGATCTTCGGCATCAAGTTTAATTAGCTTAATGTCTTTGATTTCTAATTCATCAAAAATAATTTTTAGCAGTTGTGCCTGTGGCAAAGTTCTTGGGAAACCATCAAGAATAAAACCGGTAGAACATTTATTACTATTCAAAGTGTCTTTAACTATTCCTGCAACTATTTCGTCCGGGACTAATTCCCCCATATCCATAATAGCTTTAGCTTTGCTTCCAAGTTCTGTTTTGTTCTTCACTGCTTCTCTTAAAATATCTCCGGTGGAAATATGTGCAATACTTAATTTCTCAGAGATAATTTTTGCTTGTGTGCCTTTACCGACTCCGGGTGCACCAAATATTATAAGATTCATATTGTTTTCAGGGGTTTAATGAAAGTAATCAAAACTAAAATTAAACATAAATATCCATTTATACAATCTCATTTAGCAACGTTTCTCTTTGATTTGAAAAATTGTTCAAGAAGCGCCTTTGATTCCTCCGAATAGATACCTGAAAATACTTTAGGTTTGTGATTATACTTGTCACTTTCAAGCAAATTGAATAAACTTCCGGCGGCGCCAAACTTAGGTTCAAATGTGGAGAAATAGATTGTTTTAATCCGTGATAATAAAATCGCGCCCGAGCACATTATACATGGCTCGGCAGTTATATATATTTCGCATTCGTCTAAAAATTTAGTTTGAAGATTATATGCCGCAGCCGTTATAGCAATCATTTCAGCATGTGCAGTAGGATCTTTAAGTGTTTCTGTTTGGTTGTAACCTCTTCCGATTATCCTGTTATCATGAACGATAACGGCACCGATTGGGACTTCATTTTTTGCGAGTGCGTTCTCTGCCTCCATAAGAGCAGAATACATAAATTTATAAACGTGTTCTGAGAATTGCATATTGTATTGTATTGAATTGTTTAGTACGCCCGGAAGGATTCGAACCCTCAACCCTTTGATCCGAAGTCAAATGCTCTATCCATTGAGCTACGGGCGCGTAATAAATATTTTTTACTGTTCAAATATATAGTTTTCTTAACACTACTGAAACTTTGATTATTATTTATTGCTAAACCTATCCAGAGCATAGTATTAGTGGAAATATCCTTAGACGTCATTGAAAGTAAAAATGCCAAAAGTAAATAATATCTTGTCTCACTTTTATTATTTAGAAAAATAAATGATAATAAAGCTATTAACCAAAATACTCCAATTAAACCAAACTCTACCAGCACTTCGGCAATTAGGTTATGTGGATATTTCATTAAATTAGTAAAAGAATTTGTATTAGCAAAACCACCAAATCCAACTCCCCAAAATGGATTCTCTTTGAATAATTTCCATGAAATTTCTAACGCTTCAATTCTGGGATGATAGGAAAATAATTTAAGATATCTCTCTAATAATGTTGTGTCAAAGTAAAAATAATCAGCAGCGATAATAAGTAGTATTAGTCCAACAACATATAAAATCCCAATTGGTACCTTTCTTAATGAAGTCTGATTTTTAAGTAATATTAAAAATGAAATTAATAATGAGAAAATTAAACCTGCTCTAAATCCGGTGAAATATAATCCGCAATAAATAATTATCATAGAAGCAATAAACATTTTTCTATTTAGATTATGAACATACCTCTTTAATAATAAAATGATTATTATTGACGCGGATAAAAACCTTCCAACTATAACGTGGCTCCAGCGCGTAATTTCAAAAATGTATGGTGTATTATACTCAAATGGATGAAACAGTAAAGTTATTAAAGATATACTAAGTACAAGAATGAATATAGTATTGACGAATATTTTAATACTTAACTCAGTCAGGTTTCTATATAAACTCTCGGACACCCAGATCAAAGGTAATACACTGACCATAATATTGAGCATTTTTAATAAAGCAAAATTAATATCCTTAGACCATAGGAGAGAAAGAAGGGGAAGTGATATAAACAAAATAATTTTTTGAAAAAAAATTGGTTGAATTTTATTCATATCTTCTAATGTGATTACAAAAATGATTAGGATTATTGCAATTGAGCTTTTTAAAACAAACGACCATAGTGAATAATTTGAAATGGTTGATACGAGGAGGCACAAGATGAAAAAATTAATGAAAAATAATTCTTTTAGCGGTTTCATATTATTATAGGGGCAAAAAAAATCCCGGCTAAGAACCGGGATTTTTTAACTATTCTTGTCTGAAATTCTTTAGTACCTCAATCAATGACAATAGTACAAATCCTATTGCTGCCAATAAAAAGTCATTGCCCTCGATCTTAAACACTACATCAGTTGTTAAGAGCGAACCAAGATACTTTGTTAGAGATAGAACAACTAAAAAAATTACAAACCCTAATACCCCTGCTAAGATAGGTCTTAACAAGAAATTAGTTAAATCAAACCTACGCGGTTTTTCTGTTACTGTACCGTTCATTTCTCACCCTCATGAGTTATGTATGGTTTCTGTTTTTCCTTCTTGTGGGCGTTCAAAAAATAGCAATTTTAATTATAAAAGTAAAGGAAAGATTGTGTCGTAGGGCAAACAGGATAAAAGAGAATCCCTCGACCAAGAGCCGAGGGAAGTTAAACTATTTTTTCACAACAAATATGCGATTATAGAAATACATCAATAGAGTAGCGAGAAGCCCAACTCCGGTCATAACAATGAAAACCATTTGAGGATTATTACCATTTATAGCATATTCTTGATATAACCAACCACCAAAAGGATCACCAACAAAGCGTGCTATTGCAATAGGGAGGAATGCGTAACCTTGAAATAGTCCTTGTTGACCTGCCGGTGCAATTTCGGAAATATATTCATAATATCGTGGTGCTTGAATCATTTCACCAATTGAAAATGCTGCAATACCGGCAACAATAGTAATTATACTTGGATAGATTCCAATAATTATCCAAATAAGGCTGGAGACAGCAAAACCTGTCAGAATTGCGTGTGGAGTAGAAAGTTTTTTTGTTAATAAATTAACAGGAATTTGTAAAAGGATAATTGCCCCCGCACCTGCCCATGATTGGATAATTTCATAAGGAGCATCTTTGCTAATAAAATCAACTATATAATAAGGCACAATAATAAATTCCTGCCAAAAGATTATCCAATAAAGCGAATAGATCAATAAAAAAATCATGAATTTATAATTTGCCAATACTAGTACTAAATTTTGTAATTTTTTTGCTAATGTTTCTGTTGGTACTGCTGAAGTTTCTTGATTTACTACATCCTTGTATAAAAATATATTAACAATAACCATTGCAGCGCAGCTAAAGGAAGAAACTAAATAAACAAATTCATTTCCAAAATTATTTCTCACAAAATATGCAATTGTGGGCCCTATCATTGCTCCGACATTTACGATCCAATAATAAACTGCGAACCCAAGAGATTTCGATTCCGGTTTTGATGCTACGGCTACTGTTCCAAGAACCGAAGGTTTAATAAATGAACCGCCGAAAGCAGTTAATAATAGGAATATCATAAGAAGCCAATATCTATCTAATCCATCATAAGCTCCTGCAAATGCGCTCATTCCAACCGATCCGATTAAAAAATAACCAAGTGCCAAAACAGTGAAGGCAACATTAAATGCTCTTTTAAAGCCCCATTTATCAGCTAATGTTCCGCCCAATATTGGAAGAAGATAAATCATACCACCAAAAATGCCCGATAAAGTTCCTGCTTGAGATTCAGAAAAACCTAAATCATTACGCATGTAAATCATAAAAACAATTTGTTGACCGTAATAAGCTAATCTCTCAAATAGCTCCATTCCATTGGCTACCCAAAAAGAAGAATGAAAGCCACTTTTAAATTCATTGAGCTTTTCTGCAATTTTCATATATTCCTCAGAAAATGATTTTGTGAAAATAAAAACTAATTCAATCAAATGCTTTTAATAAATCAAATCTCGAAAAAATAATTAGTATAACTATTTCATTATATTTAATTTTGTTAAATAGTAAAATTATTTCTCCACATAAACTAATAGAGGGCACTATGAGTTTTTTTAAGCACGAATCGGCTTATGTCGATGATCCGGTTGAAATAGGCGAAGGCACTAAAATATGGCACTTCAGTCATGTTCAATCAGGGTCTAAAATTGGCAATAACGTAGTAATTGGACAAAACGTTAATGTTGGAAACAATGTAATTATCGGAAATTATGTAAAAATCCAAAATAATGTTTCTGTCTATGAGGGAGTTACATTAGAGGATTATGTCTTTTGTGGACCGTCGATGGTTTTTACAAATATACTTGATCCGAGAAGCAAATATCCTCAAGTGGGAGCAAAGTACTATCTTAAAACCATTGTTAAAGAAGGAGCTTCACTTGGAGCTAATTCCACTGTCGTATGTGGACATGATATTGGAAGATTTGCATTTGTCGGAGCAGGCGCTGTTGTAACAAAGAACATTCCCGATTTTGCATTAGTAGTTGGAAATCCGGCTCGAATTGTAGGATGGGTTTCGGAAGCAGGAAGAAAACTCCACTTTGATAAAGATGGATTTGCATTCTGCGAAAAGGCGAATAAAAAATACAAATTAGAAAATGGTATTGTTAAGGAGGTAGAATAATGAAAGTTCCTTTATTGGATTTGAAGCCGCAATATTTAGCATTGAAAGATGAAATTGATGCCGCAATGGCGAGAGTTGTAGATTCACAATATTTTATTAATGGTCCTGATGTAGCTGGTTTGGAAAAAGATATTAATGACTATATAGGATGTAATTACTCAGTAGGTGTTTCCTCGGGAACAGATGCTCTATTGCTCGCATTAATGGCAATAGATATAAAACCGGGTGATGAAGTAATTGTCCCTACTTATTCTTTTTTTGCTACGGCAGGTGTTGTTGCTCGTTTGAATGCAATTCCAGTACTTGTGGATTCAGACCCGGTTACGTTTAATATTGACCCTTCTAAGATAGAAAAAAAAATAACAGAAAAAACTAAAGCAATTATCCCCGTTCATTTATACGGTCAATCTGCTGATATGGATGCAATTATGGAAATTGCTAATAAGCATAATCTGATTGTGATTGAAGATGGGGCACAAGCAATTGGTGTTCAATATAAAGATGGAAAAAAAGTTGGGACACTTGGTCATATCGGATGTTTCTCATTTTTCCCATCAAAGAATCTTGGTTGTTTCGGCGATGGTGGAATATGTACAACAAACGATGAAAAACTTTATCATACAATGAAAATCATGAGAATGCATGGGGCAGAACCTAAATATTTCCACAAAGTTATTGGCGGTAATTTTAGGATTGATACACTTCAGGCAGCGATTCTAAGAGTTAAATTACCGCATCTTGATTCATGGTCAGAAAAACGCCGCAATAATGCAGAGTTATATTCTAAATTAATTATTGAAGCAGGTTTAGCCGAAACTGAGGGGAAAACAATTTTGGACGAAAGAAATCAAGTTCTTTTACCAAAAGCGATCTATAAAGAAACCAGTCATAAAAATTATCATATTTACAATCAGTATATTATAAGAGTTGAAAATAGAGATGGAATGCTAGATCATCTTAGAAAAAACGATATTGGATGCGAAGTTTATTATCCGGTGGCATTTCACCGTCAAGAATGCTTTGCATATCTCAATGCCGATGATAAAGATTTTCCTGTTTCAAATTATGCGGCAGAACATTCTCTTGCTCTTCCTATTTACCCGGAACTTTCTAACGAACAGATTAAATTCGTTGTTGATTCAATATCAGAGTTTATAAAAAAATAAAATAATTCATTGAAATCCCCCTTGAATTCACTTCAAGGGGGAATAGGGAAATAACATAGCTCTAAACTACAATAGTTGCATTTATTTTTTCAAATGACTATTTATGTGTATTAAACTTTCAGAGTTTACTTTCTTAGGGTGCATTATGGATATTAAATCAATTACAATATTCCTGTTCCTCCCGATCCTTTTATTCTCACAATCACATTCAATAATTATTGATGGCAATCCATCGGATTGGATTGGCACCCCTTCTAGCACGATCCATGGTACAACATATTCTGCCGGTGAATGGATTTATACCGGTGAAGCGAACGATATGAGGACTGAACCTGGTTTATTCTGGGTTAAAAATGAAGATATCACAGAAGTACGCTTCGCAACCGATGGTACAAATTTTTTGGGACTCATTAAAGTTGATAATATTTCCGCTATTGACCTTGGACTTTATTCTATCGCAATTAATAATGGCACCGGAACCATAAATTGGATTGGTGATGATACTCAATCAATATTCGGGAATAATATTCAACAAGCGAGTATCTATTTCGATATTCATTTTATAACGAGAGATGGGCAAAATAATTTGCATATAGAATTAAATAAAGGTTCCGGTTGGTATTTTGCTTCCAATAATGCAGCGGTTAATTTTAGTTATGCGTATAATTGTATCGAATTTTCTATCCCTCTTACTGAATTAGGATTAGAGTCAAATAGCAATATAACTCTTACATTTGCAACATTTTTTAAAAATGAATATACTTCTCCTTTTGTTTCTAATAATGAAAAAGATAATACTTATGATCTTTTAGGATCGGATGCTATCGATGTTATGACTCCGGGTGCTCCGGAGAGTAATATATTGGAAAGAGAAAATTATCTCATTTACGGAGTCATTCAACATTTTGCACAAATTGATCTTTCACTAGCACCACTTCCCGTTGAATTAGTCTCCTTCGGCGGAATATTTATCAATAATTCGATTCAGCTTAATTGGGAAACTGCAACTGAAGTGAGTAATTATGGTTTTGAGATACTTCGATCTTCAGAGAGCGAGCAATGGAAAAAAATCGGTTTCATTCCCGGGCACGGCAATTCAGCTTATCCAAACCAATATTCGTTTATAGATAATAATGCAACGATAGGAGAATTTTCTTATCAATTAAATCAGATTGATTTAGATGGCACTTCTGAACTTAGTGAGATAATTACTATTAAAGCGGGAGAACTAATTTCTTCTATTTTATTAAATCAGAATTATCCAAATCCTTTTAATCCTAGGACTCAAATAAGTTTTGCAGTAAAAGAAAAATGTAATTTGAAATTGGTAGTTTATGATCTATTAGGAAATGAAATTGCAAATTTATTTAATGGAGAAGTACTGCCCAATAAAGTTTATAAAGCAGAATTTGATGGTACTAATTTATCCAGCGGAATTTATTTTTATCAATTGATTACACCAAGAAAAATCGAAGTTAAAAAAATGCTTTTAATAAAATAAAAAAAGGCGGCTAAATCAGCCGCCTTCTTAATCATGGGATTAGATCCATAGAATCAACATACTTACGTCTATTACTTCATCAATAACATCTTTTTTGTAATAGTAACATTATTACCGGTTAATCTATAAATATACATTCCGCTCGATAGTCTGCTTGCATCGAATGATACTTTATGAATTCCGGCACTTAATTCGTTATTTACTAATTCTGCAACTTCTTCACCAAGAACGCTATAAACCATCAATTTATACATACCTCCTTGAGGCAATGCAAATTGAATTGTAGTTGTTGGGTTGAACGGATTTGGATAATTTTGTTCCAATCCAAATTCTGTTGGGATTATTGAGTTTTCGTCAATATCCGTAGTTCCTCCGCTTCTTGAGAAGAATACTTCACCTTCTTTTGTTCCTACAAAAAGATCCTGTGTGCTTGGATTAACAAAGATAGAACTTACGCCAAAACCACCCATTCCAAGTGAAGTCCAAGTGGCGCCATTATCTTTAGAAACAGAAACACCGCTTGTCCAAGATGCAGCATAAACGAAACCACTATTATCAACAACAAGTGAATAAATAAAAGGTGCGTTGAGTGTTGTTACTTTTGACCAATTAGTTCCACCATTAGAAGAGAGATATAATCCGTCTCCATAAGTTCCGGCATAAATATAATTGCCCGATGATGCAACAGTCCAAGCAAAGCTATAACCAAGATTTATCTTGCTCCAAGAAACACCGCCATTTACAGTAACGAATACACCGCCACCAAATGAAGTTACGAATGCTTTCTCTGCTGATACAGCTTCGATTGTATTCATTGCTAATAAATTATAGCAGCCATCAACAGAATGTAGCCATGTAGCACCAAAATCAGTTGAAGTATAAACACCATTACCCCAAGTTGCCGCAAAAATACGTGTTGTTGAACCGGTTGTTCCAATTGAGATTGAATGAACATCCATTCCCGAAAGGGTAGTCAATGTCCAATTTGATCCATTGTATTTATAAAGTCCTTTTTCTGTAGCAGCGAAGATAAGATTATCATTAACTACTTTTAATGACCAAACAAATCCAACTGACATACCTTGATTTATTTTTGTCCAGCTTGTACCTTGATTAGTGGAGATATAGATGTTTCCACCCCAAGTGCCGGCATAAATTGCTGTATTGCTATAAGCTAATGTATAGACAATCTCACCGAAACCGAATCCACATAGATTCTCCCAGTTTCCGCCGGAATTGCCACCATTGTTTCCACCATTATTTCCATTATTGGAAGTAACAGGTTTAATTAATACTGAGGAATTATTGTTAGTAAGGTCCGGATCAACTGTTGTAATTGCAGAAATGGAAGCTATATTAGTGATCTCTTTTTCATAGGGGATATTGCCGATAAACGGAGCAAGATTAAACTGTCCTGCACCTGTCATTGATTTAACAATAACCTGACCATTAACAACTCCAGAAGGGAAATTAAGATCAGCTAATGGAGCTAATATAGATCCGCGAACATCAGTTCCCTGAATTCTAAGAGATGTTGCTTCATAGAAATTATATATAACATTATTTATTGCCGTTCCATTTACTTGCAGACCACCTGTCCAGCTTACATTTGTTCCATTTATATTAACTAGAACAACCGAACCATTAGGAACATCAATTGTAAAGCTATTTGCTGTTGATAAATTACTTCCCAGAACGCTGAATACATTAAGGAATGGGTCTGTACCGGTTAAGGTTAATCCGCCCCATTTAAGTTCAACTGTTCCTGTCGGTTGATAATTTCCCAATGTTGTAGAAAGATTTTCCAATGATACTTTTGCAACTGAAAAATCTATTACAGTATCTTTTCTAACGGTTCCGTTGGTAACCGATACAGAACTTTTTGGAAGATTTGAATTATTAGCATAAACTACATTACCATTATAAACGCTGCCGCTAACGTAATTTAAGTCTCTTCCAACGATTAAAACATCACCGCTATTGTTAGGAAGTTTATCTCCGATACTATATGCTCCAAGATTAGCATCTCTTCCAACTGCAACTTTTCCTTCTGTATCTGAAGATGGTTGATTCAAATCTTCGATAACGAAAAGATTAAAATCTTTTGCGATTCCAAGATCGAAAGTGGAACTATTAATCTCTTCGCAATTTACCTTTACGGTAATACTCAATGTTGCAAAAGCACCATTGTTTAATTCACCAATTATCCATTTACCTGTAAGCGTATCATAAGTACCAACACTTGCCGAATGAGAAACATATTCCAATCCGGAAGGCAATATTTCAGTCGCTTCAATTCCTTTTCCTTTATCAGGACCTAAATTAGTAACTTTTATCTGGTAATTGATTTCACTTCCGCAAACCGGATTAGAATTACTTACTGATTTTTCTATTTTTATATCAGCTACCTTATCTTCATACATTCCTGCGTCAATATTTGTTACAATATCACCGAGATTATATGTAATGCATTCTGTTTTACCATCATTTACGTCTGCATCAGAATCGAAATTATCATTTGTTCCAATGTCCTTAGTTGTAAAATTTAGACCATTTGGAAGGGTAAATTGAACGTAATAACTACCGGAAAGAAGATTAGTAAAAGTATAGTTCCCATTGGCATTTGTTATGGTTTCTTTTAAGAAAGTACCATCGCAACTGAATAATTTTACGGTAACGCTGTCGATTCCGGTTTCACTCGGATCTTGAATTCCGTTCTGATTTTCGTCATTCCAAACCTTATCACCAAGTAAACCATTTGGTTTGAATCCTGCATCAATGTTTGTATTTCTTTCACCGGCTGCAAGTGTAAATATTTCTGTTTTACCGGTTGAAGGATTTGCGTCCGAATTTTTTGCTCCGTTTAATCCTGTACCGTCTGCATTAGCTGTTGTGAAGTCATATACAGATGAAGGTATAAATTCAACTTGATAATTGCCTGGTAGGAGACCTAAGAATTTGTAATTGCCATTAGCATCAGTTGTTGTTGTAGCAACAAGATTTCCGGCACCATCATATAATTTGACAGTTACACCTGCTATTCCCGGTTCACCTATATCTTGAATTCCGTTTAGATTTTGGTCTTCCCAAACTTTATCACCAATTCTTCCGAAGAGAGGAGTCTGAGCATTAATCGGAATTGTATCCCCGATTGCAGCTGCATATCCAAGATTAATAATTCTTTCAGTATTCGGAAGCAAATCTTCAAAATCATTTATTCTGACTTTAAATGTAACCGTATAAGCACCACCGACCGGAAGGGCTGAGGAGTTATCTAAAATTGTTCCCGGTTCATCTAATGGGAAAGGAGTTCTGGAACCATTATCTGCTACCTGAGATGTTACTCCACTACTATTGGTAAAGAAAGTAGTATTTGAAATATAAGATGTATTTAAAGGAAGAAAATCTACAAGTTTTAAATCCGGTACAGGCGCACGGCTAATATTATTAACTACGATTGTATATAATAAATCATCACCGGGACTGATAAAACCATCACCATCATTATCTTGAGAAAGAGTTCCGTTCTTACCTGCATCAAAAGCCGGAAGAGGTGGAATACCGGTTCCTACATCCAATCCCGGAGCTCCTGAAGAAGCTGTTAAAGGATCTTGACCCCATGCAGCAGCTAATTTCACTCCTTGAGTTAAAGTATAAATTAACATACCTGATTGATTGCCGGATGGGTTATATAATTTTGCTCTGTCTAATTCTCTTAATGTAATCGAATTATCATATTTATTTCCAAACGGATCTGTTAATGGCCCGGTTGCAGGATTAGCATCATAATCTACATAAATTGTAACAGGAGTATTTCCATTACCGATAGGAGTAACCCAAATCGGATTTCCGTTTTCATTTGGATTCGTAGATGAAGTAGGGTCTCTTCCAATTCCAAGCCCGATTAAAATTTGTTGAGTTAATGCTGATTCAGAGACTAAAGTAAATCCCCAATCCCATGATCTATTTCCGCCGACATTTGTACTTGTATTATTAGCATCAGTTGCCGAAATGGCATAAAATTTTGAACCATCATTTGTAAAGAATTTTGCTCCAAATCCATCGGTCATCACTTGTTTTGCATAGCCCTTTGCAGGCACTGTAATTGGATTAGTCGTAATTGTATTTCCACCCGATCCGGTTCTTGTCTGGTATTGAACAGCAATTGGAGAACTTTTTGGATTATATAACCAAACCACAGTACCCGTCCCGTTCTGACCTTGTGCGCTGTTAGAAGTTGATACCGGTTCATAGTAACTAGTTGACCAAAGAGCAGTCGGACTTAATCTAAACCATCTTGCTTCATATTGCTCGCCTCGATCGCCGGTTAAAAGCTCTATTTGAATCGGCTTATCGGAAATAACTTTTGCACCAAGAGCTACCCCGCCATTTACTAAATATCCTTTACCTTCGGTGAGTGTAACGGTTGTTTCAAAAGTTCCATTGGCATCGGCATCTATCTGAACATTTGCTCCACCAACTTCCGCCATTATGGAAAGTCCTACGTAATTAAAAATACGATAGGAATCTGAATAAGGGATATTTTCACCAACCGGAATTTCAAAAGAAGTACCCCAGTTATCTGTATCGAAAACTTCTAATGCATCAGCTAAAAGAGTATTTGATCCTGTTGCCCAACCGGTTCTTGCTACGGAGATAGTTTTTGAAGCTGCAATTTTATCACCGCCATCAAAATCGATATCAGTTTGGCGAGTAGTGGTATTTACCGGATTATTTAAGATAATAACTGTTCCCGAATTAATAATATCAGAAGGAAATCCGGGAGGTGCTCCATTTGCAGGATTTCCATCGCCCCAAATCTGTGTTCCGCCGGGATTGCTATTACTATATATGTTAAGAGGATTTGCAATATCCGGCTCAAATCCATTTTCCCACTGGTCATAATATATAACCGTATTATCTGCAATAGCAGCTATGGATATATAAGTTTGGATAGGATTTACCGAGCTGTTCCCATTGGTATTTAAGGTTTGCAAAGACTGAAGAATTTGTTCTTCAGGGAGTGGTACATAGAAAAATTGTACCGGTACCGGATTAGCGGTTTGCGCGTTTATTTCAATTGGAGAGATACTCCATAGAGAAATGAAGAGAAAAAATACTAACAATGCGTCTAAGCTTAAGATTTCCTTAAACGACTGGATTAAAACGGCTGTAGCTTTCTTCATTAGATTCTCAGATATTGTTTGTTATAATTTATTTATATTTTTAGCACAAACATTAAGCAATAAAAATGCCACTTAATATCTTTTGAAATTGAATCAAAAACGAAGGAAAAATAAGCCGAACAAAATTTTAGGTGTCTCATAATGAAATCCAATATCATTTTGTTTCGCTTTTGATACCACGCTCCTATTTATTAAATTAAGCCATTATGAAAATATTTTTTTCGTTAAGTCTATTTCTAATTTTTTCTGCATTAATAATAATTAATAATGATTTGCAGAAAAGTGAATTCACTCCTCAAGGTGAAAATTCGGATTATAGAAACGGAATAAAGATAGATAATGCCTCTGATTATACATCAACTGCGAATTATAATTTTAATTTGGATTTTGATCCATCATCAAAAATCCTTAAAGTAAAAGAGAGGATGATTTGGATTAATAATACCAATTTCCCAACCGATAAAATTTATTTACATCTTTATGCTAATGCATACAAAAACAATAAAACATTTTTTTCATCTTATTATAAATTAGATAGAGAAGAGATTACCTCAATCGAATTTAATTCTATTTTATATAATGATAATCCGATAAAATTGAATTATCAGTTTAAAGATGGCAACATAAATGATAGTACTGTTGCGTTTATACGTTTATCACAGAATTTATTGAGGGGAGATTCTGCTGTTATAGAATTTGAATATCAATTAAGAGTTCCAAAATCTGTTAAACGATTTGGTTATGCAACCGGAAGAAATTTTTCTTTTATATCGCAATGGTTTCCGAAGGCAGGTGTTTTTCAAAATGGGAAATGGATTTGTGAACCATATTTTCCATGGCTTAATTTTTTCTCTGATTTTGGTAATTATAAAGTCCAAATTAATGTACCGAAGAATTTTATTGTTGGCGCCACCGGGTCATTATTAAAAGAAGATTCAAGTTCGCATTCTAGAACATTTTCATTCAATCAAAATGGTGTTCATGATTTCGCTTTTTTCGTAACAGACGAAATATTATATAAAAAGGAAGAGTATAAAAGAAAAGACGGAACAATAATTACAGTTAATCTTTTTGTTCAGACCGAAAGAGAAAAATATATTTGGAGATATAAAGATGCTGTAAAAAATAGTCTTGAGTTTTTTGAAAATAATATTGGTGTTTACCCATATCAATCAATTACCTTAGTTGATGTCCCTAGAACTTCGGCAGTTGGTGGAATGGAATATCCGGGAATCTTTACAGTAAGTGCAGAGCTTTTCTCACCTCATGGAACTATGCAACCCGAATATTTAGTTATTCATGAATTTACTCACCAATTCTTCCAAGGACTTATTGCAAATAATGAAGTCTATGAAGCATGGCTTGATGAAGGATTTGCTTCTTATATTGCAACCAAAATTGTCTATAAGTATTATGGAGGTGGATTTGCCAGTTTTAAGGTTGCTTCACATGTCCCTGTATTCGGATTAAATTTTCTTATGTATAGAGAGATCCCGATAATATATACTTTAGTTGACATAAAAGTTCCTGAAGGTTTAACGTCAACAAATTCCTATTATAGAAATCTAACTATCGGTACGCTTGCCGACACTTCTTATAAGCTTCCTACACGTTTATCTTATGCTGTTAATTCTTATTCCAAACCGGAATTAGTTTTGCTTTCTCTCGAACGCTATATCGGTTATAAGAATATGATGGACCTGTTAAAAGAATATTTTAATAGATATAAATTCAAACATCCTACTTCATTAGATTTTATTAATCTAGTGAAGGAGAGAGAAGGTAATAAATTAAGTTGGTTTTTTAGGGAGTTTTATTATAATGCTCGTGTCCATGATTATGCTATTACTGCAATTAATAGAATCGGCGAGAACGAATATGAAGTATTGGCTGAGCGTTTGCGTGAAGGCTTCTTTGAAAATGATATTGCCCTATATACCGCTAAAGATACTTTGTTCCAAAAATGGACTGAGAATGTTCGTTATAAAGTATTCAAGTTTCAGACTAATAATGAAGTATTAGCAGCAGAAATTGATCCATACAGAAAGAATATGTTGGATATAAATTTTGCTAATAATTCTTATACGGTAAATAGTAAGTATTGGGCTTCAATTTCAATAAGCCTAAGGTGGTTTTTTTGGATTCAGAATGCCCTAATGATTCTTGGGAGCATTGGATGACGGTATCAATAAAAGATTTTATTTTGCATGGAGTTCGTACTGTATTTCATAATTCCAAGTTTGTTGTTCTCTTATGGGTAATAAATGCTATATCAGCATTAGTTTTAAGTGTACCAATTTACCAGCTTTTAATTGATTCACTCGGACACTCACTTTATAGCGACAAATTAGCTATCGATTTTGACTTAATGTGGTTTGCCCAATTTCAAAATATTTATAAAATTCATATTGATCAAATCCCGCTAAATATCTATTTCGTAGTGGGTATTTATACAATTATGCAAACTTTTTTCTTAGGTGGATTAATCTCTGTTTTCAATAATCCACAAAAAAATCATATAGTTGATTTTTTCTTTGGTGGTGTAAAGTATTTTTATCGGTTTGTAAAAATTCTTGTTGCAACATTGTTCCTTTATGCTGCTGCTTTTATTGCTAACGATCTTCTTGGTGACTTAATTGGTTGGGCATATAGTAACTCTGAAAGCGTAATGGGTGATTTCGTTATTCGCTCTTTGCGATATATTTTTTTAATATTTGTTATTGGCGTAATATCTATTATCGCTGATTATTCAAAAGTATCGCTTGGTGTAAAAGATTCATACAAAATATTTAGAGAAATTTATTCTGCCATAATATTCATTAAGAAAAATTTCTTAAAGGTTTTTACAGTTTTTTTGTTTGTAGCAATACTTGGCGCTTTAGGTGCGATTTTCTATAACCTTTTAAATCGATTTATTCCCCGTACACCTTATTATTATTTAGTTATCATCTTTATTCTTCAACAAATGTTAATTATCTTTAGACTTTATATCCGAATGCTTTTCTGCGCCACCGAAGTTTTTCTTTTTAAGGATTTGAGTGCAGAAGTAGAAACGGGTAATGTAATTAATAATCAGGAGATGTAATGTCAATTATTCCAATCACTGTTTATGGTGATAAAATACTTCGGGAAAAGGCAAAACCGGTTAATGAAGTATCGGATAAATTAATAGGTGTAATAACTAATATGTTCGATACCATGAGAAATGCTTCGGGTGTTGGTTTGGCTGCTAATCAAGTCGGTTATAGGGATTCGTTATTCGTTATTGATCTAAGACCTGTTGAGGGTTACGAAAAATCTAAACCATTAGTAATGATAAATCCAAAAATTACTGAAAGATCAGATGAGTTAGTTGTCATTGAAGAAGGTTGTTTAAGTCTTCCGAATTTAAGAGCCGATGTAGAAAGACCGAAATCTATTATAGTCAATTATTTAGATCCGGACGAGAAAGAGCAGACCTTAGAAGCAGATGATTTTCTTGCGAGAGTAATATTACATGAATATGACCATTTGCTTGGGAAAATGATTCCCGATAGAATATCAATAAAAATGAAGAATCGTCTTCATAGTTACTTGCAAAGAATTACTAAACGGGAAATTGAGATCGATTACCCAATTACAGAGAATTAATAAATTGAAAATTATTTTTATGGGGACACCCGAATTTGCTGTTCCCTCAATAGATGCAATTAATAATTCAGAACATCAATTAATTGCAGTTGTAACTGCACCCGATAAAGAGAGGGGAAGAGGAAGAGAAGTTTCCTTTACTCCGGTTAAAGACTACGCAATTAAAAACAATATAGCTGTTTTACAACCCGAGAAATTAAAAGACCCAAAATTTATTGAGCAGATAATAGAACTTGCTCCGGATCTAATAATCGTTATCGCATTTAGAATATTGCCTCGTGAGATTTTTGAAATTCCTCGATTAGGTACTTTTAATGTACACGGTTCATTACTACCAAAATATCGTGGAGCTGCTCCTATTCAATGGAGTTTAATTAATGGAGATACTGAAACCGGTTTAACAACTTTTTTTATTCAAGAGAAAGTAGATACCGGGAATATTATACTTCAAAAGAAAATAGAGATTAATAGCGATGATAATTTTGGCTCACTACATGATAAACTTCAATCTCTTAGTATTGATATGGTACTTGAAACTATAAAAAATATTGAATCGGGAAAAATTGAATTAATTAAGCAAGATGAATCTAAAGTAAGTAGTGCCCCAAAAATCACAAAAGAAAATTCTCGAATAGACTGGAATCAGCCGAGTGAGAAAATTCATAATCTAATCAGGGGACTTTCTCCTTATCCCACTGCATATTTTATACAAAAATCAAGATCGTATAAGGTTTTCTCTTCCAAAATAAATTCTTCACTAAATTTACAACCCGGTGAAATAGTAGAAACAAAGAAAGAAATATTTATTGGTACTTCCACAACCGCATTGGAAATAACCGAAATTCAACCCGAAGGAAGAAAAAGAATGAAATCTGATGATTTTTTACGGGGTTATTCTTTATTAAAAAATAATGAGTTACGATGAGAAATAATCGTTTTAACAGTGTATTAGAAGCAATTGGGCGCACTCCAATTGTTAAGCTTGGAAATATTTCTAAAGATTTAAAAGCTACAATTTGGGCGAAGATGGAATTTATGAATCCTGGTGGAAGTGTTAAAGATCGAATTGCTAAATATATGATCGAAAAAGCCGAGAAAGAAGGAAGACTAAAACCGGGTGATACGATCATAGAAAATTCATCCGGGAATACTGCTATGGGACTTGCGATAGTAGCTAGACAAAAAGGATATAATCTCAAAATCGTTATTCGTAATACTCAAAGCATGGAGAAAATTAAAATGCTTGAAGTGCTCGGAGTTGACGTAATAAAAGTAGATGCTTCACTGCCTCCGGACGATCCAAAATCTTATAACAATTATGCTGCAAATCTAGCCAAAGAAGATTCTTCTCTTTTTTATATCGATCAGCATAATAATTTAGATAATAATGAAGCTCATTATATGACAACAGGACCGGAGCTTTGGGAACAGATGGAAGGAAATATTGATTATTTTGTTGCCGGAGTTGGAACGGGAGGCACCCTATTCGGTGTTGGAAAATATCTAAAGGAAAAGAATCCAAATATAAAACTTATAGGTATTGATCCTTTTGGTTCTGTTTTTTACGATTATTATAAAACAAAAAAAATGATAACTCCATATAGGTATAATGTTGAAGGAATAGGGGATGAGTTCATTCTTCCTACTGCTCCGCTTGAGATGATGGATGATATGCTTCAGATTGAGGATTCAAAAGCTATTGGATGGACTAAAAAGTTAGCATTTGAGGAAGCAATTATTGCCGGTGGTTCTTCGGGTGCTAATGTTTGGGGCGCGGTGCAAATTGCTAAACAGATTGATAGAGAAGCAAATATTGTTACTCTTGTATGCGATACCGGTTATAAATACCTTACTTCGATATATAATGATGAATGGCTTAAAAAAAATAATCTTTCTTAAAAAGGAGTATTAATGTCTGAAAAAATAAATAATGATAAAAACAATAAAATTGATGAATCGAAATATTCGATGGATACACATATTATATATGGAAAAAATGTATCAGATAAATGGGATTACTCACACCATGTAACCGCTCCAATATCTTCATCTACAACTTTTCGGCTTGATTCTGTGGAAAGAGGTGCGCAAGGATTTATTCAATTTGCTAATTTGGAAGCCTCTGAAGATAAAGAACATATTTTTATATATGATCGACTTGGCGAACCAAATAAGGATATGCTTGAGGAAAATCTTGCTTATGTTGAAAAAGGGGAGATGGCTGTTAGTTTTGCCTCAGGAATGAGTGCTATTTCGGCGGCTCTTGGTGTACTTACAAAATCAGGTGATGAAATTATTACTCATAATACACTTTATGGATGCACTATTTCATTATTTAATAATTGGTACACTCGTTATAATATAAAAACCATTTCTTTAGATCTTACTGATTTATCAAGATTAGCTGATAAAATTACTGAGAATACAAAGGTTATATATTTAGAAACACCAGCAAACCCAAATATGGGGATAATTGACCTAAAAGAACTAACTAACTTAATATCAGAATTGAACAAAACTCGCAATGAAGAGAATCAAATTTATTCTGTTGTGGATAATACTTTTGCAACTCCTTTCTGTCAAAGACCAATTGAACAAGGTGTTGATTTTGTCGTTCACTCTCTTACAAAAGGAATTGGTGGTTTTGGAACAGATATGGGAGGTGTGGTAATTGGGAAGAAAAAATTCAGAGATCGAATATTATTATTCCGAAAAGATTTCGGAGCAGTACTGAATACAAAAAGTGCTTGGGCAATTCTAACTTATGGATTACCGACTTTAGGGCTACGCCAAAGACATCAAATACAATCAGCTACAAGAATTGCAGAATATTTAGTATCTCATCCCAAAATTGAATTTGTAAATTATCCCGGACTCAAAGAATACAAACATTATGAAGTTGCAAAAAAACAGATGATTGATTTTAATGGTAATTTTGCTCCCGGAAGTTTATTGTTTTTCGCCTTAAAAGGTTCTACTCCTGCTGAAGCTAAAGAAAATGGTAAGAGATTTATGGATTATATTGCTAATAATTCATATACAATGACATTGGCTGTGAGTTTAGGCCATACAAGAACTTTAATTGAACATCCTGCTTCAATGACACACTCTGTGGTACCTCCTGAAAAACTTATTGAAAGAGGTATCGATGCCGGCGGTGTAAGGTTGGCCATTGGTCTTGAAAATTGTGATGATATTTTAATGGATTTAGAAATAGCTTTAAAATCTTTTTAATTATGAATATAATAAAAATTAAAAATGCTTGTTTCTACGCTTATCACGGGGCAATGAAGGAAGAACAGTTTATCGGTGGGAAGTTTGAAGCTGATGTCGATCTCTACACAGAGTTTGAAGAAGCAGCTAAGACAGATGATCTTAAATTAACTATCAATTATGATGAAGTCTATAAATTCATAAATAAATTAGTTCATGAAAAAAAATACCATTTGATCGAAACTTTGGCTACACTTATAGCAGATGGGATATTAAATCGTTTCCCAAAGGTTTCTAAAATCGCCGTTAGAGTCAGGAAGCATCATGTCCCGGTAGGTGGAGTTCTTGATTATGTAGAAGTCGAGGTAATTAAGGAAAATGTCTAATACGATTTGTTATTTGGTATTAGGAAGCAATCTGGGTGATCGATTATCTTATCTTAAGAATGCAATTGATTTGATTGCAACGAATTGTGATATAAAAATTCATAAAATATCTTCTGTTTACGAGACTCTTTCATTTGGTGATTCTAAACAAAATAATTATTACAATTTAGCTCTTGAAGTAGCTACCACACTCGAGCCGAAGCAATTACTTGATAAATTGAAAAATATTGAGAAAAAAATTGGAAGAACCAATAGCGATAAGAAATGGCATTCGAGAGAAATTGATATTGATATTGTATTATTTGGTAATGATGAAATTAAAACAGATGAACTTACAATTCCGCATTATGATCTCGAAAACAGAGATTTTTTTATTGTTCCTTTACTGGAATTGAATAGCAATTTAATTCTTCCAACTAAAGGGCAAAAATTAGTGGAAATTGATAAAAGTGTACTAAAAATCAATATTATTCGTAAATTAGACTTTGAAATAATTTTTTAATGGATAAAGCATTGTCATCTATAAAATATATAGCAATAGAGGGAGTGATTGGCGCTGGAAAATCTTCCTTGGCTAATTTATTAGCTTCTAAACTTGGTGCAAATTTAGTGCTTGAGGAATTTGAATTGAACCCTTTCTTAGAGAAATTTTATGATGATCGAAAGCGATATGCATTCCAAACTCAAATGTTTTTTTTAATAAACAGATTTAAGCAGCAGCAGCAAATAATGCAACCAAACCTCTTTTTGAATTATATAGTTTCCGATTACATTTTTGATAAGGATAGAATTTTTGCATATCTCAATTTATCGGGAGAAGAACTTAAGTTGTATGAAACTATATTTCCTCTTTTAGAGCGTGATATTCCAAAACCGGATTTGGTAATTTTTCTACAGTCAAGTACAGATAGGCTGCTGCAAAACATAAAAAATAGGGATAGAAAAATTGAAAAAAGTTTATCGATCAGTTATTTAGATGAACTTTCAAATGCATATAATTCATTTTTCTTTAAGTACAATAAAACACCTCTTTTAATCGTTAATACTTCTGAATTTGATTTCGTTAATAACAAAGATCATTTTGATGAATTATATAACCAAATATTTAGAACTGACCGTGGTTTTATTGAATACTTTAATCCCGATGTAAGAGGTTAATTTTGATTCGTTTTATTTTTTATTCTATTATATTTTATTTTATTATGAAAGTAATAAACTATTTTTTTAGGAAGCCGGTTCGTCAGAGAAATGATGACTTTAGAGGTAACACACCAAAGAGAGAAGATAGGGAAGTACGTATAAATAAGGAAAAGATCAACCGAGAAGACGTAATTGAAGCTGAATTTGAAGAAATTAAATCAGATAAAAAGTGAAGTTAAATTTTATAGACAAAATAGTAGTCTCATTTCTCGAAAACATCTACGGTTTAAAGGAACGTTTTAGTTATCAATTACCGCAATTAAATAAAGTATTAATAATACGCCCGCATAATCAGTTTGGTGATATGTTGGCAACAATTCCTCTCTTTAGGGCAATAAAAGAAAAATATCCCGATTGTTCGATTACACTTATCGCCAGTCCGGAAAATCACTATGCAGTTGAGAAAAACGAGTTTCTCGAGACTGTTTATCTATTCAATAAAAGGAAATTATTTTATTCAATTAAATATGCAAAAGAATTAGATAAGTTATTGAAGCAGGATTGGGATGTTGTGATAGTCCCTTTTACAGTAGCAATTTCTAAAACAAGTTGCATTTTAGCCGGATTTGCTAATTCATCCATAAAGATTGGATTACGAAACCTTAACGAGAAGAGGAATGAATATGACTTTGTGTTCAACTATCGGTTTGATCTAAACTGGAAAAAGCATCCTGATTCTCATGTTTCTGATTTTATTCAAGAATTAGTTCGCCCATTCGGAATATCTACTAAGAATTTTAAGTCGCTAGTCTCATTCGATGAAAACGATTTATCGGTTGCTGAGAATTTCTTAAATAATAATTATGGCGGAAGCAAAAAAATAATTGTTGGGTTACATGTCGGAGCCGGTAAATCGCCCAATAGGTGGTCATTGGACAACTTCATTTTTATAATCAATTACCTAAAGAATAATTTCGATGCAAGTATCTATTTGACCGGCAGCTCAAGCGATTCTGAAGAACTTAATTATATTAAAAATCATATTACAACCAATATCAGTTATTATCTAAACCATTCGATTCCTGAATTAGCAGCATTAATTTCCGAATCTGATCTTTTTATTACAAACGATACAGGTGTTATGCATGTAGCAGGGGCATGTGAAGTATCTCAAATATCTTTGTTTGGTCCGACAAATCCTTTCAATTGGGCTCCATTAGGTAATAATAAATATTTCCTAAGAAAATCTGATTTAATAGATGATATAAAAGTGGAAGAAGTAATTAGTCTAATCGATCGTTTACTATCCGGTAAATATTTTGCCGCATTGGATCTAGGCACTAATTCTTTCCATCTTACCATTGTCAAAAAGAAATCGAACGGTCAATTAGAACAGGTTTATGATGCTAAAGAATATGTTCGTATTGGTGAATCAGTTTTCAAAAACGATTTAATTATTACAGAGGATAAAATTATTGAGGCAAGAAATGCCGTTAAAAAGTTTTATAAAGTCATAAAATCGTACGATGCCTCATATAAGATAATCGCAACAAGTGCTGTAAGAGATGCCGTTAATGGGGGAGAATTTATCTCAATAATTAGCAAAGAGATAAATTCTAAGATTGAAATCATTGATGGCACGAGAGAATCAAATTTGATCTATGAAGGGGTTCAAAAATCTTTAAATAACGAAAAAAAGTATTTAATTATTGATCTTGGCGGCGGCAGTACAGAATTTATTATTGCCGATAATTCTAAAATATATTTTTCTAAAAGTATTAATATCGGCGTTATTCGATTAATGAAAGAATATTTTCCCGAATACGAAATAAGTAACGAGTATGTAATAAAAGCAGAAGAATTCATTAAAGATTCTTTTAAAAATATAATCCCTGAATTGAATGAAATTGGTTTTGATGACGTTATCGGAGTTTCGGGCACTTTTATTTCGATCAATAAATTTATTAATTCAAACGGAAAAATTAAGAAAGATAATTTTAGTGAATATAAAAATCTTATAATGTCGAAAAAGAGAGTGGAAGAAAGAAGGGAATTAGTGGGCTTAGAACTAGAGCGAGCTGATATAATTCCGGCGGGCTTTTTAATTATTGAAAATATCTTTCAATCTCTAAATATAGATTCAATTGCAATATCCTATAAATCAATTAGAGACGGTTTAATAAGTGAATTAATTTCTACAAATAAATAACTATTTTGCATTTATTAATCGGCGTCTTTATATTTGACCTTTATTAATTATCCCAAAACAACCATAATATGAAACCAGAAACCTATATCAATAAGTTAGAAAATTTTGTAGATCAGCAAGTAACGTTAAAAGGCTGGTTATACAATAAAAGATCAAGCGGTAAAATTAAATTTTTAATCATCAGAGATGGCTCCGGCTATTGCCAATGCGTAGTATTCAAGGGAAATGTTTCAGATGAAATTTTTGAATTAGCCGATAAGCTTACTCAAGAATCATCATTTGAGATTACAGGTAAAGTTAAAAAAGAACCACGATCTGTTGGTGGTTATGAATTAGATGCTACCGATCTAAAAGTAATTTCTCTTTCTCAAGAATATCCGATTACACCTAAAGAGCACGGAATAGAATTTTTAATTGATAACCGTCATCTTTGGATTAGATCAAAAAGGCAAGTCGCTATTCTAAAAATACGCCACAGAATTATAAAAGCGATTAGAGACTTTTTCGATAATAAAGATTTTACGTTATTCGATCCGCCTATTATAACACCAAATGCGTGCGAAGGTACTTCCACATTATTTGAAATGGATTATTTTGATCTTGGAAAAGCATACCTTACGCAATCAGGACAGCTATATGCCGAAGCCGGAGCATTAGCACTCGGAAAAATCTATACTTTCGGTCCAACATTTAGAGCAGAAAAATCTAAAACAAGAAGACACCTTACAGAATTTTGGATGGTTGAACCAGAAGCAGCTTTTTATGATTTAGATGATAATATGGAACTTGCCGAAGAATTTTTAGAATATATTGTTCAATCGGTACTTAAAGATAGAATGCAGGAACTAATTGAATTAGAAAGAGATGTAACAAAATTGGAGAATATAAAACGCCCATTCCCAAGAATATCTTATGACGAAGCGGTGGAAGTTCTCAAAAAGAAAGGGGTGGAATTTAGGTGGGGAGATGATTTCGGTGCCGCTGATGAAACAATGATTGCAGAAGATTATGATAGACCCGTAATGGTTCATCGTTATCCATCTGAAGTAAAAGCATTCTATATGAAACGCGATCCGGAAAATCCGAAAGTGGCTCTTGCTGTTGACGTTTTAGCACCTGAAGGTTACGGCGAAATAATTGGTGGAAGTCAAAGAGAAGATAATCTAGATCTTCTATTAGAGAGAATTAAAGAACATAATCTTCCCCAGAATTTCTTTGAATGGTATTTAGATTTAAGAAGATTTGGCTCCGTTCCTCATTCAGGATTCGGATTAGGACTTGAAAGAACGGTTAGCTGGATTTGTGGACTTGAACATTTAAGAGAAGCTATACCATTCCCAAGAATGATCTATAGAAATACTCCCTAAATTTCTTTTATTGTCAAAAATAAAGCCGTCCCATTTTTTGAGGCGGCTTTTTTATTTTTTTGAATCATAAAAATTATTATACTTAATATCGATTATTAAGGAACTTTTATTTCCTTTTTTCAATTAATAATAGTAACAACAAAAATTGTTTTATAATCACAAAAAATGGTGGACATGATTAAGAAAATATTTATGGTTTTGGTGACATTATTAATCTCTGTTTATGATATATCTGCTTTATCTCCGGGAGGATCAGCGACAGAATTACCAAGTATTTACATGGTAATTCCTTTCATTCTATTATTAGCATTAATTGCGATGGGCCCTCTACTATTCCATCATTTTTGGGAAAAATACTATCCAGTTATATCCATAGTACTAGGTGCCGGAACGGTATTATATTATATGATAATATTAAATGATTATGGCACATTAATTCATACATTGGCAGAATATATTTCATTCATAGCTATTCTGGCTTCACTTTTTGTTGCATCGGGTGGTATTCTAATTAGTGTTGATAAAAAAGCAACTCCCTTAGTGAATGTTTTGATTCTGCTTTTTGGCGGAGTCATAGCCAATTTTATAGGAACAACCGGTGCTTCAATGCTACTTATTCGTCCATTTATCAAGATTAATAAAGACCGTATTAGACCATTTCATTTAGTTTTTTTTATCTTCATTATAAGCAATATTGGCGGTGCACTTACGCCAATCGGTGATCCTCCGCTTTTCTTAGGATTCCTTCGTGGTGTACAATTCTTCTGGGTAATCGGTCAGGTATGGTACATCTGGATACCAACCATTTTGTTCCTTCTTGCAATATTTTATGTTATTGATTCAAGAAATTATTCTTCTCTTAAAGATGAAAATGAATATAGCGGTAAGATTGAGATTAAGGGATTAAAGAATATTTTCTTTTTAATTATAATACTTGTTTCTGTTTTTATCGATCCGAATATTATATCATGGGTTCCGAATTTATATCCTATTCCATTTGGCATAAGAGAAATAATAATGTTTAGTGTTGTATATCTATCCTATAAAATGGCTGATAAAGAGATATTAAAAAAGAATGATTTTAATTTTGAGCCGATAAAAGAAGTTTCTTATTTATTTATTGGAATTTTTGCAACAATGATTCCTGCATTGCAACTTATCGGAAACCAAGCAAGTCTTTATGGCGATAAATTGAATCCGGGAATTTTTTATTGGGCTACAGGAGTTTTATCAGCATTTTTAGATAATGCTCCGACATATCTTAATTTCTTAAGCGCATCACTTGGTAAATATGGTTTAGATGTAAACCAACCTGATCAAGTCTTACAATTCCAGAATTTATATCCGGTCTATTTGCAAGCAATCTCTATTGCAGCAGTATTTTTTGGTGCAATGACTTATATTGGCAACGGTCCTAATTTTATGGTGAAATCTATTTGCGAAAAAGCAGGTATTAAAATGCCTAGTTTTTTTGGGTTGTTATTTAAATACTCTATACCGATTTTATTACCTATTTTTATATTAATATGGCTAATAATGTATTTCGGAAAAATATAATAATGGAGTAATTATGATACCTCTTTATTCTTCAGAACAGATAAGAGCACTGGATAATTATGCTATTCAAAAAGAAAAGATGCCTTCCATTGTTTTGATGGAAAATGCAGCTATTAATATATTCAAGATTCTGAATGAAGAATTAGACTTAAAGAAAATTAATACTACTTTAATTTTATGTGGCAAGGGTAATAATGGAGGGGATGGCTTTGCTTTGGCAAGGCATTTAGTTAATAACGGTAATACTGTTTATTTATTATTAACGGCATCCGAGAAAGAATATTCTCCTGATTCAAAAACTAATTTTGATATTTGTAAACAGATTGCTCTATCTTCTGAAAAATTAAAAATTGTCAAATACAAAAATGCCGCTTCGTTTGATTCTATTGGAAAAATAGATCTAATAATTGATGCGATTCTTGGAACCGGATTTAAAGGAGAATTAGAAAATCGCTATAAAACAATAATCGAGAAAGCGAATAATTCCACCTCAATAAGAATAGCCATTGATTCTCCAACGGGATTAAACCTAGCAACATCAACCGGAAAAATAGTTTTTAATGCTCGTTTTACAATTACTCTTGGTGGATTGAAAAGCGGACTTTTCTATGGGAAGGGTTATGAATATGGCGGTTCAATTACGCTTGGCTCAATTGGAATAAGAGATTCAATTTTATTAAAACAAAAACCCGAATCTTTTCTATTAGATAATGAAGATGCATTAGCAGGTCTCCCTATAAAAAATAAAACATCTCATAAATATAGTGCTGGTAAAGTATTGGTAGTTGCCGGTTCAGCTAAATATGTAGGAGCCGCTATATTAACTTCAAAAGCTGTTTTTAATTCAGGAGCGGGTGCTTGCTACTTAGCTATTCCGGACTCAATGAAATCAGTTTTTCAAACCAAATCAATTTCCACTGTTACAGCTCCTTATGATGACTCGAATAAAAAATATTTGACAAAAAACGCTTTAGAAAATATTAATGAGATTGCAAAAAAATGCGATGTAATTGCGATTGGACCCGGACTGGGCAGAGAAGAGGAAACATTAGAAGAAGTTAGTGCAATTCTAAAAAAATATAATAAAAAGTTTGTTATAGACGCTGATGCATTAACTCTTTTTAAAAATGGCAATTATAAAAAGCACAATTTGAAAAACGCAGTCTTTACGCCTCATCATGGAGAATTCGCCTCGATGCTTGGAATCTCGGTAGAAGAATTGGAGAGTGATATTATAAGTCATGGAAAAAATTTTGTACAAGAAACAAAGTTATTTTTAGTATTAAAAGGGGCACCTACAATTATTTTTTCACCTGAAGGAGAAATTTTTATTAATTCTACCGGGAATAGCGGAATGTCGAAATTTGGTTCAGGAGATGTTCTAACAGGAATAATCGCAGGTTTCTTAGCTCAATCTAACGATATAAAATCTTCTCTGCTTTCCGCTGTTTATTTACATAGTCTTTCGGCAGATTTATTATTAGAAAATCGCACTGAATTTAGTATCTTTCCTGCTCAAATTTCTAATAATTTACCTAATGCAATAAAATATGTCAGAAAACAAAATTTATAATTTTTTATTTAATAAAAAGTATTTAGTAGTATCGGCTTTAGTAACTTATTGGCTTGTTCTAATAGTAGGAACAAGTTTGCCTTCGACCTCACTTCCGGCGTTTAAGGTGGGAGATAAAGTTATTCATTTTATTGCATATTTTGGTCTTGGATTATTATTTGCAACGTATAGATTGCTCTATTTCAATAATATAAAACAAAACATTATTTTTGTTATATTATTGATAGCTTCTTATGCAATGATTGATGAAGTACATCAGATATTTATACCTGGGAGATATTGTGAACTATTTGATTTTCTTGCTGATGTAACCGGCGGTGTAATTGGTTTGGGGATTGCTTACTTAGTTCTCATTAAAAAATGGAGCAAAACAGTGGTGCAAAAATAATGTTATGATTAATTTCGGAACTATTATTAAAAAATGATGTAAAAAAAGTAATTAGAAGTTGACAAAGCGGTATTCTATAATTAATTTACGAAAGTTTATTTGTTGGCATTGGAGGAAATGTGGCATTACTAAAGAAACCCGAATATGATTTGAAACTCAAATATCAGAAGATGTTTGAGATCGGTATGATAGTATCATTGGCTTTCCTAATTGTAGCCTTTAAGTTTTATCCTAAATTTGATGAGGAAAAAGTAAGACTTGATGGTCCACAGGAATTAGTGAATGTAGAAGATATTGTTCATACAAAGCAAGAAACAGCACCACCACCACCACCGAAACCACCGATTCCGATTGAAGCTCCGTCTGATGACGTTCTTGAAGATATCGAAATTGGAACAACTGAATTAGATGAAAATCAAGTTGTTGCTGCACCTCCACCACCACCAAAAGAGGAAAAAGCAGTGGTTGAAGAAGAACCAGTATTTTTCGTGGCTGTTGAAGATCAACCTGAACCAATTGGCGGAATTGAAGCAATTCAGAGTAAAATTGTTTATCCTGAAATTGCTAAAAGAGCCGGCGTTCAAGGTAGAGTTTTCATTAAAGCATTCGTTAATGAAGTTGGTGATGTTGTAAAAGCAGAAGTAATTAAAGGTATTGGCGCAGGATGTGATGAAGCGGCAATGGAAGCAGTTATGAAAACTAAATTTAAACCGGGCAGACAGCGTGGTAAGAATGTAAAAGTTCAGGTTTCAATACCAATTATCTTTAAGCTTCAATAATTATTAGATATTAATAGAGAAAAGCCGCTTCTTGCGGCTTTTTCTTTCTAAAGATAGTGATCAAATCAACTAAAAATATTCGTTTCCCGTTTTTAATATCCCTACTGCTTTTAATTCTTCCCATATTAATTATTTATATCAAGTATTCATTCAATTCATTATCGATAAATTATTTTAGAATGGATTCAATTGGGAATCTAATTAATTTATTTTTCCCTATAGCCACAATTATTGTTATTTGGATAAAATTCTTTTCCGCTAAATCTTTCGATAAGAAAGTAATAGTAATATCTTATTTGTTAGCCTCACTTGCTTTTGTTTGTATTGCTTTGGCATTAGTGTTTTCAAAAATCAGAATAGAATCTTTAACGAAGACAGTAATCTATAATCAAAACCTTTCCAAAATATTAGTAGCTACTCTCCTAATTCTAACCCAAATATCTATAATCTATCTTTTCACATTCTTATTTAATTATCTCCTGTCTAAGGGTGTAATAACATATTTATTACCACTTACGGGGACTATTTTTAGTATCTCAATAATTGTTTTTTTTACTTTTACATTTACCTTATTAAACCAATCTTCTAATGATACAGGGCTAAAAAGTGATTATGGAGTGGTATTAGGTGCAGCAGTTTGGAGCAAAAACAAACCGAGTCCGATATTTGAAGGTAGGATAGATAAAGCGAAAGAATTATATTTGAAAAATGTGATAAAAAAGATATTTTTAACCGGTGGAAATGCACCGGGAGAATTAAGCGAAGCGGAAACAGCAAGAAGATATTTATTGAAAAAAAATATTCCTTCGGGAAGAATTTATACTGAATCGAGGACATCTTCTTCGATTGAGCAGATAAGATTTATTAAAAAAAATGTGGTAAATTCAGTAGATGAATCTGTTATATTAATTACCGATTCATTTCATTTAAATAGAATATTAGAAATAGCCCGATTTTACAATTTAAAAAGCTTCGGGGTAGTTTCTGATTATAAGATTAATATAAAAAGTTCATTAAATTATAGAATCAAAGAGACATTTTCTCTTCTTCTATTTTGGTTATTTGGACTATAAAAATTACCTCATTAAAGTACAGGAGTAATAAATGGAAAATTTCGAGATAATGGAAAAGTATGGACACGAGCAATTGGTATTCTGCTCAAACAAAGAATCGGGATTGAGAGCGATAATAGCAATCCATGATACTACACTCGGACCTGCATTAGGCGGTACAAGAATGTGGAATTATACTTCTGCAGATGCTGCTATTAAAGACGTTTTAAGGTTATCAAGAGGAATGACTTACAAAGCATCTGTCGCAGGATTAAATCTTGGCGGCGGCAAAGCTGTTATCATTGGTGATTCGGCTACGAAAAAAAATGAATTGTTATTTAGAACTTTTGGAAAATTTGTTGATGGATTAGGCGGAAGATATATTACTGCCGAAGACGTTGGTACTGATGTAAGAGATATGGAATACGTTAGGATGGAAACAAAATACGTTACAGGAATATCGAAAGCACTTGGCGGATCGGGTGATCCATCTCCTGTAACTGCATATGGAGTTTATGTAGGAATGAAAGCATGCGCTCACGAAAAATGGGGAAGTGATTCATTAAGAGGAAGAAAAATTGCAGTTCAAGGTGCCGGTCAAGTTGCCCGTTATTTATGCGAACATCTTTATAGTGAAGGTGCAGAGATTTTTATTACGGATATTGTCCAGGATAAAGTAAAAAGAGTTTTAGAGACAATTAAAGCTCATGTTGTAAAGCCGGAAGAGATCTATGAAATTAATGCTGATATATTTTCACCTTGTGCATTGGGTGCCGTAATAAATGACGATACTATTCAAAAATTCAAATATGAGATTATAGCCGGTGGTGCAAATAATCAGTTGGAAGATGAAGATAAACATGGTCAAATGTTAGTCGATAAAGGAATCTTATATGCTCCTGATTATGTTATAAATGCAGGCGGATTGATAAACGTTGCAAATGAATTAGAAGGCTATCGCCAAGACAGAGCAATGAAGCAGGCGGAAGGAATTTATGAAATAGTTCAGAGAGTATTCAAGACTGCTAAAGAACGTTCTATACCTACTCATGTTGCATCAAATAAGATTGCAGAAGATCGATTAGTGCAAGTGGGCGGAATCAGAAAAATTTATTCAAGTACAAACGGAAGAGTTTAATTTACATATACGGGAAAGGAGTGTCGAACGGCATTCCTTTATTTAACAATTATGGCGAATAACGAAAAAAAGTACAATAGAAGAGTTTTAAGAGAAAAAGCATTACAAATTTTATATGCGTTTGAATTAAACGGTGAAGGTCTTACTAATCTTATTAATGGAATTACGTCCGATATTCCATTAAATGAAGATAAAGAATTTACAGAAAAATTAGTTAATTCTGTTTTGTCTCATCAGAATGAAGTTGATAATATTATTAAAGAAAGATTAGCTAATTGGGATATGGAAAGAATCGCCTTAATAGACAGATTGCTCCTTAGAATTGGTATTACTGAGATATTGTACTTCAATGATATTCCTCCAAAAGTTTCTATGAATGAAGTCATAGAGATAGCAAAAGATTTCTCCACCTCGAATAGCAGCAAATTTATTAATGGTATCTTGGATACTTTTTTAAATGAATTGAAGGCGGAGGGAAAACTTAATAAATCCGGTAGAGGATTAATTGATGAATCTCTTCCGAAAAAATAATTTTGAAGAAGAATCAAAATCAAAGATTTTTGTTTGGACTCTTTTCGATTTCGCCAATACATCTTATTCGATAGTAATAGTTACATTTCTTTTTGCAGTTTATTTTAAAAATGTTGTAGCTGATGGAAAACCGATCGGAGATTTTTATTGGAGTCTCGGTACAAGCATATCAATGCTCATCACGGCTATTATTTCGCCTATATTAGGGGCGATAGCGGACTTTTCTGCAGGTAAGAAACGATTACTACTCTTTTTTACACTTCTTTGCATAGTAGCCACTTCCTTGCTTTATTTCGTAGGTGCAGGTGATATCTATTTTGCATTACTTTTATTTATATTAGCCAATATTGGTTTCGAGGCGGGATTAGTTTTTTATGATTCTTTTTTGCCTGAGATAGCAAAACCAAAAAATTATGGAAGAGTAAGCGGATATGGATTTGCGATGGGCTATCTTGGTTCACTAACTGTCCTTGCATTAGCATTTCCGTTTATTAGCCGCAATATGATAAAAGAGACATTCCCTTTAGCGTCACTTTTCTTTCTGGTGTTTAGCATCCCCTTATTTATTTTCTTAAAAGATAATAGAAAAGATGTTGTTCCCGATCGTTCTTATATAATGATCGGCATCTCAAGAGTTGTTAATACTATCAAGAACTTAAGGTATTATAAAAATCTCGCACTATTTTTAATAGCCTTTTTCTTTTATATCGAAGGAGTAAATACTGTTATCTATTTTTCGGGTAATTATGCAAGTACTACATTGCATTTTTCTATTCAGGAATTAATAATATTTTTCCTAATTGTTCAGACCACTGCAATATTCGGAGCGGTATTATTTGGAATTTTATCTGATTCGATAGGTCAGAAGAAAGCTATTATTATCTCGCTTATAATTTGGATATTTACAATTTTATTGGCTTATTTTACAAGCGCAGAAGATGCTTTTTTGAATAAACTGTTTTCGGGCATTTGGGGAATTGCACCCACTGAATTGATGAAATATTCATTTTATACAGTGGGATTACTTGCAGGAAGCGTAATGGGAGCAACTCAATCGACGAGTCGCAGTCTCATGTCTGCGTTAGTCCCAATGGATAAGAAAACAGAATTTTTCGGATTTTTTTCTTTATTCGGAAAAAGTTCTGCAATACTAGGACCACTGGTATTTGGGTTAGTAAGTTTTATAACTGCGAGTCAAAGAATTGCAATTCTTACAATTATTGGATTCTTTTTAATCGGAATGATAATATTATTTTTTGTAAAAGAGCCGCCTAAGACTAATCCGATTTGAAATCTAATCTCAACATAGTAGTAATAGCTCCAACCGATAAAACGAAAAATAATAATCCCCATACAATTGGCGATACATCTGTAATAACACTTAAAATTATTGCATCATTTACTTGATTATTTGATATAATAAGATCGATAATAATATCCGCGGCTGAATAAGTTAGAATTACTAATCCTAAAAATCTTGCAAAATATTTTATAAAACCATATTCAAGTATGCCGAGAATAATAAAGATAATTGAATAGCTAATCCCTGTAAAAACCCCTATGAAACCTTCGATTAAATTGACGGTAGAAATAAATAATAGCACACCGACTACAATCAAGACAAAATTTTTCTTTTTAGATTTTAGTGCAGAATAAAAAATTATCATACCAAATAGGATGGAACCGGAATAGCCGGAGAATGCGATAAATAGATCATGCCCACCGGAAATTTGAGTAACACCATCGAGGCTTTCTTCAATGGCAATAGAACTAACCACACCGCCTGAGAGGATTGCAGCAAATCCGTGAGAAAGCTCATGAAATAATATTGAAATTACTTTAATGGGGAAGAAAAGTTTTATATCCCAAAAAGTGATAGTAAAAAGTACAATCAGGGAGTTAAAAATTAGTCGAGTGATTTTTTTCTGTTCTAAATTCATTAAACAATAATAAAAAAAATATTGAATTGTTCTAAATCTATATATACATTTGTGGTGATTAATGCGGGTGTAACTCAGTTGGTAGAGTATCGGCTTCCCAAGCCGGTTGTCGCGGGTTCGAGTCCCGTCACCCGCTCGAAAAAAAGATTTTGATTTTTTTAAAAATTCATTTATATTAACGGTCTAAATATTTGGGAGTTTAGCTCAGCTGGTTCAGAGCACCTGCCTTACAAGCAGGGGGTCATTGGTTCGAATCCATTAACTCCCACCAAATAAAACCCGATGTCATTTTGATTTCGGGTTTTTTGTTTTAAAAAATAGAGCGTTATTGATTATCGAATACGAGCAAGAATGATAAGAGTGTAGGCTTATAAGAAATTTAACATTAGGCTTTAGATTAAGATGCAACTTTTTTAGTTCTGTTAGTTTTATTGATCGGAATCTTATGCCCTTCTATTTTGAAGGAAATTTCTACGGAACGATATACATTCTTCAATGAAAATTTAGTCTTATTAATAATCATCTCTTAAATCCTGACTTAAAATTAAAAAAAACAATATTTCAGAAGAATAACTCCACCACAAAGTATGTCCCATGCGTAGGTTACTTTTCCTATGTAAATCACTTTTTCAAATAGAGAGTTTTAATTATATTTGGATAACGAGATATTATTTACATCTATTTACTTAATACGTCTATGGAGATATGAAATGGCAACAACGAAAGACAATTTGAAAGAAGCTTTTGCAGGTGAAAGTCAAGCAAATCAAAAATATAGAGCATTTGCTAAAAAAGCAGCAAGAGAAGGTTTTCCTAATATAGCTAAGTTATTTGAGACAGCAGCAGAAGCTGAACGGATTCACGCCGAAGGACATCTTGGTTCTCTTGAAGGTATCGGCTCGACAGTAGATAATCTTAAATCAGCAATCGAAGGCGAAACTTATGAGTTTTCTGAAATGTATCCACCTATGCACGAGCAGGCAGTAGAAGAAAATCATAAAGCGCAAAGAATGTTCAAATATGCTTTAGATGCAGAAAAAGTTCATGCAGATTTATATAAAATGGCATTAGAAGCAGCAGAGCAGGGGAAAGACTTAGATGTAGCTAATATCTATCTGTGCCCTATTTGCGGTCATATAGAATTTGGCGAGCCGACTGAAAATTGTCCTGTATGTGGAGCTTTACCAAGCAAATACGTTCAAATATAAATTATAAAAAAAGCGGCTCAAAAAATGAGCCGCTTTTTTTATTTGTCTTCGATAGAAGGGAAAATTATTATATATAAATCATTATTTTACATCTATTGTCATTCCCTTAGCTTTTACTTCTACACGCCTGTTGCTTGCTCTATTTCCAGGTGTATCATTGGGAGCAATAGGGTTTCTTTCGCCAAACCATTTAACTGTGAAAATATTCTGATCTAATCCTCGGCTTATGAAATAATCTTTAACTGCATTTGCACGTTTTTCTGATAACGACATATTATAAGCATCGCTACAGGTTGCATCTGCGTGTCCGCTAATTTCAATAGATGTTCCCGATTCATATTTACTTACTTCATCATAAACTTCATTAAGTGTGTTTTTACCTTCATCACTAAGCTTATATTTATCTAATGCAAAGAACAATTTATCGGTACTAAAAGTCCATTCCCTTGAAACTTCTTTTGGTTCAGGTTTCTTTATATCATCGGAAGGGTCTAATGGATTAGTCTTATTTGTAATCTCTTTACCATCAGTTACCGAACCACCGTCTGTATCTGCTTTAAGCGGATTAGTTTTGTAAGTCATTACTTCTTCATAATCACTTAAGCCATCAAAATCTGTATCTGTCTTCAATGGGTCTGTTTTATATTTTAGTACTTCATCGCCGTCATTTAATCTATCCCCATCGCTATCTGCATTTTTAGGATCGGTTCTATGAGTATTAACTTCGTCTCCATCTCTTAAACCATCAGAATCTGTATCCGCTAAATTAGGATTTGTTTGAAAGGTGAAAACCTCTTCTCCATCTTTTAAACCATCCGAATCGCTATCGGGATTTAACGGATCGGTCTTATATACATTTATTTCGTCTCCATCTTTCAATCCGTCTCCATCTGTATCGGGATTATTTGGATCAGTGCCTAATTCGAGTTCTTCAGCTTTAGTCAAGCCGTCTTTATCCTTATCAGAACTGCTGCTCTCACCGGTAAATACAAGTCCTGCGGAGATATTAAATAAAAGATCCTTATTACTATTATCATCATAGGCATTCAAGTTATCTTTTAGAGCATAAGTGGCACCGAATGCAAAATCTACCAATATATCTTCGCTCATTTTGATCTCTGTACCAATTCCGAATGGGATAATTCCGGTCCATCCCTCTGTACCTGCTGCTATTGGGGAAGCAACTATAGGTTTAATCCCCACCGTATAATTGAGCATTCCGAAACCTCCATATAGATATGGATTCCAATTCTTCATTTCGAAAGGCATAATAAGCAATCGCACATCAAGGGGGATAATTTTCGTACTATATGAACCGCCGCCTTTTGCATTTGTAACAAAATTAAATGCATCGCCGGTTATATTTCCATAACCTGCGCCAAATTCTGCATTTATAACGTCAGCAAGCTCGAATCTCAAGAACCCTCTTGCTAAATAGGATGACATCGATAATCCATTTTCTACCTCAAATTCGGTATATGGCATTATTCCACTGAACTGCAAACCTACTTTTAAACCATAGTCTTTCATCTGAGCATAAGTATTAAAGCTCAAAAACGAAAATATCATGAATATCATTAATAGTATATTCTTTTTCATCTGTACTCCTTTTCTTTAATTTATAACTAAATTTTAATTGTATATTAAGTAGAAATGTCTAAATCAGATTGGCGATTTAATGTCTTATGTAGAATTGCTCCTTAATATACTTCATATCCTAAATAATCACGGCATAAAGTTATTAAAACGTGATAGTAGAAAATATCGCATATCCTGCATCTTTTATGTCGTAAAAAAAATGATAAATAGTGTAATAATTATTACTATTGTGTAAAGGATTATAGATAATTAATGAAGTGGTTTATATGACAGGGGATAAATGTTACTATATCATAAATCAATAAAGGGCAATTATTCTTATTATATTTAGGGTAAGGATTAGGTCCTTTATTAGAAACCTTTTCTTGATTTTCCAATTCTACTATTCACCCGTAGGAATCAAATGATGAAAAGAATATTAATTATAGAAGATGAACTCTTTGTAAGGATTGGAATTAAAGACTTACTCGAACTAAAGAATTACAAAGTCTTTGATACCGGATGCGGGAAGGATGGTTTAGTAATAGCTGAAGAGGAATTGCCCGATCTCATTATCTGCGATATTATGATGCCTGAAATGGATGGATATTCTGTATTAAAAAAAATTAGCGAAAACGAAACTTTAGCCGCAATACCTTTCATTTTTCTTACCGCCAAAACTGATATGGCTGATTTAAGGTATGGAATGAACCTTGGTGCAGATGATTATATTGTAAAACCTTTCCTTGCTAAAGACCTTTATAAGGCAATCGAGGTTAGAATAAATAAAAATGAAAAAAATAAAAAATCGATCGAAGTAAAACCTCAATCTGAAAAACCGGAGACAAAAAACCTCGAAGAACATCTTTTTATTACCGAAGGAAATAAACCACAATTTATAAAGATTCAAGATATAGAATGCATTACTGCCTTTAATGAATATACAAATGTCTATGTATGCAACTCGAAAAAATTTGTAATAAGAAAATCTTTACGTGAATGGGAAAGTGTATTACCTGATAGTATGTTTATCAGGATTCATCGTTCAACTATAATTAATTATGAGCACGTTGATAGAATTGAGAAGTTCTATGCCCGTTCATATTTGGTTTATTTAAAAAATGTAAAACAACCATTCGTTATAAGTCAGCGTTACCTGTCTAAGCTAAAAAAGAAATTATTTTTTTAATAAATGAGTTTTCACAGCATAATATTCGCGTTTACTGCATTTTCCCCTTAATCGTTTACTATTTGATTAATTTAGTAATTACGATAATCTGTAATACTTAAAAAATATAATTTAGTATATAAAAGAGGACTGGAACTTTAAAAAAAGTTTCTTCAAACAAAAAATTATGAAAAAAGTAATTAAAAAATCATCAGATAATTTATCACTCGTTGAACAAAAATATTTAGAACTTTCGGGAAGGAAATTAATTTATTCTCCTACTGAAAAGATTCCTGTTATACAGGTAAATAGTTTCCCTGAACTTGGTAGATTTACGGCTCTTCGATTTATCGAATGGGTTCAAAATAATCCTAATGGAGTAATCTCCCTTCCAACCGGTAAAACCCCCGAACATTTTATTAAATGGGTTAATTACTATCTAAAAAATTGGGATAATAAGGAAGTTATTGAATATCTCACTTCATACGGAATCAGCACGTCAATATTCCCGGAGATGAATAATTTAAGATTTGTCCAGATTGATGAATTTTACCCTATCGATTCATTCCAGCATAATAGTTTTTATTATTATATACAGAAATACTATATGCACAGTTTTAATCTTGACCCTAAAAAAGCTCTGCTAATAAACGTTAATGAGATTGAGACAGCGGAAGGACTATCACTTTCACAAATATTCCCCAATCTGATTGTCGATCTTTCGCTTCGGACAAGATGGGCAAGCAATAGATTAGAGCGATTACAGAAAAAGACTATTGAAAACGTGGATGAATTTTGTACGAATTACGAAAAGAAGATTAGAGAAATGGGAGGTATCGGCTTCTTTCTTGGCGGTATCGGTCCCGATGGTCATATCGGTTTCAATATTAAAGGGAGTGATCACTACTCCACTACCAGATTAATACAAACAAATTACGAAACTCAAGCCGCTGCTTCAAGCGACTTAGGAGGCATAGAGATAGCACGTAATCGATTTGTTATTACTATCGGTCTAAATACTATCACATACAATGAAAATGCCACAACAATCATTATAGCAGCAGGAGAAGCAAAAGCAAATATCGTAAGAGATTCTATCGAAAGCGGTCCTTCAAATGAATATCCGGCAACCTCTTTACAGAAATTACCTAATGCTCGATTTTATTTGACTAATGGAGCAGCTCTCCGTCTTCTCGAGAGACGCTATGAAGATATCTTAAAAGAAGAAAAGATTTCTCAATTCGCTATCGAAAGATCGATAATTAATCTTGCAGTAGAAAAACAGAAAGAAATTATAAAATTTACAAAAGAAGATTATCTCTCGAATAAATTCGGAAAATTAATTTTAGAAAAAACAAAAATGAAACCGGAAGAGATTAATCAAATTATTTATAAAAATGTTCTTGAGCGATTTACCAAAGGTACTGAATTAATTAAAAATGAAACGATACTTCATACTGCTCCGCATCATGATGATATAATGCTCGGATATTTACCATATATCGTTCACTTAGTAAGAGAGCAGAGTAATAGTCATCATTTCGCCACTTTAACGAGCGGCTTCACTGCTGTTACTAATTCTTATATGCTTTTCTTAATGGAAAATCTTAAAGAGCATTTGAAGAATGAAGAATTTAAGTCTCGCTTTTCCGATCGATACTTTGATCCTGAATTTAGTGATGGACGAAATAGAGACGTTAATCTATTCCTTGATGGACTCGCAGCAAGAAGCAGAACTCTTAAAAGAGAAGCAACCGCACGCCGAATGCTAAGAAATTTAATCAGCATTTATGAAGAAGATAATCTTAAATATCTTGTTGATAGAGTAGATGAATTAATTAATTACTTCACAACTCAATATCCGGGCAAAAAAGATATTCCACACGTTCAGAAGCTTAAAGGGATGTTAAGAGAATGGGAAGAAGAAATTATCTGGGCTTATTTTGGATTTAATAATGAAAGTATTTCGCATCAAAGACTCGGTTTTTATCAAGGAGAACTTTTTACTGAAAATCCGGAAGTTAATCGCGATGTATTACCGATTTTAGATTTATTAAGAAAAGTTAAACCGACTATTATTACTGTAGCATTAGACCCTGAAGGAAGTGGTCCCGATACTCATTACAAAGTGCTCCAGACAATTACTGAGGCATTGCGATTATATGGTAAAGAGGCAGATATATCGAAGATTAAAATTTGGGGATATCGTAATGTCTGGTATCGATTCCATCCGGCTGAAGCAAATATCTATGTGCCGGTAAGTCTCAATTCATTTGCAATTCTTGAAAGTACATTTATGAATAGTTATGGCTCGCAAAAAGATGCCAGTTTCCCAAGTTATGAATATGACGGTCCGTTTTATCGACTTGCTCAAAGCATTCAAGTGGATCAATATAATACTATTCGCCTTTGTCTCGGGAAAGACTTTTTTATTAAGCACTCAAGTCCGAGAGTTAGAGCTACTCATGGTATAGTTTATCTAAAAGAACTTACATTGGAAGAGTTCTACTCTAAATCAATTGAACTAAAAAAATTAACTGAAAATGTGTAAGTAATGTTTGCTGAATTAATTAAAAAATTATTTTTAATGAGTATAAATGAATAAGACCGAAGTAACACTCGGAATTGAAATTGGTGGGACTCACACTTCTTTTGGGCTAGTGGATAGTTCAGGGAATTGCCATTTAGAAAGCAAGATTCTTACTAAGGCAAATGAATCTCCCGAAGCACTATTCGAACGTCTTTATACTAAATTCAAAAAGGTGTTTAAAAATCATTCCAAAGAATTAGAGATTCTGGGGGTAGGGATTGGTGCTCCTTCAGCTAATTATTATAAAGGCACGGTGGAATATTCCTCAAATTTAAACTGGAGTTACGTAAATATAATTGACCTTGCAAAAAAATATTTTGATTTTCCTGTGGTAATAACAAATGATGCTAATGCCGCAGCAATTGGTGAAATGAAATATGGCGTTGCAAAAAAAATGAAGAATTTTATTCAACTTACACTTAGCAGAGGATTCGGAAGCGGAATTGTTGTCGATGGCAATATTCTTTATGGTTCAGATGGTTTTGCAGGCGAAATAGGGCATACAATTGTAGAAAAAAATGGTCGTCAATGCGGCTGTGGAAGATATGGATGTTTAGAAACTTATGTCTCTACGGGTGGATTAATAAGAACATTTTTTGAACTTCTTTCAAAGACTAATGAGATAAGTGTATTAAAAGAATTTCCTCCAAATAAAATAACCGCAGACTTGATTTATAAAGCAGCACGAAACGGAGATAAATTAGCGATTACAGCGTTTGAATATACGGGTCAAATATTAGGGGAAGCATTAGCTAATGCAGTTGCTTTCTTAAGTCCCGAAGCTGTAATCTTATCTGAAGGATTAGCAATGGCAGGAGACTTGATTTTAGCACCGACTAAATATTACATGGAAAAAAATATGCTAAATTTATTCCAAGGCAAAGTGGAAATTCTTGTTTCAGGTCTTCCTAAAGGAAACGTAGCAATATTAGGAGCAAGTGCCCTAAGCTGGCACGAGATCCATAAAAATTCTAAAAAGTTATAAATTTCTTTAATTATAACGGCAGTTAAATTTTGCCGGTATTCTAAAAATATTATATTTTAAAAAAAAGAAGAGCTGTTTATTACACAGCCCTTCTAATAAGAATAACTGATATCTATTTAATTAAAATGCAGTTATAACGCCCGCAGTTAGTTGACTGAATTTCTTTTCTATATCATATCCAAATTCACCCATTAGACGAATATTACGTCTTAATAAATATCCTCCACTTATAGCAATAGAATTATAATCCAATGCTTTTATATCCGATTGAACGAAATTATAAATTCCGGCAAAATAATACTTACTTTCGTCTCCATCAGGTGTAATAATAAGTTCAGCGAATCCGCCCTTTGTTTTAATGTCATTTACTTTATAGAACGATTGCTTATCATTTCTCATTAAGTACTGAAAATTGAGTTCGATTTTATTATCATAAGAGAGAGTTAAATCAGGACCGAAATAAGTTACTTCATTCGTAAAATTGCGCGCAATATCATCTTCGAGTTTTTCTTTGCCGTAATAACCAAATACTCCAAGACGAATATTATCAGTAAAATCATGTGAGGCACGGAGTGCGAAATTTTTATAATTATCATTATCGAAATTTTTGAAATTATTTGCTGCACCGATGCCGCTGCCGTTTAGGACTTCAAAAATTAAGTCAGTCCCGAATGGAAACGTGTAGGTAAGCATTACACCTCTATCATAGGTCAAATCTACATTTGAATAACCGAGTCGCGGTTTATATATCTGATAGTCTTCAAAGGTAAGACGGAGTTCTCTTTTAAATAAAGGATCGGAAACCTGGAACTGACCGATATAAATATCAAATTCAGGAAGAACATCATTGAACATAATAAATGCATCTTCAATACCGGCGACTTCACCTCTTTCGCTGAAAAAGAAATAGAAATAGTAAGAAACATCTTTTGCGATTGAACCGCCCGACATTAGCTTTAAATTATAAGGAGCTGTAAAATC
Source organism: bacterium BRH_c32 (assembly GCA_001516025.1). GTDB lineage: Bacteria > Bacteroidota > Ignavibacteria > Ignavibacteriales > Melioribacteraceae > BRH-c32. The sequence goes on along the minus strand of LOEU01000014.1, from coordinate 199,445 downwards.
ACCTTGATCCGAATTTTTATTATTATAAGTGGCATATCCTTCTAATTTTATAGCCAGGGGAAGGTCTCTAATTAAAGAAAGTTCAGGATCACCTGTTTCAACAAAATACCTAGGGGCATCCTTATCGGCTAGTACGAAACCATCACCGGCAAAAGTGTCGCCATAAGCTTTGAGTTTTGGGAATGGATTATGACATGTTTGGCAGCTCATATTATATTTTCTCGCAAATGCGGGAATTGCATCGATACTAATGGTCGTAGCTAAGAGTGTTACGGTTATTAATAAAAAAAAAATTTTAGTTTTCATTTTTTGCGCTCCTAATCAAGAATAGTTACTGTTGTAGAATGCTCATTTACCAATAAGGGGGTAAATTCTTCTTTTGGGACTTCTAAAAATTCACCTACGGACTTAACTAAAAGTTGGTAATTAAGTTTAGCTGTAATTTTCATTTCACCTGAGGGTAAAGTGCCTGGTAGATTAAATGTGAAAGTTTCCGTCTTTGTCTCACGTGGACCAATTCTATAATCTACTCCTAATTTTGAGGTGTTCCATTGCTGAATTGTCATTCTTCCTTGAGGATCAAAATATGGCATTCGGAAAATTCTATCTCCATAGGGTACAGCATCTCTTTGAACGCCTTTGAAATCGGGCAGATTCAATGCAATACCCATATCTTGATATGCTAAGACATCGGTAGAGATTGTAAATTCTTCTCCTTCAAATCCTTTTTTATCGACAGGTAAATGATAAACATTTCCTTTGCTGTCAGTGGCTTCAACATCAAGCCAGACAATTCGGTCTTCCACTGATCCTGTGGGGAATTTATGTCCGGTCTTTTGATTAAATAGTGCGACAGTAAATTTAATTATCTCTCCGGGTTCTGCTTCCTTGATATCAGGATTAATTCTTAATTCGATAGTCCCTCGTACTTTACCGGGATCGTGTGCACCATGGAAAAGGTGAAGTTTCGTATCTTTATAAACCGTCCCCATTGAGGCAGTACGAAATTCTGTTTTGGTCATGTGGCAATCCTGGCATTGAACACCTTCTTTGAAGTAAGGACCTTCTTTCCATTCGAGATGAGTTGATTTAACCCACATATCATAAGGACTTTTTTCGTTATGACATATACCACAAAAATCGCCTGAGGAATGTAATGCAGTTTTAACGATTTTATGAGCGGGGGATTCCATATCTCCAACTCGTGAACTGAATTTAGTTTTACCCGGTTCCATTATATAATTAAAATTATGAGGAATATCCCCGCTGAATCCGGTAATGCTATGACATACTTCGCATTGAACCGATTCATTAGCTCTTGAATTTTGGCTCGGAGGCGGAGGCGGAACATCTCCAACTACATAAGAAATAGGTGCATGACAACCATTACATCCTGCTTTAACTTCTGCTACTTTACCATCTTTTTCTGCATGTGGAATGGCAAGCTTGAAATACTCAATTTCATCCCATTCATGCGTATATGCTTGGGACATCATTGACTGTTTCCATTGCATATAAAAATCTGTATGGCACGATGTACCGCAATATTCAGGTTTATTAAAGTCTTCATATTTTAATGTACCTAAGGCGGTTTGTGATTTTAAGGTGGTAGAGACAGAAAAAACTACTAAAAATATTATAACAATCTGTTTCATAAATGATCCTTAGAATGTTTTTATAAACGTAATATTTTTTTAATAAAATAACAAGATACATATGTCCAAATAGTAAATATTTAAAAATATAACTTATATCAGCTAAAATCTAATTCACTAACGATTAGAAATAATTCTCAAAAAAATTATATATTTATCTCTTCATTTCAGGAAGAAGTATGAGAAAAATGTTTTTAATTATATCGTTCTCTCTATCGTCAATGGCATTGGGTCAAAACGGTATAATTAAAGGGAATTATTCGGATGGAACTCCAAGCTTCGCAATAAGTTATATAAATGATCTTTTAGATGGCACTTCATTTTGGTATTACCCAAATGGAAATTTAAGATATGAGAAAAATTATACTAAAGGGGTTTTGAACGGTTGGGTAAGGGAATATTATGAATCCGGTATTCTTAAAGAAGAATATTTCACAGAATCAGGTGTGATTGAAGGGACAAACAAACGATACTATGAAAATGGTGTACTCAAATCTATTATCTATTATTCTAATGGTATTCTTACAAAATCTGATTATTTTGAACCGGATAAAAATTTTATCCCACCCGCAGAATTATATCAAGGGGGTAACAGGCAATTAGAGATAGCAAAAAAGAAAAGTAAAGAATTAATTTGTGATGCTGAAATTTGTCCGATTCCAATCGGAGGGCTAAAAACAATTCAAGAAAAATTAATTTATCCTGAGCATGCACTATTATATGGATTGGAGGGGACAGTTACCTTAATTGCAGAAATTGATGAAAATGGAGATGTCGCTTCCACAAATGTAATAATTCCTTTAGGTCTCGGCTGCGATGAAGCTGCCAAAGAAGCTGTAATGAAAACAAAGTTTATTCCCGGTCAAACTAATGGTAAATCAGTAAAATCAAATTTAACTATTAATCTTTCCTTCCAAATCGAGCAAAGTAAAAAGACGAATAAGATTAACCGGAAATAGAAATTTTATTTAAGATTTTTTCTTTCCCGTTAGTAGTTCAAGAAATTCCACTTCAATAGCTTTGCCTCTATTTCTTCCATACCATAGGTGTAGAGTTTCTACAAATTCTTCTTTCGGCAGATTGTTTAGTTTTGCATTTTCCACAATCATTTGAGCTTCCATTGGTCGAGGTCCCCACTGGAAAATCTCATTTCCATCAGAATCGAAGGCAACTAATTTAGGTACAGAGCGGGAAATTCCATTTGTTAAATATTGATCCATAATTTCGAGATTGGAATCACGTTCCAAAATTCTTAAATCGATTTTATTAGATTGTGAGGCAATCATTGCAATATATGGAAGATTCTGAGCTGAATCGCCGCACCAGTTTTCTGTTAGAACCATCCAAAGCTGAGGTGTCTTAATATCGTTTAAAACATTTTTAAGTACTTCGCTTACTTTATATGTTTTATGAATTCTGATAGTTCTTTGCAAATTGAGTTTTGTGTAATTGTATTTCTCTAATTCTTCTCCTTTAAGAGAACTAAAATCACTATTTGCTTTTTCTTCAAATCTTTTTTGATATTCGCTATATGTAAATCCGTTATGGGGAATCCTATCATTAAAAAATTGTTTCATATTTCCTCTATTAATTTAGTCAGTAATGTATAAAAAAATGGACATTATTCATTATTTAGGTTCTAAATATACGAAAAAATGTAAGAATTCTTGGCATACGCTTTGATTATATATATGCAGAAATAAAAGTTAATGGAGGTGTAGGATGAAACGGTTATTAATAATAATGTTTGTAGTGGCAGCATTTAGTACTACAGAAAACAGAGCACAATATCGTGGTGGTGCTCATGAGTATTTTTATACAAGTTTAAGTCCTTATGGAAATTGGGTTCAAATAAGCTACGAAAATTGGGTATGGCAGCCATATCAATATTCAAATTCTTGGCGTCCTTATTCGGATGGAAGATGGATTTGGACAAGCGACGGATGGTATTGGGATTCTTATGAACCTTATGGATGGGCTACTTATCATTATGGCAGATGGGTAATGGATGATTATTATGGTTGGATTTGGATTCCTGATACACAGTGGGGTCCTGCATGGGTAAATTGGCATTATGATGATTACGTTATTGGATGGATTCCTATGCAGCCAATATACTCGATTCCGGGGCTAAGAATTTCTATCAATTTTAGAATCAATTATAATTATTGGAATATTGTTTCTTATAATCGTTTCTTAGATAGAGATGTTCATAGATACTATTATACAAAACAGAGAACTAATTCATATTTCAAAAGAAATTATGGTAAACATAGACAAATTGATATGAGAGATAATTTCGGAAGAGATAGAATTGAAAGAAAATTAAGAACCACTATTAAAGAAGTAAGAACAACTGAAACTGATAGACTAAGAGATGTGGAATCAAGAGACAGAAATTCCGCTCGTACAACTGATAGAGCTTATAAGATGGATATAACCAAGCTTCGTGATGATTATAAGCGTGATGATGTAAAAACTGAAAGAACTCGTACTGAGCGAATGGATAAAGATGCCGAAACTTCTGTTAGAAACAGCAGAACTAATGAACAGAATAGTGAAAGAGGAACTATTAATAATAGAACTTCCGGCAGCGATAATCCTACACGGAATGAAGGAAGAGAAAATATTGAAAAGAGGAGTTCTGATGCTACAAATAATGGAAGAACAACTTACGAGAGACCAAGTAGTGAGAGAACCGGCGAAAGGGCAAGAACTGAAAATCCTAGAGTAGAGAATAAAAGTAGCGAGAATAAGAGTACGGAAAGACCAACAGTAAATAGGACTGAAAGCAGTCGTAGCAGCAGTGAGAGACCAACAGTAGATAGAAGCAGTAGAAGCAGAAGTGAGAGTCCTAAGGCTGATCGTTCTTCGAGAGATAATGGAAGTTCGCAATCAAGAAGAAGATAAAACTATAATAAAATATGCTCCGATTTAAAAAGAAAAACCGTCCCCGAAATTCGAGGACGGTTTTATTTTGAAAAACTGATTTGCTTATCTAACCTTAATCTGACCGTCGTTAACCATTTTAGCAATAACAGAAGTACCGTTTTTAGCAATAGTGCGTAAAGTGCTTGCAGTAACTTTTACGGTAACGAATCTATTCAATTCTTTAACCCAAATTCTTTTCTTTTGAAGATTTGGAAGGAATCTTCTTTTAGTCTTATTATGTGCATGGGAAATACTATTTCCACTTATAGGACCAACTCCGGATATTTGACATCTTCTAGCCATTTTCAAACCCACTTATTTAAATATAGAAAGCAAATATAATAAATTTATACAAAAATCAAAAGATTTTATTAATGTGCTGCTCTTTGTCCTAATTCTTTATCTAATAGATATAACGATACTTTATTATCGCCAACCATTTTGAATTTTTCTACAATTGAAGTTGCAGTACTTACTTCTTCTACTTGTTCGGTAACGAAGTAATGTAAGAAAATATTAGTAGCATGATCTTTTTCTTCAAGAGCTAAATTCACTAAGTTATTGATTCTTTCGGTGATATAAAGTTCATGTTTCAATGCTTCTTCAAAAATCTCTTGAGGTGAATTCCAGCTTGTTTTTGGTTTTTCAATTCCGGCTAAATCTACTTTTTTCCCAACTTCGCCAAGATATTTATATAATTTCATTCCATGTCCCCATTCTTCAGAAGACTGAGCTCTCATCCAACCTGCAAAACCATTGTAATTTTCGCTCTCTAAATGAGCTGCCATTGCAAGATATAAATAAGATGAATACATTTCTGCTGTTATTTGGTCGTTCAAAGCTTTTGCCATTTTATCGGAAATCATTTTTAAACCTCGTTTTTTGTTTTTTAATCAATTAATTAGAAAAAATTTTATTTAATTACTTAATTTAACAAAAGTAATTCTAACTTTTGGTACTATATGAAAAAAATTCTATTAAATATCTTCTTTTCTGCTCTATTTCTAGCATCATTATCTGCTCAAGATAATAATTGGGATACATTTTTTGAATCCTCTAATTATAAACAAAGTCCGAACTATAATAATTCCATTAATTACTTAAAAAGATTAGAAAAATTTTCGGAATATGCAAAATTAGTTGCTTTCGGAACTTCACCTCAAGGAAGAACTTTATATACATTTATCATTTCTAAAGATAAAGTATTCGATTATGAAGCTCTAAAAAACTCGACTAAGGCAAAAACTCTTATAATGTGCGGTATCCATAGCGGTGAAATTGAGGGTAAAGATGCTTCGTTATTATTAGCTCGTGATATTCTTATTGAAAAAAAATACAATGATTTATTAGATAACGAGATTCTAATAATTATTCCGGTTTTCAATGTGGATGGGCACGAGAGAATAAGTAAATACAATCGGATAAACCAAAATGGTCCTGAAGAGATGGGGTGGAGAACGACAGCCCAAAACCTCAATCTAAATAGAGATTTTATGAAGGCAGATGCACCTGAAATGAAAGCTTTCTTAAAATTATGGAACGATATTAATCCCGATTTCTTTATCGATCTTCATACTACCGATGGCTTGGATATGCAATATGAATTAACGTATAGTATTGAGACAATATCGGTTTCGCCAATGCTGAGAAAATGGATTAACAAAACTTTTGAACCATCGTTTGAATTGTTGATGAAAGAAGATGGATATCCGTTATTCAAGTATTTCGGGTTCAAAGGGAGAAAATTAACCGATGGTGTAGTGGAATGGAATTCATCTCCAAGATTCTCTCATGGTTATTCTTCGATGCGTGGAGTGCCGGGAGTATTGATTGAAACTCATTCTCTAAAGCCGTTCAAAAATAGAGTCTATGCCACTTATTCGGCATTAGTTAATATGATGAAAATAGTTTCACAAAATCATACGCAATTAAAAAATCAGAAATTAGAAAACGATAAATGGTTTCTTGAGAATTATGTAACAGGTGATAAATGGCTGCCAATAAATCATGAACTTATAAATAAATTTAATAAAACAGATTTTCTCGGATTTGAATCGTACTTAGAAAAAAGTGAGATAACAGGCGATAGTATAATTAGATACACCAAAACTCCAAAAACATTCTTATTGGATTATTATACTCAATATAAAACCTCCGATTCATTGAAGCTGCCAAAGTATTACATTATACCCGTTCAGTTTAGTTACTTAAAAGATATTTTAATTTTGCATGGAATTACTTTTATTGAAAATAAAACAGCTAAAAAAGTTTTAGGCGAATTTTATAAACTACCAGATGTGAAATTAAGCCCACGATCTTTTGAGGGAAGACAATTACCTTCTTATAATGTAAGTGAATTTTCAAGGGAAGTTAATATTAATCAAGGTGATTTAATTTTTTCGACTAATCAAAAGAACTTTATTCCATTAGTTTATTTGCTTGAACCAAAAAGTCCTGATTCATTTTTAAAATGGGGATTCTTAAACTCAATATTTGAGCAGAAAGAATATTTTGAAGATTATTCAATGGAGCCGATTGCTAAAGAGATGTTAAAGAAGGATATCAATTTGAAAGCAGAGTTTGAGAAGAAACTCGCAGAAGATGAAAAATTTAGAAATAATCCATACCAGAGATTAAATTTTATTTATGAACGTTCTCCTTATTATGATAGTAATTTAAATGTTTACCCGATATATAAAGTAGATGCGGAGCTGGAATAAATTGAAGACTATTTGGAATATAATTAAAAAAATATTTTATACGGGATTATTGTTCGTATTAATAAACATAATCATATTAGCATTATTTATTTTTATTAATCCGGCGAGCAGTGCATTTCAAAATAGTAATAACGAAGATTATTTAGAGAAACTCATTTCAATGAAACCATATCAGCAGAAGTGGGTTTCGATTTCAGAAATAAGTTATAACGCACCATTAGCAGTTATTGCATCCGAAGACCAAAGATTTTTTGATCATTGGGGGATTGACGTCGAGCAGGTGGAAAAGGCATTAAAAGAAAACGAGAGAAGAAAGAGGAAAAGGGGAGCAAGTACCATTTCGATGCAAGTAGCTAAGAATATGTTTTTATGGAATGATAAAAATTTGATTCGTAAGGGAGTAGAAGCTTATTATACGGTATTAATGGAGACTATTTGGTCGAAGAAAAGAATCATAGAAGTCTATCTAAATATTGCTGAAATGGGAAAAGATTTATATGGAATCGAAAGTGCTGCACGAACTTATTTTAAAAAATCGGCAATAAAATTAGGTGCGGGAGAAGCAGCATTAATTGCTTCGTCTCTTCCAAATCCAAAGAAACGCAATGCGGGGAGACCTTCGGGTTATATGCAGGGGAGAAAAGGGAGTATCACGAAACAAATGAATTTTATCGGTGGCAAAGAATTTATTATGAAAGAACTTTATTGATTTGAACAGGAACTGCAATTACAATTCTCATAAATTTCATCATAACCATAGTCGATTGTCAATTCTTCATCTTCTATGATATCGCGAATGGCATATAAACATAGATTATCTTCATCATCATTATCGACATAGCAGTTTGGTTTGCAGTCGTGGTTTATAAATTTTATCTTATCTGAATTATTAGTATCTATATAAGAATCTTCACCATTCCAAAAAATATAAACATTATCTTCTTCGTTTTCTCTTCGTTCACATTCAGCGCCATCGATATATTCTCCTTTAATTACCAAAATTAGAGTATCGGCAGGAATCAATAGATTACTGAATATACCTTTCCCATGCAGAGGGGATTTTTTTACGCTTACTTGTTCAATGAATGGCATTATTTGTTGTTTGCTTTCGTTATATATTCGGTGCAGAAATTAAAAATTTCTCTTTCATCTCCCCGATCATAAATAGGAAAATTGAAATTATACTTTGAATTATCAGTATCTCTGTTGTAACTAAAACTTTTTATTACGTTATTTTTGCTATTATAATAGATCACTTGAAGGAGACTGTATTTTTCTGTTTCTTTATTAAAGCTATAATAGTATTTAGCCTTTTTTATATCATCAGAAATTTCTTCAAGTTGCATCGGGGAATTGTATTCAAAGAGGGACCAAACGAAAAAATATTTATCTGTAAATTTTTCTAATCCGGTTACATTCACGGAGATTGTATGATCGCCTGATGAGGTTAAAGCAACCCATGCTTCGGAGGATTGCGAATAAACTTGAACTGAAAAAAGCAGTAAAAATATTGATATATATAATTTCATAAAACAATCCGTAAATAAATAAAGATGCGGAAAGGGGGGGATTCGAACCCCCGGTTCCGGAATCCGGAACAACGGTTTTCGAGACCGCCGCATTCAACCACTCTGCCACCTTTCCAAAATTAACTAAAAAATTCAATTGGCTAAAATAGCAAAAAAAAATAACTATTGGAAAAATATATATATGATTTTGAGGTTATAATTGGTAATAAGAATGGATTTTTAATATATTTGAGACCCTAAAACGGATAGGTGCAGGAGTGGTTGAACTGGCTACCCTGGAAAGGTAGTATACCCGCAAGGGTATCGTGGGTTCGAATCCCACCCTCTCCGCTGAAGAAAAACAAAAGCTTGTTTTCTGAGATAAATCAAAGAAAACGAGCTTTTTTATTTTAAAGAATCTCACTTATGCAAGATTCTAAGAAGGGTGCAGATTAACTAAATTAAGTATTCTGTTAATATTCTAGTAAAACGAAGATATCTGCAAGATTTATTTACCTAATAAAAAGAAGTCTTAGAGATAAATATTCGATTGAACAAATTATAAGAAATTATTAAATTAGACATAAAGTATAATTAAGGAGTTCCACTATGCAAAAAATTATTCCTCATTTATGGTTTGATAAAGAAGCAAAAGAAGCAGCCGATTTCTATACTTCAATATTCCCTAATACTAAAATAAATTATACAATAATGTTAAATAATACTCCCGGTGGTGATGCTGAAATAGTTGGTTTTGAAGTATTCGATTATAGAATTGACGCAATTAGTGCGGGTCCGATGTTCAAACTAAATCCCTCTAATTCTTTCATGATCAATTTCGATCCAAAGCAGATCGAAAATGCAGAAGAGAAACTTAGAGAAATATGGAAAAAACTATCCGAAAATGGAAAAGCATTAATGCCATTGGATGAATATCCATTTAGCAAACTGTATGGTTGGATTGAAGATAATTATGGAGTCTCATGGCAATTAATTTTATCAAATCCCGATGGAGAAGAAAGACCAATTATTATTCCTTCATTTCTTTTTGTTCAAGAAAATTACGGAAAAGCCGAAGAGGCATCAGAATATTATATCTCTGTTTTTAATGATTCAAAAAGAGGAACAATATCTCGTTATCCAGCCGGTACTGAACCGGATATTGAAGGAACTATAAATTATACTGATTTCAAATTGGCTGGTCAATGGTTCGCTTCAATGGATAGTAATTATAATCATGAATTTAAGTTCAATGAAGCATTTTCATTTATTGTAAATTGCGAATCTCAAGAGGAGATTGATTACTATTGGGAAAAACTCTCAGCTGTCCCTGACTCAGATCAATGCGGCTGGGTTAAAGATAAGTTTAATGTATCTTGGCAAATTGTACCTACTGTATTAAATGATATGATGCTTAATGCAACTCCGGAACAAATGACAAGTTTAACTCAAGCTGTCTTAGGAATGAAAAAGCTAAATATAAAAGAGTTAGAGAAAGCATATAATATTTAGTTTAAATATGAATACGAGCATCAAACAGGGTGGATTGATAAATCAAAAATCCACCTGATTTATTAATAGATCGAAATAAATTTATTACGCAATTAAACTCAATCCTATTCTTTGCTTTACAATATCTACCGATAAAATGGTTACGTCAACTATATCGCCGACTTTCAATAACTCTAAAGGATTCTTTACGTATTTATTTGCTATCTGAGATATATGAAGAAGTCCATCCTGTTTTACACCAATATCTACGAATGCACCGAAATCAACAACATTTCTAATTGTTCCTTTTAATTTCATTCCCACAACAAGGTCTTCGATTTTTAATACATCACTTCTTAAAATCGGTTTAGGCATTTCGTCACGAGGGTCTCTGCCCGGTTTTTTCAAATTTTCGAGTATGTCAATTAAAGTCGGTTCGCCAATTCCGATCTCATCGGCAACTTTTTGAGTGCCTTTTGTGCGGACAAATAATTCAACCAAATTTCCATTCTCATTAATATGAGTGGAGGAGAGATCACATAATTTTAATAATTTATTTGCTGCTTCATACGACTCAGGATGAATAGAAGTATTGTCAAATGGATTTTCGCCATCTCTAATTCTTAAAAAGCCCGCGCATTGCTCATAAGCTTTCTCGCCGATTCCGGTTACTTCAAGTATCTCTTTTCTATTATGGAACTTGCCGATTTTTTCGCGGTGCTTAATTAAGTTCTTGGCAATTCTTTTATTCAAACCCGATACATAATTAAGAAGTGATACAGAGGCGGTATTAACATCCACACCCACATAGTTAACGCAGCTTTCCACTACATCATCCAATTTCTTAGAGAGTAATTTTTGATCTACATCATGCTGATATAACCCTACCCCAATCGATTTTGGATCAATTTTTACCAATTCCGCTAATGGATCGAGTACACGTCTTGCGATTGAAATATTTCCTCTTTGCGACGCTTCGAGGTCAGGGAATTCATCTTTAGCAACGGCACTTGCTGAATAGACAGATGCACCTGCTTCATTTACAATTAGGTAATGACATTTGAGATTTTTTTCATTTATGAGTTCGGCGACTAATAATTCAGTCTCTCTGCTCGCAGTGCCATTGCCGATAGCAATCAAACTGATTTTATATTTAGTAACAAAGTCGAAGATAATATTTTTAGCTTCTTGAGAGCGATTTTGAGGCGGGTGAGGATAGATTGTTTTTCCCTCAAGATATTTGCCTGTCGGGTCTATAATTGCAATCTTAGAACCTGAATAGAAACCGGGATCGATACCGAGAATATTTTGATTGCTCATTGGCGGTTGAAGAAGCAATTGCTTCAGATTGGAGGCAAAGATTTCCACCGCATGTAAATCAGCTACTTCACTTACTTGATTCCTGATTTCTCTTTCTACCGATGGGAAAATCAAACGCATAAATGAATCGTCTACTAATTCATTTAAAATCTCATCAAGAGTAGAATATTGATAAGTGAAATAATTTTTATAAATGATTTTAAGAATCGATGGTTTATCGAAGCTTAAATTCACTTTTAAGAACAGGTCTTTTTCGCCACGATTAATAGCAAGTAATTGATATGGTTTAATTTTATTAATCGGAGCAGAAAAATTATGATACACCTCATAAACATCTGTTTTCTTAGGAGCGATATTTTCTTTTTTAGTATCTGCTTTTGACGATACAAGGAGTGATTCTTCATATAGGTATTCTCTTACTGCCTGTCTTACCTCTGCCGTTTCACTTACCATTTCTGCGATAATATCTTTAGCTCCTTGAAGGGCTTCTACGATAGTATTTACACCCAACTCTTCATTAATATATTTAGCCAATTCATCATCTAAATTGCCATCGAATTTATTATTCTCAAGAATAAAAAGAGCGAGAGGCTCTAATCCCTTTGCTTTTGCAATAGTTCCGCGTGTTTTTCGCTTAGGTTTATATGGTAGATATAAATCTTCCACTTCCTGCAATTTCACGGCAGCCATTATTTTTGAACGTAATTCATCGGTCAATTTACCCTGTTCATCAATACTTTTAATTACTGCTTCTTTTCTTTCTTCAAGAACGGTTAAATAATAATTCCTGTCTTCTATATTTCTGATATAATCTTCATCTAATCCTCCGGTATGTTCTTTTCTATAACGGGCGATAAAAGGAACGGTTGCACCTTCTGCGAATAGTGCCAAAACGGCTTTTACTTGTCGCTCTTCAATATTTAATTCTTTTGCTATTATTAATGACTGGTTCATAAAAAATCCTGTAAAAATTAAGTGCCTAAATTAACGGTATAGATATTATATTATCCACTTGCACTTTAAAAAAGTTATTTAAAGATAGTACCTTATATAAAATAATTTATCTAATTTTTGATTAACAATTATAAGAATCGATATGACTAACCAAAATGAAACCACGAAATGCCTAAATCCAATCACAGGCGAATTATTAAATGAGATGCCTTTGACTGATATCAATGAATTTAAAGGTACAATTGAAAATGCTCGAAACGCTCAAAAGAAATGGTCGGAAATAAGTGTTAATGAAAGGATTAAGTACGTAATAAGAATTAGAGAATTTATAATCGATAATTCTGATCTGATTGCAAAAACAATCTCTCAAGACAACGGAAAAAATTTAGTCGATTCATTGGCAACAGAAATAATCCCTGCTGCAATGGCTGTTACTTATTATTGCAATAACGCAAAGAAATTTTTGAAAACCGAAAAAGTATCGGGCGGCAATATCGCGTTCATAAATAAAAGAAGTAAAATTCAGAGAGTGCCGTATGGCGTTATAGGGATTATCTCTCCTTGGAATTATCCATTTGCAATTCCATTTTCTGAAATTATTATGGGGCTATTGGCAGGCAATAGCGTAATTCTAAAGGTTGCTTCCGAAACTCAATATGTTGGAAAGATATTAAAAGATTGTATTGAATCTGCTAAGCTTCCCGATGGCGTTTTTAATTATGTTAATATACCCGGAAGGATAGCGGGTGATCTATTTTTAGAGAGTGGTATCGATAAATTATTTTTCACAGGATCGGTTGCCATTGGTAAAGTATTAATGAAGAAAGCGAGCGAGACATTGACTCCTGTTTGTTTAGAACTTGGCGGGAATGATCCGATGATTGTGCTTGATGATGCAGAACTTGATAGAGCAGTGGGCGGAGTGATTTGGGCAGGGTTCCAAAACTCGGGGCAGTCATGCGGAGGAGTAGAAAGAATTTATGTCCATGAAACTATATATGATAAATTCTTGGGAAAACTTAAAGAACGAGTGGAAAAATTACGCATCGGGGATAGTCTTTCTTTCAATAACGATATTGGAGGAATGACTACTCAAAATCAGATCAAAATTGTATATGAACATATCGATTCTGCAATAAAGGATGGAGCAAAACTCTTTGCTCAATCAAAGGGAGGGGAGAATAATTTACTTCCCGCAAAAGTTATAATTGATGTAAATCATAATATGGATTTAATGAAGCACGAAACTTTCGGTCCTGTTGTGGGAATTATGAAATTTTCATCCGATAAGGAAGCAATAGAATTAGCAAATGATTCATATCTCGGATTAACTGCTTCGGTATGGTCAAAAAATAAAAATAGAGCAAATGATATAGCAAAGAAAATTAAGGCAGGTGTTGTAACAGTTAATGATCATTTAATGAGTCATGGATTAGCCGAGACTTCATGGGGCGGATTTAAGCAATCGGGCATCGGAAGAACTCACGGCAGATTAGGTTTTGATGAAATGACTCAATCACAATTTATTGTAAATGATCTAATCGGATTTCTTCCTAAAAATCTTTGGTGGCATCCATATTCCGAAAAATTATATAAAGGTTTAGGCGGACTTCTACAATTCCTCTATGGAAAGAAGATCAGAACAAAAATAAGAGGCTTAAAAAATTTAATGAAAATAGTTCCTCGAATGTTGGAGAGGAAATAGTAACTATTTCTTTTTGAATTTATCTTTAATGGATTGGAATCTATGCTTGAATTTTTCTACTAATATTTTTGCCCAAAGAAATTCGGTAGCAAGAATAGAAAGTCCTACCGGGATTACAATTAATGCAGGTCCCGGCAGGACAATTAAGATTATTCCAATTAATAATATTGTTCCGCCAATAATAGCTACGAAAATACGCCGTATTTGTTTTAGAGAATTAAATTTCATTAATTAGTCTAACACAGGTGTAACGCCAAGATTATAGAACAAGAACGAAAATATATCAGCATTTAATTCAATCGATTTAGAAGTACTCGTTCCGGCACCATGACCCACCTTAGTTTCAATACGAATAAGTTTAGGATTTTTATCTGATGCATTATTTTGCAATTCAGCCGCATACTTAAATGAATGAGCAGGGAACACTCTATCATCATGATCGGCAGTTGTAATTAATACAGCTGGGTAATCAACTCCTTTCTTTATATTATGAAGAGGCGAATATTTTATTAAATAATCGAACTGCTCTTTTGTATCGCTCGATCCATATTCAGTAACCCAAGCCCAGCCGATAGTAAATTTATGAAAACGGAGCATATCCATAACGCCTACGGCAGGGAATGCAACCTTAAATAAATCAGGTCTTTGATTAATCACAGCTCCAACTAATAGACCGCCATTAGAGCCACCTTGAATAGCTAATTTTTGCGGATTTGTATATTTCTCTTTTATTAAAAATTCTGCTGCAGAAATAAAATCATCGAATACATTTTGTTTTTTCTCGAGCATACCTGCTTTATGCCAATCTTCTCCATATTCGCTGCCGCCTCTTAGATTAGCCATTGCATAAACTACTCCACTATTTAGAAGCGCTAATCGGGCAACTGAAAATGAAGGCTGCATTGCGATATTAAATCCACCATAAGCATAAAGTAATGTAGGATTATTCCCGTCTAATACTAATCCTTTTTTATAAACCAAAAACATCGGGATTTTTGTACCATCTTTGCTTGGATAGAAAACTTGTTTTACTTCAAAATTATCTGTATCGAAAGGCAAATTTGTTTTTCTAAATAGTTCACTCTTATTATCTATAACCGAGTATTTATAAATAGTCGGTGGAAAATTAAAGCTTGTAAAGGTATAGAAGGTTTCTGTGTCCTCATTCTTCCCACTGAATCCCGATACATTCCCGATTGCAGGTAACTCTATATTATATAAGAATTTTCCATTATCATCAAAAACTTTTACTTGGCTATACGCATCTTTTAGATAAGTAACTATCAGTTTATTATTTAATCTGCTTACACTTTTAATTACTTCTTTTGTTTCGGGAATAATAGTTTTCCAATTTTCTTTAGAAGGATTCTTAAGATCGATTAAAACTATTTTATTATTTGGTGCTCCATCATTAGTCTCTACATAGAATTTATCATCTTTATTATCGATAACGCTATAATCACCGGTGAACTTATCGATCAGTTTTATAATCTCAGAATTATTTTCTAAGTCTTTATAATAGATTAAATTATTTGATGAAGAGCCTTCCGATACTGATATTATTAGGTATTTTTGATCATCTGATACTCCTGCACCAAAGCCATACTTAGGATGATCTTTATCCTCAAGAATAAGAATGTCATCGGATTGTGGAGAACATACCTTATGATAATATAATTTTTTGAATTCATTTGTTGCTTTTAATTCTTCGCCCGGTTTTGGTTCATCGTATCTGCCATAAAAAAATCCATCTTTATACCAAGCATTACCTGAAAATTTTGACCACACAATATGGTCTTCGGTAGGTATCTTAGATTCTAAATCAACTACAAAAAATTCATTCCAATCAGAACCTCCTTTTGAGATTCCATAACTAAAATAGTTATTATCGTTAGAGAAATAGAGACCTGCTAAACTGACAGAACCATCGCTCGAAAGTTTATTTGGATCGATTAAAACTTCCGGAGTGGCATCTAATCCTTTTTGAATATAATAAACGCTTTGCTCTTGCAGACCGTCATTTTTTGAGAAAACGTAGTAATCGCCAACCTTAAAAGGTGAGGAATAACGCTCATAATTCCAAAGTTTTGTAAGATAATTCTTGATTTTATCTCTGTAAGGGATAGCGGAAAGGTACTCTTCCGTTACTTTGTTTTGTGCTTCAACCCATGGATTTAGAACGGCAGGATCAGTAGTCTCTAACCATTGATATGGGTCTGGTATTTGGGTGCCGAAATAGCTATCCACTTGGTCTGTTTTTTTAGTCTCTGGGTACTTAATAGGGGGATTTTGAGCTAAAATCGCAATATTTAATATGATAAAGGATATTAGAAGTGTTAGTCTTATTTTCATTTTTTTACACCAATTGTGATTTATTTGGCTTACAATTTAATCTAAGAATATGATTAATACAAAAGTTAAAATATTATCTCGTTTTTGATTGCTTAATAGTTTTTAAGTCTATATTTTACTTGTACCAATAACATTAATCAAGTCGGAAATATGATGAGTTATTGGATAAAACAATCTTAATGTAATATTTCCGACCATTATAAAAAAACAGTTTGAGGTTTTGTATGTCAAGTAAAGATTTTAATGCTTTTGAAATGGCACAAGCACAGTTTGACAAAGTAGCTGATATTCTAAATCTTGATGATTCTACTCGTCAACTATTAAGAAATCCACTTCGCGAATATCATTTTAGTATTCCCGTTAAGATGGATGATGGAAGTGTAAAAGTTTTTAAAGGGTTCAGAGTTCAGCATAATGATGCACGCGGTCCGGCAAAAGGTGGAATTAGATTCCATCCACAGGAGACTGTTGATACGGTAAAAGCTTTAGCTACATGGATGACATGGAAATGTGCAGTTGTTAATATTCCTTTAGGCGGAGGAAAGGGTGGAGTAATTTGCGATCCACATAATCTTTCAATGCGTGAACAAGAAAATATTTGCCGCGGCTGGGTTAGGCAATTAGCAAGAAATGTTGGTCCATTGAATGATGTTCCTGCTCCTGATGTTATGACAAATGGTCAACACATGTTATGGATGTTAGATGAATTTGAAACCATTCATGGCGCTAAATATCCCGGATTTATTACCGGTAAACCTGTTGGAATGGGCGGTTCTTTAGGTAGAACTGAAGCTACCGGTTATGGAGTTATCTATACAGTAAGAGAAGCACTAAAGCAATTAAACATTGATATCACTAAGACTACTGCAAGTGTTCAAGGTTTTGGAAATGTTGCTCAATATGCTATCGAACTTTACACTTTATTAGGAGGCAAAGTTATTTGCGTATCCTGTTGGGATCAAGAAGACCAAGTATCTTACACATTCAAGAAAGCTGATGGAGTTGATCTAAACGTTCTAAGAAGCATTACAAATAAATTCGGTGGAATTGATAAAGATAAAGCAAAGGAATTGGGTTATGAAATCCTTGGTGGCGATATTTGGATTGAGCAAGATGTTGATATCCTTATTCCTGCTGCTTTAGAAAATCAGGTAAGAGGCGATAATGCTCAGAAGATTAGCAAAAAAGTTAAAGTATTAGCTGAAGGTGCTAATGGCCCAACCACTCCGGAAGCAGATAAAATATTACAGGAAAAAGGAATTTTTGTAATTCCCGATTTCTTAGCAAATGCAGGTGGAGTAACATGTTCTTATTTCGAGCAAGTTCAGTGTAATATGAATTATTATTGGGAAAAAGAAGAAGTACTTACCAAATTAGATTCCAAAATGACAGCTGCATTCCATGCAGTAAGTGATTTAGCTTCAAAGAGAAAAATGTTTATGCGTGATGCAGCTTATGTTATATCAATTAATCGTGTTGCGCAAGCATGCCGCGATAGAGGTTGGGTATAAAAAGCCTAATTTATTTCTTGATGGGATTGGATTAATACCCAATCCCATTTTCTTTTCTTTTACTTCCCTCCTAAATTCCTTATTTTAATCAATCCAATAACAATAAAATAAAAATACATTTATGAAGACTACTAATAAACCTGCAGATAGTTTAGTGCTCGAATTGCAAGAACGTGCAAAAGAA
Source organism: bacterium BRH_c32 (assembly GCA_001516025.1). GTDB lineage: Bacteria > Bacteroidota > Ignavibacteria > Ignavibacteriales > Melioribacteraceae > BRH-c32. The sequence continues at coordinate 181,114 of LOEU01000014.1, read as the reverse complement.
TTAAACTGCCTATATATAATTGAAGACACTTTAAATAAATCTGATATATCTGCCCGGCAAGCATTTCATACAATAATTAATACTTTACCTCAAGGATGCCAATATCCTGATTCATGCAGAGTAAAATTATTTTATGAGGATATCACTTATCAGACAAGCGAGTTTGAAGAATCAAAATGGTTTATTCAAGTTGATATTGTTGTACAAGAAAAAGTTGTTGGACTCATAAAATTATTTTATTTAAAGGAACTTCCCAAAGCTGATTTTGGTCCTTTCCTTAAAGGAGAAAAAAAATTATTAAATACTGTTGCAGAAAGACTTGGGCATTTTATTCTTCATAAAAAACTTAAAAATGTATTTAAGGAAATGAATGATGTTAGAGAGACGGTTTCCAAATCATCTAAAGGTGAATGGCAAATAGTACTTGATATGATTAGAAAGACTGACCCAAATCTCTTCATGAGTTTAATGCGTAAGCTACTTCATTTCTTATGCTGGAAAGGAGTTGAAGAAGCAGAGATGCTGATGAAACACGCTAGTATCAAAAGAAGAGTAGTGGAGTTTGAAGAAGAGAGCGATGAAAACAAACCGATGAAGATAAAAAAGATTGCCAACTATGATGAATACGTTGATACTATAATTAGACTTGCAGGTGAAAACTTAACCGATGATATAATTCTTGCACGAATTCAAAAATGGATTCAAGAAGATAAATCAAGCGGATTAGTAAAAGTAGTAGAAAATCAAGATACATCATTAACTGAAATTTCGGATGCAATCCGAAAGTATTATCATATCTCTCCCGAAAAATTAGAATTATCACCATCGACAGTGAAGGGATTACGTGTTTCATTATTAAGAAGATTTTTTACCGATCAGCTTGATTTTATTAGTGTTGCTAAGGAATACGTGAAGCTTACAGATTTTTATAAGCTAATTGATAAAATGATTTTCCCGCCCGCAAGCCACGGTAAGCTTGGAGGTAAAAGTGCCGGTTTATTTTTATCATATCATATAATTAGCAAAGAATCTGAAAATGATCCTCTTATTCAAAATATAAAAATTCCTAAAACATGGTATATCTCATCTGATGGTGTATTGTATTTCATGCAATATAATAATCTTGAAGAAGTGCTCGAGCAAAAATATAAAGAGATTGATGAAGTGAGAATTGAATATCCACACATAGTACAATTATTTAAAAATTCAGAGTTTCCTCCGGATATTGTAAAAGGTTTATCGGTAGCATTAGATGATTTGGGAGAGAAACCATTAATTGTCAGAAGTTCTTCATTACTGGAAGATCAACTTGGTGCTGCATTCTCGGGGAAGTACAAAAGTTTATTCCTGGCAAACCAAGGGAGTAAGGAAGACCGCCTTATAGCGCTAATGGATGCTATTGCAGAGGTTTATGCTTCTACATTTAGTCCTGATCCTATTGAATATCGTGCTGAAAGAGGTCTCCTCGATTTTCATGAAGAGATGGGAGTTATGATTCAAGAAGTAGTTGGTGTTAAGGTAGGCAATTATTTTCTCCCTGCTTTTGCCGGTGTAGCATTCAGTACAAATGAATTCAGATGGTCGCCCCGTATTAAAAGAAATGATGGATTAATAAGAATTGTTCCGGGTTTAGGTACAAGAGCAGTTGATAGATTAAGTGATGATTATCCGCTTCTGGCATCTCCGGGTCAGCCAAGTCTAAAAGTAAATGTAACTCCCGAAGAGATGTTCCGATATTCACCTAAAAAGATCGATGTAATTAATTTAGAAACTAATGAATTTGAATCTATTCACATTAAGGACTTGATAAAAAAATATGGTCAAGAGTACCCTAATTTTAGTGAAGTATTTTCAGTTTATGATTCTAATATTGTAAGACCTGCCACTCAATTTGATTTGGATGATGAGAAGAAGGAATTGATTGTTACATTCGATAAATTATTCATAAAAACAGATTTTCTTAAAAAAGTTGATCTGATATTAAAAACCTTGCAAGCAAAGATTCAATCTCCGATTGATATCGAATTTGCGTGTGATGGTAATGATTTTTATCTGCTTCAATGTCGCCCGCAGAGTTTTACGGGCGATATAACATCGGATAATATTCCTAAGGATATTCCCGAAGAGAAGATCTTATTTACGGCAAAGAAATTTATTTCAAATGGACGTGTCCCTGAAATCACTCATATTGTTTATGTCGATCCGGTTCACTATTCAGAAATTTCTGATAGAAATAGACTTCTTCAAGTCGGAAGAGCGGTTGGCAAATTGAATAAATTACTTCCGAAAAGAAAATTTATTTTAATAGGACCGGGAAGATGGGGAAGTCGCGGAGATATTAAACTTGGAGTGAGTGTAACTTATTCTGATATTAATAATACTGCAATGTTAATAGAAGTAGCTAAAAAGAAGGGTAATTATCTCCCTGATTTATCATTCGGAACACACTTTTTCCAAGATTTGGTAGAAGCAAATATTCGCTATCTACCATTATATCCGGATAATGAAGGAATAATATTTAATGAATCATTTTTTCATAATTCAGTAAATATTATCAGGGATTTAATTCCAGAATATTCTCATTTAGAAGATACTATTAAAGTAATTGACGTAGTGAATTCAACAGGGGGAAGCATACTTAAAGTAATGATGAATGCAGACCTTAATATAGCTTTGGGAGTGATTACTGATGAGACCGGAGTATCAGAATCAGAAAAAGTCCACAAAGACCTAGTTGAAAATCATTCGGGAGAGCATTGGAAATGGAGAATGAAAATCGCCGAGAAGATAGCATCGGAATTGGACGCAGAAAAATTCGGTATTAAAGCAATGTATGTTTTTGGAAGCACAAAAAATACTATTGCAGGTCCGGGAAGTGATATTAATCTTTTAATTCATATTAATGAAAAGGAAGCGAAATTAAATGATCTAAATCTTTGGTTTGAAGGTTGGAGTCTCTGTTTAAGTGAAATTAATTTTTTACGTACAGGATATAAGTCTCCGGGTTTATTGGATATTCATTATGTGAATGATGAGGATATCAAACATAAGAGTGGATTTGCATCAAAGATAGATGCTGTTACTGATGCCGCTGCGCCACTAAAATTAAAAAATAATCAATCATAGGATTTGCACATTGCGATATATTTCATATATTTCGCAATCGAAAAAAGGAAAATCATGTTTACCGTGTTAGTACATCATCATCATTCTAATATTCCATACAAAGGAAGCCGGTAAGCTATATCCAAATATTCAATAAATATTTCAGAATTTAAAGCTCGGCTCTGCCGAGCTTTTTTCGTTTAAAGGAGTGTATATGAAAGAGAACTTGAAACTTGCAATACAGAAGAAAGGCAGATTAACAGAGAAAACAATTGAGTTATTAAAAAACTGTGGTCTCGAAATAGAAAATTATTCAGATCGATTAATGGTGCCCGCTCGTAATTTTCCAATCGATCTAATATTCTTAAGAGATGATGATATCCCTGAGTATGTTCAGGATGGTGTTACGGATATTGGAATTGTTGGTGAAAATGTTTTGTTTGAAAAAAATACTAATGTCGAGATTGGTTTTAGATTAGGCTATAGCAAATGCAAATTGACAATTGCAGTACCAGAAGCAAATGAATTTAATTCAATTTCCGAATTAAACGATAAAAGAATTGCTACTTCATACCCCGTAATTTTAAAAAACTTTTTAATAAAAAATAATATTAATGCAAAAATAATTGATATTAGCGGTTCAGTCGAGGTTGCTCCATCACTTGGAATTACGGATTTAATCTGCGATATAGTTTCAACAGGTAATACACTAAGACTCCATAAGCTAAAACCATTTATTGACATATTTAATTCAGAAGCGGTATTAATTAAAAATACATCTTTAGCACAAAACAATTATAAACAGGAGATTCTAAACAAATTAATATTGCGAATTGAATCTGCAATAAAAGCGAAAAAATCGAAATATATAATGATGAATATTCCAAAAGAGTCTTTAGAGATCGTGTCAAATATAATTCCATCACTCAAGAGTCCGACAATACTGCCACTTGCAGATGAATCGATGCTGGCAGTTCATGCTGTGATTCCTTCGGATCAATTTTGGGAAATAAATGATAAATTAAAAGACGCCGGTGCTTCCGGGATTTTATTAATTCCAATTGAGAACATGATATTATGAAAAAATATTTTTATAAAGAATTATCTGAAAAACAAAAATCAACTTTGATGAATCGCACTCGTAATATAATGAGTGATATAGATTCTGATGTCAAATTTATATTAGAAAATGTGAAGAAAGGTGGATTAAAATCAGCAATTAAATTTGCAAAGAAATATGATAATTATTCTTCTCAATCTCCCTTTGTTTCTCCTATTGAGATTAAAGAAGGTACTAATTTAATTTCTAAATCGGTAAAGCATGCAATAAAAGAAGCCTACAAAAATATTTATAAATTTCATGCGCTTCAGAAGAGAAAAAATATAGACGTTAATATTTCGGAAGGGATAAAATGTTCTTTGAATTATCTTCCTATCAATAATGTTGGATTATACATTCCGGGTGGCACGGCGGTTTTACCTTCGACCTTATTAATGATTGCAATACCCGCAAAAATAGCGGGATGTAAAAGAATAGTAATTTCAACACCGGCAAAAGATAAAGTTGATCCACATATTCTATACATCGCAAGGATGTTAGGAATTACTGAAATTCTAAAAATTGGAGGAGTTCAAGGAATCGGACTTATGGCCTATGGAGATATACAATTCAAGAAAGTGGATAAAATTTATGGACCCGGGAATAGATACGTAACAGTGGCTAAAAATATGGTTTCAATTGATCCTGAAGGATCGGCTATTGATATGCCCGCCGGACCTAGCGAGGTACTTATAATCGCAGATGAAACTGCTAATCCTGGTTTTACGGCTTCTGACCTTTTATCTCAAGCTGAACATGGAGTAGATTCTTCCAGTATTCTTGTAACAAATTCAGAAGATTTTGCCGAATTAGTCTTGAAGGAATTAGATATTCAATTAAAGACTCTTAAACGTGCTAAGTTTATTAAAGAATCATTAAATAATTCATTTATAATTATAACCGACAATTTAGTAGATGCATTTGATTTTAGTAATGAATACGCACCGGAGCATTTAATTCTCCAAGTAAAAAAAATCACGAAATATAAAAGAAAAATTGAAAATGCTGGCTCTGTATTTCTTGGTAATTATTCTCCGGAAAGCGCAGGGGATTATGCTTCAGGCACTAATCATACTCTTCCTACAAACGGATTCGCTAAATCTTTTAGTGGAGTAACGCTGAATTCATTTCAAAAAAGTATAACATTTCAGGCGCTTACAAAAACCGGATTAAAATCGATTGAAGATACTATTATTACTTTAGCTGAAATCGAGGGACTGGATGCTCACGCAAATGCTATCAAGGTTAGGAGATGATTATGAATATTATAAATAAAGTAAGAAAAAATATTTTAGAATTAACACCATATTCTTCTGCAAGAAGTCTTAATCTCAACGGAATCTTATTAGATGCAAATGAAAATCCATATTGTAATATGGGGATAACAGAAAATGAAATTGATATCAATAGGTATCCGGATCCATTTCACACAAAAATGAGAAAACGATTGAGCGAATATCTTTCTATTAAACCTGAAAATATCGTTTTTGGAGCGGGCTCTGATGAATTAATAGATTTAATAATTAGAATATTCTGCGAACCTGGGAAGGACAATATTATTATTCCAAAACCAACTTACGGCATGTATGAAGTCGCAGCCAAAATCAATGATATTAGCGTTAATTACTTTGACTTAAGCAAGTATTTCCAAATCTCTCAAGAGAATTTTTATAAATCGATGGATGCAAATAGCAAAATATTATTTTTATGTTCACCAAATAATCCGACAGGCAACTTATTAGAGAAAGAATCTGTAATAAACATTATCAAATCATTTGATGGTATTATAGTAATTGATGAAGCATATATCGATTTTTGTAATATTGAATTTAGTTTTATAAATGAACTAAATAATTTCAATAATATTATTCTATTACGTACTTTCTCAAAAGCATGGGGATTAGCAGGTTTAAGGCTTGGCTACGCATTAGCATCTAAAGAAATTATTAATATTCTTCTTAATGTAAAATTACCCTATAATATTAGTGCCTTAGTGAGCAATCTTTTCTTTAAGGTAATTGATAAAGAAGAGATTAAAAGAAAAAATATTGATTTAATAATTTCGGAAAGAAATCGATTATATAAGGAACTAACTAAAATTAAAGAGGTAACTAAAGTATATCCCACTGATGCTAATTATATTTTATTCCAAGCTGATAGGCATATTGAATTATTTAATTATTTGATAGCAAATGGAATTGTGATACGAGATAGGAGCAGTCAGATTATAAACTCATTGCGTGTCTCAATCGGTACTATTGAAGAAAATAATACTTTTTTATTGAATCTTAGGAAATTCTATGAAACTTCTAATTGACAAAAAATATTTTTTAGATATAAAAAATATACCAATTGAATTTATTACATCATTAAAGAAATTATTTAAAACCGGGTATGAATTGTATTCCAATATTTCTGAAACCGAAATTGGTATTGCATATAAAACATTTTTGGATAGCGAAGGAATAGAGATTAGATTTGGATTGCCATTAGAAAAATATGATGAACAAATCATATTTAAATCGAATACCGACTATTTTAGAAAAAGATGCAAATTGTTATTGAAAAGTAATAGAATTATCAAACATAGCAGAATTACTAAGGAAACAAATATTAAAATAGAGCTGAATTTAGATGGCAAAGGGAATTCAAAAATAAAAACCGGTAATGGTTTCTTCGATCATATGCTAGAACAATTTGCGAAGCATTCATTCATTGATACCATAATAAATGCAAAGGGTGATTTAAGTGTCGATGAGCATCATTTGGTTGAAGACGTCGGTTTAGCTTTAGGAGAAGCAATATTAAGTGCGCTTGGAGATAAAAAAGGTATTTCAAGATTTGGTTTTGTAGTCCCAATGGATGATTCAATTACTCAATTCGCAGTTGATTTAAGCGGAAGACCATTTTTAGAATTTGATGCAATATTTAGCAGGGAAATGGTCGGACAATTCCCGACAGAATTGGCGAAAGAATTTTTTAGAGCTATAAGTGTCGGACTTAAAGCTAATGTTCATATTAATACAAAAGGTGAAAATGATCACCACAAAATTGAATCGATGTTTAAGGCTTTTGGCAGAGCAATAAATAGCGCAATCTCTATTTCAGAAAAAAATAAAAATATATTACCGACTACAAAAGGTGTATTATGATAACAGTATTGGATTACGGAGCGGGGAATATTGCTTCCGTAAAAAATGTTCTTGATGAATTAAAAGTCGATTACTTAATCAGTAACCGTGAAATGGATTTATGCAAAGGAGATAAGATAATATTTCCCGGAGTTGGAGAAGCTTCGTTTGCAATTAGAAAACTTCATCTTATGAATTTATTTAATCTATTAAGAATTATTAAAAAACCATTCTTAGGAATATGTTTAGGAATGCAATTATTGGCTGAAAAATCTAACGAAGGCGATGTAACCTGTCTCGGTGTTTTTCCGGGGACAATTAAGAAATTTGATGATTCTTCATTGCAAGTGCCTCACATGGGATGGAATAATATTATTCATAATTCAGATAATAAACTGTTTCATAATATTAAGTCAGGTGAGTTATTCTATTTTGCTAATTCATATTATATGCCTGAGAATGAATTCCAGATTGCCACTTCGGAATATGGAATTACCTTCGCTTCTGCAATGATGAGAAATAATTTTTATGGTGTCCAATTCCATCCCGAGAAGTCCGGTGCTCCGGGAATTCAATTAATTAAAAATTTTATAGAACTATGCTAATAATACCTGCAATTGATTTAATAGACGGAAAGATTGTTAGATTAAAACAAGGCGAATACAATTCAAAAACCGTTTACTTTGAAAATCCTCTTGATTTTATAGAGCAATTAAAAGAATACAACTTTCAACGTATACATTTGGTGAATCTTTCTAATGCTGATACGGAGAAAATATCTGATTATAGTTTTTTAAATGATTTTATATATGATACTGAACTAAAAATTCAATATGGAGGGGGAATTAGAAATGCTTCTGAATTAGAGCATCTTTCTAATGCCGGAGTAGATTATTTTATTATCGGTTCTCTGTTCTTTAGTAATAATAATGAATTTAAAAATATGGTATCCTTATATAATCCCGAAAGATTTATTATCAGCGCGGATATATTGGATAAGAATGTTTATATCAGAGGGTGGAAAGAAAACAGCAATATAAATATTGATGATGCAATAAGGATGGGCTTGGAATTAAAGACCAATACTTTTTTGATAACAGATATCAATAAGGATGGAATGCTTCAATCTCCTAATTTTGATTTATATAAAGAATTAAAAGAAAAGTATCCCGAAATAAAAATTATTGCTTCCGGGGGTGTATCTTCTCTTGATGACTTGGAGATTCTTGAGGATATCGGAGTGTATGGCGTTGTTGTAGGTAAAGCAATTTTTGAAAACAAAATTTCATTAAAGGAGTTGAAAAGTTTTGGTAACTAAAAGAATTATTCCTTGTCTTGATATTAAAGATAAAGTGGTGGTAAAGGGAGTTAATTTTAAGTCTCTCGAATATGCGGGCGATGCGATAGAACTATCGATGAAATATTATGAAGAATATGCCGATGAATTAGTATTTTTAGATATAACTGCAACCGAAGAAAACAGGAAAACCTTAATAGAACTTGTAAAGGAGATTGCCAAAGTAATAAGAATACCTTTTACGGTGGGCGGCGGAATAAGTTCTTTAGAAAATATTCATGAATTAATTTTTGCGGGTGCAGATAAAGTATCTTTGAACACGGTTGCCGTCAAAAATAAATCTCTAATAACCGAAGCGGCGAAAAAATTCGGAAGTCAAGCTATCGTTGCGGCAGTAGATATAAATCTTGTTAATGACAAATATGAAGTATTTATTAAAGCAGGGAAAGAAGCTACCGGTATAGATGGTATTGAATGGTGTAAGGAATTGCAGGATTTGGGAGCCGGAGAATTATTAATTACCTCAATGAATAAGGACGGTACAAAAAGCGGATTCGATCTTGAATTTCTTTCCAAAGTCGAGAAGAATGTTTCGATACCAATTATTGCCTCAGGCGGTGCAGGGAAGAAAGAAGATTTTCGTGATCTCTTCTTCGATACAGGAATTACAGCAGGTCTCGCTGCAAGTTTATTCCATTTTAACATTCTTCCTATTCCTGAATTAAAAAAATATTTATCAGAAAATGGAATTAAGGTTAGATTATGATTGACATAAAGAAAATTGATTTCGAAAAAATGAATGGGTTAGTGCCAGCTATAATTATTGATGAAAACGATAAAGTATTGATGTTAGGATTTATGAATCAAGAAGCGCTTAAAAAAACAATTGAATTGTTATTGGTTACATTCTTTAGCAGGTCAAAAAATCGATTGTGGACAAAGGGTGAGACATCCGGAAATTTTCTAAATGTATTGGATATAAAACTTGACTGTGATAATGACACTCTACTGATAAAGGTGAAACCGAAAGGTCCCGTCTGCCACACAGGTAATTATTCATGTTTTGATGAATCCGGTGAAGAAAAATTTTCCTTTAATTATCTATATGATATTATTAAAATAAGAAAAATAGAAATGCCCGAAAATTCATACACAACAAAATTATTCAATTCGGGAATAAATCGGATTGCTCAAAAGGTTGGAGAAGAGGCAATCGAAACAGTAATTGCTTCACTGAACAATAAAAAAGAAGAAGCTATATATGAAATATCCGATCTCTTTTTTCATCTTTTGGTATTGATGAATCAGATGGATATTTCATTAGCTGATATAAACAATGAATTAGAGAAACGTCATAAGAAATAGTTTAAAGAACAAACCACTCTTTAACCATTAAAGGTATCTCGGATACGACTTTTTTATGAGTAAATTCATTTGTCGTTTTTGAATAGTCATATTCTTTTTCCCATTCAGATACATTTTTAACGGTTTCTTCAATACCATCCAATATAAATTGAAGCTCATCATCTGTCATAGTGGGATGGAGAGAAAGGCGAACCCAACCGGGTTTCTCTGATAAATCGCCTTGATTAATCTTATCTGTAATTCTTTTTGAACGAGTGGGATCAACGTGCAATAGGTAGTGGCCGTAAGTCCCGGCGCAAGAGCAGCCCCCTCTTACTTGGATACCAAATTTATCATTTAATAAAGTAACCATTAAATTATAATGAATATCTTCTACATAGAAAGATAGAATTCCAAGACGATGCTCAATGTCATTTGCGAGTATATGAATTTTATGATTCGCTTTTAATCGAGGAAAAGCGATCTTAAGCAATTCTTCTTCGCGCTTAATAATATTTTCTGATTTTATTTCTTCTTTTAGTTTCACACAAAGAGCAGCTTTAATTGCTTGAAGAAAACCGGGAGTCCCGCCGTCTTCTCTCATCTCGATATCTTTTATATATTGGTGCGTACCCCAAGGATTTGTCCATTCCACCGTTCCGCCACCCGGATGATCGGGAATAGATTTGTGATATAACTTTGAATTGAAAATTAAGACTCCCGAGGTGCCAGGTCCGCCCAAGAATTTATGGGGTGAAAAAAAGATAGCATCCAAGCGCATAAGCGGGTCACCCGGATTCATATTTATATCAACATAAGGAGCGGATGCAGCGAAATCAATAAAACATAAACCATCATTTTCGTGCATTAATTTTGCCATTTCGTAGTATGGTGTTTGGATCCCCGTTACGTTTGAAGCAGCAGTAAATGAACCGATTTTTATTTTTCTGTTTTTATATTTTTGTAGAAGTTCATCCAAATGATTAAGATCAATAAGACCTTGTGAATCAGGTTCAATTACTTCCACATCACAAATAGTCTCTAACCATGAAGTTTGATTTGAATGGTGTTCCATGTGAGTTAAGAATATTATCGGCCTATCTTCGAGAGGGACATTTGTATATTTATTTAGTTGTTCACAAATTTTAAAACCAAGAATGCGTTGAAATTTATTTACTGCGGCTGTCATACCCGAACCAACAAAAAGGAGCACATCATCGGCTCCGGCATTCACATGTTTCTTAATAATACTTCTTGCTTCTTTATATGCTAAAGTCATCGATGTACCGGTTACGCTTGATTCTGAATGTGTATTGCCTACAAATGGGGCAAAATATTCATTCATTCTTTTTTCGATAGGAGAATAGAGTCTTCCGCTTGCTATCCAATCCGCATATATAATTTTTTTTGTGCCATAGGGTGAATTAAATTCATGATCAATACCGATAATATTATCTCGGTATTTTTTGAAATAAGATTCTAAATTGGTCATATAAATTCGCTAATAGTATTAAATTGTCTCATTTATAATAATAAAAAAAGCCATTGCACTGCAATGGCTTTTTTTGATTATCCTAAATAAGCTTTTAAGTTTTTACTTCGGGTGGAATGTCTTAATCGGAGTAATGCTTTTTCTTTAATTTGACGAACTCTTTCTCTTGTAAGATTAAGTTTTTCGCCAATTTCTTCTAAAGTAAGAGAATGTTCTTTACCAAGACCAAAATAAAGACGGATAACTTCGGCTTCTCTATCAGTTAGAGTGGAAAGTGATCTTTCGATTTCTGCTTTAAGCGATTCTTTCATTAAGAATTGATCAGGTGCAGGTTGATCATCATTTGGCATAACGTCTAATAAACTATTTGTATTATCATCGCTATGTGCAAATGGAGCATCGACAGAAACGTGGCGACCTGCAATTTGCATTGCATAAGTTACATCTTCAACGTCCATCTCAAGTTGAGCTGCAATCTCTTCCGGATTAGGTCTTCTTTCATATTCTTGCTCTAATTGGCTAAGAGCTTTGCTCATTTTATTTAAAGCACCAACTCTATTAAGTGGGAGTCTAACCATTCTTGATTGCTCGGCAATTGCCTGCATAATTGATTGTCTAATCCACCAAACAGCATAAGAGATAAATTTAAAACCTCTTGTTTCATCGAATCTTTTTCCGGCTTTAATAAGACCAAGATTTCCTTCATTAATTAAATCGCCTAATGGTAGTCCTTGATTCTGATATTGTTTAGCCACACTTACTACGAATCTCAAATTTGCTTTTGTTAATTTCTCTAAAGCAATTTGATCTCCTTTTTTAATTCTTATTGCTAATTCAATTTCCTCGTCGGGAGTTAATAAATCAACTTTTCCAATCTCTTGAAGATATTGGTCTAAAGATTTGCTTTCCCTATTTGTAAATTGTTTTGTAATTTTCAAAATTAATAACTCCTTAATTCATCATTTTACTGCATTGATTTTCGAATTGTTCCGTATAGATAACCATCTTATAATTGGTAAAAATCGTAGATTTATTTTGCAGGTCTTATCCTCTTATCTAAAAACAGTTTAACCTTGCAAAATTATGTAAATTGAAGCTAAAATCCTAATTTAAATTATAGCAGAAATTATGGTGAGTAATATTAAAATTAAACAATGTATAATCAAGTATTATAATTCTACTTTTGCCGAAACAAAATATAGTGTACTAATATTCTGTCGGTTAAAAGTAGAATTATTTACTTGAAAATCAATTTAATTAGCTTTTTGGTCAAGTAAGATTTCATCGATAGCTTTTATCAATGATTCCTTAGGTAATGCACCTTGAGCCATTTGTGGTTTACCGTTTGCAGGTATAAATAATAATGAAGGAATAGAACGAATGCCGAATACTGACGCTAATTCTTGTTCAGCTTCTGTATCGACTTTAAAAAAGTTTACTTTCCCAGCATAATCCACAGATAATTCTTCAACAATCGGTGCAACCATTTTGCACGGACCGCACCAATCAGCATAAAAATCCACAAATGCAGGAAGTGTTCCTTTAAAACTCCATTCCTGATTATTTTCATAATCAAATATTTCATTGATGAATTTTTCTTTTGTTAATTTCTCTGTCATAATTTTCCCTTTTTTATGTAATTTATACTAATGAGATTAAAAAAAATTGAAAAGGATTCAGATTTATGATAAAAAAATTCAGATTCATTGCTTTTTTCATTTTTTCTTTTGGATACATTAGTGCTTGCTCAACAGAAATAATAAAAAAAGAACCGGCTCCGTTTATTATAAATATTGATACAACAAAAATATCTTCAAAAAATTTCAGAGGTTTAGGTTTTGAGTGGGATGCAAGAAACTATACAAATATGAATATCGTTGATAATGATTATAAATTGATTTTCGATCGTGCCAAGTGGATGAATTTTAAAATTATTAGAACGATGATGCAGGTGAAATGGGCATTCGATGACGATGACAATTTTATTATAAACAGTGATGAGTTTTATCATTTAACAAAAATATTAGATTATTGTGAACAAAATGAGATATCCGTTATTATGCAGGAATGGGGAATTGAACCGGAATGGCTCAATCATAATAAATTAAATAAAGTTGATGAATCAAAATATTTGGATATGATAATAGAATACATGGATTATTTTGTAAATAAAAAGAAATATAGATGTATAAAATATTTTGGTTTTGTAAATGAGCCAAATTATGAAGTAGTTGATTATGCAAGATGGAAGAGAGGATTTGAATATTTGCACTCCGGATTTGAAAAAAAAGGAGTTATTCCGAAAATTAAATTTATGGCACCCGGACAAAGCAATAATGATGATTGGTTTCAAAAAAGTGTTAATGATCTTAGCCCCCAAATTGGTCTATTCGATGTACATATTTATGAATGGAAAAAGGATCTCTTGTTAGGAGGTATCTATTATAAAACAAAAGATTTCCTTTCAGTAATTGAACAAAAATCAGAGAACAAAGAAAAGTTGTTTTTTATAAGTGAAGCTGGAATGAGAGATGGACAAAATGCTGAAATAAATAAGAACATTGATTCTTTTGATTATGCTCAATTTATGGCTGATTATGGCTGCCAAGCATTAAACGCAGGAGCTAATTCAGTGCTTGCATGGATGTTAGATGATAATAGCCATCCTGATTTTCAGTGGGGTGCTTGGAAAAATAAACAAAAACAATTTAGTCTAAGACCTTGGTTTTATACTTGGGGACTCTTTTCCAAACTTTTTCCACAAGGATCAAATATTATTAAAATCAATCTTACGTCGATTGATTTAAGAGCTACCGCTGCTTTATATAAAGATGAATATTCGATTTGTGTTGTTAATAATAGTGCCTCTGAGAATTATTTTTATTTAAAGGGAGATGTATTAAATCAAAAACTCTATTATATAACACAGACGGAAGATAGTATAAATGAATCTATTTCCGATATTGAGAAAAAAGTCTTAACTATTTCACCATCAAATCAAGAAATAAAAATTTATCTTCCGGGGAAGTCGCATATTTTTCTTACAACTATGCGAATTAAATGATAAAAATATATTAAATTTCGATATCATATTTTGATAAAAAATATATATTATCCAATTGTCTTAATAAAATCTTAATTATAGGGAAAAGATGAAGCTTAAACCGATCTACATATATGGAATCGTATTAATAGTTGCAATAGCAGTAATTGCAATCTTTAGTTCAAATATTTTTACGGGTGAAAATCCGGCCGGAACTTCTAATTCGCAAATGCCTGATGATGAGATGCATCAATCAATGAGAGGCAAAATGCCTTCAAGGGATAATGTCGATAAATCTGCAATGCAAAAACTTCAAGAATTAGAAAAAGATGTGGAAGCGAATCCTAACGATACACTTAAAATGAAAAAACTATCCTCCTATTATGCTGTTGGTCATCAGAAAGAAAAAGCTATCTCTTTATTAGAGAAGATTTTAGCTAAAGGTCCGAATAGAATAGATATTCTCCAAGCTTTAACCTATATGGAATATTCACAAAAGAATTTCTCAAAAGCAGAAACTTATAATAATCAAGTTTCTAAATTGACTAACGGAAGTCTTGAATCACAGTTTAATGTTGCAGTTATTGAAGAAGGGAAAGGTAATACAGATAAAGCAAAAAAACTATACCAATCCCTTGTTAAAAATAATCCAAAAACTGATATAGCAAAAATGGCACAAGCCGCATTGGATAGAATAAATTCACCTGCGCCGGCTAATCCTCATTAAAATTAATTCTTGTAATAAAAACCTTTTATCGGTTCACGAAGAGTAAGCACCGGACACGGTGCTTTTCTTACTACCTTTTCGGCAGTACTTCCGAATAAAAGATGTTCCACACCTGTATGACCATGAGTAGCCATTATTATCATATCGATATCTTGCTCTCTTGCAAATTCGTTTATCTCTACAAAAGGTTTACCCGTTTTAATTACAACTTTATATCTTAGATTATTTTTAATAAACTGTTTTGCAAGTGAATTAAGTTCATCTTCTGCTTTTTTCTGCATATCGATATCTATCGAAGGGATTGCTACTTGACCTAAACTGAAATCTGCGGGATAGATAATTGGTTCAACAACATAAATAAGGAAAAGCTCCGCATCAAATAGTTTAACGAAGTCCACAGAATACTTAAAAGCGTTTTTAGAGTATTCTGAGAAATCTATTGGTACTAATACTTTAGAAATCATTACTCCTCCCTTGTTAAAATAATATTTGATGAATAAAGATTATAATAATCTTGGTTCATTGTTCGCAGTCTTTTAGCAATAATTTGTGAAATTCCCCTAAGAATTTTTACACCATCTTTTGGATATTTATTCATAAACTCATCGAGGTCCGGTTTAAAAACAACCGCCAGCTTCGATTGTTTTGTAGTAATAGCAGAAGCTGAGCGTGTTTCATCATCTAAAAGAGCTACTTCACCGAAGAAATCTCCTTTCTTAAGTCTTGTAATCTCAAATCGCTTACCGGTAGAAAATTGTTGAGAGATAGAAACTTCTCCATCTAAAATAATATAAAGACCAATTCCAGGATCACCTTGATAAAAAACATACTCATTTTCTTCATAAGCCCTATTGTGGACAAGTTCTAACAGGGCATAAAATGGTTTTTCTTTTAATTCCTTAAAAGGGGGCATGGAGAGTAAAATATCTTCGAGTTCATCCATGACTGTCGGATTTTTGAAAAGATTAGACCAGAAACTTGATGTCTTTGGTTCATAGTTTATTTTGTTCATAACACCTCAACTAAAAAGACCTGATTCAGCAACTCGCCAAATTTTTTGGCATGGGAATCTATTTTCATAAAGTGCTCTTCCGATAATCACAGAATCGATAAGAGTACCGGCAGCATCTTTTAAACTTTTTAAATCATTATAACCACTTATTCCACCGGAATGTGTAACTTTGCATCCGGTTGTCATAGCTATTTTTTTTGATAATTCTACATTCGGACCTGTAAGCATTCCATTGCGCATTACATCAGTAACTGTAAATCGTGTAACACCCATCTCTTTTAATCTTATAGCAAAATCTAATGGCTTAATTCCTGTGTGTATTTTTCTTCCATGAACAACTACTTCATCATTTATAACATCAATCGCTGCTACTATTTTAGTAGGAGTAAAATGATCCAATGCTTTTTGAAATTCCTTTGGATTATCATAAGCCATAGAACCGATAACCACACGATAAATTCCGGCATCTAAAGTTTTTTTAATCTCATCATAAGTAGAAAGTCCACCACCAAATTCGACCGGTATAATAACAGCCTCGCAAATCTGTTGAATGAATTTTAGATTCTCTTTACTAATATTAGCAGAAGCATCAAAATCTACCACATGAATAGCTTTAGCATTTTCTGCTCTCCATATTAATGCCATTTCTATAGGGTCATTTCCATACTCAACAGAATTTAGTTCAGGTATTCCTTGAACCACTCTTACAGTTTTCCCATTTTTAATATCAATTGACGGTATTACAAGAATATTATTCATTTGCTCGATTTTTTCTATTGACTCAAGATAATTAATTTAATAAAACAATGGTAGTGATTTTATTTCTTCATTTATAATCAATATTGACTTTTCTTTTTCATATACTGATATTAGGAATATGAGAAAGAACTATAAACTTAAGACTGACGATAAAGAAGAATTAAATATAACTTTATATTCGGCCACCGAAGAAATATCAGATAAATTTTTATTTTTTGTACATGGTTTCAAAGGATTTAAGGATTGGGGATTTGGTCCCTATATAGGCGATTATTTTGCTCAAAATGGGTTTACTGCTATATTATTTAATTTCTCCCATAATGGAGTACCCGGTAATTCAACTGAATTTACTGAATTGGAAAAATTTTCTGAAAATACATTCTCGAGAGAGATTAGTGAGCTTAATAAATTAATTGATGCGGCTAAAAGCGGATTTTTTGAGAGAACTATCCCTAAAGAAATTGGGATTATCGGACATAGCAGAGGCGGTGCGATTTCTTTATTAACGGCTCATCAAAGAGACGATATAAATTCTATTGCTCTTTGGGCGACTGTTTCTAATTTAGATCGATATTCTGAGAGACAAAAAGAAGTATGGAGGAAGAAAGGTGTTTTTGAAGTTTTGAATCAGAGAACAAAGCAAGTTATGAGACTTGGTATTGGTTTACTAGAAGATTTAGAAAAGAATAAAGATTCATCTCTGAATATCAAAAAGGCAATTAATTCGATAAAAATTCCTATATTTATAGGGCACGGTGAACAAGATTTAGCAGTTAAAATCCAAGAGGCAGAAGAGCTCTATGATTGGTCTAAAAAAGAGATTACGGAATTTTTGAAAATCAGCTCCACCGGGCATACTTTCGATATGGTTCATCCGCACGAAAAAACCAACGAAAAATTTGAGTATTTATTAAGCAAGACTTTATTATTTTTTAAAAGAAATTTTTATTAATTGAGGAAAAAAATGAATTCGTTACAAAATGTTGCAAGTAAATCTTCACTGTTAGAAAAAAGTCTAAGTTCAACTGCATTTTGGGTTATAACTTTTTCTGTATTGACATTCTTATCCGCTCAGGTAGCAGTTCCTGTTCAACCCGTTCCATTTACATTACAGACTTTATTAGTTGTTCTTTCAGGAGCCTTTTTAGGAAGCAAAAATGGTGCAGCAAGTCAAGCGCTATATTTACTGGTTGGTGCTATCGGTATTCCGGTATTTGCAGCTTTCACAGGTGGATTTGTTAAATTTTTTGGTCCAACAGGTGGTTACCTTTTATCTTTCCCTTTTGCTGCTTTTCTAACAGGGTATATTATTGAGAAATACAATAGTAAATTTGCAGTTATTGCAGCAGTGGTTTTAGCAAACTTATTAATATTAGTTGTTGGATCTTTATATCTATCTGTTTTCTTTGGTGGTAATATCTCTCAATCATTTATGTCAGGATTAATAATCTTTTCAATTTGGGATGTAATTAAAATTTCAGCTGCTATAAGTATCTATTTTTCATTAAGAGCAAAATATCCTAGACTTCCGAAAAAATAATGTTAATTAAATCAATTATTCTAACATTAGTATTATTTGGGGCATTTCTCTTTCTAGGCAGGAATATTTTTAAAATTATAAAGAATATTCGTAAGGGAAGAGATACAAATAGATTAGATAAAATTCCGTTAAGAATTAAAGCGGTATTAAAGATTGCTTTTGCTCAAACAAAATTATTGACTGATCCTATTCCGGGATTGATCCATTTTTTTATTTTTTGGGGATTTGTACTATTTATTTTCGCTGTAATAGAATCTATATTAATGGGGTATTTTGAAGGATTTTCACTTAGTTTTACAGGTATATTGTTTTCAGCAATTACGCTTGTTCAAGATTTTCTTGGTATCGTGGTTCTAATAGCAGTCATTTTTGCCTTTTATAGAAGATATATTGAGAAAGTCCCACGTCTCCAAGGTAACCCAAAGGGAAATATTGATGCAGGTATAATTCTCCTATTAATTGCATTTGTTATTATCACAATGTTTGGTCAGAATATTTCTCACATCGCTAAGAATAATTTCGTATTAGCGAGTAATGAATTTCGTCCTATTTCATTCTATTTGAGCAAATTAATCTATGGTACTGATATTGGTTACAGTGGAACTGCATTTGAAATATTTTGGTGGAGTCATATTGTATTAATTCTTGGGTTCATGAATTATCTCCCATATTCTAAGCATTTCCATGTTTTTTCATCTATTCCAAATGTATTTTTTGGCAAGACAGATGTAAAAGAAAAATATGCATTAACTGCTATAAACTTTGAAGAAGATGAACCACTTTTTGGAGCCTCGGACGTAACAGAATTAACATGGAAGCAGAATTTAGATGGTTATTCATGTACAGAATGCGGAAGATGTACAGCAGCTTGTCCGGCTAATAATACAGGCAAATTACTTTCACCTAAGAAAATTATTACGGATATCAGGAAAAGATTGGTCGATCAGATACAAGACAATATTTTACTTAATAATTATATCACAGCTGAAGAATTATGGGCTTGTACCACGTGTAATGCTTGCGTTTATGAATGTCCTGTTATGATAGAGCATGTTGATACAATAGTTGATTTAAGAAGAAATCTAGTTCTTGCAGAATCACAGTTCCCGTCGGAGTTAAACGATGTATTCAAAAATCTTGAGGTTAACCAAAATCCATGGGGGTTTGATCAAAACGAAAGAACAGCTTGGGCTGAGGGATTAGAAATCAAAACTTATGCTGAAGATCCAAATTGCGATCTACTTTTCTGGGTAGGTTGTTCAGGAGCTTTTGATACAAGAAATAAAAAAGTTACTAAAGCATTTGCTTCAATAATGAAATCAGCCAATATTGATTTCAGAATATTGGGAAGTGAAGAAAAATGTAACGGAGACACTGCAAGGAGATTGGGTAATGAATATTTAGCTCAATCTATGATTACAGATAATGTAAATACTTTGAGACAGTATAATGTCAAAAAAATAGTTACTACTTGTCCACACTGTTTTAATTCTATATCGAATGAATATCCGAAGTTTGGTGCCGACTATGAAGTAGTTCATCACACTCAATTCTTGAATGAATTAGTATCAGAAGGAAAGATTAAGCTTAAAGAAAATTCAATTGATAAAGTTGTTACATTTCATGATTCTTGTTATCTTGGAAGATATAATTCTATTTATAATGAACCGAGGGATTTAATCAAGGCGGTTACAGAAAAAGATAAGTTTATAGAATTAAATCGAAACAGGGAGAAAGGATTCTGCTGCGGTGCCGGAGGGGGCAGAATGTTTATGGAAGAGAATGAAGGCGAGAGAATAAATATTAATCGCAGTAAAGAAATTGTTGATTCAGGTGCCGGAATTGTTTCTCTATCGTGTCCTTTTTGTATGACTATGGTAAATGATGGACTTTCGGCTTTGAATAAATCTGACGTTGTTGAAGTAAAAGACTTAGCTGAAATAATTTTCGAAAACTTGGCAGTAAATTAAAATTAAATCAAATTAATCGGAGGCAAAAATGAACGAAAAATATTCACAATTAGTTGAATTTGTAAAATCACTAGAAGTTGACGTAGCAAAGTTTTATGAAAAAGAACAAGCTGCAGCAGGTACTAGATTAAGAAAGGGATTGAGCGAATTAAAAAAATTAGCTCAAGATATGCGTACTGATATTCAGGACGTAAAAACAAAAAGAAAAACGGAAAATTCTTAATAAATTTATTTCTTAAGACCGGATTAATCCGGTCTCCTTTTTTTATGAGATCAATTATACTTCTTTTCTTTACGCTATTTCTTAATCAAGATACCTTTTTCCAGAAAGATAATAGAGACTCAATCCAAATAAACACTTCGGTATCCTTTTCCGTAGTCGGGGATTTAATGTGCCACTCGGTTCAATTTAATTATGCCGAAGTAAAAGAAGATTCTTTTGATTTTAAACCTGTTTATAGTCAGATTCAAAAATTCCTAAGTAAACCTGATTTTACCATAGGAAATTTAGAAACCGTAATTGCAGGAAAGAAACATCGTTATACAGGTTATCCCGCCTTCAATTCCCCTGAAGAATATATAAAAGCGTTATCTGAAGTTGGATTTGATATTCTATACACAACTAATAATCATTCTTTAGATAGAGGTGAATTCGGTCTAAAGAACACTAATGAAAAAATAATTACTAATAATATGATACCGATTGGTTCATTTGAAAAGGGGAAAGACACTATTTCCGTCTTTGAAAAAAATGGTATAAAGTTTTCTCTTTTAGCTTATACTTATGGGACAAATGGGTTTAAGCTAAAGGATAATTCAAAGTACTCGCTGAACTATATCGATACTACTAAGATTAAAAACGATATAGCAAAAGCAAGAAGCAAGAATGCAGAAATCTGTATTGTCTATTTTCATTTCGGCGAAGAATATTCAAGAAATCCTTCCTTATTTCAAAGAGAGATAGTTAAGAAAAGTATTTCTTATGGAGCTGATATTATACTCGCAAGTCATCCTCATGTAATCCAGCCAATAGAATTATTTAAAAGTGAATCGTCAAATTTAGATTCCGGTTTCGTAGCTTATTCTTTAGGAAACTTCTATTCTAATCAAAAATGGCGTTATTCAGATGCAGGAATTATTCTAAATTTTGAGCTTACTAAAGATCAACAAACAAAGAAAATTAGTCTTTCTAAAATTGATTATATACCGACATGGGTGCATAAATATAGCACACCTAATAAAAAAGAATTTGTTATATTGCCAAGCAATTTTAAAAAGTATAGGTATCTTGAATCAATAATTATTTCAAAAAGTGATAGTTTATTAATCGAGCAATCATACCTTGACACAAAAAGCCTCTTAGAGAAAGTAGAAGAATTTTCAAATTATGAATAAAAAATCAGCTTTATCAATTATCTTTATAACCGTATTTATAGATTTAATGGGATTTGGACTATTAATTCCGATACTCCCGACATTTGCAAGCATCGAATTAGGAATTTCTGATTTTGAAATCGGAATTATTGTCGCAATTTATTCTTTCATGCAATTTATTTTTAATCCAATGTTTGGCAAGCTTTCGGATAAATATGGAAGACGTCCATTAATACTTAGCACGCTTTTATTGACCGCAACCTCATATATAATTTTTAGTTTCTCAACAAATTTTTGGATATTGGCATTATCAAGGGTTATAGGAGGATTCGGTGGAAGTAATATTGGAGTAGCCCAAGCATATATAGCTGATATTACGACTAAGGAAGAAAGATCCAAGGGGATGGGATTGATTGGAGCTGCATTTGGATTAGGTTTTGTTTTTGGACCTGTTGTTGGTGCATTACTTTCTCAATATGGATATGCCTTTGCCGGATATGGAAGTGCTGCATTTTCTTTAATAGCATTTACATTTGCCTTTTTTAAGCTTCCCGAATCGAGAAATTTTGAAGTTGCTTCATCCCTAGTTCGTCCAAAAATATTTGATTTTAAGTTTACAATCGAAGTGCTAAAGAGAAAAAACATAGGTTTTTTAATAATCCTGTTTTCTGTTATTGTATTCTCAATGGCAAATATATACGGAACATTTTCAATCTTGGGATATAAATATTATCATTTTTCCGATATGCAAAATGGACTACTATTTGCAATAATTGGAATTGTGGGGGCAATAATTCAGGGTGGATTTATAAAACAATTAGCTAAGATATTTAATGATCGGAATCTGATATTATTCGGAACGATTTTTATGATTATAGGATTAGCGGCAATTCCTTATGGACAAAACTTTTTAGGAGTAGCAATTGCAGGTGGAATTCTTGCAATCGGAACGGGAATGTTGCAGCCAACAATTTTAAGCATGGTATCTAAGTATAGTCATGAAACAGAACAGGGCAGCATACTCGGTATTAATCAATCTTTTTCAGCTTTAGCAAGAGTCTTAGGTCCCGTCTGGGGTGGTTTTTCTTTCCACTATTTAGGTTACCAAGCACCTTTCCTTACAGGTTCTCTTTTTGCGTTATTGACTTTTTTAGCGACTTTCTTTTTCTTTAATACAAATAAAGCAATATAAATGGGCAGATTTAAAATAAAAAATATCGATATTGAGAAAGCATTACTATTAGCTCCTATGGAAGACGTTACTGATCTAGGCTTCAGAAAGTTATGTAAGGAGCTGGGTGCTGATGTGGTCTATACTGAATTTGTAAATTCAGATGGCTTAATAAGAGCGAATCAGAAAACCAGAAAAAAAATGCTAATTAGCGAGATGGAAAGACCTGTTGGAATTCAAATTTATGGTGGTAATCTTGAACCGATGATTGAAGCTGCAATAATTTCTGCGGATCAAAATCCTGATATTATCGATATAAATGCTGGATGCTGGGTAAAAAAAATTGCAACGCGAGGAGCAGGTGCAGGTTTATTAAAGGATTTGAATTATCTTGAAAAAATGGTTTCAGAGATTGTTAAAGCAGTTAAAATACCTGTAACAGTTAAGACAAGAATCGGCTGGGACGACGGATCTATAAATATTTTGGAAGTGGCTAAGATTATAGAAAATGCGGGTGCAGAGGCAATAACAATTCATTGCAGAACGAGATGCCAAGGACATTCCGGTGAACCGGATTGGAGTTGGATTCCAAAGGTAAAAGATGTTGTTAATATCCCGGTCGTCCTCAATGGAGGTGTTTTTACAGGTGAAGATGTGATAAGGGCATTTGATGAAACAGGTGCCGATGGGGTAATGATTGCACGCGGAGCGATTAATCATCCATGGGTTTTTAGAGATGCTAAAGAATTATTAATTCATGGAAAAATAATTACTGAATTAACATCAGAAGAAAGAATATTTACTGCATTAAAACATCTCAAGTATCAGCTCGAAATAAAAGAAACGAAAGCAGCTGTCATTCCTTTTCGTAAATATTATTCAGGTTACTTAAAAGGATTATATAACTCATCAAAAGTTAGACAAGAATTAATGAAGTATATTGAATATGAACCGGTCGAAGAAATACTATTAAAATATCTTGAAGAATTAAAAATTCATCAAGCTGAAATTGAAGCAGGTAATATTGATGGAATTTAATGAGCAATTAATTGACGCAATAGAAAGTTATGCAGATTTAATGGAATTTGATGGCGAAAATCGTTTCAAAATTAATGCATTCAGATCCGGGGCTAGAGTTCTTTCGCAAATTTCTGATATTGAAGCAAGAATTAATGACGAATCAATTATGGAAGTAAAAGGTATTGGAAAGGGAATTTATGCTGCAATAAAGGAATTCTATGAAAATGGGTATATAACAGATTTTGAAAAGATAAAATCAAAATATCCTGTTTCGTTATTTGAACTATTTGCTGTAAAAGGACTCGGGGCTAAGAAAGTAAAAGCGATTTATGATCATTTTAATTTATCCGGATTAAACGATTTAGAAAAAATATGTAAAGAAAATCGATTGATTGAGATAAAAGGATTTACAAAAAAAAGCGAAGAAAATATATTAGAACAAATTGAAAAAATAAAATCAAATAAAAATTACGTTCTTATTAATCATGCAGAAATAATTGTCAAAGAAGTTTCAGAAAGATTATCAAAAATTGATGGTCTAAGTAATTATTTTGTTACAGGAGATTTTCGGAGAGGTAAAACTACTTTCGATAAATTAGAATTTGTTGTTGTATTTATTGATGACAAAATTAGTAATAATTTTCTATTTTCGAGTAAAACTATGATACAAGAAAATAAATATGAATTAAACTCTTACGCTATTCCGGTAATTTTTTATGTTACTAAAATAAAAGAATTTCAAAAACAATTATTTATAACTACGGGAAGCGAAGAGTTTATAAATAGCTTAGATATTGATTTTAGTACTAATTGTAAATCCGAAGAAGAAATATTAGGGAACAGATACAAAAAATTCATAATCCCTGAATTTAGAGAAAAAGAAAATATTGATCGGGATTTCACCACAAAAGATATTATTGATGATAAAGATTATAAAGGATTAATCCATTTCCATACTACTTATTCAGACGGATTAAATTCAATTGAAGAAATGGTACAGTATGGTATAGATAATAATATCGAATATTTCATAGTAAGTGATCATAGCAAGTCTGCTTTTTATGCAAATGGATTACATGAAGATAGCATATTAAAACAAAAAGAAGAGATACTTTCTCTAAGAAAAAGTTTAACCGAAAATATTTTCCATGGAATTGAATCTGATATATTAAAAGATGGCTCATTAGATTATGACCCCGAAGTATTAAAAGAATTTGATTTTGTAATTGCCTCAATACACTCGATTTTTAATTTGGATGAGGATGTAATGACGAGCAGAATTATTAAGGCAATAGAAAATCCTTATACTCGTCTTTTTGCTCATCCGACCGGAAGAATTTTATTGAATAGAGACGGATATAAAGTTAATTTAAGAAAAGTAATTGATGCATGCATTGCAAATAATGTAGCTATAGAATTAAATTCAACTCCTTCAAGATTAGATTTAGATTGGAGAGAATTGTATTATGCAATGGATAAAGGATGTTTTTTAGCTATTAATCCGGATGCTCATCGTAAGGAGGGTATCTTGAGCTATAAATATGGAATTAAAATGGCACGCAAAGTTGCGTATCCAAAAGATTTAGTGATTAACGCATTCGATATAAAAGCTTTTAGAGAATATATAAGCAAAAAATAACCGGAGTTGATATATGGATTTAAAATCAGCTATTAGAAGTGTCCCTAATTTTCCTAAAGAAGGAATAATGTTTAGGGATATTACAACATTATTAAAAGATCCTATTGCGATGAATCAAGCATTGGATGAACTATATGAATTTTCAAAAGATAAAGGTATAACGAAGGTTGTAGGAATTGAATCAAGAGGTTTTATACTAGGCGGAGCTTTAGCCTCACGATTGAACGCCGGTTTTATTCCAATTAGAAAACCGGGGAAGCTCCCTTACGTGAAAGTAAGCGAATCTTATGTATTGGAATATGGCACCGACACAATTGAAATGCATACAGATTCAATTTCAGAGGGGGATGTAATACTTCTTCATGATGATCTTTTAGCAACAGGCGGTACTATGTTTGCAGCATGCAAATTAGTAGAGCAATTAGGAGCTAAAATTGCACAGATCAGTTTTATAATTGAGCTTTCCTTTTTAAATGGAAAAGAAAAATTCAAAAACTATGAAGTAAAATCGCTAGTATCTTATGATTCCGAATAATTTGGAGACCAGCTTAAAGGAGATATAACCACTACAAATTCTCCTTTAATTGTTCTTTCGGGTAAAGATTCAAATAATGTTTGAGGAGTACCAAACCAGTACTCCTCAAATTTTTTAGTCAACTCCCTAAACACCATTAAATATCTTTCCGGCATATAACTATTTAATTCTTCAATCAATTTAGTTATACGGTAGGGGGATTCGTATAAAATAATAGTCCTTTCTTCACTCGTTAGAGAAACAAGTTTTTTCTGTCTTCCTTTTTTTTGAGGAAGAAAACCATCAAAAACAAAAGAACTGGAAGGAAAGCCGGACATACTTAAAGCCATAATCGCAGCATTTGCTCCGGGAATACCAATAATAGGAATATCATTATTATGGCATAACCGTATAAAGTATTCGCCCGGATCTGAAATACATGGAGTTCCTGCATCGCTAATAATAGCGCAATTTTCTCCGGACTTAATTCTTTCTAATATTGATTTACTCTTCTTTGATTCAGAAAATGCATTAAACGATATTAATCCTTTATAAGGGATACTTTTTGCATTTAATAAATTTCTACTTACTCTCGTATCTTCGCATAAAATAAAATCAACTTCGGAAAGAGTATTGATAGCTCTTTCCGAAATATCTCCAAGATTTCCGATCGGTGTTGCAATTACAAAGATTATACCTTTTTCAATCATACTAAATTTAATTCACCTAAAGTTTTTCTAATTATTTCGATAGCTAAATCAATTTCTTCTTTAGTAACTGTTAATGATGGTCTAAAGCGGACGCTTACATCACCACATCCGAGCATTATAAGTTTGTTTTCGTATAATTTATTAATAAATAATTTGCGTGCATGACGAGAAGGGAGATCGAAAGCAGCTAATAGACCAAGCCCTCTGGATTGTGAAATTATCGCCGGGAAATCCAATTCGAGAGATCGTAATTGAGAAAGTAAATAATTGCCTTGGATTTTTGAATTATTTACTAAATCATCTTCTTCGATAATTTCAAGAATTTTTCTTGAGCGTACCATATCAGCAAGGTTTCCGCCCCATGTGGAATTAATTCTGCTTGATTTATGGAATACATTATCCTCTACTTCATCAATTCTATTAGAAGACATAAAGCCGCATATTTGAACTTTTTTACCAAAAGCAATCATATCGGGTTCAGCATAGTGTTGATAAGCCCACATTTTCCCTGTCATTCCAATACCGGTCTGAACCTCGTCAAAGATATACATAATATCTTTATCTAAAGTAATATCACGTAGTTTTTGTAAAAATTCTTTTCTAAAGAAATTGTCTCCGCCTTCGCATTGAATCGGCTCAATAATTAGCGCAGCTATTTCATCAGGATACATTTTTATAGCTTCATATATTTGATTAATAGCGTCTTCTTCAGCTTTTTTAATAAATTTTAAGTTATCACTCAAAGGCAATTTAATTTTGGGATTAGATATGCGGGGCCAGTTAAACTTAGGATAGTAATTAATCTTTGCAGGGTCAGTATTAGTTAAAGACATTGTATAACCGGTTCTTCCATGGAAAGCTTCTTTAAAGTGAATTACCATTTGTCCTTTTTCTTCTTTATAACCTTTCTGGAAATTTTTCCTTACTTTCCAATCGAATGCCGCTTTAAGTGCATTTTCAACTGCTAAAGCTCCGCCATCAATAAAGAACAGATGTTTCATGTATGATGGTTTGGCTACTCGTGCAAAAGTATCCACGAATTTAGCCATTTCCACCGAATAAATATCAGAGTTAGATGGTTTTATACGTGCGGCAGTTTCTAATTGTTCTCTAAATTCTTTATCGAATAGTTTTGGATGATTTAACCCAATTGGAGATGAGGCGAAGAATGAAAAAAAGTCTAAATATTCATCACCATTTTTTTCATTAACTATCCATAGTCCGTGACTTTTTGTTGTATCCAGCACTATATCAAAGCCATCGACTAGCATCCATTTATTTAAAGTATTATGAACTTCATTTGCGGAAATATTGGTTGATACTTCTTTTTCTATTGTTGTAATATCGTGAATCAGCATTTCAGCTCCCCTAAGGTTAAATTTTTAAATTAGTTTAGTAGTTGGGGGAACATAGTTTAGTAAGGCTGTTCAAAGCGTGAACAGAGGTAGCTCTTGAGGTCTCGTCTTCCTGTAAGTTTTTTAAAGTTTTTTATTTTCATTATATTCTTAATTAACGATATTTTTTTAAAAGTATCAAATAAATAAAAAGTTATTTCTATTTGGTAATAATACATTAATATCTTTAATTTTACCAAACAAAGAACATTTTTAAAGAGGACAATATGAATTTATTAAAAAAGTTAGGTATTTCAAAAAAGAATTTAGGAGCATCAACCGGTGTAAGTTGGTTTAGTACGAAAGATCAAGAGGAGTTAGATATATATTCACCGGTAGATGGGAAGTATATTGCTTCGGTTTATCAAGCTTCAGAACAAGATTATAATTTTTTAATGGAGAAAGCACATCAAGCATATCTTCAATGGCGTGTAGTTCCTGCTCCTAAAAGAGGCGAGATCGTTAGACAGATTGGTGATGTACTCCGTGCTAATAAAGAAGAATTAGGGACTTTAGTTTCTTATGAAATGGGTAAATCTTTGCAAGAGGGTTTAGGCGAAGTACAAGAGATGATTGATATATGTGATTTTGCAGTGGGTCTTTCAAGACAGCTATATGGATTTACTATGCACTCCGAACGTGATAATCATAGAATGTATGATCAATACCAGCCGTTTGGAGTAGTTGGTGTGATTACTGCATTTAATTTTCCTGTTGCGGTTTGGGCATGGAATACAATGCTTTCAGTTGTATGCGGAAATGCAAACGTTTGGAAACCATCTTCTAAAGTACCTTTAACGGCTATAGCAGTTCAAAATCTAATTCAAGGAGTGATTAAAAAGAACAATCTTCCGGAAGGATTATTCTCGTTGATAGTTGGTAAAGGTTCTATCGTAGGCGAAAAATTAATTAATGATAAAAGAATTCCTCTTGTATCGATTACAGGTTCAACTGCTATAGGAAGACATGCTGCAGAAGTAATTGCCGCAAGATTTGGAAGAGCTATTTTAGAATTAGGCGGGAATAATGCTATTATTCTAACCCCCGAAGCTGATTTAAAAATTGCTATACCGGCAATTGTATTTGGAGCTGTTGGTACTGCCGGACAAAGATGTACTTCTACAAGAAGACTAATAATTCACGAATCGATTTATGATAAAGTAAAATCTACTTTAGTAAAAGCATATAAATCGCTAAAAATCGGTGATCCGCTAAGTTCCGAAAATCATGTAGGCCCGCTTATTGATAAAGGTGCAGTTCAGGAATTTGTTTCTGCTTTAAAAGAAGTGAAAAAAGAGGGAGGAACTATATTATTCGGCGGAAAAGTTTTAACCGGAGAAAATTACAAATCAGAATGTTATGTCCAACCTGCTTTAGTAGAGGCATTGAATAGCTTTAAGATAGTTCAGGAAGAGACATTTGCTCCAATACTTTATCTAATAAAATATAAAGGCGATGTTTCAAATGCAGTTGATATTCAGAATGATGTTGTTCAAGGATTATCATCTTCGATATTCACAAACAGTTTAAGAGAAGCCGAATATTTCTTATCGGCAGCTGGTTCCGATTGCGGGATAGCAAATGTAAATATAGGTACTTCAGGAGCTGAAATTGGTGGAGCATTTGGTGGTGAGAAAGAAACAGGTGGTGGACGTGAATCAGGTTCTGATGCTTGGAAAGCATATATGCGCCGTCAAACAAACACAATCAATTATGGAACTAAACTTCCCCTTGCGCAAGGGATTAAATTTGATATTTAATTATAGTAATAAGTTGTTTATTTTATAGCCGGGTTTCTCCGGCTTTAAAATTAAAAAGAGGTAAATATGAAATTCAGTTTAAATATAGATCACGTAGCAACAGTTAGAAATGCAAGAGGTGAAGTACAACCCGATCCTATTGCATTTGCTTTAATGGCAGAGCAGTCCGGTGTCGATGGAATAGTCGTACATCTTCGTGAAGATAGAAGACATATTAATGATAGAGACGTAAAGCTTCTTAGAGAATTAGTTACTACAAAACTCGATCTTGAAATGGCTGCAGTTGATGAAATAATTAAAATTGCCGGTGAGATTGGTCCTGACTTAGCAACACTTGTGCCAGAAAAAAGAGAAGAGCTTACGACTGAAGGCGGTTTAAATGTAATTGATAATATAAAGCATTATAAAAATGCTATCGAGAGATTACATGAAGCTGATATTCCCGTTTCATTATTTATCGAACCAGATATCAATCAGATAGATGCAGCCTCAGAAATAGATGCCGATATTATTGAATTACATACCGGTGTATATGCGAATGCAATAATAGAAGATGATATTTTTGAAGAGTTGGAAAGAATCAGGATTGCTGCCAAACATGCTAAAAAATTAGGACTTGGCGTAAATGGTGGACATGGATTAAATTATCTCAATATCAAAAATTTTGTATTGATTGAAGATATTGATGAAGTAAGCATAGGGCACGCCGTTATTGCCCGTGCTCTATTTTCAGGTATCGATGTAGCAGTTAGAGATATGATAAATCTTATCAATAGGAAATAGTACCTTTGAATAAGAGCGGATTTTCAATTCAATTAAAACGAAAGTTAGATTACCATTATAAGGAATTTGATTTTAGTAAATTGATACCTGATCCACTACAATTCCCTCATCGATATGAACATATTTATGATAAAGAGATATCCGCATTCATCTCTTCTATATATGCTTATGGGAACCTTAAGCAAATTATCACAGTTTTAGAAAAGATACATTCTATCTTTGGTTGCTCGCCTTATAGTTTTATTTTAGAATCTTCGACAAAGAAAATCACAAAAGATTTTTCTGATGTAAAACATCGGTTTTTTGATGGAGAGGATTCAGTAGATCTGATCTTAGCTATAAAAAATATTTTTGAAAATTACGGGTCTTTAAAAAATCTTTTTCTTTTGTATTATTTTTCCGAGGAGACTTCATTAAAAGATTCAATCCACTTCTTTTCAGTTTCATTAAAAAATATGTTCCCGAAAAATAAGGTTGGAAAAAGAAGCCTAGAATTTATGTTTCCTGATCCTTATAAAGGGAGTGCGTGTAAGAGAATGAATCTATTTTTAAGATGGATGGTTCGTAATGACGATTTGGATTTTGGTTTGTGGCATGAGATATCGCCTTCGCAATTAGTAATACCGGTAGATACTCACATT
The DNA here is from genome assembly GCA_001516025.1 of bacterium BRH_c32. Lineage (GTDB taxonomy): Bacteria > Bacteroidota > Ignavibacteria > Ignavibacteriales > Melioribacteraceae > BRH-c32. Next base: position 149,589 of record LOEU01000014.1, on the reverse strand, counting down.
CATAAAATATGTACCATACTAAAACTAACAAATCAAAAAACCGTTAATTGGAAAATGGCCGAAGAGATTACAAATAATTTAAAAAACTATGACAAGTTAGATCCTGTCAAGTACGATTTTGCTATTTGTCATATAGGAATGAGGAAACTAAAATTTTAATTAAATAAGAAAAAGAGTTGAACCGCTAAATAATCTGTTATATATTTAATAGATAATTATCTTTATATACTTAATACTACATAGGAGAGAAATATGGCTGAACCGAGAAAGTTCGTTCCCTTTGTATCTTCGGAAACAAATATGGCTGAGTTTACAGTAAAAGCATTAGTAATAGGTCTAGTGTTAGCTGTAGTCTTGGGCGCTGCGAACGCATACTTAGGATTGAAAGCAGGAATGACAATTGCAGCTACATATCCGGCTGCCGTTATTGGAATGGCATTGATCAAGATATTTAAGGGTACAATATTAGAAGAAAATTTTGCTCGTACAGTTGGATCGATTGGTGAATCGATTGCAGCAGGTGCGATATTCACAATTCCTGCATTTTATATTGCAGGTATCTGGGTACCTTTTTACACACCATGGAATTATTTTATTTCGGCAGCCATTATGGCAGCGGGTGGTGTTCTTGGTATAATGTTCGTTGCTCTTCTTAGAAGAGTTATGGTTGAGGATGTTGAATTACCTTATCCTGAATCTGTTGCCGCAGCAGAGATTCATAAAGCAGGTCAGAGAAGCGGCGAAGGTTCTAAATATCTATTTGGGGCCATGGGAGTTGGTGCTCTTATCGAAGCTTTAAGTCAATTTAGATTATTTGCTCGTTCTGCTGATTATTTGGTTGGTCTAACTAAAGGCAATATTTTATTAAAATCACCTGATGTAAGTCCTGCTTATATGGGTGTTGGTTATATAATCGGCCCACGCTTAGCTGCATTAAACTTTTCGGGTGGTGTAATAGCTTGGGGTTTATTGGCTCCAATCATTGCTTACTTTAAGTTTGGCAATACACCAATGGAAGGAATGGATTGGGTAGGTACTATTACTCAAGTATGGAAAGATTATGTACGTCCTATCGCTATTGGTGGTATGTTAGTGGGAGCAGCATTTACACTGTTCAAAATGAGAAAAAATTTAGCTACCGGAATTCAGAGATCTGTAAGTGATGCTAAAAAAGCTGCAAAAGGCGGAGTAGTCGAAGATAGAATTGAAAAAGATATTCCTTTCAAGTGGGTAATGGGAGGAATTGCATTAACAGGTGTAGTTACATTTTTTATATATAATTATTTTGCTCAAGATATAGTAGCTGCGTTAGTAGCAACTTTTGTAATGATAATAGCAGGATTTTTCTTTGCAGCAGTTTCAGGATATTTAGTTGGTATAATTGGATCGAGCAATAATCCAATTTCTGGATTAACATTATCAACTTTAGTAGTTGCTGCATTATTAATGGTTGCTCTTGGAATGAAAGGAATGACAGGAGTGGCAGCTGTACTTGGTGTTGCAGCGGTTGTTTGTGTTGCGGCGGCAGTAGCAGGTGAAATGCTTCAAGATTTGAAGGCCGGACATTTACTAGGTGGAACACCTTGGAAAATGCAGGTGGGTGATTTACTTGGTGTTGCACTTTCAGCAGCTGTTATGTTTATACCGCTTTTGATTTTACATGAAGGCGATATTAAAATGGGTGGAACAGGATTCGGTGGTGAAAAACTTCCCGCTCCTCAAGCAAGTTTAATGGCAATCCTTTCTAAAGGTATTGTTGCCGGTGATATGGAATGGATATTAATCTTTACCGGAATGTTAATGGGTGTTGCTTTTATTATGATGAATATTAAAAGTCCTATGTTAGTATCTGTTGGTATGTATTTACCATTAGGAACAACATTCGCAATCTTTGTGGGTGGATTAATTAAAGGTTTAGTCGAAAGACAAAACGAGAAGAGAAAATTTAATGAAGCTCAAAAAACCAGAGTAGAAAATTCAGGAGTATTAATAGCAGCAGGACTTATAGCAGGGGAGGCTCTTATCGGCTTGGTCTTTGCAGCATTAGCATTCAAAGAGATTCCTGTGCCTCATATCTTTGAAGTGCCTTCATTCTGGATAAGCTTAATAGTATTAGGTTTAGTTGCTGCTTTATTAGTTATATTCCCAATAAAAAAAGCAGGAAAGCCGGATGAACCTGCACCTCCACAAGTATCAATGTAACTTAAAATTAGGGACCGGTATAATCCGGTCCCCTTATATATAATTATGAATTTTTTAGAAAGAAGAAAAGTCCTTAAAGGGAAAAATACTTTAGATATGATTCCCAAAAAGGTTTATAAAATTTCAGATAATGATGGTCTTGTTACCATTCATATACCAAAATTCAAGAATAAGATTCTTGTAAAATATTTGGTACCTCGCTTAAAAAAACCGGAAATCAAATTAAAGTTAGATGCTTTTGGTTCGCAGGTCTTTAGAGAGATGGATGGAGAAAAGAAAGTATCTGATATTATCATTTCATTAAGGGAAGTATTTGGTGAAAAGGTAGAACCCGCTGAAGACAGATTATCAAAATTTATTTTGAATCTCTATGACGGCGGTTTAATTACATTTAAAGAAATAACAGGAGTTTATGATGGCTAACAAATTAGCAGAATTAAAACCACAGATTGTTTGGAAACATTTCGAAAATTTATGCAACATACCACGTCCTTCAAGACATGAAGAAAAAGCCGCAGAATATGTCCTAAAATTTGCAAAAGATAAAAAGCTTAAAACCAAAGTTGATTCATTCGGTAATATAGTAGTTATTAAACCTGCATCTCCGGGTAAGGAAAAATTAACTCCGGTTGTTTTGCAAGGACATTTAGACATTGTTCCGGAAAAAAATTCTGACGTAAAACATGATTTCTTAAAAGACCCTGTTGATTATTATATCGATGGCGATTGGGTAAAAGCAAGAGGAACAACCTTAGGTGCTGATAACGGAATTGGTGTTGCTTCTACATTAGCAATTTTAGAATCGGATGATTTAAATCTAGGACCGATTGAAGCTCTTTTTACACTTGATGAAGAGACAGGTTTGAACGGTGCTCAAGCATTAAAACCAGGATTCTTAGAGTCGAAAATATTATTCAATCTCGATTCTGAAGATGAGGCTCTTTATATCGGTTGTGCCGGCGGACAAAATACTTATGCAACTTATAAACCAAAAATGGAAGATCCTCCGGCTAATACAACTGCATTTGCAATTACTATAAAAGGATTAAGAGGCGGACATTCGGGATTAGATATTAATTCGGGAAGAGGTAATTCTATAAAAATTATCGTTCGTTTACTTTTGGAATTGAGAGATAAATATAACGTTAGATTAGTTTCTCTTAATGGTGGAAGTAAGCATAATGCTATACCAAGAGAAAGTTTTGCATTAGTAAGAGTATCTAATAAAAACGTTGAAGCACTTCAAGTAGCAATCTCAAATTTTGAAGCTATGGTAAAAAATGAAATCTCTTTTGTAGAAGAAGGATTTTTAGTCGAAGTAAAAAAATCTTCATCGAAAGCAAAAGTAATGGATAAGAAAACCACTAATAATTTATTGAAAGGTCTTTATATAGTTGCAAATGGTGTTCAGAAGATGAGTATGGAGATTGATGGACTTGTTCAGACATCTACCAATTTAGCAGTTGTGGAAACAAAACCAAAAGGTGTTTTTGTTACAACAAGTCAGAGAAGCTCAATTGAAAGTGAGAAAAGAGATACAACTGCAATGGTAACAACTGTATTCCAATTAACCGGCGCAGAAGTAACTCATGGTGATAGTTATCCCGGATGGCAGCCTGACTTAAAATCAGTAGGATTGAAAGTATTGAAAAGTGAATTTAAAAAGAAATATAAAAAAGAACCTGAAATTAAAGCGATTCATGCAGGTTTAGAATGTGGAATAATCAAAGAAAGATATCCTGATATGGATATGATCTCTTTCGGTCCTACGATCATGAATCCACATTCTCCTGATGAAAAAGTTCAGATTAGTACTGTTAATAAGTTCTGGGATCTTTTAGTTAATTCACTTAAGAATGTTCCATCTATCTGAAAATAGGATTTAAATTGAATACTCAAAGCAAATATAAAGAACCATCGGCAATTTTTAGGTGGATTGTATTACTCATAATAAGCATTGCTCAATTTGGCAATTATTATATATATGATAGTATTAGTCCATTAGCTGATCTTTTATCTAAACAATTGAATTTTACCGATGCAAATATTGGATTATTGCAGGGGATATATAGTCTTCCGAATATTTTTATGGTATTAATTGGAGGAATTATTATTGATAGAATTGGTACTCGAGTATCAACTCTAATATTTACTGCACTCTGTTTCTTAGGAGCTTTCGTTACTTTTATGGGAGATGATCTAGTTGTAATGGCGGCAGGAAGGTTGATATTCGGTCTCGGTGCAGAATCAATGATTGTGGCTATTACGACTGTAATTGGACGTTGGTTTAAAGGAAAACAATTATCATTTGCATTCGGATTGAATTTAACGATTGCGAGATTAGGTTCTTTTGCTGCTTTAAATTCTCCAACATGGGGAAGAGCTTTTTATGAAAGTTACAAAGATCCATTATTCTTAGCATTGATTGCCGGGACTATTTCAATAGTCTCGGCAATAATTTATTTCGGTATGGATTTCTTTGCCGAGAAAAATTATAATTTAGGTAGTACGACAAATCAGGATAAAATTAATTTCAAAGAGATATTTTCTTTCTCACGTTCTTATTGGTTTGTAGTACTATTATGTGTTACTTTTTATTCAGGCATTTTCCCATTTCAAACATTTGCCGTAAAATTTTTCATGGATGTACATGGAGCTACACGTGAATATGGTGGATTCTTATCGAGTATTCTAACACTATCAGCTATGATTCTCACTCCTCTATTCGGATTAGCATCTGATTATGTGGGGCATAGAGCTAAATTAATGATGTTAGGCTCATTATTATTGATTCCGGTTTATTTAATAATGGCATATACACAAATTCCTTTATATATTCCTATGATAATTATGGGAATTTCATTTTCTTTAATCCCTGCCATAATGTGGCCATCGGTTGCGATAATAGTACCGGAAGCAAAACTAGGCACCGGTTATGGATTAATGACTATGATTCAGAATATTGGTTTGGCATTTTTTAATTTTGTTATTGGCTGGGCAAATGATTATAGTGGTGGTTATACTTTAGGAATGTGGTTTTTCTCCACCTTGGGATTTTTTGGATTGTTTTTTGCATTCAGTTTGTGGCGTAGTGAATTATCTGCAAATGGACATGGATTGGAAAAAGGAATTTTAAATGATAAAAAATAAGATCAAGTTTTTCATAATACTTGTATTAGTTTATTCTACTAATTTAAATGCGCAATCATTTGGATTCGGATGTTTGGGCTTATCTGGATTTATTGGCGGTTATTCGCAAATGAATTATAAGGTAGATAATCTAAATAATCTTATTAATAGTCAATACACTGGTCTGGATTCAAAGATTACTTTTAAAACCGGTACAGGATTTAAAATTGGGGGGAATATTTTCAGAGCCCGATTTGAATCATTCTTTTTCTCTACTAAGATTTATTACCAGTTCTTTAAAGAGCAAAAAGAGATATCGAATTTAACCGGTACGAGTCTAACAAGTGAAAAATTTGAATTAACTATGAATAATTGGAATGTGGCAGTTGATTTAGGAGTACCAATATTCAAGTTCTTAGATCTGAAAGTTGTTGAAGGAGGGTTCTCATTTTATTCTCCTAATTTTAATCATCAGACAATTATTAATAATGAAGTTATTTCGGAAACCGATTACGAAAATTCTGAAAATAATCTATCTTATTTTGTAGGTTCGGGGTTTATTTTGCATATTATTCCTGATTATATTAGCCTTGAAGGAGGAGCATATTACTCTTTCTATAAAATCAATAATTTTAGCAGCGACCAAAACTTATTATATCCGAATAATGAAAATCCGGTAATCGAGAAAGGAAGCATTATAACTTCAATTCAATTAAATGTAGGATTCCCACTTTAAGGAGAGATTAATATGAAAAAAAAATTATATGATGCCGCAAAAATTGCTATTAAAGATTGCATGGGATTTAGAAAAAAAGAGACAGTTTTAGTAATTACTGACAGCAATAAAAAAGAGATTGGTGAATATTTATTCCAAGCAGCTATTGATCTTGGAGCAGAGGCTTTATTGGTTGAAACCAAACCTGGTAAAACTAATGGCGAAGAACCTTCTCCACAATTAGCAGAATTAATGAAGAAGTATGATATTGTATTATGTCCTACAACAAAATCTTTAACTCACACAAATGCCAGAAGAGCAGCTTCTGCTTCGGGTGTAAGGGTGGCAACTTTCCCCGGTATCACAGAATCAATTATGATACGAGGATTGAATGCCGATTATAAAGCTATCTCCAACCGAACTCTCAAACTTAAAAAAATATTAGAAAAGGTTTCTACTGTTAGAGTAACAACAAAACTTGGAACGGATTTAACGATGGATATGAAGGGGAGAGGTATTTATGCAAGTAAAGGACTTTTCCATAAAAAAACAGAAAGTGGAAATTTACCCACAGGCGAAACTTTTTTAGCTCCTTGGGAAGGAAAAAGTAACGGAAAATTTGTTGTTGACGGTTCATTTGCAGGGATCGGAATGTTGGAGAAACCTATAACAATTCATGTAAAGAATGGTCTGGCTACCGAGATAACCGGAGATAAAAAAGCAACTCAATTAGTGGAAATGTTAAAGCCATTTGGTAAAAAAGGAAGAAATATTGCAGAATTTGGAATTGGGACTAACGATAAAGCTAAACTTAGCGGTTATATTTTAGAAGATGAAAAAGTAATGGGAACGGTTCATATCGCACTTGGGGATAATAAATCAATGGGCGGGTCGGTGAATGTTCCAATTCATGTTGATGGTGTAATTAAAAAACCAACTGTATTTTTTGATGATAAAGTCATTATGAAGGATGGTAAATTCGTAATAAAGCTATGAGATGAGCATTTATTTAATCTAAATTGAAATTTTCACCTTTATTTTGTAAATTTGCATGCTAAAAAATAAAGGATATATGAAAATTCTAACCAAGCTAAACGCGCAACAAAGAAATGCTGTAGAGTATAATGCCGGTCCTCACATCGTTGTTGCCGGTGCCGGCTCCGGTAAAACTAGGGTTTTAACTTATAAAATTGCATATCTTATTCAAGAAGGACTCGAACCCGAATCTATTCTTGCCTTAACATTCACTAACAAAGCTGCAAGAGAAATGAAAGAGAGAATCCGAGAGCTTATCGGTAAAAAAGCCGATTCTCTTTGGATGGGGACATTCCATTCTATTTTTGCAAGAATCTTGCGTATTGAAGCGACCGCAATAAATTACAATAGTAACTTTTCCATTTATGACAGAGAAGACTCAGTTTCTTTAGTCAGTAACATTCTTCAATATTTAAGTATAAATCTTGAAAATGTAACAGCTAATTCAATTCAGCATAAAATCAGCAATTTCAAAAATCATATGATTACTCCTGAGGAGTATTCAAATAATATTGCTAGTACAATTGCAGAAAAGAAAATAGGCGAAGTTTATATAGAGTATAATAAAAGATTGAGAGAGAATAACTCGATGGATTTTGATGATCTTCTTCTTAAACCAATTGAGTTATTTAATAATAATGTCCGAATTCTTCAGAAATACAAAAAAATGTTTAAATATATTTTAGTAGATGAATACCAAGATACTAATAATGCGCAATATGAGATAGTTAAGATTCTGTCACCTGTGAAAGATAAGTTATGTGTAGTAGGTGATGACGCTCAAAGCATTTATGGCTGGAGAGGCGCTAATATTAGAAATATGCTCGATTTTGAAAAGGATTTCAGCAAGGCAAAAATATTCAGATTGGAGCAGAATTATCGTTCGACTAAAAATATTCTTTTAGCCGCTGATTCTATTATAAAAAAGAATACAGAGCAAATAGCTAAGACTCTTTGGACTGAAAACCCTGAAGGGGAAGAAATTACTTTAGTCAAATGTTCTGATGAAAAGGACGAAGCTTTTCAGATAGCAAAAAAAATTAAAAAGGAAATTTCGACAAAGAAACTTTCATTAAATGACATCGCAATATTATATCGCACAAATGCACAATCGAGAGCTTTAGAAGATGCCTTTAGAAGAGAAAAAATTCCTTATAAGATTGTCGGCGGAGTTGAGTTTTATAGAAGAAAAGAGGTAAAAGACGTTTTAGCTTATTTAAGAGTACTCTCGAATCAGGATGATGAAGAGAGTTTATTAAGAATAATGAATTTCCCTCAAAGAGGAATTGGTAATACTTCAATAACAAAAATGATTGCATTTTCGAGAAAGCTCAATTTATCTTTATTTAAGACAATGGCGAGAGTATTTGAGGTAATTGAAGTCAAAGAAAGAATTCAGAAGAATGTAAAGCAGTTTAGAATATTATTAGATAAATATATTGATCTTCAATCGAAGCTTTCTATCGGTGAGCTAACTTCTGCTTTAGTTGATGAATTAGGTATATTAAGAATGTATAAAGAAGAAAACTCTCAAGATTCTGCAAGTCGATACGATAATATTCATGAGCTTTTAGCTTCTATTCAAGAATTTAATAAAGAATTTCCGGAAGCCACTTTAGAACAGTATCTTGCTGAAGTTTCCCTTGTAGCAGGAATTGATCAATATGATGAATCGAAAAATTCTATCACTTTAATGACGGTTCATAGTGCCAAAGGATTAGAGTTTCCGGTAGTCTTTATTACAGGATGCGAAGAAGATATATTCCCATTGAATCCAAGGTTTGATTCGGATTCCAAAATCGAGGAAGAAAGAAGATTATTTTACGTAGCAATAACACGTGCGATGAAAAAAGTATTTATTTCATTTGCTCGTTCGAGATATAGGTTTGGTGAAGTTGCCTATCAAAATAAATCGAGATTTATAGATGAATTAAATCCTAATTCTGTTGAAGAAGTAATAGATGGAAGCAATAGAAAAAGCGGCAGAAGAAGAAAAGGTGATTTTGATGAATATTATCAAGAGAGTTATGATGATTATGATCAAGAAAAAAGATCATTTAGAGTAGGCAGCCGAGTAAGTCATGATATATTTGGAAATGGTAAAGTATTGGCTATTACCGGAAATGGAGATACACAAAGAATCACCATTTCATTTGAGGATACAGGCACAAAGCAACTATTAGTAAAATTTGCGAATTTAAAACTTTTATAATAAATAATGGAGTTGTAATGAAAATAGGTGTATTGACAGGGGGTGGAGATTGCCCCGGATTGAATGCCGTTATTCGTGCGGTTGTTCGCAAATCTTTAAGTCTAGGTCACGAATGTCTTGGAATTAAAGAAGGATGGAAAGGAATTTTAGAAAACAATTACACTCCATTAACTATGGAATCGGTTTCCGGTATTCTTCATAGAGGAGGAACTATTCTTGGAACTTCCAGAACAAACATTTATAAAGTAGAGAATGGCGAATCAAAACTAAAAGAAAATATGGAAAAGAATGGTATCGATTGCATCGTTGCTATTGGCGGAGAAGATACTTTAGGAGTTGCTTCTAAACTCGCAGCATCAGGTGTAAAAGTTGTCGGTGTTCCAAAAACAATTGATAATGATTTGAATGCTACTGATTATACATTCGGATTTGATACAGCCGTAAATATTGCTACCGAAGCTATTGATAGATTGCATACAACTGCTGAATCACACAACAGAGTTATTGTAGTGGAAGTAATGGGAAGACATGCAGGATGGATTGCTGTTCATTCAGGAATTGCAGGTGGTGCAGATATAATTTTAATTCCGGAAAAACCATTTAATTTCGAAGAAGTAATTGACGTATTAAAACAAAGACACGCACGCGGTAAGTCATTTAGTATAGTGGTTGTTTCAGAAGGGGCTAAGCTCCAAACTGAAGAAGAATCAGATAAAGATGGTTCTTTCGTTTTAACAAGCATGAAAAAAGATTCTTTCGGTCATGTTAGATTAGGCGGCATTGGAAATATTTTAGCAGAAGAAATTGAAAAAAGAACAGGTTATGAAACTAGAGCTACAATCTTAGGGCATATTCAAAGAGGTGGTTCACCTACTGCTTATGATAGAGTATTAGCTACAAGATTTGGTGTTTTTGCAGTTGAGTTATTAGTTGAAGAAAAATATGGTTATATGGCTGCTCTTCAGGGAAGCGAAATAGTTGCAGCAAGTCTTGCAGATGCTGTTGGTAAATTAAAGACAGTTGATATGAAGTTATTTGAAGTAGCAAGCACTTTCTTTGGTTGATATTAATAAAAGCGGCAGATTATAAAATCTGCCGCTCTTATATTATTTCTTAATAGTTAAAATTTTCCAGTAACAGTATGAAATCAAAGTAAAAATAGATACCCACGCTGCTATTAAAAAAACGATTCCTTCATTACTAAGACCCATGTTCACTCCTATTTAATTGCCAAGCTTTCCTTACCATAAGTGCCAATGCTATATAAATAGCAACTAGCAATAAACGCGCACCCCAGACATAAGGGACATTATCGGGAGGAGTATTTGTTAAAAATAAAATAGGTATTGCATCATTAATAAACCACCAAATCATAATACCAAATAGAACAACGGGTGTAACAAATTTCATTAAGTAGAAAAATACTCTTGGGATTTTAATATCACCACCGTCATTAATTTCTGCCCATGCTTTTTCTGGTCCAAAAACCCATATAAATAAAACTGTTTCTATAAGCGCAAAAACTACAAGTCCAAATGTACCAGCCCAATAATCCATTTCATCTAAGAATCCATATTTCAAGTAGAATACAACAAGATGAACAGCAAGGAAAACAACCATAGCAAGAATACCAACAGCTTGTTTTCTTGAGAACTTAAATTCATCTTCGAGGAAAGCTACGAGCGGTTGACCCATTGCTACCGATGAAGTAATACCAGCGAAGAATAATAATAAGAACCACATAAAACCGAAATATTGACCAAGTGGAATTCTCTCAAATACGAGAGGCAGAGAAGCAAAGCCAATATCGAAAGCACCACCGGTTGCCATTTGAACTGTCGCTGCAACCCCAAAGAAGGCGATAGCAGCAGGAATTGCAATTGAACCGCCTAGAATAACTTCTGCAAATTCATTTGTGGCGGCGGTAGTTAATCCTGAAAGTACAATGTCATCTTTTGGTTTAAGATAACTTGCATAAGCATGTATAGTACCCATACCTACCGAAAGTGTAAAAAAGATTTGTCCTGCAGCAGCAAGCCAAATTTTAGGGTCCCAAAGTGCAGTAAAATCAGGATTCCAAATAAAACCGAAACCATTTGCAACTGAATTTTCGGGGATTGCGGGGTCTGGTGTACCTAATGTTAATACTCTAATTGCGATGATAATGGCAAATAGAAATAATAATGGCATTGCTATTTTTGCAAGTGTTTCAATACCTTTAGATATCCCTTTATAAAGAACAAAGAAATTAACCGCTAAAGTGATCATTAAAAACGTGTAAGCAACGTAAATACCATTAAAATGATTTCCGTCAATTCTTCCTTGGAAGTTATAAAGAAAGTCTTTCATAGCTCCAAAATTTTCTAAACCGAAATATTCTTTAGTAAGAGAAAAGAAACTAAAACCGAGAGTCCAAGATTCTATATAAGCGTAATAGATCATAATAACTAACGACATGAATAGACCAAGAGTACCTAAATATTTAGCTGCTTTATTTTTCCAAAGAAGATCGAACATTCCGGGAGTACTTCCATGACGATGTTTACCCCCATATCTTCCAATACCCCACTCAATCCACATTAAAGGGATACCAAGAATTAAAAAGAAAATAAAATAAGGGATCATAAAAGCTCCGCCACCATTCTGTGCGGCTTGTACAGGGAAACGGAGGAAATTACCTAATCCTATGGCATTACCTGCTACTGCCAAAATTAAACCAAATCTACTGCCCCATTGCTCTCTTTCTTGAGTCTGGTTCTCCATTAATGCTCCAAAATTTGACACGGAAGTACAAATATCAGTTATATCTTTTTTATTTGCAATAAAATATGAAATGTTTTTTTGATTTTATTCATTTATTTAATTTATTGCTCTATTTATTTATATTAGGGAACTATTGAATTCAGTAAAGGGAATAGAATGGTAAGTCAGTATTATCTAAATAGTATTGAAACAATTCTTCAATTTAAAACAGATTTTCCGGATAAAAAATGATAAAGATTATTTTAAAAACTAAATTATTGCTAGTTCTATTATTCTTACTTTCTTCACTTGGAATAGTAATAGGGGAGGGAATGCCTTTATATATTAGAGCTAATCAAATTGGTTTTCTTCCTAATGATATTAAGAGTGCAGTCATTCTCACTAATACAGACTTAACCGATGTAAGATTCACAGTTTTTAATATTAAATCAGGTAAAGCAGCGTATTCAGATTTAATTAAAAAAACAGTTCATGGGTATGGAAAGTTTAAGAATTTCTATGAGATTAAATTTAGTGAATTAACTTCTGAAGGTGATTACTATATTGAAATAAAAAAAACAAAGTCATATAATTTTAAAATTAGTCGTTCGATATATTCTGATATACCGCAATTATTATTGGAATTTTTCAAAGTGCAAAGATGTGGTTATACAGATCCAATGCTACATGAAGTATGTCATATAGCAGATGCTACTTCATTGATAGAAAATGGGACATCAATAAACAAAAAGTATGATGTAACAGGCGGCTGGCATGATGCAGGGGATTATGTTAAGTTCTTGAATACAACAGCGTTCTCAACTTATATGCTACTTTTTGCTTATGATTATGCTCCGGAGAAATTTAGTTTTGACAGAAATAAAAACAATGTTGCCGATATCCTTGAAGAAGCAAAAATTGGTTTAGATTGGCTTCTTAGATGTAATTATGAAGATAAAAAATTAATTACACAGGTTCAGGATTTAAGAGATCATGATGTAGGTTGGAGGATGCCGGAAAAGGATGAATTAGCTTTTGATAGACCTGCATTTATTGGAGTAGGAAAAAACATAATCGGAGTTTATTCTGCCACACTTGCTTTAGGAGCAAAAATTTGGAAAAACGTTCTAAATTATCAGGAATATTCTGATAAGTGTTTAAAGACATCTCAATTATTTTATTCCTTGGCTTCAAATGCACAGGATGTGGATAATTCCGGCTCCGGGATGTATCTTGATAAGAATTATGAAGGAAAACTTGCCCTTGCGGCAATTGAGCTTTATTCGGTTACAAAAAAGAAAGATTATTATAATGATGCAGTTCGTTTAGCTGATTTGGCAGGTTCTGACTTTTGGTGGGGTTGGGGCAATATTAATTCTTTAGCTCATTTTAGACTTGCTCAATATGATATTAAGTATGCCCAATATATATTAAATAATTTAGTGGAGTTTAATAGAATTAAGGATAAGGATCAATTTGAAAAAGGGGTTGAGGCTACTTGGGGTACGAATTTAATTTTAGCAGGAATTGTCCTTCAAAATATTCTATATAAGGATCTTACTAAAGATAATCAGTTCGATTCTTTAGCAACTTATCAGAGAGATTATTTAGTTGGAAGAAATCCCTGGGGTATCTCCTTTATTTCAGGAAAGGGAACAGTTTTTACAAGGCAATTTCATCACCAAATAAATTATATAAAAAGGATTTTACCGGGTGGGTTTTCAGCGGGTCCTGCTAAAGAAGAATTTCTCAAGAAATATAATATAGAGTATGATAAACCTGATCTTTTAAATCAATTTCAGTCTATGGACGCTGTTTATCGAGACGATAGGATGGATTATATTACAAATGAACCAACAATTTCGGCAAATGCAACTGCAATTTTTATTTTTGGTTTATTATAATATTTGTATCAAAAAGATACATAGTCTTAAATTTTTATAAAATTTAGAATCTTTTTTCTTAAAACATCGCTATATTGCAATAAAACTGTGGCACTATAATTGAATTAAATATAAAGTTAATAATAAAGGTAATGCTATGTCAGGAGCTATTAGATTAATACCATCAGGTTTTTCGTTAATAGATAAAAATTGGGGTGGAATATATAGAGGCGGAAGTTACGTTGTTTTAGGTCCTCGCAAATCAGGAAGGACATTATTGGGACTACAATTCGCTTTAGAAGCAGCAAAAGGTTCTGAAGTATGTGTTTTTTTTACACTTATGCGTCCAAAAGATTTAATGATTCAAGCTGCTTCTATTAATTTTGATATTCAGTCTTATATGAATCAGAATCTAATAATAGTTGTTCGTATTGCACCTCCGACAGATATTGATGATTTATATAATCCTGATGATTATTTAGTGGAATATTTAAATGATATTATAACTGTTGTTAATCAATATCATCCCACTAGAATCATATTTGATGAACTTACTCCATTTATTGGTTTTAGAAATCTTGATTACTTAAAAGATGCATTTTTACATACATTAGAAACAATTGAAGAAAAAGATATTACAAGTTTATTTGTAATAGGAGAGCCTGCTACTCAAAGGGCTCAATCAATTGTTGATATAGTAACAAATTATGTTACAGCTGTAATACAATTGAAGAAGACCGATAAATCAGAAGACAGATATCATGGCGGTCAGGTGGTTATTACTCCTAATGTTGGACATACGGAGGGAAGATTTACCAATACATATCAGATTGTTCCTAATAAAGGGGTTACAGTTGAATTAGCTCCAGAACTCCGAGAAACATCTGACTATACTTTTACGCCGATTAACCAAAGAAGATTCGATCAGACTAAGATAGATTTACCTTCAGAACCTTATGCCTTTTCCAATATTTATAATTATAATGATTTCTTATTGATTCTGAATAACCAGATTGCATTATATAAAAGCACAGGGCAGACATTTAATTTGGTCTCATTTAAATTAGATCATGCAGCACAGATGAAAGGTTTAGTTACAATTCAGCAATTACAAAATTCAGTACGGCTTTCTACAAATAAGAAAGATAAGATCTGCTTAATTGAAAATAAAGTAATTGTACTTCTTGTAAGAGGGAATGCAAAAAGCGTAATGGATTTAACGGTATCAATACAAAATAATTTACCCAATCAAGATGTAAGGTATATAAATACAGTTTCTGAATTAATATCAATATTTAATATAGAAGTGGATGATAAAGTAGAGAATGCAGAAAGTATGATGGATTTTATTATTACAGCAGAGAATTCGGCAAGTGAAAATTATCTTCCTTTATCAAAATACAATAGTTAATGAAAAAAATAATTGTATTCCTATTATTCATTTCATGCGGGATAAGCATTTCCCAAGTGAGGATGGAAAATCTAAAACGTGCAGGATTGATTCACATGCAAGCCGGAAGATATGGCGAAGCAGTAGATCAATTCAATAAGTATATCTCAGCTAATCCGAGAGCGGCAGATGGGTATAACCTTAGAGCGCTATCACTTCAGAACAGAAAAGATTTTGTAAATGCAATACTTGATTTCAGAAGAGCTATACGCTTGGACCCACAAAATTCAGAATACCAAAGAAATTTAGAAAAAGCTATAACCGAATGGCATGAGATATTAAGAAATAAAATTGTCGGACATAAACGAGATATTGCAATTAATCCAAATGATCCATTTTCATATTTAGAGATTGGTAAATCATACCGTTGGTTAGAAGAATGGAAAGATGCTGAGATTTGGTATGATGAATATTTAAAAAGAGATGATGACGCTTCACCTGATGAAATAATTAGATACACAGAGATACTTGCAAAAAATGGTTCTATTGTAAAAGGGGAAAAGATTCTCAAAAAATTCGTTGATCGATATCCGGAAGATTGGCGGTTATGGAGTCGTTACGGTTATTTTACTTTATGGCTTGGAAAATATAAATTTGCCGAAGATGCATTTACAAAGTCATTAGGGTTCAAACCCTTTTTCAAAGAAGCGCAAGATGGCTTAGATATAGCAAAGCAGCAGGGATACTTAACGCAATTCCAACCAAGGTCTTATGAGAAAGTTTATCCAATTGATCGCTTCTACTCGCTTTTAAAAAGAACCCCTGATGATAATAGTATCCGATATGATTTAGTGCGCGAATTAATAAAAGAAAATCGTTACGAAGAAGCTTACCAGCAGCTTAAAATTATTGAAAGGGAAGATGCCTCAAATGAATCTTTTATAAGGTTAATGGAGGAGGTTTCAACTCATAGGGATAGCACTAACGAAAATACCGTAGAAAATCTGACTTCTAAATTAAGAGAAGACCCTACCGATAAAGAGACCGTTGCAAAGTTAGCTAAAACATATAGCGATTTGCTCTATTATGATAGTGCGATAGAAATATTGGATGAATATCTCAAAAATGTGCCTGAGGATCAAGATTTAGATCTGAGATTTAAATACGCCCAATATTCTGCATGGAATTATCAATGGTCAGCTGCTACAAATCAGATCAATAAACTATTGGAATACGATCCGAATAATCTTGAATATCAATTATTAGCAGGGCAGATCGGAGTTTGGACTGTCCAAAACTTAGATCAAACCGAGAGATACTTATTAAATGTCTATAATGCTATGCCAAACGATTCGAGAGTAACTCTGTCATTGGCATCTTTATATATATGGAAAAAAGATTTTCCTGAAGCGAAAAAATATTTAGATATAACAAGAAACTTGGATGCGAAGAATACGGAAATCGAAGGTGTTCAGAATACTTATGACTTACACCTTTCAGCATTCCAGGAAGAAGAATTAATAAAAATAAGAATTGCCGCTTATCAAAAGGCTGTGGATGGTAACTGTTCTGAAGCGTTGTCAGATTATAGAGATTATTTAAGCAAAAGGACTAATCCTACAACAGATGAATTAACAGAATTTGCATACATTAATTCATGTGCGGGTTATTATGGCGATGCAGCCGATCTTTATTCGAGAATTTTAGATCAAGGTTATAATTATGATATAGCATATGCTCGGGCAAGGAATTTATTCTGGAATGGAGATACTTTAGCAGCACTCCCCGAATTTGAAAGTCTCGCAATTCTTGAACCTGATGATAAAGAAACAAAACTTTATTTAGCGGATAGCTATTTTGGAACAAATCAACTTTATAAAGCTGATAGTCTTTATAACTATTTGATCAGCGATACAACAGATGAAAAATACATTAATGATATTAATTATCGAAGAATATTTCTCGGTGATAAATTTGTACAAAGCAAGGAATATGAAGTTGCGGAAGATATCTATGATGATGTATTAGATATAACGAGGGACACAGCTCAAGTTTCCATGGTTAGGCAGAGGATGGAATGGCTTCCTCCTTCCGGATTCAGTAAAGGAATTGCATCTATTGGTTATTACTTAGCATATCTGCTTCCTACGAATATTGGTGTTTCTCCATTTAGCAATATTTTTAAGGATAATCAAGATGTACTTTTCTATAATTATGGATTAAGCTTGGATGCCGGGTTTGTAAATTTTCTTTCATTAGGATTTAATTGGACTCGCTCTCGTCTCGAAAATAGTAATTATCATAATGATTTCACTTCTTTCAAGGGAAGAGCTTCAATTTTCTTTTCTAAATATTTATCGGTTTCAGCTTCTTATGGACCATTAAATATTAGAGGTGAAGCTAATAAAAATATTGGCGATTTTATGATTAAGTATGAAGTCCCCGACCAAACATATATCACCGGATATTATGAAAATACAGATACACGGTTATTGCTTTATTCTCCATTCCTAGTGGGTACCCGTACGAAGACTGAGATGTATAGATTATCGGCACAGCATGTTTATAGAGATTTACTAAAGCTATATGGATATTAT
This sequence comes from bacterium BRH_c32, assembly GCA_001516025.1. Taxonomy (GTDB): domain Bacteria; phylum Bacteroidota; class Ignavibacteria; order Ignavibacteriales; family Melioribacteraceae; genus BRH-c32. The sequence goes on along the minus strand of LOEU01000014.1, from coordinate 131,684 downwards.
TCGTATTACTTTATCTCTGATAAAAATGAAGGTAATGATCTATTATTAAGAATAGGTCGAAGATTCTTAGTCAATGGATTTTTTGGATATGAATTTAATTTTATTGATTTCGCGTTCATAACTCCATTTTATTATTCGCCTCAACGGTTTTCATCGCATAGTATATGGGGTGAGGGAAGTTATAAACCGTTAGAAAATATGGAGCTAATTGGTTTTGCTAAAATTGGTTATGTTCCATCAGTTGATTTTATAATAGGCGAAATATCAGGCGAATTTAGGTATAAACCGTGGGATTTTTTATCGCTATTTGGAAAGATAACTTATTCACAGTCTTATCGATATGACGGTAGTTATAAATCTCTATCCGGAAGTCTTTCCGCATATATTGGGATATTTTAATAAATATAGACTCTTATGCTGTTTCCTTAGCAATGAACTTTAAGGAAAACGATTAACTTATTAGCTTGCAATAAGTTAAAAAAGATTTTATATTTATATATAAATTGTGGTTAATTTGTCTCTTTCTATAGTGACTGTCTCATATTGGTATTTTAATTTGATGTATTATTTGAATAATTGTTAAAAACGAACATTATTTAGTGGCACGTTAATTGTATTCTCTCTTTATTAAAAGAATTTAGAAATGGACCAAAAAAATAAAAATACTAAATATCAGATAGCTTTAGACAATAGGGAATTAAAGCAACCTAAAAAAGATAAAGCTCATGAAATGTTAAGAGTAGTTCTTATCTCCGGAGTACTATCTGTAATTTTCATATTAATAATTGTATTTACCCTTCCTTTAACAATTCTAACACTTAGCGGTCTCTTCGTTTATGCTTCAATTGTATCGTTAGTAATATTTCTATTCATATTGCTAATAAAATATTTTACAACAATGTTTATGGCATATTTCTATTTAACAAAATACTCTGTTCAAAGAATAGATTCATATACTCCATTTATATCGATATTAGTACCTGTATTTAACGAAGAAAAAGTCGTAAGGTACTCTGTCGAATCACTATTAGAAATGAACTATCCAAACTATGAAATTATAATAATAAATGATGGTTCTAAGGATCAGACAGCACAAGTAGCTGAGACATTAGTGGGATATCATAAAGGGAAAAATTCTTTAGTTAAAGTCTCCTTAATAAATAAAGCGAATGGCGGTAAGGCGAAAGCATTGAATGCAGGGATTCAATATTCAGAAGCAAATTTTGTTTTATGTATGGATGGAGATTCACAGTTACATCCAAATTCTTTAAAGATGGCTTTAAGGCATTTCGTTGATCCTTCAGTAGGAGCAGTTGCAGGGAATGTAAAAATAGAAAACAGAAAAAGAATGCTAACTGACTTGCAAGCACTTGAATACATTGAAGGTCTTAATATGGCAAGAAGTGCACAAGGATTCCTAAAAATGGTAAATATTATTCCGGGCCCAATTGGAGTATTTAGGAAAACCGCATTAAAGGATGCCGGTTTTTACTCTAGCGATACATTCGCAGAGGATTGTGATGTTACATTGAAAATTTTAGCTAAAGGATGGAGAATAATATACGAACCATTAGCAATAGCTTATACAGAAGCTCCGGTTAAGCTAAATCAGTTATTAAAGCAGCGTTATAGATGGACAAGAGGGATTTTACAAGCAATTAGAAAACATAAAAATCATTTGTACAATCCTACTCTTAACTTTAATAACACAATAATATTGTGGTCGATGTTTTATGAAGGTTTATTCTGGCCTGCAATGAATATCTTTGTAAATCTATTCTTTATAATTGTTGCATTATTTTATGGAATGTCGAGTATTTTGTTTTTATGGTGGGTTGGAATTGCCGTTCTTGATATGATGGCAGCAGTATATTGCATCGCGGTCGAAAAAGAAGAATTTAGATTAGTGCCTTATGCAATTATATATAGAATGGTATTTATTTTAGTTATTGATATTACAAAAGCAATGGCAACAGTAGAAGAATTTTTAGGTTTTAAGATGACTTGGGGCAAATTAGAAAGAACCGGAATGGTGCAAGAACCGGCACCTGCTACTGCCGGAGCAAAAAAATAGTTTAAGAATTTAAGGGGTTATTATGGAATTAATACCGATTTTATCACTCATAATCTTAGTCGCTACAATATCGACTTTTATTTTAGCGGTAGGTGCATATATACTTTATAAAGTGAGAGAAAGGCGCGGATTAACAGCTGATGCGCCGCAGCCGGCAGTTGTTCCGGGCGAGTTAATAACTCCAATGGGATTAACCTCAGAGGGTTATCAAGAGGAGGTTAGAAGAACTTTCGCTGACGAGGGCTATACAACTAGGGAAACTAGAGAAACTCGAGAAACAAGAGGCAGACAGGCACCTGTTTATAATCAAGCTCCACAGCAGCAGGCTCCGGAATTACGTCCAACTTTTGTTAGTACTTCTGAACAACAATATTATCAGAAACCATCGAGAGCTACAATTACTTCAGAAGGCGAAAAATATGTTCCAAAGAAGAAATTTCAACGATATACTTCTGAGGGTTATGTTGACACACAGAAAAAAGAAAAAACAAACGAAGATAAATTAAGATGGCGGTAGGCGAAACAAAAGGGCTTCGAGTTAATTACTTGATAATATTTTTATCGGGATTAGTCCTGCTAATTTCAGGTATATTAATATTTCTTTTAGTTGTTCGTAATATCTACGGAAAATACGAAGTGGATGAGATTATCCCGTCTAAAAAGAATTTAGAAGTTCTATATAAAGAGAAGCAATATAAAGTTGCTATTCTTTATTCCAAATATACTGAAAGAATGCTTGATCCGGGAAGTACGTGGCTTCAAGATAATGTGGATACATGGAAAAAATTTGTTTCGAATGCCAAATATAAATATGACATTATTTATGATGCAGATATTGAAGTCGGGAATTTTATGGAGTATAAAATTCTTGTATTGCCCGGCACGAAATCTCTAAGCGATAAACAGTTAATAAAAATTAAAAAATATATTGAAAATGGGGGAAGTCTTTTCGTAACAGGCGGTCCCGCAACATTTTCTGATGAAGGTAAATGGAGAGGTTGGGATTTCTTCACTGAAATCTTTGGTATAAAATTTAATAAAGAGATTAAACCGGAAGAAACTTTTAAGATTCATACACTTAGGGGTAATTTACCTATAACGGCAGGGATACCAAGCGGATATACACTAAAAATTGCTACGTGGGATAGACCAATATATGCAGAGGTATTAGAACCAAGAACAGTCCAAGTAAGTTTTTGGTTTGATTTTAGAAAAGAAGCCGGTCTCGTCAGAGAGCAGATTAATAGAAGTGCAGGAATAGCTTATGGAAGTTATGGTAAGGGAAGATTTGTATGGTATGGTTTTGAAATTAATTCAGTTCTTGGAATTCAAAAAGACTTTATCTATTTCGAACGTTTATTTAATAATTCGTTGAATTGGTTGACTTATAATCCTACTGCTTATGTAAAAGATTGGCCTACTCCCTATGAATCAGCTGCAATTATTATCCCAACACTCGGCGATAATATATATAATATTAATAATATTTTACCTTCTATAAGACAGAAGACAATGCCTGTAACATTTTTTGTGTCTCCTGAGGATGCAGCGGAAAACAAAGCACTTATTAAGAGCTTAAGCAGGGTAGGAGGTATTGGTACAATTACCGATATTGGTTTTATTTCCTCCCCCGAAGATACGGTAAATAGTTTATTCTCTAAAGAGATTCAAGAACAGACTATTATGGTAACTAAAGATTCCTTAAACAAAGCTACCGGTACGGATATAAAAGCAATTATGCCATTATATGGTTACTATGATGATAATACTGTTCAAGTATTATCTCAAAATGGATTTGATTTTTTGGTTACAGATTCGCTTACTGATAGGTCAGTTCCGGAAGTGAAGATAATGGACGGTAAACCATTGATTATAATTACCAAAACCGCCCGTGATGATATAGATATTATAAAAAATTATGATTTGACTGATCCTAAGTTTCAGCAATATACTTATGAAGAAGATATTGATAGAGTTCAATTTGAAGGTGGGCTATATGTCTTAAAAGTACATACTGAATATCAATTGCAGCCACAATATGTAGGTGTTCTTCAAGACATTCTAAAATACTTAAAGAAAAAAAATATTTGGGTTACTTCATTAGAAGATCTAAAAGCTTGGTGGTTTAGACGTAATGTGGTGGAGGTAAGATATGAGACTAGAAGCAAGCGTAGAATTTCAGTTGAATTGAATAATCCTTCGGATAAGGTTACCAGAGATGTTGTGATAGAAGTTCACATAAATAAAAAAATTAAGAATGTTGAGGTTACGGCTGATATAATTAATACTAAAATCCCAAAATATGAATTAAAGGATGAAGGGCAAACTATATTCTTTTATTTAGATAAAATGGAACCACATGAGACTAGAGCACTTCTCATAGATTTCGACAATGTGTAATTGTTAAAATCTAACCGACCGAAATTATTTAAAAATTTATATATTGTTTCTCATAATATATTATTTTTCTCATTAGCAAACAGATATATGAAAAAAGTATTCATAACATTATTTCTAAGCGTCATTATTATTGGTTGTGTGGAAACAATAACTGATAATACATCTACATCATCATCGGCGCCAACAATTGAGTTAAAGAAACCAATTACCGGCGATACCGTTGTAGTTGGTAAAAATAAGATTGAATATAGTGCTACTGATGGAGCGAATGGCGGCGGATTAACACATTATGAAATATTCCTAAATGATGTATTTATTCAAAAAGTTACTCAAAATACTGATGGAACAAATCCTAATTTATATTTAAATGTTGATTCTACATCGCTTTTTAAAAGAATAAAATATTATGTGATTGTTTATAATAAAGCAGGAAAGCTGAAAGTAAGCAAAGTGCAGGAAAATATATTTGTTAAAGAATCCCCACCTAAAGCTCCCGGGAATTTAGTATTAACGCGAATTAATGATTATGCAATAAATCTTCTATGGGATGATAGTTCGAGTAATGAAACAAATTATGAAGTCTGGAGAAAAGATGGTTTGGAAGGTAATTATAGAATTGTAAAAACCCTTCCAAAAAATATAATTAGTACGAACGACGAAGGACTTTCAGCATATATTGATTACTCATATAAAGTAAGAGCAACAAATAATTCCGGAGCTTCGGGGTTTAGTAATGAAGTATCAACATCAAGTGTTCCCGGTGGTATTTGGAATTTACAAGCTGAAGCTATTGGTGCTTCTTCAATAAGACTTACTTGGAATGATTTTGTGCCGAATGAATTAGGGTTCATAATAGAGAGGCAAAATTCTCTTGGACAGTGGTCTCGACTTTCACCAAATGCAGCTCCAAACACAACTGAATATTTTGATACTTCAGTTCAACCTTCATTGACTTATAAATATAGGATTGCATATTACACAGCATCGGGGGTAAGTGGTTATTCAAACGAAATATCTGTTTCTACTTATTATACCGATGTTCCTAATCCGAAAGATCTTATAGTAAGTTATAATGCACAGACTTTTACAACACTATTAAAATGGTCTGATGTTACAACTTTGGAAAGAGGTGTCTCGATAGAACGAAAAACAGGTTCTGAAGGAGCTTTCAAAGTAATTGGTTCCACTACTTCTGATGTAACTCAATTTACCGATAATACGATAGAAAAAGGTAATACATATTATTATAGGATTAGGTATATTCTAACTGATAGAACATTTTCGCAATATTCAAATACAGCACAAATACCGATACCAAATTAAACTATGGCGAAGAACGAATTAAATAGCGCATTTGAACTTAAAGATACTGAAGAGCTTATCTTAATTCTTGACAGGAAAGGTGCTCTGATAGCACAGAACAAAAATGCCAGAGAATTACTCGGGTTATCAGTTCTAAGTTCGTTCTTTAGTTCTAAACAGTTTAGAGGGAATTTAAATTTAGATAAAATAGAATCTTCTTTTTTTGCTTCTTTGGAAACAGATTCTGAAATAAAATTTGAAATTAAAATTGGCGATGGTATATATGAATTTTCATTTAATCAGATGAAAAGTGAGAATAATGCCTATATCAGTGTCAAAATAAAAAGAGCAGAATCAACTGTAACAAAAGAATTTGATGTAAAAAAAATCATAATTCCACAGAATGAAATAAATAGTTTTATAAATAACCCTTCGCTGAAAAAAATAATTGATCGAATTAAAAGTGTTTATCCATTTTCTTTTATTGAAAGGAAAAAGATAGAGAAAGAGACTAATCAGCTAAGTTCAATATTTATTATAAGAGATAATGAAGGTAAGTTATTAATTGCAAATAATTATTTCTGGGATTTGATCAATGATGGTACTAAAAAGAATAAAGCTTCTTCTGAAAATATAAACCTGCCTGATATACTTTTAGATACATTTATTTATAGCGAAAAAATAATCAATCATTCAAAAACGATGGTTTTGATTGATAGTCTTGCAATACCAACTCTTAAAGAGAAAGGCTTCAATCAGCTATTAATGGCATTCCCAATACTCGATATTGATAATAATGTATTGGCGTATATATATTCTTCAATAGGAAAAAATGAAACTGAAAATTTAGACGAATCTAAATCCACTGAGTATATAAGGAATTTAGCTGTTCCAATAGTAATTATTGATGAAGAAGATTCTGTAATAAATACTTCAATTGAATTTGATCGCTTATTTGAGCTTAATCTGAATAGAAAAATTATCGGGCAAAGCATATTTGAAGTTTTTTCTGCTCCACTGTTAAACGCAATTGCTGAATATAAAAAAATAGCGAATTATAATAGTGAAAAAATATTGGAATATAATTTCACAGGTAGGAATAATTATCTCTTAGAGGTTAAAATAGTCGGGATTTTAGATTTCGATAATAAACCGGATGGGATTCAGATATTATTTTCTAAGAAAGACAGTGAAATTCAGAAATTAGAGAAAAAAGCAAAATATACCGATTATTTAATAAAAAACAATCCTGAACCAATATTTGTATATGATTTAGAGAACCTAAAGTTTAGAGAAGTGAGTGATGCCGCATTAAAGTTGTATGGTTATAGTAGGAATGAATTTATAAATTTGGATTTAACTGATCTTTATTCAGCGGAAGATATCCAAACGCTTCTAAGTGAGAAGGATAAAAAACCGGATTCAACAAAATTTAGAGGTCCATGGCGTCAGAAACGAAAAGACAATAGTACTATTTTTGTCGAAATGAGCTCATCCGAAATCGAATTTAATGGAACGAAAACACATCTTAATATTATTCGAGATATTACCGAAGCCATTGAATCAGAAAAAAAGAACACGATATACAAAGCACTATATGAAAATTGTAATGAATTATTATTAGTTACGGATAGTGATGGATTTATTATTACAGCAAATGAATTAGTAACTAAGAAACTTGGTTATTCAAAGAAGGATTTGGAAAAACGACCTTTCTTGAGTCTGGTAGGGGATTCTGAACGTGCAAGAGTAAATAAAGATATATTTTATGCTAATATTACACGCACTACTCATGTCGAAATTTCTCTAAAGAAGAATAATGGAGATTTAGTTCAATCAAAAGTAATAGTTACACCAATTTTTGACTATAAAAACGATGTAGAATCTTTCAGCATAATTATACGCTTAGAAGGAACATCTGTAACAGATGTTTCCTCAGAAGATTCATCTTCAAAAAAAATTGATGCACCTTTTCTCTCAAATGTATTTCATGAAATACTAACTCCGATAAACGTTATTCTTGGTTTTGTTCAAGAGATCAATGAAAGTATAGAGAATCCTTCTGACGAACAGAAAGAGGCAGTGGATATAATTAAGCAAAATCAGAAATTGCTATTACATATAATGGATAATGCTGTTGAGTATTCTCGCATAATACAAAAGAATACTAAGATTAAGCCGGAAGAGATTAGTTTCTCCGAAATATTTAATGAAGTAGAGAATCAAAATATTAAAACAATAAAGACTAAGGGTGCTTCAATAAAATATAATAATTTTCCGGAGACGATTAAATTAGAAACAGATAAATCTAAATTGATTTCGTTTTTATCTCTGTTATTAGATTTTACGATGCAAGTATCAAGAGAATCATCAATTTATTTCTCGGTAAATAATTTTGATAAGAATTATTGTTCTATTGGATTAATGGATACAAAATCGGGCATTACTCAATTACTTTTAAAGGCTATAAAAGAGATATTATTAGATGATGAAAATAGTATTAGAAAGAATTATGGCTTATCTCGTTTCTCGGTTAAACTTTTTACTCAATTAATTGAAGTACTTTCGATTAAGACAGAAGTATTAGAGATGAATTCTACTCCAAACGAATTTCTGTTTCTTTTCCCGATAAAGTTCAAAGAAACCATAAGAACTGATATTAGCAAAGAAACGGTAGCTCCTTTTCCTGAAGATACTTCATCTTCAATTAAGCAAAATGAAATTCTTAAAGTGGAAATAACTGAAAAGAAAGAAGAGGCAACTGAAGTCAGAAATATTGATTTAACTAGATTATCATGTTTGTATTTAGAAGATCAAGTTGATTCGCAGATATTATTCAAAGTACAATTAAAAGATCTAAAAAGTGTAGAATTTGCCGAGAGTTTTGAGGCAGCTTTGCCACTTTTAAAAACAAAGAAATTTGATTTTATAATGATGGATATCAACCTGAAAGGGGAATATAATGGTCTTGATGCTTTAAGAATTATACAGAAGATGCCCGGTTATTCAAACACACCAATTATTGCATCCACGGCATACTTATTGCCCGGCGACAAAGAAAATTTTATAGCAGCCGGATTCCGTGATTTTATACCCAAACCACTTATGAGAGAAAAAATCTTAACTATTCTTAGGAAGCTATTCGCTTAAGATAATTACAAGAAAATTTATCTTGACAGAAACTCGCTATTTTCTTAATTTACCATACAAATGTATGGTAAAAAGAAGATGTCAATAGAACTCACTAAAATTCAGAAAGATATATTAGATTTTATTATTGAGAAGAGGTCTAATAATTCCATTCCCCCCACATTAGCGGAAATATCCGAGCGATTCGGATACAAAAACCGCTCTACGGTTCAGCAGCATTTAAATGCATTAGAAAAGAAAGGTTATCTAAAAAAGACTCCAAATAGATCGAGATCGATAGAACCTGTGATAGAGGATAAGATATTTGTCCCTCGTCCGGTACTTGGCGAAGTAGCAGCAGGGAATCCATTAGTTATATATCCCGATTCAATCGATTCAGTGGAATTGCCAAGTTTCGTAAAAATAGCAGCAACTTCATTTTTATTGCGAGTCAAAGGAGATAGCTTAAAGGATGCTTATATTTTTAATGGTGATTTAGTAATAGTAAATACTGCCGTAGCAATTAAAAATGGTTCTTTTGTAGTAGCGGTGCTAGATGATACAGCAGTTATAAAAAGATATATGAAATTTGGGGAGGAGATTGAACTCCGCTCCGAGAATAAAGAATATAAAACTATAAAGATTAATTGCAATTACGAAGGGTTAAGACTGATTGGTGTTGCAGTCGGTATTTATAGAATTATGGATAGTAATTAAGAGAGGTAATTATGAAAGAGTTATTTAAGAATTACTACAATTCACCAATTGGCTTAATTGAGATAGCCGCCACAGAAACTGATATAAAAGAAGTATCTTTTATCGATTCTGAATTTATAATTAATACAAATTCATGTAATCTTGCTGATGAATGTTATAAGCGATTAGATGAATATTTTAAAGGTGAGAGAAGAGATTTTGATCTTCCGCTTGCTCCCGAAGGGACTGAATTTCAGAAAAAAGTGTGGGATGAGTTATTGAAAATTCCTTTTGGCGAGACTCTCTCTTATCTTAATCAGGCAGTGAATATAGGTGATAAGAAGGCGATTCGTGCTGTGGCAAACGCAAATGGACAGAATAAGATTTCGATAATTATACCGTGCCACCGAGTAATAGGAACGGACGGCAGTTTAACTGGCTATGCAGGGGGTCTATGGCGCAAAAAATGGCTTCTGGAGCACGAGGATAATTTAGTAGGAAAAGAGAAACAGCTTAATTTCTTCGGTGAGGATAATGCCTGAAGTATTCGTTGGCACAGCCGGCTGGTCGTATGATGATTGGAAAGAAGTATTTTATCCTTCGGCTCAATCAAAGAGTTTCGATTGGCTCACATACTATTCTCAATATTTTAATGTCGTAGAAGTTAATTCTACTTACTACACATATCCTAATCGCAAAGTTATAGAAGGGTGGCTAAGAAAGACGGAGGAATTAGCAGATTTTCGATTTATCATTAAACTGAACCAAGATTTTACTCATAAGAAAATCTATTCGGAAGAAGAAATATTATCCTTTAGATGGCTGCTTGATACCTTAAATAAGAATAATCGCTTGGCGGGAATCTTAATTCAGTTCCCATATTCATTCAATGAAACTACTATACATTTAGAGTACTTAGGCAATTTACTCGAGGTTTTCGAACAATATGAAATCTTCCTTGAATTTAGGCATAATTCATGGCAAAAAAATGAAATTGAGGAATTTGCTAAAGAAAAAGGGATAGCAATTTGTACAATTGACCAGCCGATTCTCGGTGCGGCAGTATCATTCGAACCAATTGTAACGTCAGAGAGCTACTACTTGAGATTACATGGAAGGAACAAGAGCGAATGGAAAAATTCTATTAGGAGTTTCGGAACTGATAAAACTTATTCCGAACAAAGTGCTCGATATGATTATCTATATTCTCCCGCAGAATTAATAGAAATTGAGATGAAAAGTAGGGAAATATTTGATAGAGTAAAAAAAGTATTTGTTATATTCAATAATCACCCTAATGGAGGTGCAACGGTTAATGCCTTGCAATTTCTCCACCTATTAAAAAATCGAACAAAGATTGCAATTCCGCCAACAACGCTAAAAGCATATCCACGCTTAAAAAAGATTGCGATAGGATAAAGAGATTAAACGTGCTCCCGCTTCATATACATTCAAATTACTCAATATTAGAGAGCGTGCTCCCGATTGAGAAAATAATTGAGCATGCGCTTTCAATCGGGAGCAGTTACTCGGTCTTGACCGATACAAATGGAATGTATGGGTTAATAAAGTTTTATAAAGATTCTCTCGCCGTTGGACTAAAACCAATTATGGGGACTTTTATTACAGAGCCCTCGAATCCCGAGATTAGCACAATCCTTATTCCCCGAACGAGCCATGGTTTTGCAGGGATGTGTAAGATAATCACTTCACGGAAACTCAATGAAGAATTTTCATTATTGAATCTTTCTCTTCTTAATTTAAAAGATATTTTTTGTATCTCTTCTTCGATTCAGGTGCTTGAGAAGTATTCAAAGATGAATGAGATAGCTAAGAATGTTTTTGCCGAATTAATATTTGTCCCTGCGGCAATGAAAAAAAGTAATTCTCTTTTACGGTATGCACGGGAAAATAATATTCAAATAGTTGCATCGCATCCCGCATATATGCAAAATAGAGATGATTTTATGTTGCATAAGGTAGTTGCTTCGATAAGAGAAAAGGGCACTCTTAAGAATATTGGGGAGGAGAAAACCGTGGATGAAAACTATCATTTGCTTAGTTCGGAAGAATTTATCGCTAAGTTCAAAGATATTCCCGATTCACTTGAGAATATAAATCATATTGTGGAACATGTGAATATCGATTTAGGATTAGGAAAGAATAAATTTGTGGATGAGGAAAGCGGACTTCAATCGATTTATCATGAAGAATTAACAAATATCGTAAAGACAAACCTAAAGAAGATTTATAAAGTTTATGATGGAGCGGTAAGGGATAGAGTGAATAAGGAATTAGATGTAATTGATAAGCTCTATCTCTCGAAATATTTCTTAGTTATCTGGGATGTAGTTCAGGAAGCGATGAGAAGGGGAATGATGATGATCGGGCGTGGATCAGCAGCTAATAGCATTGTCTGTTACGGACTCGGGTTTTCGCAGGTGGATCCGCTTAAATACGATTTTTATTTTGAGCGTTTTCTTAATTTTGCACGGAAATCTCCTCCTGATGTCGATTTAGATTTTTCGTGGAAAGAGAGGGATGAGATAGTAAAATATGTATATGAAAAGCATGGTTATGATAAAGTAGCAATGATCTCGACAACCGTTACATTCAGAGCACGTTCTGCTTTTAGAGAAACAGCAAAGGTATTCGGCATTCCTGATTCGGAGATATCGAAGTTCAGTAAATTTATTCCATGGACGAGTGCTCAAAATCTTCCCGATATAGCCGAAAAATTCCCCGAAACACGTTCTTTGAAATTCGATTCCGAGCCATGGAGAACTATTGTAAAATTAGCCGCCCGATTAGCTTCATTCCCGCGCCATATAAGTATTCATCCGAGCGGATTGGTAATAAGTCCAAAACCGCTTACAAATTATTTAGCACTTCAATACGCAAAAAATAAAGGTTTAGGATTAATTATCACTCAGCCCGATATGCATGGAGTGGAGGATATCGGATTAATGAAGCTCGATCTTCTTAGTCAGCGGTCGCTCGGAGTATTGAGAGATACGATAAATAATATTGCGGATGAAGTGGCGGAAGAGTATCCCGGTAAAAACTCGCAGGTTTTTGATATTAACGGGAATTAGATCGCATAAGCGCGTCTGAGCTTCTCTTTATCGAGCTTGGCAGCAAGCGCAAATTCTTCTTCAGCTACTTTTTCCACATCCCCGAAATAGTTATTCTCGGAGCTGTCTTTGCGTGTAATCGAAAGAGTATCCATGCTCGAAAGTAGCCGCAGCTTTTCTACAATTATATTATTCCCATTTTCTAAATCGGCTTTTCCCTCGAGCAGGTAAGGTCCGGTAGAGATTGTTTGCTCGGCGAAAATATTATAAATTTTTGGGAAAAAGATCGCTTCAAAAGTGCCCGATAGATCTTCGAGCGATAGAAATTTCATAATTTCTCCCTTCTTTGTTTTTATTCTTTTAGACGCCATATACCAGCCGATCATTTTGATTCTTTTTCCTTTATAGTTTTTTAGATCGGCAGATTTTATTATATCGGGAGCAGATACAGCAGTATAGAAAAAATGAAGGGGATGGCGGCTAACCATATATCCGAAAGTTTCATATTCGATTGAGCAGATCTCTTCTATTGAGTATTCAGTACTTGTTTTTATCTCCTCTTCAAGCCGAAAACTATCATTCATGAATAGATCGTTATAACTATTATCTAAAATTTTTCTTTTATGATAATAGATATCGATTAAGCGCATTAAAGTGGGGCGAGTTTCCTTGAAGCAATCCATGGCACCGCATGCGATTAGTTTTTTTGTATGTTCATAACCGATGCCCGTGCGGACTATAAAATCGGCTAAGGAAACGAATTTACCGTTGGAATTTCGTTCACGTATAATCTTCAATGCGAAGGAATTATCAAAACCTTTAATAGCGAGGAAGCCGAGTCTGATACTATTACGCTCAGCTTTATATTCCCAAAGACTTTCATTGATTGAAGGGAGAAGGATTTTGATCCCCATTCTTTTTGATTCGTTTATATAAACTTCGGGGGAATAATACCCGCCCCCATTATTGAGTACATTTGCCATAAAATGGGCAGGGTAGTGGGTCTTTAGGAAAGCGACTTGAAAGGAAAGGAGAGCGAAGGATGCGCTATGAGCTTTGCAAAAAGCATATCCGGCGAATGAATCGATCTGATCCCATAGTGCTTGAGCAATCTCTTGGCTATATCCGCGCGCATCGCAGCATTGGAAGAAACGATTAATAAGCTGCTGCATTGCCGAATGGGAGCGCATTTTGCCGCTCATTGCCCTTCGAAGCAGATCGGCTTCTTCTAATGACATACCGACTACATGATGCACCACCTTAATCACATCTTCTTGATAGATCATCACTCCATAGGTTTCTCCGAGAAATTCCTCCATTTCGGGGATTAGATATTTCCTTTTTGAGGGTTGTTTATGCCGATCTATAAATTCCTGCATCATTCCGCTTTCTGCCACTCCGGGTCTGATTACCGAGCTTGCGGCGGTAAGCATTTCGAATGTATCGCAATTAAGCCGTTTTAGTAATGAGCGCATTCCGGGTGATTCGATATAAAAGCAACCGATAGTATCGCCTCGCCGCATTAATTGCCGCGTAGCCTCGTCATTAAAGAGGAGTTCATAATCATAGATATCGAAGCCGACTTTATCGAAGCTTCCCCTAAAATGTGTATGCAATTTTACTATATTAGCGGGATTACCGGGAAGTCGGTAATTTTGCATATCGATTATCGAGTCTTTTTGTTTGATATTGTCTTTAGAATTAAGCATATTTAGATAGTAAACATTTGTACACTATATTAACTTTTTAGAAAAGAAAATGCAAGTTAATTCTTATTTACATCCCCAATATTTGGGATTAAGCGAGATAAAAGAAGGATGATGAAAACAATCTTTCATCTTGATTTAGATGCTTTCTTCGTATCGGTCGAAAGAGTATTAGATCCTTCATTGGAGGGAAAGCCCGTAATTGTGGGGGGAGACCCGAATAGCAGAGGTGTAGTGGCGGCATGTTCTTACGAAGCAAGAAAGTATGGGCTCCATTCGGCAATGCCGATAAAAACTGCGTTTAAACTCTGTCCGCATGGGATATATCTACATGGAAGTCATAAAGAATATACCCGTTTTTCAAAGAATGTAAAGAAGATACTTGAAAATTATTCCCCAATGATAGAACAGACATCGATAGATGAATTTTTTATGGATTTTACGGGCTGTGAATATATTTATGGTTCTCTTTTTATGTTTGCCTCCAAATTGCAGAGAGAGATTTGGGATAAGCTTTCGCTTCCATGTTCGATAGGGATTGGAAGCAATAAAAATGTTGCGAAGATTGGTTCGGATTGTATGAAACCGAAAGGAATTACGTATATAATACCCGGATACGAGAAAGAGTTCCTTGCTCCGATGCCTATTTCGGTCATTCCGGGAGTGGGCAAAGTAACAGAGAGGACTCTCAATTCAAAAGGCTTTTATATTATTTCCGATATACAAAACACTCCTCAAGATTATTTTTCTCTCTTATTCGGCAAGTATGGTATTTCGCTTTGGAATAGGGCAAATGGTGAAGGGAGCGAATTATTAACTCTTTCGCATAAAAGAAAAAGCATTTCAAAAGAAACAACTTTTGAAATTGATGTTGTCGATAAGAATGAATTGGAAATGGTCCTATTCAATTTAGTTTCTAAAGTGGGGCAAAGTATAAGGAACAAAAATTGGCAGACTTCCACAGTGGGGATTAAGCTAAGGTATTCCGATTTTGGTACTATAATAAGGGATAAGACAATCACCGCAACCGATGATGATAAAATAATTTACGAGAATGTAGTGAAGTTATTTCGTAATAATTACAATAGGCGGGTGGGAATAAGATTAATAGGTGTTCACACTACAAATTTCAGCGAAGCGGTAGAGCAGGAATTTTTATTTGAAGATTCACGAATTTCGCGCAAAAAAATGCTAAAAGCAGTTCAAAAGATAAGAGATAAGTACGGATTTGAAGTGATTGTGGTGGGGGGAAACGAAAGTAAAAATATCCGATAAGGATATCTTTATTTTATCAGGATTTATTCTTATTTTAGGGGTCGAAAAAACAATTCTTATAAATAAGATAAAAGAACTTTATTTTCTAATGACCAATAGATAAGAGATGCTATTATCCTGTCTAAAACCTCAAAATGGCTCAAAAAAGGGGGGAAAGGGAAAATGAAAAGTGGCAAGGTTATTGAGCGAAGAGTAGTGAATATTGTATAAAATAATAATTTTTAATAAATCTAAGGATGTTTAATGGAAAGAAGAAAAATAACCATTGACGGAAATGAAGCCGCTGCACACGTTGCTTATCGGGTGAGTGAAGTAGTAGCTATATATCCAATTACGCCATCATCACCGATGGGAGAACTTTCGGACGCATGGTCGGCCGGTAATACAAAAAACATTTGGGGTACAGTTCCATCGGTAACCGAAATGCAGAGTGAAGGTGGAGCAGCAGGTGCGGTTCACGGCTCATTACAGAGCGGTGCTCTAACAACTACATTCACAGCTTCACAAGGTTTGCTATTAATGATTCCAAACATGTATAAAATTGCCGGTGAATTAACACCTGCGGTTTTTCATGTAACAGCTCGTTCATTAGCAGCCCAAGGTTTATCGATTTTTGGTGATCATAGTGATGTTATGTCCACTCGTCAGACGGGATTTGGACTTCTTTGTTCCAATTCAGTTCAAGAAGTAATGGATACGGCAATGATTGCTCATAAAGCTTCATTAGAATCAAGAATTCCATTCGTTCACTTCTTTGATGGTTTCAGAACATCGCATGAAGTAATGAAAATTGAAGAATTGACAGATGCAGATATTCGTGCAATGATAGATGAAGAATCAGTAAAGAATTTCAGAGCAAGAGCATTAACTCCTGATCGTCCATTTATACGTGGTACTGCTCAGAATCCTGATGTTTATTTCCAAGGCAGAGAAACTGTAAATAAATTCTATGATGCTTGTCCTGATATCGTTCAGAATGCAATGGATAAATTTGCCGAAGTAACAGGTAGAAAATATAATTTATTCGATTATTATGGTGCCCCGGATGCCACAAGAGTAGTTGTATTGATGGGTTCAGGTGCAGAAGCTGCTGAAGAAGCAGTAGATTATTTAACAGAAAAATTAGGCGAAAAAGTTGCTATTGTTAAGGTTAGACTTTTCAGACCATTTTCTACGAAGCACTTATTAAAAGCACTTCCAAAATCAGTTGAAAAAATAGCAGTATTAGATAGAACAAAAGAACCGGGTTCACTCGGCGAACCATTATATATGGATATTGTAACATCCATTTCAGAAGCATTTGCAAACGGAGAAACACAATTCGAAAAAATGCCAAAAGTTATTGGAGGAAGATATGGTCTTTCTTCCAAAGAATTTACTCCTTCAATGGTAAAAGCTGTTTTTGATAATCTAAATCAAGATAAACCAAAAAATCATTTTACTATTGGTATATATGATGACGTTACATTCACAAGTTTAGATTTTGATCTTGATTTTACTACGGAAACAGGGGACGTTAAAAGATGTTTATTCTATGGACTTGGTGCTGATGGAACTGTCGGTGCGAATAAGAATTCAATCAAAATTATCGGCGAAGAAACAGAAAACTTTGCACAAGGTTATTTTGTTTATGACTCCAAAAAATCAGGTTCTACAACTGTATCTCACTTAAGATTCGGCAAGAAACCAATTCGTTCAACATACTTAATCCAGAAAGCACAATTTGTAGGATGTCATCAGTTTAATCTATTAGAGAAATTCGATGTATTAGAAAATATTGTTGATGGCGGTACATTCTTATTAAATAGTCCTTATCATCAGGATGAAGTTTGGGGAATGCTACCTAAGAAAACTCAACAGCAGATTATCGATAAGAAATTAGAATTCTATGCTATCGATGGCAATACCGTAGCACTTAATACCGGTATGGGAGCAAGAGTAAATACAATCATGCAGACTTGCTTCTTTGCTATCTCAGGTGTATTACCAAAAGATGAAGCTATCGAGCAGATTAAGAAATCGATAAAGAAAACTTACGGTGCAAAAGGTGATGAAGTTGTAAGAAAGAATTTTGAAGCAGTAGATCAAACTTTGGTTAACCTATTCAAAATCAATATCCCTGCAACCGCAACAAGCACAATAGAAATTCCTTCGATTGTTTCAGATAAAGCTCCTGATTACGTAAAAGATGTACTTGCAAGGATGATGGAAGGAAAGGGAGATTTTGTAACAGTAAGCCAAATGCCTGTTGATGGAACATTCCAATCAGGAACTACTAAATGGGAAAAAAGAAATATCGCTTTAGAAATACCTGTTTGGGATTCTGAAATTTGTATTCAATGTAATAAATGTACTTTAGTTTGTCCACATGCAGCTATTAGAGTAAAAGTATATGGCAAATCAGAATTAGAAAATGCACCTGCAACGTTCAAATGGATGGAAGCAAAAGGAAGAGAATTCCCTGAAAATTCTGTTTATACAATTCAAGTGGCAGCAGAAGATTGTACTGGATGTGAATTATGCTTTGAAGTATGTCCTGCAAAGAATAAGAAAGAAGTAAGACTAAAAGCATTAAATATGGCTCCACAAATTCCATTAAGAGAACAAGAAAGAGCAAATTATGATTTCTTCTTGAATTTACCTGAATTTGATAGAACCAAAGCTAACTTAACGACCGTCAAAGGTAGCCAATTATTAGAACCATTATTTGAGTATTCAGGTGCTTGTTCAGGTTGTGGAGAAACACCTTACGTAAAATTAGTATCTCAATTATTTGGTGATAGAACAATTGTAGCGAATGCTACCGGATGTTCATCAATTTATGGCGGTAACTTACCAACTACTCCATGGTCAATGAATAAAGAAGGAAGAGGACCGGCTTGGTCAAATTCTTTATTTGAAGATAATGCTGAATTTGGTATGGGTATGAGACTTTCGATCGATAAACAAACTGAATTTGCTAAAGAATTATTAGTTACTCTTAAGAATGATATAGGTGGAGCATTAGTTGATTCATTATTAAATGCTGACCAAACAAATGAAGTCGGAATATATGAACAAAGAGAAAGAGTAACAGAATTAAAAGAGAAAATAGGTTCATTAAAGACACCGGATGCCGAGAAATTACTAGAATTAGCGGATTATTTAGTTAAGAAATCTGTATGGATTATAGGTGGTGACGGTTGGGCTTATGATATTGGATATGGTGGATTAGATCACGTAATGGCATCAGGAAAGAATGTTAATATTCTTGTATTAGATACAGAAGTATATTCAAATACAGGCGGACAAATGTCTAAATCCACAAGTTTTGGTGCAGTGGCTAAATTTGCCGCAGCAGGTAAAACCACCGGGAAGAAAGATTTAGGTATGATGGCTATGATTTATGGGAATGTTTATGTTGCAAAAGTGGCGATGGGCGCAAATGATGCTCATACAATAAAAGCATTTTTAGAAGCTGAAGCTTATGACGGACCATCACTAATTATTGCTTATAGCCACTGTATTGCACATGGTATTAATATGGCTAAGGGATTAGATCAGCAAAAATTAGCAGTTGAAAGCGGTCACTGGCCTTTATTCAGATACAATCCTAATAATTTATTAGAAGGAAAGAATCCATTAAAACTTGATTCGAAAGAACCAAAAATTAGACTTCAAGATTACATTTATACTGAAACGAGATATAAGATGCTAACAAAATCTCATCCTGAAGAAGCTAAAGTATTATTAAAATTAGCTCAAGAAGATGTATTAAAGAGATGGAAATTATATGAGCAGATGGCATCATTTGATTTTAGTGATAAAAAAGAAGAAACAACAAACTAATTAAGATAAGTTTAATTGAAAAATTGGAGATAAAATGGATTTAACAACAAAATATATGGGATTGCAGTTAAAAAATCCGATAGTTCCATCAGCATCGCCTCTTTCACAGAGTGTAGATTCTGTAAAAGCAATGGAAGATGCCGGTGCGGCTGCAGTAGTAGTTTATTCATTATTTGAAGAACAGATAACTCATGAATCCGGTGAATTAGATCATTATCTTTCTTATGGTTCAGAAAGTTATGCAGAAGCAACAAGTTATTTTCCGGAACCGGAACAGTTTCATTTAACGCCATATCAATATTTGGATCATATAGCTGACCTAAAAAAATCAGTAAAAATTCCAATTATCGGAAGTATAAATGGGGTTAGTAATGGCGGTTGGGTAAAATATGCCAAGAGCATTGAAGATGCCGGAGCCGATGCATTAGAACTAAACTTGTACTACATAGCAACAAATCCGAACATAACCGGTTCGGAAATTGAGAATATGTATGTTGATACACTTCAAGCAGTAAAAAGCAATGTAAAGATTCCCATTGCAGTTAAGCTTAGTCCATTCTTTACATCAATGTCTAATATTGCAAGAAGATTAGATAATGCAGGTGCAGATTCATTAGTGTTATTTAACCGTTTTTATCAACCTGATTTTGATTTAGAAAAATTAGAAGTAGTACCTAATTTAGTTTTAAGTTCAAATTGGGAAATGAGACTACCCTTAAGATGGATTGCAATTTTATATAATAACGTAAAATGCAGTTTAGCCGCAACAAGCGGAATTCATTCTCACGAAGATGTAATAAAAGTGATGATGGCCGGTGGTGATATTGCAATGGTATGTTCTGAATTATTGAAAAATGGAATTACGAGAATTACCGATATATTGAAAGGATTAGAAGATTGGATGAGAGAAAATGAATATAATTCGATCGATTTGATGAAAGGGAGCATGAGTCAAAAATCAGTAGCAGAACCGGCTGCATTTGAACGTGCAAACTATATGAAGACTCTCCAAAGCTATAAAATTCTTTCATAATAATTCAAAAAAGGCAGGCTCAAAACCTGCCTTTTTTATTTCTTTAGTGCATATATCCTATCTCTTAGTTATATTAAATTCCTAAATCAATTATTACTTTAAACTTTTCCCCTATAAACCAAAATGAAAGAGTTTTATCACAAGTGGTACACTCAATACTTGAGTAGAGATTTTGAAATGTTAGTATTTGGAGATTCAGGATATCCGGTAGTTTTATTCCCCACATCCAAGGGAAGATTTTTTGAGAATAAAGATTTCGGATTGATAGATTCTGTTTCTCATTTAATTAATGAAGGTAAAATCAAGGTTTACTGTCCCGATAGCCTAGATTCAGAAAGTTGGTATAATTATAATATACATCCTGCCGATAGAGTAAAGACACATATAGCTTATGAAAAATGTATATTGAATGACGTAATAGAATTTGCGAAATATGAAACCGGATTTCCAAAAGTGGCAGTAGCAGGTTGCAGTTTCGGCGGATATCACGCTTTGAATATTGCTTTTCGTCATCCTGATAAAGTAGGTTACCTTTTCAGTATGGGAGGAGCATTCGATATAAAGCAGTTTATAATGGGTTATTATGATGAAAACAGTTATTTCAATAATCCGCCTGATTACATGCAGAATATGTACGACCCATGGTATTTAAATCAGATAAAGAATATGGGTATCGCGTTAGGTACAGGCGAATGGGATATCTGTTTAGGTGAAAACAAGAGAATAGCTTCTATTTTAGGAGAAAAAGGAATTCCACACTGGTTAGATATTAGACCACAGACGGGGCATGATTGGAATTGGTGGAAAGAAATGTTTCCGTCCTATTTATCCCAAATTAAATTATAGGTGAATATGAAAAAGATCGGTATTTTATTCGGGCAAGAAAATACATTCCCTCCAGCATTTGTAGAAAAAATTAATTCTATGAATGAAGCGGGGATTAGCGCAGAATTTGTTCAACTTAATAAAATAATTCAAGGTGAACCACTAGCTTACGATGTAATCGTTGATCGTATATCGCAGGATATTCCATTTTATAGAGCAGTCTTAAAAAATGCAGCAATATCAGGGACAGCAGTAATAAATAATCCATTTTGGTGGAGTGCGGATGAAAAGTTTTTTAATAATGCACTTGCTGTAAAAATTGGTGTTCCTGTACCGAAGACCGTTCTTCTTCCTTCTAAGAATCATCCAACAGATACGAATGAAAAATCGATGAGAAACTTAGAATATCCATTGGATTGGGAAGGGATATTTAAATATATCGGATTCCCGGCATTTTTCAAACCTTATGCAGGCGGAGGATGGAAAAATGTTTATAAACTTCATAATGAAGATGAGTTTTTTACTGCGTATGGAGAAACCGGTACATTAGTTATGATGCTTCAAGAGGAGATCGATTTTACAGATTATTATAGATGTTATTGCATTGATGGAAGAGATGTAAGGATCATGGCTTATGACCCAAAACAGCCGCATCATCTTCGCTATGTTCAGAATCCAAAGCCGATTGAAAAGAAAATGTATAACCTAATAGAAGAATATGTATTGAAGCTCAATACCGCTTTAGGGTATGATTTTAATACAGTTGAATTTGCCATTAAAGATGGTGTTCCTTACGCAATCGATTTCTGCAATCCTGCACCTGATGCCGATATATATTCGGTGGGTGAAGAGAATTTTAATTGGGTAGTAAATGCAGCTGCAAAGATGGCAATTAGAAAAGCCAAAGAGCATAAACCGGGTAAGAATAATCTTACTTGGGGCACATTTATTAATTCCTTTGTAAACGACAAATCCTTTAAGTAAGGAGCATTATGGCAGAAGATAAGTTATTCTCGATTGGAATTGAAGAAGAGTTTCAAATTATAGATCCTGTAACACGTGAACTAAAATCGCATATTCAACAGATTCTTGATGAAGGAAAAATGATTCTTCAAGAACAGGTGAAAGCAGAGATGCACCAGTCTGTTGTGGAAGTCGGCTCCAATGTATGCGGGAATATTCAAGAGGCACGATTAGAAGTCGTAAAGCTCCGTTCTAGCTTAGCTAAGATAGCAAGAGCGCAAGGATTAGAGATTGCGGCAGCCGGAACTCATCCATTCTCTAAATGGGAAGATCAGAGTATCACAAATCATCCTCGCTATCATAGTGTAGTAGAAGATATGCAGCAGGTAGCACGTGCTAATTTGATCTTTGGTCTTCATGTTCATGTGGGACTTGATAATAAAGAAGATATGATTCATATAATGAATGCAGTAAGATATTTTCTCCCGCATATATTTGCTCTTTCTACAAGCTCACCATTCTGGAAAGGGAGGAATACGGGTTTCAAATCGTATCGTGCTAAGATATTTGATCGTTTCCCGAGAACCGGAATTCCTGATCATTTTAATAGCAGGGGTGAATTCGATTCGTATGTTGATCTGCTTATTAAAACTGGTTGTATCGATAATGCAAAAAAAATCTGGTGGGATGTAAGACCTCATCCATTTTATCCTACTTTGGAAATAAGGATTTGTGATATACCGATGTTAGTCGATGAGACTATTGCTATTGCTGCATTGATTCAAGCGGTAGTTGCAAAGCTTCATAAACTTTTAAAGAGAAATCTTGGCTTTAGATTATATAGAAGAATTTTAATCAATGAAAATAAGTGGCGTGCTGCAAGATACGGACTCGAAGGAAAGATGATCGATTTCGGTAAATCGGCTGAAGTAGATACCACATCATTGATATATGAATTGCTCGATTTTGTTGATGAAGTAATTGATGAACTCGGGAGCAGAGACGAGATCAATTATATTCATGAAATGATTAAAATGAAAACCGGTGCTAAAAGGCAATTGGATGTATTTGAAAAAACCGGAGACCTAAGAAAAGTGGTTGATTTTATTATTCAGCAGACAAATCAAGGATTGAATTTATAGATGATTCCGGAGATAAGAGAAAAGTTTAATGGTTCGTTTTCGAGTGAATTATATTCGGAATATATAAATAAGATTTGGCACTTAACGGATAATGTTGAAGATTTTCGTTTATGTGAAACACCGCTTTATTTATCGGATGAATTGACGGAAAAATTAATAGAAAGCGGCGATAAAATTGCTCGGCATTTGACCGATGCGGATTTCCTCAAGAATTCTTTTAAGGCAGTGCCGGAAGATTATTCTGTCCCTGGGGAGTCCGATCACCCACAATTTCTCCAAATTGATTTCGCGGTTACGATTGATACTGATGGCTCATATAAACCGATGCTAATTGAATTGCAAGGATTCCCGTCTCTTTATTGTTTCCAGACATTAGTTAATAAAGTTAATAGAGAAGTATGGGGTGTCGAAGAAGGGTATAAATCCTATTTTAATGGCTATAATTTTGAGTCTTATATCGATGCTTTCCGCAAGATTGTTTTAGGCAATTCATCTCCCGAAAATGTTGTGTTACTGGAAATTACTCCGAAAAAGCAAAAGACCAGAATCGATTTCTTGATGACAAAAGAATTGATTGGAATCGAGCCTGTTTGTATTTCAGAGATTATTGTCGAAGGCAGAAAACTTTATTATTTGAAAGATGGAAAGAAGATTTTAATTGAAAGAATTTATAACCGCGTAATATTTGATGAACTAAAAAGAACAGAAATAAAGTATGAAATAGATTTTAAGAAAGAGTATAATATAGAATGGGTGGCTCATCCAAATTGGTTTTATCGAATATCCAAATATTCATTGCCGAAATTAAAATATGACTGTGTACCTGAGACACATTTTCTTAGTGAATTTGATATTGAGAAATATGATATCAGAGAATTTGTTTTGAAACCACTCTATTCATTTGCCGGAAGCGGAGTAAAAGTTAATATCACAAAAGACGATATTGAGGTCATTCCAGATAAAGAAAATTTCATAATACAGAAAAAAATAAATTATGCACCTTTGATAAAAACTCCTGATGGATACTCGAAAGTAGAAATTAGATTGATGTATTTATGGGATAAAGAGCCGATACTAGTGAATAATTTAGTTCGCACGAGTAAAGGTGAAATGATGGGAGTGGATTTTAATAAAGGCAAAACCTGGGTGGGCTCAAATATCGCTTATCATAGGAGCAGAAAAGCCCTGATTAACAGGGCTTTTACTGGATAATGTACCGAAGGCCGGACTCGAACCGGCACGAAGTTTGAGCCTCACTGGATTTTGAGTCCAGCGCGTCTACCAATTCCGCCACTCCGGCATTAGTATCTTTTATTTCAAAATCGAACTTAAAAGATATACTTCTACAACTCAAAATTCAAGTATTGTTTTATTTTATCAATATATTTTCATTCTTTTCCGTTAATATATTTGAGGGGCGTTCTCTATTTGTGTAAATTTGTGAATTAAAAATTTATTGCTTGGTATGATATGGAAAATGATTTAAACAAATCTAACAAATCCAAAAATTTCATTTATGAAATAATTGATAATGATAATAGAACCGATAAATGGGGGAATAAGGTACATACACGTTTTCCCCCGGAACCAAATGGATATCTCCATATCGGACATGCAAAATCGATCTGCTTAAATTACGGTATTGCACGCGACTATAATGGAAAATTCAATCTCCGATTCGATGATACTAATCCGAGCAAAGAAGAACAAGAATATGTTGATTCTATAGTAGAAGATGTAAAATGGCTAAAGGCTGATTTTGAAGATAGAATTCTATTCGCTTCCGATTATTTTCAACAAATGTATGAATATGCAGTGGCACTAATTAAAAAAGGTAAAGCTTATGTATGTGATATGAATGCCGATGAGATTAGAGCAAATAGAGGTACTTTAACCGTTCCCGGTATTGATTCACCTTTCAGAGGTAGAAGCATAGAAGAGAATTTGGACTTACTATCAAGAATGAAAAATGGTGAATTTCCAAATGGGTCTAAAACACTAAGAGCAAAAATTGATATGGCTTCTCCTAATATTAATTTACGCGACCCAATAATGTATCGCATTATTCACGAAGAACATCACAGACAAGGAGATAAATGGTGCATTTATCCTACTTACGATTGGGCGCATGGAATTGAAGATTCAATTGAAGGGATTACTCATTCAATTTGTACTTTGGAATTTGAAAATCACAGACCATTATATGATTGGTTTTTGGATTCACTCGAAGTTTATCATCCACAACAGATCGAATTCGCACGATTAAATTTAAGTTATACAGTAATGAGCAAAAGGAAACTTTTGCAGTTGGTTCAAGAAAAACATGTTGACGGATGGGACGATCCAAGAATGCCTACTATTTCAGGATTAAGAAGAAGAGGTTATTCGGCTGATTCAGTTATCAATTTTGCAGAGATCGTGGGTGTGGCAAAAAGAGATGCGATGACAGATA
Source organism: bacterium BRH_c32 (assembly GCA_001516025.1). Lineage (GTDB taxonomy): Bacteria > Bacteroidota > Ignavibacteria > Ignavibacteriales > Melioribacteraceae > BRH-c32. Next base: position 105,785 of record LOEU01000014.1, on the reverse strand, counting down.
TAGCTTTACTCGAATTCGCAGTTAGAGAAGACCTGAATAAAAAAGCAAATCGTGTAATGGGTGTACTTGATCCGATCAAAGTGGTTTTAACAAATTATCCAATAGATCAGATAGAAGAATTAGAAGCTATTAATAATCCTGAAGACCCGAATGCGGGGAAAAAAATATTACCTTTTTCAAATGAATTATATATAGAATCAACTGACTTTATGGAAGTTCCACCAAAAGGATTCCATCGACTAATTCTCGGCGGTGAAGTAAGATTACGTTACGCATATATAATAAAATGTAAAGAAGTAATTAAGGATGAATCGGGTAAAGTTATAGAGTTACATTGCACTTATGATATAGATACTAAGAGTGGAGTAGGCACTTCGACAAAAAAAGTAAAAGGTACAATTCATTGGGTATCTGCCCGTCATGCAATTGATGCACAAATCCGTTTATATGATAGATTATTTAATGTCGAAGACCCTGCATCAGAAAAAGATAAAGATTATTTAGAATTATTAAATACTAATTCATTAGTAGTTCTTGAAGGGGCAAAACTCGAACCATCATTAAAGGATGCTAAAGTAGGCGAACATTATCAATTCGAACGAACGGGATATTTCTGTGTTGATTCAAAATACAGTTCAGAACATAAATTAGTATTTAATAGAACAGTAACATTGAGAGATAGTTGGACGAAAAAAGAGGGTAAAAGCTAGATAGCTTTTACCGCTTTTTCAATTCTCGAGATAGTTTTTTCTTTACCAATGATGTAAAGGATATCATAGACTCCGGGTCCGGTACTCATTCCGGAAACGGATAAGCGCAATGGATGAATTAATTTCCCGGCTCCGATTTCTTTTTCTGCAGCTAATTCTTTTAATGGCTGCTCAAAATCATGTTTATCTTTAATCTCTCCAAGCAGAGAAAATCTTTTTGCAAGCTCACTCATTAATTCAGGTGTTTCAGGTTTCCAATTTTTTGTTTTTGATTCTTCTTCGTAGCTAATAGGTTCCGTAAAGAAATAAGGACTTTTTTCCAATATTTCCTTAGTACTTGTAACTCTCTCAATCATTGAATCGATAACCAACAAAAGATATTCATCGGAATATTTTTTTTCATTGAATTCAGAATTTGCGATATCAGATTTTAGATGATTAAGGAGGGCATCTTTAGGTAACTTTCTAAAATGTTCTGTATTTAGCCAATTAAGTTTTTGAATATCAAATACTGCACCTGAATTATTTACTCTATCCAGAGAGAACTTTTCAATCAATTCATCCATATAATAAAATTCTTTATCATCGCCCGCATTCCAACCGAGAAGAGCAACGAAATTAACAAGTGCTTCTGGAGAATAACCTTTAGCACGATAATCTTCAACGGCTACATCACCTTGACGTTTGCTTAGCTTGGTTTTATCGGGATTGAGCAAAAGTGGGAGATGAGCGAATTGTGGGATTTCCCAACCAAAAAAATTATAAAGCAAGACATGTTTTGGTGTGGAGCTTAGCCATTCTTCACCGCGAATAACATGAGATATTTCCATTAAATGATCATCAATAACATTAGCTAAATGGTAGGTAGGGAAGCCATCGCTTTTGATAAGTACTTGATCGTCAATAGTAGCGGTTACAAACTCAACACGGTTTCTAATGATGTCATTGAAAACTACCTTTTCGCCGATAGGAACATTGAGGCGAATAACATAAGGAATACCGGCATTTAAATTTTCTTTTATTTGGGCCTCTGAAAGAGATAGGCAATGTTTATCGTATTTTGCTTGAAGATTTTGATTCTTTTGTTCGTCACGCAATGAAGTTAATCTCTCAGGAGTACAAAAACAATAGTAAGCATTTTTCTTTTCGACTAATTCAGCAGCATATTTATTATAAATATCTAATCTTTGAGATTGAAAATAGGGACCAAATCCACCATCTTTATCGGGACCTTCGTCAAATTCTAATCCGGACCATTTAAGTGCATTAATTAAATTTTCTACTGCACCTTCTACATAGCGGGACTGATCTGTATCTTCGATTCGCAGAATGAATTTACCATTATTTCTTTTTGCAAAGAGGTAATTATAAAGAGCTGTTCTAAGACCACCGACATGAAGATAACCGGTGGGGCTAGGGGCAAATCTCACCCTAATATTTTCCATTAATATTTCTCCTAAAACAAACCAAATGAAGTATTAAAGTTTGTTTGTATAATATTTTACTTTTTCAATAAAGTCTTTGCTATCGATCGGTTTAGGAATATAATCAGTAGCACCGGATTCAAGACATTTTTCTCTGTCACCCTTCATAGCAAATGCAGTTAAAGCAATTATCGGAGTATCTTTATATTCAGGAAGTTTTCTTATTTTCTCGGTTGCTTCAAAACCATTCATTATCGGCATCTGCATATCCATCAAGATTAATGAGAAATTTTCCTTTTTCGACATCTCAAGAGCTGCTTCGCCATTTTCTACAACTACAATATTTTCAAATCCATTTTTCTTTAATAGCCTTGTTACAATTATCTGACTATGTTTATAATCTTCTGCCAATAATATTTTTATTACATTATCATCTTTTTGAATAACATCTTCGACCGGAGGCGGAGAATCATAGCGATTTATCATCATATTGATAGTATCAGCAAGGTCTTCGATATTAGTTGATTTCTTATCGAGCAGATCAGAGAAAAGTCCCTCGATACTTTTTAAGTCTTCCGCATAATTCTCTTTACCTGTATAAATTATAATCGGTAGATGAGCAAATTTCTTTTCTGACTTAATAAGTTTAATGAGTTCAAATCCGTTAGGAGTTGGCATATCAAGATCAACAATTGCCAAATCTATATCTTTATCGCTAATGATTTCCATTACGTTTGATGAAATGTTTTCTGCAATTGCATTAAATCCCGCACTTTCAATTGCTTTCTTAACGAGATTAAGTGTAGGAAGGTCATCATCAACACATAGAACATTAGAATCTTTTTTTAATTTATAACTTGTAAGCACTTCTACGAGGAAATTATAATTTATTGGTTTAATAAAATATTCAACAGCACCCATCATAAAAGCTTTTTGCTGTTCGGGTTCTACTGAGCAGACAATAACCGGAATATTTTTAGAATTAGGATGTTCGTGTAATTTCTTGAGAAGCTCTAATCCATTTGATGAAGATATTTCAATATCTAGAATAATTGCGAGAAATTGTTCCTTATTTATTAAAGTTAGCGCTTGTTCTTCAGAATTAACAAGAGTAGGATTATATCCCCATTTGTTAAGATAATTGCTCATTAATTTAGACGTAGCATAATCTTCTTCAATAACTAATACCTGATTATGTAATGTAGGTTTAGGTAATTGCGAGAGGGTATTTTCAATTGAATTATTTGCAATACCGGAACTTAATGTAAAACTGAATGTGAGTCCACCTGATTCAGATTTAGAAACTGTTATATTACCACCCAATGACTCTACATATTTTTTAAGAAGAGTAAGAGTCAAGCCGGAAACAGTTGTACTTTTTGATTCTTCCACTTTAGTGATTGCAAAAGGTTCAAATAATTTTGGTAGTAAATCTTGTGAAATCCCTTTTCCGTTATCCGAAATAGTTATCTTAATATGATTGTCTTTGGATAATGAAGCATCAATATTAATTTCACCTCTTTGAGTCATTACGATATTTAATTGAAGGAGATTAATTAATATATAGCGCAATTTCTGTTCTTCTAATTGGAATTTAGTATTGATAGCATCTGCGAGAGAGAGATTAAATTGGATATTACCTGATTTCAATTTGTTTCTGAATATTTCAGTAACTTCATTAATCACTTCGCAGACATTAGATAATTTAATGTTTTTTGAAATTGTTCCCGTTTCAATTTTAGCTAAATCGGATAAATCATTTATGTTCATTAAAAGTGTTTGTGCATTTCTTTTAATGGTAGAGAGATAATCGTTATTTGAGTTTGCTAAATTTTCTTCTGCAAGCAAACTAATAAAGCCGATTATTGAATTAGTTAGATTCCTTAATTCATGCGAGGAATCTAATACTAGTTTATTAAAAGGGAGGTCGTTTATTTGAATAGAGCCGCCTTTAATATTAAGCCAAATAGCAATATGAGATTTTAGCAAAGTTAACAGATCAAACAATGAATCTTTATCGCTATTAGAGAATGCGGTTTTCTTTGCGATTTTAATTAAAATTGATTCATTAATTCCAACTTGGAAAGAAGAACATCCTTCATAGATTACAAATTCAGAAATCTGCAATTGGCAGTTAGAATCAGTATTAATGGCAAAAGGCGAATTAAAGTTTGAAATGGAAGAGCATCCATCACAAGAAAATTTTGAACCTTTTATGTAATTTTTCCTGGCATTAGTTGATCTTCCAAGAGTCAAATATTCTCCACCAATAGTTTTAAAGAGTACTACTGCCTGAAGATCCAATTCATTAGCAAGGAAATTACAAGTATCGTCAATAAATGAATCCTTTCCGTTTAATGCAGTTTCAATTAAGGAATTTACTTTTGAGATTAGTTCTAAGTTTACGCTATTAATCATAATGTGCCAATTTGTTTATCAGTCAAAAATAAGTAATTTTAAATAAAAAAATATAGATTAAAGAAAGAAAGAGACATTAAACAAAAAAAAAGGGCTATAAGCCCTTTTTTTTACTTTGATTCTTTTGCCGGAGTGATTCTATTTTCCAGAACATTATCAATAAGTTTATAATCCTTAGCTTCTGCGGAACTTAAATAGAAATCTCTTTCGCAATCCTTAGTAATTTGTTCCATCGATTTACCAGAATGTTTAGCTAATATTTTATAAATAGTATCACGAGTTTTAATCATTTCTTTAGCATGAATTTCGATATCGGTAGTTTGTCCTTGAAGACCACCAACCCAAGGCTGATGAATCATAATTCTTGAATTAGGAAGAGCAGAACGTTTATTAGTAGCTCCGCCAGCAAGAAGTACGGCACCCATACTTGCAGCTAAACCAACGCATATAGTAGCTACATCATTTTTAATATAATTCATGGTATCATAAATTGCTAAGCCAGCCGATACACTTCCACCAGGAGAATTAATATATAAGAAAATATCTTTTTCGGCATCTTCAGCTTCAAGAAATAATAATTGAGCAACAATTAAGCTTGCAACATGGTCGTCAACAGGAGTGCCAAGAAAAATAATTCTTTCTCTTAAAAGTCGAGAAAAGATATCCATTCCGCGTTCGCCACGTCCGGTCTGTTCAATTACATAAGGAACGAGTTGATTATAAATCTCAGGTTTCATTATACTTTATCCTTTTTCGATTTTTCTTCTGCATCAATTTCAATAGGTTTATTGTTTGATTTAAGAAAATCCATAACTTTTTCTTCAAGAAGGGCATCGATTCTATTATTCTCTTTATAGTAATTCATTAATTTATCTGCCGAGATCCCGGTCTTTTCTGATTCAATTCTTGCCAATTCTTCTAATTGAGATTCATCGACTTTAATATTTTCTTTTTCGGAAAGGTTTTCTAAAATTATCTGCCATTTAGCATTCCAAAGAGAACGAGGTTTATAATATTCAGAAACTGCAGTCTCATCGAAGTTTTTATTGCCATAACGAGCAGCATTTTTTCTTTCCATTTCAATAAACCTTTTATGCACCATTTCAACGTAACCCTTAGGAGCTTCAAAATCGTTATTCTTAACAATTTTATCGAGCAATGAATTAAGATAAATTTCTTCTGATTGTTGTGTGTAGAATTTAGTAAGATTATCTTTAATCTGTTCTTCTAATTCAGCAGCATTATTTGCTTTATTTTTTGTAACAGTTTTTACTAATTCATCGGTAAGTTCGGGGAGTTCGATTTTTTCAATTTTTATGATCTCTGCTGAATAGTGAAATTCTTCAACATGTTTTTCTTCCCCATGAAAATGTTCATCGGTAAATGAGAAAGTGAAAGATTCGCCGATATTTTTACCTATTGCATTTTCGACAATATCCTTATTGACCTTTTCGTCATTTAATTGAATAAGGATATTTTCACTTTTAGGATTCCCCAAAGAAACGCCATCTTTATCAGTGCGATCTAGATTTACTGTAATTCGGAAGTCTTTATTATCGACAGCTTCAGCAGGATTGTATTGAATATGAGTTTTAAGAAGATGTTCTTTTTCTTTATCTACTTCTTCTTGTCGAAGTTTAAATACCGGTTTTTCAATTTCAAGATTTGTATAATCTTTTAAATCTAATTTTGGTTTAATTTCAAAATTCACTTTAAAGAATAATTTTTCATCAGGAACAAAATCGATATCCGTTAATTGAGGAGTGCTAATTGGTTTAAGATTATTCTCATCAACGGCATCCCAGAATTTTCTATTTGCAATTTTTTCACTTGCTCTATATTCAATGGCTTCTTTAAACATTTTCTTTAGCATTGAAACAGGGACTTTACCTTTGCGAAAACCTGGGAGCTCAATATTTTTTCTTTCTTCGAGATATGCTTTTTCTATGTCTTCTGTTATCTCACTATATGGAATGGTAACTTCTAATTCTTGAACACTATTAACAGGGTCTTTAATTACAACTTCCAACGTAACCTCGTATTTGATTATTTTTAACTAGTACGAAAGGGGGGACTCGAACCCCCACATCCTACGGATACTAGATCCTAAGTCTAGCGCGTCTGCCAATTCCGCCACTCTCGCAAAAAAGAATAATAAAATTAACTCTATATTTACGAAAAATCAAGAATCTTAAACTCTCATTTATTAATTTTCGGAATATAATATGATTTTACTCAAAATTATTCTCATTTTATGTCTAACAATCTTTATATTTATACATTATTAAATCCAAAGGTGTATGGAAAATCTAATTGGTAAGACAATTGATAACTATAAGATAGTTTCTGTTCTTGGTAAGGGAGGAATGGGAATTGTTTATAAGGCTTATGATACAAAGCTAGATCGATATGTAGCGATCAAGATGTTAACACCTCAAATGACGGATAAAATTCGTTTTATTGATCGTTTCAAAAGAGAGGCAAAAAACCACGCTAAATTATCTCATCCAAATATCGTTACAGTCTATGGATTTATAGAATATAGTGATTTCCTTGGTATCGTAATGGAATACGTTGAGGGCGAGAGTTTAGATAAAGTTTTGCAGAGACAGGGGAGAATTCATCTTTATGATTTAATTTATATTGTACGGCAGGTTTTATATGGATTAGGTTATGCTCATAAAAAAGGATTCGTTCACCGGGATATAAAGCCTTCTAATATTATGCTTAATAAAGAGGGCATTACTAAAATAATGGATTTTGGAATTTCAAAATCTTTATTCGATAAAGACTTAACGAAAACCGGTTCTAAAGTGGGAACAGTTTTTTATATGAGTCCTGAACAGGTTAAAGGATTAGACGTAACACATTTGAGTGATGTTTATTCATTGGGTTGTACACTATATGAGATGGCAGCGGGTAATCCTCCATTTAATTTTGAGACTGAATATGAAATTATGGAAGCTCAAATTAAAAAGAAACCAACAAGGATTGGAGACTTAATATCAAATACTCCAGATGTTTTAGATAAAATTATTTTAAAAATGATGGATAAGAATCCAAATTCACGTTATCTCGATTGTGAAGATGTTCAAAGCGATTTGGCAGAATTAGAAAAAAACGTTTCCAAGTTACAAACAAGTTATTTCCAGAAAAGAGTTAATTCATCTCCTAGAATAAAATTATATTCAATATTAATGTTCTCCGGTATGCTACTTTTTCTATTAGCATTATCTTGGTTTGTTTATAATCAGGTGGACGGTTTATTAAAAAGCAATCAATTAGAAAAATTCAAGAAATATAGCGTGGAATCTTTGTTTGCAGAAGAAAGTGATTCTTTATTTAATAAAAAAATTCACCGTTTGAATAGCGGAGTAAATAATGATTTCAATTCAATAGTGTTTGCAGATTCAAAAACGAGTTTTGCAGTCGGAGATTCGGGCAGCGTCGTAGTATCTCGCGATACCGGGAAAACTTGGCAGAGTGTAAACGTCAATTCAAAAGTATTATTGAATGATGTATTCTCATTTCGTTCAGGCAAATGTTTTGTAGTAGGTGATTCAGCAACACTAATAATGAGTAAGGATTACCTTGCTTCTTATATTGATGTCCCAACAATGCAGATGAGAGACGGGATTACGTTTTTTAATATTTATTTCAAAAATGAAAATCTCGGTTTCATTACCGGGAATAATGGAATTATTTTAAAAACGATGAATGGTGGAATGAATTGGAAACAGGTAATCACCAATTCGGATAATTTACTCTACGATATTGTTTTTACCGATGATAAATCAGGATTTGCAGTAGGATGGGAAGGAACAATTCTTAAGACTACCGATAGTGGAGAAACATGGATAAAAATGGATTCAAACTCCGATACGTATTTAAAATCGATCGATTTTAATATGAACGGTTATGGTATAATAGTAGGAGGAAATGGGACACTTCTTAGAACAACCGATTATGGTAGGAATTGGAAGAAACAGAATATCAACATACAGGGTGGTTTCCAAAAGGTTAAATTTATAAATGAAAATTATGTGATAGCTCTTGGAATTAGAGGAGCAATATTAATTTCGAATGATAGCGGAGAGAATTGGAAACAGTTAAAAACAAAAGTATATAGCAATTTAAATTCACTTGCAATAAGTCCGAGCGGAGATATATTTATTGCAGGAATTAATGGAACAATTATAAAATTATTATAAACATGGATAAATACTTAATTGAGGGCGGAAAGAGATTAGAAGGGCGTGTAAAGATAAGTGGAGCTAAAAATTCAGCATTGGCATTGATGCCTGCGGCAATACTTAATGGCGGTAAATCGATAATCAAGAATATACCTGAAGTAAATGATATCTTTACGATGAATAAACTCCTTCAGCACATGGGAGCAGATTTAACATTCGAGAATCATACACTTGAAATAAACACAAAAAATCTAGCAAATACCGAAGCTCCTTATGAACATGTAAAAAAAATGAGGGCCTCTGTTTATGTATTGGGACCTTTGCTTGCGAGATATGGTCATGCAAAAGTTTCATTACCGGGTGGATGTGCTTGGGGTCCGAGACCAATTAATCTTCATCTTGAGGCGATAAAAAAATTGGGTGCGGAAATAGAATTAGAATCGGGTTATATAATAGCCAAATCAAAAAAATTAATAGGGGAACGAATTCATTTTGATATCTCATCGGTGGGTGCTACGGGGAATACACTAATGGCAGCGGTTTTAGCAAAAGGGTCAACATTGATTTCAAATGCTGCAATTGAACCTGAGATAACTTTACTCGCTGAATATCTAATTAAAATGGGTGCGAAAATTTCCGGCATAGGAACAGCGAACTTAGAGATTGAAGGTGTTGATACTCTTAATGATGTAGAGATTGAAAATATCTCTGATAGAATTGAGGCGGGGACACTATTAATTGCTGGGATAATAACTAATGGATGTGTGGAACTTGAGTACAAAAACAGTTCACATCTTGATGCTATTCTTTCGAAGATTGAAGAGACCGGTACTAAAATTGAATATACAGATTATGGTTTGCAAATTGATTCAAGAGATTGTGAATTGAAAGGGGTGGATGTTACAACTTCAATCTATCCCGGATTCCCGACAGATATGCAAGCTCAATGGAGTGCGCTTATGTCGATTGCAAAAGGTACTTCAACGGTTACAGATACAATTTATCATGATAGATTTAGCCATGTGGCAGAATTAAATCGACTCGGTGCTAATATTCAAGTTACTAATAATAGCGCAGTTATTAGAGGTGTGGAAGTATTGAAAGGGGCAAAAGTTATGTCAACTGATTTAAGGGCAAGTGCTTCTCTTGTTCTTGCCGGATTGGCTGCGGAGGGTGAAACGGAAGTTTTAAGAATCTATCACATCGATAGAGGATATCAAAAAATAGAGGATAAGCTTACGCAATTGGGTGCGAATATTAAAAGAGTTAGTTCAACGGATTATTAATTGAATAAAAATAATAGCTACAAGATTTTCTTCTTTGGTATTTCGATTATTCTACAATTTATTATTGTATCATTTCCCTTAACTAACACATTGCATTTCGAATTCTCGGCAATTAATTCCATAATTATATTTTTCTTTTCTGCATTATATACTATAAAATATTTTCGAAAAACCGGTATTATTGATTTTCTTAAAAATAATTATCCAGTATTGTTATTGATAATATTTTTACCATTTGTAATCGGAGTATTTTCTACTATATTTTTATCTGAATGTCCATTTGGTGAGGGGGTATTTTTCTATTTAGTTATTTCAGTCCCAAATTTATTATTCGGAATTACATTTGGTATGTACATATCGCTCTTCTATAAAAGTTATAAAGCTACGTTAATATTATTAGTTATTACATTACTTTTATTAATTAGCCCACTTATTGAGATTTATTTTAATCCCGGATTCAAGTTTTATAATCTGATATTTGGATATTTCCCCGGGACAATATATGATGAAAATATTTCAATAGATTCACGCTTGTTATTATTTCGATTTCTAAATGTAGTGTTATTTTCATCTGCTTTATTTATATATAAATATATCCTGAATTATAGAAATGCGAAAATATATTTAATAACCTTTTGCATTGTAATATTTACTCTTAATATCCCTATTAAAGGATTATTGGGCCTCTCTATAACGAAGAGTGTATTAAATAATCATTTTAGTTTGGTTAAGCAAACAGAGCATTTTAATATCTATTATGAAGGAAATGAAAATGAATTTGATTCATTGTATCTACCCTTATTGCATGAATATTATTATTCAGAAATAAAACAAGAATTAGGGATAGAAGAGAAAATTAAAATTGATTCTTACATTTTTGAGAATGACATAGAGAAAGGCGAATTTATTGGTTCAATAAACGCAGATATAGCTAAACCATGGCAGAAACAGATATATATTACAAAGCAGTCAATCGATAGAACATTAAAACATGAGTTAGTTCATGCGATTAGTTATTCAATTGGTAATTCGTTTCTGAAATTACCTTATCAGTTGAATCCGGCATTATTAGAGGGCTTAGCCACGGCTATTGAAAATGATTTTGCCGGTGTACCGATACATTATGCAGCATATCATATTATAAAGTCATATCCAATTAAAATAGAGGATTTATTTTCGGGATTTAGTTTCTTTGGCAATTATTCATCTATTTCTTATGTAGTATCCGGGTCATTCTTAAAATATATTCTTGAAAAATATGGAAACGAAAAATTATTAATGTTGTATAAAAGCGGTGCGTTTAAAGAAATATATAAAAAAAAGATATCTCAATTAGGGGAAGAATATATTGAATATTTGGATAATCTCGGTTATGGTTACGATAAAAATTATTCTTTACTTTATTTTGGAGGACAAACAATATTTAAAAAGATCTGTCCTCGCTTTGCAGCAAAGGAATTTGAAAGAGGAATAAAATTTTTCCAGAGTAAGGATTTTGATTCGGCTTCTGATATATTTAGAAAACTTTATGATAGAACAAATAATTATAGCTATTTAAATTATTATATTAATTCTCTTGTTTATAATAAAAGAATAGAAGAAGCTCATAAATTTTTCTTATCTCAAGAAAGATATTTATTAGGCTCAAGATATCAGTTTAATTATTGGTTAAAAAATGCTGAACTATATGGCTTAGAGGGCAAGTTAGATTCTACATTTATTAATCTCAATAAATTAATCGAAAATTCACCAAGTATTAATTATTCTACTTATGCGAGTACTGTTCTTTATTTACTAAAAAGCGATCCTGATTCATTTAAAAAGTTTTATTTCTCTAAATCTGATGAAAAAATAAAATTGTTAATTAGTAATCAAAACACCGAAATTCGGGCTGATGTAGTAATCGAGATTATTGATCTCGCTGATAATAGAAAAGAATATTCTGACGAAATCGAAAATATTATAAAAATTATCGATTTCAAAAATAATTATTTGGGATATAGTTTTCTAAAAGTGAGTAAATACTTTTTTAATATTGGAGAGATAAATAAAGCAGAATTCTATTCAACGGAATCTCTGAGATTAAATAAAAATTCATTTTTTAATTATGAGATAGAAGAGAACAATAAAATGGTTTTAGCTATAAATGAAAAAATGAAGTTAAATTGAAAAAAGAAAAATGAATTTAAAAGAAAAATTAGAGAAATATCCATTCTTAGTTAAATTCTCAAAATTAGCAACGAAAAGAGAAGAGAAAGTCTATATAGTTGGTGGATTTGTAAGGGATCTGTTTCTTGGAAGGGATAAAAAAGAATTTGATTTCTTAATAGTCGGCGATGGAGTGGAATTTGCAAATGAAATTTCAAAAAAGCTCAAAGAGAAGAAAATAGTTATTTATAAGAATTTCGGCACAGCACAATTTCAACATGGGGAGTACTTTTTAGAATTTGTAGGAGCACGTGAAGAATCTTATGATAGAGCGAGTCGCAACCCAAAAGTGGAGCGTGGTACATTCTCACAGGACATTAAACGGAGAGATTTTACGATTAATACGTTAGCCATCTCATTGAACGAAAATGATTTTGGTGAACTTATTGATATTTATAATGGTTTAGAAGATATAGAGAAAAAAATATTAAGAACACCAATTGATCCCATGATAACATTTGATGATGATCCTCTACGAATAATGAGAGCATTTAGATTCGCATCTAATTTGGAGTTTGAAGTAGTTGATGAAATAAAGCTTGCGGCAAGTGAAATGAAAGCTAGACTTTCAATAGTAGCTCAGGAGAGAATTACCGATGAATTTCTAAAGATTCTATCATCGGTTCGTCCTTCGATAGGTTTAAAACTAATGTTTGAAACGGGAGTAATGTCAGTAGTATTTCCGGAGATTTCGATTATGGGAGGAGTAGAGCAAAGAAAAGATTATCATCATAAAGATGTATTTCAACATACATGTATCGTTGTGGATAATATTAGTAAAGTAACTGAGAATGTTTGGCTTAGATTTTCGGCATTGGTGCATGATATAGCAAAGCCACAGACTAAGAGATTTGTAGATGGAATCGGATGGACATTTCACGGGCATGAAGAGATAGGTGCGAGGATGATGAAATCTGTTTTTGAAAAACTAAAATTACCTTTCCATAAAATTGAATATGTAAAGAAACTTATTAGGCTTCATTTGCGTCCAATTGCCTTAGTGGATGATGATGTAACGGATTCTGCCATAAGAAGACTCATAGTACAAGCAGGCGAAGAGTTGGATGATTTAATTACTTTATGTCGTGCTGATATTACAAGTAAGAATCCGAATAAAGTAACTAAGTATTTGGAGAATTACGAAAAGGTAATGAATCGAGTTCAAGAGGTAAGAGAGAAGGATAAATTAAGAGAATTTCAATCACCTGTAAGGGGGGATGAAATAATGAAAATATTAGGAATAAAGCCATCCAAAACAGTAGGGACAATAAAAACTAGAATCGAAGAAGCAATATTGGAGGGAGAAATCCCAAATGAATATGAGGCAGCATTTGATTACCTAATGAAAATAAAAAATGAATATAAAAATTAGAAATGTATGTAACTTTTTAAAAATAAGTTCGTCTTAATAGTAGCTCTGCATTTTTCTATATAGGAGAAAGAAATGAAAAAAGGTCTTTTAGCTGTTTTGTTTTTAATAATGGTACAACCAATCTTTGGTCAAAAATTGCTCACATTAGATGAAGCGATTAGAATTGGTCTTCAAGGCAATCCTTTATTAAACAAACAGAGTAACAATTTATCAATAAACAAATCGCAATTAAAAAGTGCTTATGGGGATTTATTACCTAACCTTGGTGCCAGTGCAACATGGGGTTGGCAGCGAGTGGATGATGCCGGAGGAACTCAGGTAGATTTCTTTGGTAATGTAGTACCTATACCTGCATCACAAAATGATTCGAGAAGCTACGGACTTGGATTAGGAGGCAGTTGGAGATTATTTGATGGACTAGCTAATTGGAGCAATGTATCTCAAAAGGAAAAGAATTTAGAATCCGCTGAATTAAGTTTAGAAAAATTAAAACAAGATATCGTATTTAGAACGTCTGAACTATATTATTTGGTACTAAATTCGGAAGAGATGATGAAAGTAAGAGAGGAGAACGTTAAATTTAATCAAAAGTTTTTAGAGACAGTCGAAGAAAGACATCGTCTTGGTGCAGTAGCAATGGCTGATGTTTATAGCCAGCAGGTTCAAGCAGGAAATGCAGAGCTTTTACTAATCGAAGCTCAAAATAATTTCGAAATCTCAAAAATCAATTTATTAAACTATCTCGGTCTTGATGTATTAGAAGAATATTCTTTTACAAATCCTTTTGAAATTGATGAGCAGATAAATACTGATAAATACTTAAATGAGTTTGACGAGATAACCGTAATGGTTAATCAAGCATTTGAGAAAAGAAGCGATTATAAGAGTCAGAAATTAATGTTAGATGCTGCAGAAGATGGAGTTACGATAGCAAGCTCAGGATACTTACCTTCTCTTACAGGCAATTATTCTATGTCAACAGGTGCCATCTCTCCGAAAGATTTATTCGACAGAAAAATATATTCAGCCGGTCTTACACTTTCGCTTCCGATATTTTCTAATTGGAATACAGAACTTGCAGTTCAATCGGCAATTGTCGGGGTTAAGAATCAGGAAGAAGATCTTTCTTCATTAGAACGGACAATAAAAATTGAAATTAAGCAGGGGTATTTAGAATTAGTAGCAGCTAAGAAAAGTTTGGATGTTGCTTCTAAGACTGTAATTTCTTCAGGCGAAAACAGAAAAATTAATCAAGAAAGATATAATCTTGGGTCGGGAACTATATTGGATGTACTTCAGGCTGATAGAGATTATACAGATGCAATGAGAAACAAAATAAATGCTGAATATAATTTTTACAAATCAAAAGATGCTTTGAAAAATTCACTTGGCAATCTTGATTACAAAAAATTTGAATTAAATTAAGGGGAAATATAAAATGGCTAATGGCAAGAAGAATAACAAAAAGAAATTTTTGATTTTCGGAGGTTTAGGATTACTTGTTATAGTAGTAGCTATGCTGGTGATATTTGGCGGTGATAAAGAAGAAATTATCACGGTTCAAACTGAAAAAGTAGAAAAGAGAACAATTACACAGGTAGTTACCGCAACGGGAAAAATCAATCCTGTATTCCAAGTTCAGATTTCAGCCGAAGCAACAGGTGAAATTGTTGAATTACCAATCGAAGAGGGTGATGTTGTTAAAAAAGGTCAATTATTATTAAAGATAAAACCTGATACATACTTAGCACAAAAGAATAGAGCAGAGGCATCATTGCAGCAAGCAAGAGCCAGTCTCAATTCTCGTAAAGCAGCTTTAGATCAGATTGAAATGGATTATAAGAGATACCAGGCTTTATTCGATAAAGGATTAGCGAGTGATGCCGAGATTCAAGGCGCAAAATCATCTTATCTTCAACGTTTAGGTGAATACAATGCTCAGCAATCTATGGTAATTCAAGCAGAAGCTGCATTAAAAGAAGCCAATGAAACTTTATATAAGACTACAATCTATTCTCCGATCAATGGTACAATTAGTAAACTAAATGTAGAATTGAGTGAAAGAGTTCTCGGATCGGGATTTAGCCCGGGTACGCAATTATTGACTGTAGCGGATTTAAGTGAAATCGAAGCTAACGTAGAAGTAGATGAAAATGACGTAGTATTAATTTCGGTAGGTGATACTGCTAAAATTAATATTGATGCATTCGGTGATAAAGTATTCAAAGGTGTAGTAACTCAAATAGGTAATAGTGCGCTATCTTCAGGATTAGGTACACAGGATGAAGTAGTAAATTTTGAAGTAAAGATTTTATTAACTTCTTTAGATGAAAACATTCGTTCAGGAATGTCGTGTGATGCTGATATTATAACAGAGACAAAGAATAATGTTCTTGCAGTTCCAATTCAGAGTGTTACGGGGAGATTAGATAAAGCGATGATAGTACCGGAATCAAAGCCGGAAGAAGACGGTGCTGTAGTTGAAAAGAAAAAGAGTGATAGCAAAGTAAATAAACCAAAAGAAGTGGTTTTTACAGTTGCTAATAATGAAGCAATTATGAAAGAAGTTAAAGCAGGAATTAGTGACGATACATATATTGAGATTATTTCGGGTCTAAATGTTGGAGATGAAGTAGTAACAGGTCCATATAAAGCTATCTCTAAAGATTTAGAAAACAAGTCTAAAGTTTCGGTCCAATCAAGAGGCGGAAATAAAAATAAATAATAATTAAAGAGACAATAAAAATGAAAATAATCACAATAGAGCATATAGCAAAGATATATCAGGTAGGTTCGGAAGAGGTTCATGCTCTTGCAGATGTTTCCCTTACGATAGGAAAGAATGAATACGTGGCGATCATGGGTCCATCGGGTTCTGGGAAATCTACATTGATGAATATATTAGGATGTCTCGATACACCAACAAAAGGGATTTACGATTTTAATGGTGTGAACGTAAGTGAGATGAATGATAATGAATTGGCTGCGATAAGAAATAAAGAAATTGGATTCGTATTCCAGACTTTTAATTTATTACCACGATCAAATGCTTTGCACAACGTCGAACTTCCATTGATCTATTCGGGAATGCCATCTTCCGAAAGGAAAGAAAGAGCAATGGAAGCATTAATAAATGTAGGTTTAGAAAATAGAGTATATCATAGACCGAATGAATTATCGGGTGGTCAGAGACAAAGAGTGGCTATTGCGAGAGCATTAGTTACCAGACCATCGATAATCTTAGCAGATGAGCCGACCGGTAACTTAGATACTAAAACCGGCGAAGAAATTATGGTACTTTTTAATGAAATATATGAAGCAGGTAATACAATTATACTAGTAACACATGAAGAGTATATTGCAGAACATGCAGAAAGAATAATTCGTTTAAGAGATGGATTAGTTGAGAAGAACGAAATGGTGGAAAATAGATTTATTCCACAGAAAAGGGAATCGCACTAATGAAAAACTTTTTATATGAATTGAAAGAAAGCCTATTAATTTCGCTCTATGCAATTAGAGCGAATAAAGTCCGGTCGATGCTTACAACACTTGGGATCATAATCGGTGTAACTTCAGTTGTTTTAATGTCCACTGCCATCAAAGGAATTGATAATGCATTCCAGCAAGGAGTATCGTCATTAGGTTCCGATAATCTTTATATCGATAAGTGGGCGTGGTTTAATAACGATATCCCTTGGTGGGAAATGAGAAATCGGAAAAACTTAGATATGGATGACTTCAAAAAATATGAAGATCTTGCTAAGTTACCTGCAGCAGTCGCTCCCACAATTTGGACTAATAAGAAAATTAAATTCAAAGAGAGAAACGTAGAAGGTATAATGATTAGCGGAACGACTTATAATTATATCAATACTACAAATTTATCTTTTGAATCGGGACGATTTTTCAATGATTTTGAAAGCAGAGGGGCAAGAAACGTTGCTGTTATTGGTTTTACGGTTGCGAAGCAATTATTCCCTCTTGGCAATGGTTTAGGACAAGAGATAAAAATCGGCGATGTAAAATTTAAGGTGGTCGGTGTTTTAGACGAACAGGGCAGTTGGGTAATGGGAAATTTCAATCCGGATAATCAAGTTTTTATTCCTATCGATTGCGTATTTAAGTATTTCCAAGGCGAGAGAATGAGGAGTATTACAATTAACGTACGAGCTCCAAACAGTACAAGTGTTGATGCGGTAAAAGAAGAAGCAATAGGTATAATGAGAAGAATTCGTGGCCTTTCCTATGCTGAAGACAATGATTTCTCTATCAATCAGCAGGAAGGTCTATTAACTACTATTAATCAAACTATAGGAGTGATTCAGATTGCCGGATTGTTCATAACGGGTCTGGCACTTTTCGTAGGTGCTATCGGAATTATGAATATTATGTTTGTATCCGTTAAAGAGCGAACGAGAGAGATAGGAGTAAGGAAAGCCATCGGAGCAAAAAATAGAACTATCTTAACCCAATTTATAATGGAAGCTGCGATTATTTGTTTAATTGGAGGAATGATAGGTTTAGGAATTGCGGTAACTCTGAGTATGATAGTGAATCAATATTTACCCACTGCAGTTCAAGCGGATGCAGTAATATTGGCAGTAGTAATATCCTTATTAACCGGAATATTATCGGGATTTGCTCCGGCATATACTGCATCAAAATTAGACCCTGTAGAAGCGTTGAGGTATGAATAATGTTAATATATGAAATAATTAAAGTAGCTTTAAATTCTTTGCGGGCAAATCGATTAAGATCTTTATTAACAATTTTGGGAATTGTTGTAGGGATATTTTCCATAATTGCCATAAGTACAGTAATTGAAATGCTTCAAAAAAGTATTGAAGAAGGAGTAAGTCAATTAGGGCAGAACACATTTCAGATTCAGAAGTTCCCCGCGGTAAGAACAGGTTCAGCAGCCGAAAGAGCTAAAATTAGAAATCGTCCTGATATAACACTCGAAGAGTTTTATCGATTTAAGGAAAAGATGGTTGAGGCAAAGAGTGTCGCTGCAGAACAGTGGAATTTTGGAAGAAGATTTGAAGTTGGGAATAAAGAAACGAATCCAAATGTCCAGCTTGCAGGTGTTACGGTTGAGGCATTTCCAAATAATAAATGGGTTATCGAAGATGGAAGAGCTTTCAATGATCGTGATGTCCAAGGATACAATAGAAGTATAGTCTTAGGACCTGATTTGGTTAAGACTCTCTTTGGAACAATTAATCCAATAGGTCAAGAAGTAAAGGTGGATGGTCATAAATTAAGAGTCGTTGGAGTACTTGAAAGTCAAGGTGATTTCTTTGGTCAAAGTCAGGATAACTTTGCAATTATACCCATAACCACATTTCAGAGCTTTTACGGAAAACGTAGTAATAGCGTAAATATAACAGTAATGACATTTGGTAAAGAAGATTATATGGATTTAATCGGCGTTGCAGAAGGACATTTTAGAACCGTGAGAGGAGTTGCAGCAGGAGAAGAAAACGATTTTGATATTAGGACTAATGAACAAGTTTTATCTCAGATAAATGATATAACAAGCGGAGTCAGGATAGGATCTTATGTTGTTGGTGCTATTGCCCTGCTTGCCGCCGGTATAGGTATTATGAATATTATGTTAGTTTCGGTTACTGAAAGAACTCGTGAAATAGGAATCAGAAAAGCTATTGGAGCGAAGAAAGTAAATATATTGGTTCAGTTTATCATTGAAGCAATTGTATTAAGTTTAATTGGCGGGATTATCGGCATATTTTTAGGTGTAACTGCCGGCAATGTAGCCGGCTCATTCCTGAATGCAGAGGCAGTTCTTCCTATTGATTGGATTTTGATCGGTATATTTCTTTGTATGCTTATCGGTGTAGGATTTGGAACTTATCCTGCATATAAAGCTTCGAATCTTGATCCAATTGAAGCATTAAGATTCGAATAGATATCTTCTATACTAAGATAAGAAACAATAATACATACTTCTTGATTCAATAATTAAGTTAAAAAGAGCAGTAAGGGTCTCCCTGCTGCTCTTTTTGATTTTAAAATACTTCTTGATTCAATAAAAATAATTTATTAAAATATAATTAAAAATTATTACAGAAATATTGAAAAGGAATTTATCGACATAGATGAAATTAGTTTTTTGAAAGATGTTATTCAAAAATACAAAATGGAAAGGAGCAACTATGAAATATTGTTACTTTTTATTATTGGTAGTTTTTTCGATTTTAGTTATTTCGTGCAATAAAGAAAATCCTTCCGAGCCAGAAAAAGAATCCGGGCAACAGAATTCAAATGCTGTGATATTTGGTCCATTAGGTGGGACAATAATTAAGGAAAATATAGAAATAAAAGTCCCTGCCGGTACATTCTCATCTGATGTTGAATTTAAAGTTTCTAAATCAACTGTTCCGTTGGATTATTTTTCAACTGTTGCAAGCGATTCGTATTTACTAGAGAATATTCCTGCATTTTATAATCAACCGATTGAAATTAGTTTACCGGTAAACAAAACTATTTCCGGAGATACTTTAGCTGCTATTTCTGTCCCTTCTTATATTACAAGTAAAAGCAGTGTTCAAGAAGTTATTAAAATAATACCCGGCACAAGAAATGGGAATAAAATAAAATTTATTCTTCCGAATTTGCCGGAAAATTATTTAGGAAAAGGTAATATTTTTTTAGAAGGTAAGTTTAGTTGTACAATATGGATATTTAATGGTTGGACAAGTTATAAAACTAATCAAAATAATTTTCAAATATTTTTTCAAAACACAGTCAGCCAATCTTCTATCATTGAAATTGGCAATTATTTCGAATCCGCCTTTAATAAAATAAAACAATTGGGATTTGATTATTCAGGTAGAACTAAGAGGCCTTTCACTGTTAACATTAAAAAAAATCTTGGAATAGATGGAGCTTTTGTTTCTTCTAATTTTGGAAGGAATAATGATTTTATCGATATAAACGAAAGTTTGTTAAGTAAGCCAAACGAACTAAAAGCTACAATTGGACATGAGTTTTTCCATTCAATTCAAGCCTTATATTGTCCTTCTTCTCAGGTAGCTCAAACAGGAAGAATGCTAGCAGAGGCAGTTTCTAAGAATCCTAAATATTCAATTGAACAACTTTGGTTCGATGAAGCTACTTCTACATGGTTTGAAGGTGTATTTCTTGTCGATCCAAATTATATTTCTCCTGTGTTTTTGCAAAATTCTCATATGCCTCTAGCCGGTTATGGAAGTATTACGACAGATCCGCAAGGGTATGGTTATGGAATGTGTGCATATATCAGATTTTTAACTTCTAAATATGGAGAGGGAGTAATTGCAAAAATATATCAGAAGATAAAAGATAATCTTGTAACTTTGGACGCTATTAGTAATGCAACAAATTATAATTTTGATGGTTTATGGCATATGTTTGTTAGAGATTATTTATCACAAAAAATTTATAACGGTCTTATACCTACCCAATTAGGCGCTACTTTAATTAGGATTAATAATTTAACAGCAACTGAAGCAAGTGCTAAGTGGCAATATTGTAGCGCTAGCGGGAAGATTTATTCTTTTTTTATGGCATTTACGCCCGATGAGATGACTGATGGCAGAATTACTTATTCAGTTAATGATGGCGAAATTAGTGTATTTAAAGTTAATAACGATTTTAATAAATATGAATTACTGGGTATTGCTGATACGATGATAACAATTAGCAATTTAAGGGATATTGCAAAGAATAAAGAACTTTTGGTTGTGTCTGTATCAAAACACAGAGGATTTTCTCCATATACTAAAACAAATGAAATTGACTTCAGGTATAAAATTGAAGTATTCGAAAAACCAAATATTAACTTAACGAAAATAAAAAAAGTCGGTATCTATACCTTACTCCCCGGTTCTGGAACCAGTAATGCAGGTTCTAATACATACGAAGGTTTTGCAAATCCTACTATTATTTCTAGTGATGGTTATGTCGGATCATTTACAGGAAATGTTTTTAATGGAAATTTGGAAGAAACGAAGTGGTATAATGATTCATTTACAAATCTTTCAGGAACCATTACCTTAACATACGACCCGGAAAAAAACATTATAAGTAGTTTGAGATTCGAAGTTTCGGGTCTCCAGTATAATTACTATGAACTAACAAACAAATTAATACTAAATAATGTCCCATTCAGACAAAGGAATGAAACTATGGGAACAACAGAATTTGGAGTATTCGGAAGTGCGACTGCTGCAAATTATGTAATTTCAAGTGAGGTTTCGGAAAAAACTCCTACATCTTGGTCTAGTATTAAATCAAATGGAGCTAATAATACTTCTAAAATAGTCATCACATTGAAAGAAGAATAAATACTTTATTTATGTATTGATTGAAAGGCTTCTTAAAAGTAAATTTAATTTTAAAAATTGGATTTCTTTGAAGAAGCTTTTTCTTTTAATAATATTGCAATTAATCCCTCACTCAATTTCCTTCTCTCAAGTTGATTCAACAAATATATCCAATCCGGATTCCGTTATAATCGAATATGACGGAAATAAACTCAAATTCAAAAAGAGTTATAAACGAAGAGAAAAATTAATTCTTAATTACACTCAATTATCGGAAGATCAAAAAGAAAAATTATTAAAACCGATTGTTTTAAACGACAAGGCAATTTTCGGAGAAAGACTAAAAAAGAGTGGTAATCTTATAAGAGGAATTACTGTCGGGTCTAATCGAGATTTAAATGTTAATTCAGGATTAAGATTGCAGCTATCGGGCAAATTATCTGACGATATCGATATTGTAGCATCAATTACCGATGAATCCACACCTATACAACCCGAAGGAAATACTGAAACGTTAGATGAATTAGATAAAGTGTTTATCCAAATAAATCATCCGAATGCTAACGCAGTCTTAGGAGACTATGACTATTCATTAAACGAATATTCTCTTTTAAGAGTGAATAAAAAATTACAAGGATTAACAGGCGTGATTAGAATAGGTGATAATAAAGCGAATGTTTCGATAGGAGGAGCAAAAGGTAAATATATACTCCAAAAGTTTTCCGGAATCGATGCGAATCAAGGACCGTATAAATTGACCGGAGCCAATAGCGAAAATAATATTATAATTATTGCAGGAAGCGAAAAAGTTTATCTTGATGGTATTTTGATGGTACGAGGCGAGGCAAATGATTATATAATTGATTATTCTAGCGCCGAAATAATTTTTACTCCGAAGCGAATGATTAATTCAGCTTCGAGAATAAGTGTGGAATATGAATATACTGATAGAAGTTATCAGAGAAATTTTTATTCTGCTACTTATGAAGGCTCATTTTTAGATAATACGATTAGACTACAATTATCCGTAGTTAGGGAAAGTGATGATAAAGATAATCCACTAGATTTTCTTTTAAGCGAAAAAGATAGAAAGATTTTAGAAAATGCCGGCGATAATAGAGAATTATCGTCCACATCAGGTGTATCGATTGCGGAGCCGGATTCATTAGGTATAAGAAATGGTTCTTATATAAAAATCGATTCATTAATAAATAATAGTGAATATACATTCTATCGTTATCAGCCCGGTGCTTTTAATGCTATTTATAATCTTAAATTCTCATATGTAGGATTCGGAAAAGGGGATTACAATAAGGAATCGATTGGCAAATATATTTTTAATGGTGAGAAAAAGGGAAGTTACACACCAATCATTTATTTGCCTCTTCCGGAGCAAAAACAAGCCGCTGTTTTTAGAATAGGATATACCGCCAATAAAGATTTTAATATTAATCTGGAATTATCGGGAAGTGATTATGATAAAAATTTATTTTCTAAAGTTGACAATGGCGATAATTTCGGGCATTCATATAAAGCCTCATTAAATTTCAGAAAAGATACTTTATTAATTTCTGATAAGAATTATGGTGCAATTGCATTTTCTCTTAATCATAGATTTATAAATAAAAATTATACTTATTTCGATAGGATTAATGATATAGAATTTGATCGAGCATATAATTTACAGGATTTGAAAAATAACGAAGAGAAAATGACAGAAATAAAACTTGATTATTCTCCTTTCAAAGAGCTTACAATTAATAATTTGTATGGACAGATAGATAGAGGGAACTCAATAAATTCAAAAAGATTTTATTCTTCTATAACAAATCAAAGCAAACTTTATCTCAACTTAATAACCGATTATAATAAATCTACTATAATAGAAAAAGATAGTCGATGGTTGAAACAGAATGGCATAGTGAGCTATGATTTTGAAAAAATTAAACCGGGAATTGATATCTTATATGAAAATAAAAATGAAAGGGACATATTAACTGACACACTATTATTCACAAGTCTAAAATATGAAGAATTTTCTCCATTTGTTGAATTAGTATTATTCGATTTCCTTTCTTTGACTGCAAGAAGTTCATTCAGAAATGAATATAGCCCTCTCAAAAATAAATTAGAGAAACAATCAGAGATAACAACGAATAGCATTCAATTAAATACAGTAAAATCTTCACAGATAAATTCCACATTAAATGTAACGTTAAGAGAAAAAAAATATAAGGATTATTATTTAGATAAAGGATTCTCAAATAATAAATCAGTATTAATATACTCACAGAATAAAGTAAATCTATTAAATGGATTTTCCGAAAATGACTTGTATTATCAGACTTCTACAGAACTCACATCTAAATATGAGAGAATATTCGTAAAAGTACCTTATGGAACCGGAAATTATATTTATCTTGGAGATCTTAATAACAATGGCATATCGGAAGAAAACGAATTTGAATTAAACTATTATGAAGGTGAATATATTCTTGTTGACTATCCGACTAATCAATACACACCAACAATAAATTTAAAAACCAACTTAAGATTTCGTCTTAATTTTGATA
Organism: bacterium BRH_c32; assembly: GCA_001516025.1. Taxonomy (GTDB): domain Bacteria; phylum Bacteroidota; class Ignavibacteria; order Ignavibacteriales; family Melioribacteraceae; genus BRH-c32. The sequence goes on along the minus strand of LOEU01000014.1, from coordinate 81,271 downwards.
AATTATTTCCTCGGAGCAATTCATTTCTTGCAAATATAAATACAGAAACCTCTTGGAGAATTGAAGAGAATACTACTCACTCCAACTTATCTGATATTTATTTAGTAAAGCTAAATCACTTTTTGAACGATTCCACTACATTATCAGGCAATCAGATTATTCAAAATGATATATATCTATATAAAAACAGTTCAAAAGCTTCCTTCAGATTTAGATTTATAGAGAGGAGACAATTAAATAATTATAATACCGGAGCAGAAAGAGGATTTGGATCCGAAAAAGGAATTAGAATTCGATTGAATTTAATTAAAGAAATTAATAATCAGACGGATATTGTTTTTACTAATGACAATCTAATTTCCCAAAACAGTATTAATAGAGCTAGGCAATTATCCAATCAGGAATTAACTACTGATTTTTCTTATAAACCGGTAAGCTTTTTAGAAGTAGGATTTAAGATAAAAGTGGGAGAAAATAAAGATAGTTACTACTTAACTCCAACCACGATCGATCTCAATTCATTCTCTTTAAGAAATACATTTTTCTTTACAGGTATAGGTAGATTAAGAATAGAATTAGAGAGAACCGAGTTAGTAGCTAAAACTAATGGTAACTTAATTCCTTTTGAGATGACTAAAGGGAATTATATCGGGAAAAATTATTATTTTAGAATTAACTTTGATTATCGTTTAGGGAATAACTTGCAATCATTAATTAATTATGATGCGAGACTTCAAGGGACAAATAAAATAATTCACACATTAAAAGCTGAAGCGAGAGCATTTTTCTAATTATGGAAATTATTACTTCTATTATTGAAGCACATCTATTTAGAATCATTGATAGTGAGATGGAATTTCTTTTATTAAAAAGAGCCGATAATATTTATCTCGGTGGTTTATGGCAAATGGTTACAGGCAGAATTGAAGAATCAGAAAAAGGATTTGAAACGGCCATAAGAGAAATTAAAGAAGAAACGGGTCTAGTGCCTAAGAATATGTGGGTTGCTCCTAATGTAAATTCATTTTATAATCATACTTCAGATTCAATAAATATGATTCCGGTTTTTGCTGTGGAAGTTGAGCCACAATCGATCGTAATTCTCTCGAACGAGCATTCGGAGTATCTTTGGTGTTCACTAGAAAAAACAAATAAATTATTAGCTTGGGACGGACAAAAGAAATCGGCAAATATCATATATGATTATTTCATAAATCAATTTAACTATCTTAATCTTTCAAAAATATTATAAAAACGAGGTTTTAATTGGGACTATTAGTTGTAGGTTCAATAGCACTAGACGATATAGAAACACCGGTTAATAAAGTAGAGAACGTTCTAGGAGGTTCGTCCACTTATATTACTTTAGCGGCGAGCTATTTTACTTCTAAAATTGAATTAATAGGTGTAGTAGGCAATGATTTCAGTAAAGAGCATATCAAAATATTAGAAGATCATAATATTGGTTTAACGGGACTTCAGATTAAAACTGATGGAAAAACATTCCATTACGGATGTAAGTATGGAGAAGATTGCAATAATAGAGAGACAATATTTACTGATTTAAATGTATTTGAAAATTTTGATCCGATTATACCTGAAGATTTTAGAAAAAGCAGTTTTGTACTTCTAGGTAATATTGCTCCTGAACTTCAGTTAAATGTTCTTTCTCAATTGGAAAGTCCTAAATTAGTTGTATGTGATACAATGAATTTATGGATCAATATAGCGAAGAAGGCATTAATAGAAACTATTAAAAAAGTTGACGTCTTAGTAGTAAATGATTCTGAAGCGAAGCAATTATCTGAGACGGATAATATTTTTAGTGCTGCTAAAGCATTGCAAGCTATGGGACCACGAATTGTGATAATTAAGAAAGGTGAACATGGAGCTATATTATTTATGGAAGATGATATCTTTTGTGTTCCGGCATACCCATTGGAAAGTATAGTAGACCCAACCGGAGCGGGCGATACATTTGTAGGAGGATTTACAGGGTATCTGCATAAAACCAAAGACCTATCTTTTAATAATCTTAAAAGAGCTGTCGTTTATGGAACTGTAATGGCATCGTTTAGTGTTCAGAATTTTAGCACTGTTGGAATTGAAAATCTCGAGCAGTCTGAAATTGCAAAAAGGTATAATGAATTCATAATAATGACTCAATTCGATTGATATGAAAATAGAGACAATAAAATATAAAGATGGAGAATTAATTTTATTAGATCAAACGAGATTACCATTTGTAGAAGAATTTATTGTATCGAGCGATTACAATAGAATAGCCGAAGCGATTGAGCGATTAGAAGTTAGAGGGGCACCTGCCATTGGTGTAACAGCAGCTTATGCGCTGGCAATCGAATATTCGCATAATAAAAGCGAAGAAGGTTTTTACAAAGCTTATGATCGATTAAAAAGAACTCGCCCGACTGCCGTTAATCTTTTTAATACACTCCAAATTATGATTGTTTATTTCGAGGCGAATAAAGATAGCTCTAATCTTAAAAAAGAATTAATAGAATTAGCGCAAAAGATTCATCAGGAAGATTTTGATTCATGCGAAAAAATTGCACAAAATGGAATAGTGATATTTAATAAACCTTCTAATGTAATAACTCATTGTAATACGGGTGCTTTGGCAACTGCAGGTGAAGGTACGGCATTAAACGTAATTAAAAATGGGTTTAGAAGTGGTTTAGTCAAAAAGGTATTTGTAGATGAAACTCGCCCTTTATTACAGGGATCGAGATTGACTGCTTATGAACTTGAGAAGGAAGAGATACCATTTGAGATAATAACAGATTCAATGGCTGCATCATTAATGAAGGCAGGGATAATTGATATTGCTATAACAGGTGCTGATCGAATTGCACTCAATGGAGATTCAGCAAATAAAATTGGTACCTATTCACTAGCGGTTAATTCTAAATATCATAGCATCCCATTCTATATTGCAGCACCGGAATCAACATTTGATCCAGTTTCATTGACAGGGGATGAATTTATAATCGAACAAAGGGGTGGGAAAGAGATTTCAGAGTTTAGAATGGTACCAATCACTAAAAAAACATATAATTTTTACAATCCTTCATTCGATATAACTCCTGCAAATTTAATTACAGGAATAATCACAGATAAAAAGTTTTATAAATTCCCATACAATTTCAAGTAATGTCAGAAATTAAAAAAACATCAGGAATCATAATTCGCAAAATACCGTTTTCCGACAGCAGTCTTATTCTATCCTTATATTCGAGAGAGTTTGGAAAATTATCTTTAATTCAAAAAGGTGCATTGCGGCAGGGGAAAAATAAAATAGGTTCAAAGATAGACACTCTAAATCATATTGAAGCCGTTATCTATTATAAGAATGAGAGAGATATTCAATTAATTAAAGAAGTAGAGTTAGTCAATTATTTCCCTTCGATAAAAGGCAATTTAGAAAAATTGAAATACTGTTCTGCAATTGGGGAGTTATTAAATTTCTTCATAATGGAAAATTACGAAAATGAAGAACTCTTTCAAGGGACATTAAAAATTCTTTCACGTTTTGAAAATTCTACGATAAATGACGAAGCAGAACTATTTATTCGTTATTTCCTTTTTTTTATCCGTCATACCGGATTTGAAATAAATTTCAAAAAATGTGGTATTTGCAATAATTATATTGATAGTGATTTTGATATAATCAATTTTAATTTTGAAAAAGGGTTTATCTGCACTCACTGTTCACAAAATTCTTTTCATTCATTTCAATTTAGTAAGGAACTTTTTAAAATCATTACTTGTCTAAACTTCAAAAAAGAGATTCACTCTTCAAAAGAACTAAATAATATTATTAAGTTTTTGGAACAGTATATAAGATATCATGTTCCCGAATTTAGCGGGTTAAAATCGTTAAAAATGTTTTAAGTAATAGGAGAAAAGTTATGAAAAATAAAGGTTATTTCGGTGCAGTAAGTTTAGTTGTAATTGGAATAGTATTCGGAGCCATAATGGTATCCGGTTTCGGCTGGGTAAAACCAAGTTTTGCAGATATAAAAATAGGTGCAGAACGACCACCGGTAGAAAAAATAGATGAAGCGGCAGCAGCTTTTAATAATGCTTTTGTAAATGTGGCCGAAAAAGTAACCCCGTCAATAGTTCAAATCACAGTTGTAACCAAAGTAAAAAATGATTTACCTGAAGGATTTCACTTTTTCTTTCCGTTCAGAGATGATGTTCCAAAAGAACAGCAAGGGGGCGGAAGTGGTATTATAATTTCGAATGATGGATATATTTTAACTAATAATCACGTAGTGGAAGATGCTAAGCAAGTAACCGTAACTCTACACGATAAAAGAGAAATAGATGCAACAGTAGTGGGTACAGATCCATTAACTGATTTAGCGGTGATTAAAGTGGATGCTTCAAATCTTAATGCAGCTTATTTAGGCGATTCAGATGCAATAAAGGTAGGGCAATGGGTAATGGCAATAGGCAATCCACTTTCATTATCCTCCACTGTAACAGCAGGAATTGTTTCAGCTATTGGTAGAAATATTAATATAATTAAAGATCGCTATGGTGTTGAGAATTTTATTCAAACGGATGCCGCAATTAATCCGGGTAATAGCGGTGGTGCATTAGTTGATCTTAATGGTTCAGTTATTGGTGTTAATTCAGCAATAGCCACAAATGGAATGACATCAAGTTATATCGGATATGGATTTGCAATACCAATAAATATGGCTAAATCAGTTGCTAATGACTTAATAGCAAATGGTAAGGTAAGCAGAGGTTATATTGGTGTAAGTATATCATCGGTTGATGCACAAACTGCAAAGGCATTAGGTCTTTCGGTTGCTAAGGGTGTTTTAATTCAGGAAGTGGTAAAAGGCGGATCGGCATCGAAAGAAGATATTAAAGAGGGAGATGTAATTTTCAAAATAGATTCAAGAGAAGTTAATGAACCAAATGAATTACAAGGATATATTGCTTCAAAGAGAGCAGGTGCGCAAATAAAACTGACTTTATTTAGAGACGGCAAAGAAATTGAGAGATATGTTACCCTTAAGGCAAAAGATGATGATGAAAGTGTGGAATCAGTAGCTTCTAAGAAGAAAGATGATTCGAAAGAAAACGATTCAAAATCTGAAGAAGTTTTTGAAAATCTTGGTATGACTGTTAAGAATCTTTCTGCTTCAGATAAGACAAAATATAAAGTTGATTCGGGAATTTTAATAAGTGACGTAAAGAATTTTGGAAAAGCATTTAAGCAAAATATTCCGCAAGGTACAATAATAACTCAGGTGGATAGAAAAGAAGTTTCAACAGTTGCCGAATTTAAGAACCTAATAAATAAAAAGAAAGGCGATGCTGTATTATTAAAAATTGTGGATCAATCAGGGACAACACGATTTGTGGGATTAGAAATTCCGCAATAATAAATTAATAGTAAAATATATTTACCGGCACCTCTATTATAGAGGTGCTTTTTTTTATATATTTGTGAAAAACAGTAGGGACAATGCTTCAATTTATTACTTCCGGTGAATCTCATGGTAAAGGACTTACTGTGATTATAAATGGTCTTCCATCCAATCTAAAAATCGATCTCGATTTTATTAATAATGAACTAAAAAGAAGACAACACGGTTATGGCAGAGGTCTAAGAATGAAGATCGAAACTGACCGAGTGGATATATTAAGCGGTGTAAGATTCGGTAAAACTTTAGGCTCACCAATTACATTATTTATTAAAAACAGCGATTGGGATAATTGGACAGAAAAGATGTCATATACTGATATTGAAAATAAACCTGAGAAAGTTACGATTCCGCGACCGGGGCATGCTGATTTAGTTGGTTCAATAAAATATGATTTTGATGATATAAGAAATTCAATAGAAAGATCGAGCGCGAGAGAGACTGCTGCCAGAGTTGCAGCTTGTTCAATTGCAAAATTATACTTGAATGAATTTGGGATTAAAGTGCAGAGTTTCGTTGAAAGCATAGGCGGAATATATCCAAAAAATAACTTATATAATGAGCTGCTATCGGATACTCTTCCCAAATCGATAAATAAAATTAATGAAACTGCCGATAAGAGTCAGGTAAGAGTATTAGATGAAGAGCATGAGAACAAGATAATCAATAAGATAAAAAAAATTAAAAAGCTAGGCGATACATTAGGTGGTACTTTTGTTGTTGTAGTTACGGGTGTTCCGGTTGGATTGGGGACATTCACACATTTTGAAGATAAACTTGATGGAGAAATTGCGCAATCGATAATGTCGATTAATGCCATTAAAGGTGTGGAAATCGGAATCGGTTTTGAAGCTGCTAATGTTCCCGGTTCTTTTGTGCATGATGAGATCTATTTGAAAAATAAAAAAATAATTAGAAAGACTAATAGAGCAGGTGGAATTGAAGGAGGAATATCAAATGGAAGTCCGATTATTATTCGTGCCGCAATGAAACCGATAGCAACATTAATGAATCCTTTGCATTCAATCGATTTGGCTACAGAAAAAAATATAGTTTCAAGGCGCGAACGAAGTGATTTCGTTGCTGTGCCTGCATGTGCAGTTATTGGCGAATCGATGGCTGCGTGGTCTATATCAAAATATTTTCAAAGGAAATTTGGAGGTGATTCGATGAAAGAGACCTTAGCAAACTTCGAGAATTACAATAATACTCATATATCCAACCTAAGAGAAAATTTCAAAAAATGATAAAAATAAAAAGTTTTGTCTTTAATCCGTTTTATGAAAATACTTATCTTGTATATTGTTCAGATACTTTAGAAGGAATGGTTATCGATCCGGGTATGTATTTTGCTGAGGAAAAAGAAGAGTTTAATTCGTATATAAAAAGCGAAAATATTAATCTTCGATATATCCTTAATACTCATTGTCATATCGATCACTCATTAGGGAATAAACATTTAGTGGATTTATACAATGTAGAATTAATTATTCCAGAAAAGGATAATTTTCTTTTAGAGTTATTAAAAACACAAGGGAGTATGTTTGAACTGGAAATAGATGAATCACCGGAAGCTAGTAATTATTTTGAAAATATTTCTGAAATTAAGCTAGGTGAAAATAGATTTAATTTTCTTCATACACCGGGACACTCACCGGGAGAATATTGTATCTATTCTTTAGAAAGCAATATTTGTTTTACGGGTGATCTACTTTTCAAAGAGGGAATTGGAAGAACAGATCTATGGGGCGGGGATTTAAATGAGTTAATGGATTCCATTAAAAAATTATTTTCTATATTACATGATGATTTTAAAATCTTTCCGGGACATGGTGAATTTTCAACTATTGGTTATGAAAAAAGAAATAATCCCTATATCGCAAATATTAATTAAAAGACAGAGAGCGAAATGACTTATATCTGGTTTGAATTTCTATCTATATTGCAGGATTATTTTGTAGTTCAAAACTTAGCTTTTACATCAACAGTAGTTTATTCTGCTTTAGCTATTTTGTACTTGGTACTTTATGTTATTCTGCATTATACTCCTTCGATAATTAATTCTTTTATTTTAGTTGTTGAGAAATTATCGTTTATTAAATATCTCCCAGTCCTTGTATTGGCAATTATTTTAAATCTACTTTTCCCCGGTAAAGTATGGGCGGAATTTTTATTCGCTTTTGTCTTTTCGTTTATTATGGTACTTATTCAGATTAATAAAACTAAGAGCAGAACAAATTTAGAGTATTCTAAATTTGCAAATCACTTAGAAATTAATTTCGAATTAGCAAAAGAAAAGTTATACTTTTCAAACCTTTTTAGAAAAATTAAAAACATTCATTACGAAGTATGGTTACTAGTACTCGTATATGAATTCATAAATGGGCAGGATGGCTTAGGCGGAGTATTAAAGAAGGGATTTATATTTGATGACCTTTATGCAGTGATTGTAACCGGATTTATAATTGCATTGTTGATATGGGTTATAGATTTTTCTCTATCGTTTTTGAAAAAGTAATTAGTGACTTGATGAGGTGGTTATGAAATTAAATGGTATTCGTTTCCAATATAAAAACAAAGATTCTAAAGAAATATTTTTATCTGAGATAATAAATATGGATTTATCCGAAAAAAGTAAAACAATTATTGTCTCACCGAACATTAATTATTTATATGAATTTGGTTCCATATTAACAGGTAGCTCAAAGCCATTGGAAGGTGAAATAAATGATTTTAATACTGGGGAATCACTATTTATAGTCCCCGATTTTGCAGCTTTCCCTTGGATGACAGTAAAAGAAAATTTACAATCAATAGAAACTAATATTGATGAAAAGTTAGTAAGTGAATTTGGTTTAGATGCTTATTTAGAAAGTAATTTTGATGAAAACAGCTATGGCTTTAGGATGAAATTAGCTTTAGTAATGTCATTAATAGCTAAAAAGAAATATGTAGTTTTATTTAATCCCTTCAATTATATAAAAACTTCTTTTTATAATATTTTCATGAATGATTTGGAAAAAATAAGGTTGAAGGGGGTAAGTGTAATTGTGTTATCTTCCGAATTTAAAAAAGATTTAAAATTTAATAGTGAATATCAATTGCGATAAGTTTATTAATACTTTAGGGTCTTATTTCGTAACCTATTGATAAATAACGAATAAAGGTAGGTTATATAAGAAAGTACTTGACAAAGAAAGCAATAGATTTTATATTGCAATTATATTTCAATCCAGTGGAGTTGTAGTGAGAAAACCAATACTATTATTAAGTGTTATTGCAACAATAGCATTGATTCCATCATGTGGAATTTTCAATAGTGCAACAAGTGAAAGCCGCCAATTAGTCAATCAAGATACATTATCGCAAGTAGATTCTTATTCAGTAGTCAGTGAAATGTTAGAAAATGCTAGACAGGACTATGTTAATGCACTATATCAACAAAAATTGGGTTTTAAGTCAGAGTCGTTAGACTATTATGAAAAAGCACTAACAATAATAAATAAATTAAGTTATTTCCCGGAAGTTGAGGATAATGAATCCTTCTTGGAATTGGAAAATTCTATTGTAGAAGATTATCAAAGTTATGTAAATAGTCTTGATGAGCTCCCGGCTAACGCATCAAACAGTGCATTAGAAGAATGGTTAAATAAAAAAATTCCGGAAATTGAAATTGCCGATGATCCATTGAATAATAAAAATGTTGTTTCCAATATTATTCGAATCGGAGATTTCCCTCTTGAAGTAAATCAATATGTAGAACAATATATCGATTATTTTACCGGTAAAGGAAGCAAATATATAAATCTTTGGTTATCAAGATCAGGAAAGTATTTCCCATTAATGGCATCAATATTTGAGAAAGAAAAAGTACCACAGCAATTATTGTTTTTAAGTATGATAGAAAGCGGATTAAATCCCACAGCAAGGTCTTGGGCTAAAGCTGTCGGCTTATGGCAATTTATAAAAGGTACCGGAACATTATATGATCTAAAAGTGGATTTTAATATTGATGAAAGACGTGATCCGGAAAAAGCAACACTTGCAGCAGCACGTCATTTAAAAGACCTTTATTATTCATTAGGTGATTGGTACTTAGCATTAGCAGCATACAATAGTGGTGAAGGAAGAGTACGAAAAGCAATGAGAAGAGCAGGTTCAAGCAATTTTTGGGAAATTCGACAACACCTTCCAAAAGAAACTCGCAACTATGTACCGCAATATATAGCAGTTACTTTAATTGCAAGTCAACCTGAAAAATTTGGATTCACAGATATTCAATATGAAAAACCTCACGAATATGTAACTCATAGAATAGATGGTTCAATAGGTCTAAATATGCTTGCTAAATGTGCCGGCATAAGTGACGATTTATTAAAAGAGATGAATCCTGAGCTAACGCAGCCATTTACTCCTGCTAAATATCCTGATGGATATCCTCTTAAGGTGCCAACTTTAACTTATGAACAATTTGCCAGCAATCTATCTTCAATTCCGCAGGATGCTAAACTTCAGTATATGGTTCATGTTGTTTCAAAAGGGGAGACACTTTCAAGAATCGCCGCCAACTATCAAGTTTCAGTAAAAAAATTAGCATCAGTAAATTCTTTATCAACTAGATCAAGATTAAAATCAGGAAATGAAATAAAAATTCCGCTTGAAGGCTATTCTGATTCTGATTTAGAACTGGTATTAAATACAGATTCGATGCCTGCAATTGAAGAACAGATTAGAGATAAAAATTCTGAAGCTCCTTATCAGTTGCAGCAGATAGCTCAAGTTGACGCTTTGGATCTTGAAAATGAAAGAACTGAGAGTGATTCTGTTCAGATTATTATTCCTGAAGGGAAAACAGCAATTGCTTATACCGTTAAAGCTAAAGATAATTTAATGGCAATTTCAGATATGTTTGATGTAAGAGTATCTGACTTAAGAAACTGGAACAATTTATCTTATACGTCCAGAGTAAGAGTTGGGCAAACCATAAATGTATTTGTACCTCAAGACAAGTTAGAATATTATTCTCAAATAGATTCAATGTCGAGCTCAGAAAAGGAAAAATTAGTTGACGTTAAAAATGAAGATACATGGATAGAACATAGAATTAGGAATGGTGAATCACTTTCAAGCATAGCCACAAAATATGGTGTTACCATTGCACAATTAAAGGATTGGAATAATCTTCGCTCTGATAGAATCTCAAGAGGAAAGAAACTTTCAATTTATTCAGGTGATTCAAAAAATTACAAATCTTCAGTTGCCTCCAGTGGTAGAGCAAATTCTACTGTAAAATATAAAGTGAAAAGAGGCGATTCTCTTGGTGAAATTTCTAAGAAATTTGACGTTACAATTGCGCAGATAAAAAAATGGAATAAGCTTAGTTCTAATAAAGTACTTATTGGTGACAATTTAGTCATTCACGGAACTGAGCAAGTTTCTTCATTAGGCGATAATAGTAAAAAAGTTACTAATGATGTTGTTAAGTATAGAATTAAATCCGGCGATTCCATTGGTGAAATAGCAGAACAATTTAATGTTTCTATTAGTGATCTTAAAGAGTGGAATAATCTTTCTTCAAACAAAATCGTAACAGGAAAAACATTAAATATTTATTCTAATACAAGCAACCAAGTAAGGACATCTTCAAGCAAGAAGAGTGCAACAAATAACAGTTCTACTATACATAAAGTTCGTAATGGCGAGTCTTTATGGACGATAGCAAGAAGCTATAAAGTATTAGTTTCTGAAATCGTATCTTGGAACAACTTGAGCAATAACAAAATTAAAATAGGACAGACACTAAAAATATTTAATTAATAGAATTATACATAGTCGTTAGGGGTGCTTCAATTACATTTTGAGGCTGAGAGCAAACCCTTGAACCTGAACTGGATAATACCAGCGTAGGAAAGCGGTAGGAATAATTAGGTTAGCCGTTTTCCCAAAACGGCTTTTTTATTTCGGAGGTTATATGAAATACTTAATTATTCTCTTATTCTTTTTTATCATTCCAATTCTCATTTTTCCGCAAGGCAGGCTAGTTTCAGGAAAAATAATTAATAGCGAAACTAACAAAGAACTCCCTTTTGCAAATATCATTTTAATTGAATCAAGAATAGGTACTTCTTCTGATGAATCAGGAGATTTCACTTTAAAAGTTCCTAAAGAATATTTGAATGATAAAATGAAAATTACTTTTGTCGGTTTTGAACAAAAAATTATAGAGCTATCGAATTTTCAAGTAGGCTCTATAATTAAATTAAATCCGATGGTTATTCCGGCTCAATCAATATTAGTTAAAGGATTTTTATCAAAAGATTATTTCCCGGCATTGAGTATGAGTGAAATAAATGAATTAAAAATAAAAAATGAATACACGGTTCAGGATATACCAGAGTTTTTATCCTCGATACCCTCGGTATCACATTATTCGGAAAATGGAAATGGAATTGGCTATAATTATATTAGCATAAGAGGATTTGATCAAAGAAGAATTTCGGTATCGATAAACGGAGTGCCGCAAAATGATCCGGAAGATCATAATATTTATTGGTTAGATTTCCCCGATATAATAAAAAGCACACAATCGATTTATGTTCAAAGAGGTGCGGGTAGCGGGATAATCGGATATCCGGCAATAGGTGGAGCGATAAATATTATCACTTCTAACTTCTCTGATAAACCACGATTAGAGTTTGAAAGTACGTTAGGAAGTTACAATACTAATAAAATTGGAGTTTCTGCATCAAGCGGAATTTATGATGATGGTTATTCTTTTTATATTAAGCTATCTCGAATTAGAAGCAGTGGTTATAGAAATTCTAGCTGGACTGATTTAAAATCATTTCATTTCTCTGCAGTGAAATACGATTCTATGATGACTAATCAAATTAATATTTATGGCGGTTTTATAAAAGATGGGCTTGCTTATACCGGATTGCCTAAATATGCAATAAATGATCTTGAATTAAGAAAATCAAATTTCTCATATTGGGAGGCTGATTTTAATGGACTATCTTATTCATTAGACAGGAAGCCAAATGAAATAGAGAATTTTTTCCAACCGCATTTTGAATTTCTAAATGAAATAAAATTGTCGGATAATCTCACACTAAATAATACTCTATTTATGGTTATTGGAGAAGGATATTTTGATTATGATGCTTCATGGGCTGATACGAATTATTTTAGATTGAAAAGTGAGTATGGTTTCTCACCTTCTAATCCAACAAATTCAACTATACGAGCAATGGTAAATAATATTCAATATGGATGGCTTCCTAGATTACTAATTAAGCATAAAAGCGGCGAATTAATCTTGGGAGGTGAATTAAGAAATCATTCATCAAAACATTGGGGTAGCATCTTATATGGAGCAAATATGCCCAATGAAATTACTCCTGAATATAGATATTACTATTATGAAGGTGGAAAGGATATTATTAACTTTTTTGTTAATGAGAAATACAGTTTATCAGATCAGATCAATTTATTTGCCGAAGGTCAGCTAGCATATCATAAATATAAAATTGAGAATGAAAAATTTCTGAATAATAATTTTTCAATTTCGAATCTCTTTTTTAATACGCGTTTAGGAGTTTCATATAAAATAAGTGAATTTATTGATTTATATTCAAGTTATGCTAATGTAACACGCGAGCCACGATTAAAAAACTACTATGATGCAGCAGAATCAAGCGGTGGAGCAGTTCCTCAGTTTAAGTTTACTAATGGTAATTACGATTTTTCAGAACCATTTGTTAAGCCTGAAACAATGTCAAGTTTTGAATTTGGAATCAAATATGGAAATGAAAATATTTCCACTACTCTTAATAGTTATTACATGAATTTTAGTAATGAGATCGTAAATCAAGGACAGATAGACCGTTTCGGGCAGCCGATTACTGGCAATATGGATAAAACAACTCACTATGGTATTGAATTAGCACTGAACTACAATCCAGTATCATCTCTGCAATTCGATCTCTCAGCTTCATTCAGTGAAAATTATATTAAGAATGGATCTACTTATATTTACTATTTACAAAATGATGATTATCTGGAAACTGCAAAACTAAGTTTAAATGACAATACAATTGCGGGATTCCCTAATAAAATTATAAATGCTTCTTTGACCTATGTAGGAGATTATTTATCTGTTAAATACAACCTAAGATATCAGGGAGAGATGTTTACTGATAATTATGATAAAAAATTATCGAGTTACAGAAAACAATTTCCTGCAATAACTGATTATTCTGATAATAGAGTTGATCCATTTATTGTAAGTAATTTGGAAATTAATTCTCGAATAGAACTACCGGGATTAATCAAAGAAGCAGAATTAATTTTACAAATCAATAATTTATTTGATAAATTATATGCTCCTTATGGGATTGGAAAAGAATATTTCCCTTCAGCCACAAGGAATTATTTGCTAACATTTAGAGTAAATTTAAAATAGAATGAATATAATAATCGGAAACGGAAAATGCCCCGCAAAAAAAGAAATCAATTTTCTTAAGAATATTGGGTATGAAAGAATTATATGCGCAGACGGAGGAGCAAATTATACTTTTAAAAATAAAATTATTCCCGATTATATTATTGGGGATCTAGATTCGATTAATAAAGAAGTATATGATTATTATCAAGATAGATCGAAGATCATTCAAATTAAAAGACAGAATGATACAGACATTGAAAAGGTTATCAAGTTTTTAATTTCAAAAAAAGAAAAGAAGGCAATTATATTGGGTGGGACGGGTGATAGAATTGATCATACAATTTGTAACCTGAGTATTATTTGTAAATATTTTAGCAAGATAAAACTTTCTCTTTTACATGAGAATAATTTATTGCTACCTTTAAGAGGAGAAGAGACATTCAAATCATTTAAGGGAGAATTAATTTCATTATTTGGTTTTGAAAAAAGAGGGAGAGTAACAACTAAAGGGCTTAAATATCGACTGAATAACGAATCATTAGTATTCGGTATAAACGAAAGCTTAAGCAATGTTTCTACTGCTAATAATTTTTCTATTAATGCAGAGAAGGGAATTCTCTTTGTTGTAAGAAATTATGAAGATATGAAAAAGTATGATCTCATTTTCTAATTACGATCTTTTAATATTAATCTCATTTTTTCTAATCTTAGTAATTATTGGATTAATACCGGCAATAAAAGATAAAAATTCAAAAGGGGAATATTTATTAGCGGGAAGAAAGCTGGGTTTAACTTTATTCGTAATGACGAATGTATCTACATGGTATGGCGGAATACTTGGAATCGGTGAGTTTACTTATAACTATGGATTAATTAGTTGGACAACTCAAGGTCTGCCTTATTATTTTTTCGCAATCTTATTCGCTTTCTTCTTAGCAAAAAAAGTAAGGAAATCTAACCTTCATACAATCCCAGAAAAAATAAAACAAATTTATGGCGTAAGAGCCGGAATAATTTCAGCTATATTCATTTTCTTTTTAGCTTCGCCTGCTCCTTATCTATTAATGTCGGCTAATATTTTCGAGATAATATTCGGACTCGATAAATATTATGCGGTCTATATAAGTGCAATTGTTGCTGTATTATTTGTAATTAAAGGCGGATATAAGTCAGATCTTTTTACCGATGTATTTCAATTCTTTGTAATGTTTCTCGGATTTATTTCGATTGTATATTTTTCTTATGAGAAGTTTTCAGGTATTGAGTATTTAGTTCAGAAACTTCCTGCAGATCATTTAAACCCAACAGGCGGATTCTCGATTTATTATTTAATTACATGGTTCATTATCGCATTTTGGACTTTTGCGGATCCTGGATTTCATCAAAGATGTTATTCTGTAAAAAATGAAAAAATAGCATTTAAGGGGATTTTAATCTCGGTAGTATTTTGGATATTATTTGATTTCCTAACCACATCAACAGGACTATATTCTAAGGCATATTTTGGCGATACGATAGAGGCAGTAATGTCTTTTCCTTTGTATGCAAACGCAATTTTAAGCTCGGGATGGAAAGGGTTATTTTTTGCAGGGCTTTTTGCTACTATTTATTCGACTCTTAATAGTTTCTTATTTATTAGTTCTTCTACATTAATTAATGATATTGCTCCGCATTTGAAGGCACTCAAGGTTTATAAAAAATCTTTTGTAACTAAAATGCGCTATACTATTATTTTAACTGCCTTGTTATCTGTAATCATTGTATTATTTTCTGAATCGGTAGTTCAACTTTGGTATATTTTAGGAAGTCTCTTTATTCCGGGGCTGATATTTTTAATAATTGCAGCTTATTATCCTAAGCTAAAAATATCAACTAAGCTCTCTGAAATGCAGTTGATGGTGGGATTTTTCGTGAGTCTGACAGTCTTTATTCTAAAAACAAGCGGGATAGAATTATTAATGGAAGTAGAGCCACTCTTAATAGGTTTATTAGCAGTGGCTCTAATTCAATTATTCGGTCATTATAAGAGATTAAAGAACTAGCTTAATAAAATTTCTTTTACCTACTTTTAATATCATCTCTTTTTCAAGACGAAGACAGAATTTTGTATCCGTAATTTTTTCGCTATCTAACGAAACTCCACCTTGTGTAATCAATCTTCTAGCTTCACTTTTAGTTGGAGCAAAACCTACTTCTACAATTAGCTCTAGGAGATCATAATCTTTATCATTTTCTAATTTATACGACTTCAGATCATCGGGGAGTCCCTTCTTAATAAATATTCTATCGAACTCATCTTGAGCATTATTAGCAAAATTCAAATCATGATACATTTCCACAAGTTTTTTAGCTAAGGATCTTTTTATATCACGTGGATTTGTTTCGGGATTAGAAAGCACAGATTTAACTTTATTCAATTCATCAGGAAGAATATCAGTAAGTAGTTCAAAATAAGTATAGATCAAATTATCGGGGATGGATAAAGTTTTGCCAAATATATCTTTTGGAGATTCATCGATTCCAATATAATTATCCATTGATTTACTCATTTTCTCAACGCCGTCAGTGCCAACAAGAAGAGGCATTGTTAGAATTACTTGCGGATCAACACCAAATTCGCGCTGAATATCTCTACCTACCAATAAATTGAACTTCTGGTCAGTACCGCCCAATTCAACATCACTCTTAATTGCAACTGAATCCATTGCTTGCGCTAATGGATATAAGAATTCATGAAGGCTAATCGGAACTCCTGATTTATATCTCTTAGTGAAATCATCTCTTTCGAGCATTCGTGCAACCGTATATTTTGAAGAGAGTTTTATAACATCTTCAAAGTTCATTGTACTTAACCATTCGGAATTATGAACTATATTAGTTTTTTCCGGATGCAAAATTTTTGAAGCCTGCTCAAAATATGATATTCCATTTTGTTTTGCTTCTTCAAAAGTAAGTGGGGGACGTGCAGAATTTCTACCTGAGGGGTCGCCAATCATACCGGTAAAATCACCAATAATTAGAATTGCTTGATGACCTAATTCTTGAAACTGTGCTAGTTTACGAAGAACGACTGAATGTCCTAGATGAAGATCAGGTCTCGTAGGGTCGCATCCAAGCTTTATATTTAATGGTTTACTTTCTTTTATAGATTTTTCTAATTTTTTAACTAATTCATCTTCAGGGATAATTTCAAAAGCACCCCTTTTAATAATATCCATTTGCTCATTAATTGGCGGGAATAAATTTTTCACTATTAAAAAAACTCCTTATCTTTTTAAATTCCTGGCTATTTCACGTTTTATTTCTCGCGTAGCGATATCTTCGCGTTTATCATAACTCTTTTTACCGAATGCTATTCCGAGTTCTACTTTTACTTTTTGACCTTTGAAATATAGTCTTAGAGGTATTATTGTAGCCCCTTTATCATTTGTAGCGCGAGAAATTTTTTTTATTTCACTTTTATTTAACAATAATTTTCTTTCTCTTACAGGGTCATGATTATTAATGTTTCCGTTTTCAAAAGCACTAATAGTGCAATTTAGTAAAATTACTTCACCACTGCGGATTGTTGCATAACTATCGGTAAGGTTAGCTTTGTGTTGGCGCAATGCTTTTACTTCTGTCCCGACCAAAGAAATTCCCGCTTCATAAGTTTGCTTTATAAAGTAATCGTATGTAGCTTTTCTATTGACGGTTATATTTTTTTCTTCTATTAATGGCATAATGTAACTAAATTAAATATTAAAGTTATTTTTTATATTATTTCAACCAATTGAGAACAAGACCAAATATAAATGGCAGAAAAACATTTTTTAGAGCAGACTAAATATACGAAAGAATTTATTATCCCTTATTTAAAAGAGCATATTTCTCTCTTGAAAAATATGAATGTTTTAGAAATTGGATGCGCAGAAGCAGGATTGCTTTCTGTATTTGATGAATTGAAATGCAAGACAACGGGAATTGAATTAAGTCCACATCGTGCTCAATTTGCAAGAGAAAAGAATCAGAACTCAAAAATCATTGAAGGGGATATAACAAGCGAAGAAATCGTTCCCCTAATTAACGATAAATTTGATCTTATCATAATGAGAGAAGTGATTGAGCATCTTCATAATAAAGAAAATGCATTATTAAATATAGATAAACTTTTAAATAAAGATGGATACTTATTCATAACATTTCCCCCACAATATTCTCCTTTTGCGGGGCATCAACAAATTGGGAGAACAAAACTTAGTAAGATTCCATATCTTCATCTTCTCCCGGTTAATGTATTAAATTTATTGACAAAAAAAATGAATGAAAGAGAAGACTTCGTTGATGAAATAAAACTTAATTATTCTACAGGTATGGCAATTAATCGATTTGAAAAATTAATTACTCCATTCAATTATAAGATTATTCAAAAGGATTTATATTTATTCAGACCGATTTATTCGCAGCGATACGGTCTTCCAATAGTAAAAATTCCCGGAATACCTCTTATAAAAGAAGCAATTTCATTTGGTTACGAAATATTATTTATAAAATCATATTAAAAGGTAATTTATGTTAGACATTCAAAAAAGACTTACAAATTTCTTTTATGTTTTATTGAGTCTTCCATCTACTGCAATGGGATTTGCACTCTCGATACAGATTGCAGCTCTTAGCTGGATACTAAATACAAAATACAATTTAGATATACACGAGATCGGGATAGTATGGGCTGCCGGTCCATTAGCCGGAATATTTGGGCAGGTCATTGTGGGGATGATAAGTGATAAAGTATGGTTTTGGGGAGGGCGAAGAAGACCATTTATTCTTATCGGAGGACCTCTTGCAGCATTGATGTTAATTGCTCTACCTAATATTGATAAGATAGCATCATTCTTTGGGATAGCATCGATTATTGGTGTGGCAATTGCAGTAGCATTAACGCTTGACCTTGCCATAAATATAAGTTTTAATCCTACTCGTTCGATAATTGCAGACGTAACTCCAAAAGGTAACCCACGTACAAAGGGTTATACTTGGATGCAAACAATATCGGGTCTTTTTGGAGTTCTTGCTTATTTAGTAGGTGCTTATTGGGGTAATTATTTCTTAATCTACTCGGGTGCTATAATTGTAATTGCTTTCTCAGTATTCCCAATGTTTTTTATTAAAGAAAATAAAAATCTTGAGATTGAATTAGAAGACATAAAAATAGAAACAAGAGATAAGAAAACTGAATGGGCGGAATTAATAAAACTATATGTAGCGCATGGCTTTTCTTGGATAGGTATTCAAACTATGTTCGTTTACATAATTGCATTTATTCAGCAGAATATCTTAGCTAAAGATTTGTCAACTGATGCCATTTCGTTTCAGTCAGGACAGATAATTGCCATTGCCTTTGCCGTATTAAATACGGTTGGATTTATTTTACCTGCGTTAGTATTAGAACCGATAGCAGAAAGATTGGGAAGAATTAAAACTCATACATTAGCGGTAGCAATTATGGCAGGAGGATATTTCTTAATACTGTTCTTTGCCACTACGCCATTACTTTTATATTTATTCATGGCAGTTGTTGGAATTGGCTGGGCGGCGGTTGTTAGTCTTCCATTTGCCATTATGTCAGAGAAAGTTGATCAAAGCAGGATGGGATTCTTTATGGGAATTTTCAATTTATCGGTTGTAATCCCCCAATTAATTGTGAGTCTTGTAATAGGATATTTTATTAAAGAAGCAGCTAATACCGATATTATATTCTGGATAAGTGCCATCACTTTGTCGCTATCTGCAGTATCTTGGCTTTTTGTCAAAGAAAGTGGTAAATAGTATTAAATGAATAAATGGATTGGTAAAATGAAATTAAAAACGTTTTTATTTCTTTTCGTATTTGGTATTATTATAAACGGACAATCTTTATCGTTAATAGATTCTGATAGAATTCAAGGAGCTATTGAAAAAAGTGATAAGTATTTAGAAGAATTTGGATTATACGATGGCTACTTATTTCCATTGCTCAGAGGAGAGGTTGGATATTTTACTGTTTCAAGCAATATAATAAAACCGAACTTAGTTTTAATCGATCCTGAAGGAAAAGTATATATTAAAACGAATAACAAAGAAAATGCATATGCTACTATTAATTTTGAGTCGGGTATAACAGGTGAATGGGTGCTTTATGTAATAGCGGATAAAAATAATTTAGGAGAATACAACCTAAATTACGGCATTGCAGATATTCGCAACCTAAACATTGCCAATAAGAATGATTGTGATCTATTAATCGGGATCGTTGCTCATGCAAATAATTATTTTTTATTATTTGATTATGCGATGACTTCAACAGAATTAAAAAATAATAATATTTCGTTTATTCCTGCCGATTCAGAGGTTATAAAAAAATATACAGATCTTTCAAAAGAAAAGGGTTATAATCTTTTTTCCACGTTAAAAGACGACATAAAAAATTGTTTCTTAAGAAATGAGAAGGGTTTTAGAATTATAGAAGAGAAAAATGACTTTATAAGCTGCGCTTCAGATAAAGTCATTATCTCATTAAGTAGAATTCAGAAAACAGATAAAGCAAATGAAATAATTTTAAATGTGAAATTAAATAATTAGTTTTTATCTTCAACAAAAAGGACTAATAAACCGGAAAGAAGCATAGCAATTCCGCCGATTAAGAGTGCATAGATAGCTTCATTGGCGAAAAGATTTTTTACAATCCATCCAAGTATTGCAGCGGCGGTTATTTGAGGAATAACGATAAAGAAATTAAATATTCCCATATAAACGCCCATTTTTTCTTTTGGCAGAGAGCCGGCTAAAATTGCATAAGGCATTGCAAGTATCGAAGCCCATGCCAATCCAATTCCTAATTCTGATGCAAGAAGCAAATACGGATCTTTTATAAAATAGAATGATATCAAACTTACTGCACCTACGGTAAGACTAATAAAATGAACAAATTTTCTACTGCTATATTTTGCGATCAAAGGCAAAGCGAATGCGGTAATTGCAGCGAAACCATTATATACCGCAAATAAAATTCCCACCCAATTTGCTCCCTCGTTATAAGCTGCAGATGATGTATCAGTAGCATTAAATACATGATGAGTAACTGCCGGAGTCGTATAAATCCACATAGCAAAAAGTGCAAACCATGAAAAGAATTGGACGAATGCCAATTGAATCATAGTTCTTGGCATCGCAACAAAATCAGTAAAAATAGATTTAACTCCGAAAATGAAACCCGCTGAATTTTTCTTTTCCAGCTTAAATATTTCAATATCATCCGGAGGATATTCTTTAGTATTGAATACAGTCCAAAGGACAGCGGAGATATAAGCGAACGCTCCGACATAAAAAGAATAGATAACAGAATCAGGAATATGACCCGGAGAGGCTGTATTATCGATACCGAGAAGATTAGTAAATATATAAGGGAGAGCAGAGGCGATAACTGCACCCAAGCCAATAAAGAAACTTTGTACCGCAAAACCTATTGTTCTTTGTTCAGATGGAAGGAGATCGGCAACTAAAGCTCTGAAGGGCTCCATAGAGATATTAATTGATGCATCCATAATCCAAAGCATACCCGCAGCAATCCATAAGACAGGTGAGTGTGGCATTACTATTAGCGCCAATGAAGCCATTATTGCACCCACTAAAAAAAATGGTCTTCTTCTTCCTAGCTTACCCCATGTTCTATCACTCATATAACCAATTATGGGTTGTATTATTAATCCCGTCGTTGGAGCCGCGATCCATAGAATCGGAATTTCATCGATACTTGCGCCTAGAGTCTCGAAGATCCTACTTACATTCGCATTCTGAAGAGCAAACCCAAATTGAATGCCTAAGAATCCAAAACTCATATTCCATATCTGCCAAAAACTAAGTTTCTTTTTATTCATTATATCTCCATTAATCTAAAATTACAGCGTCATTAAATTATCAAAAAAAATGATATTATTTTAATTATATTAATGAAATCCATTTCAAAAATGTAAACATGAAAATCAATAAGAAAAATATTTCAGATAGAAAATCAGAGCACGTTAAACTTTGTTTAACTGACACGGTTTCGTATAAGAAGTCAAATGGATTTGATTATTATTGTTTTATTCATTTCGCTGCGACAGATATCGAAATTAATAAAATATCACTTACTCAAAAATTATTTAACAAGACTATTGAATACCCATTTTTTATTTCTTGCATGACGGGTGGATATAATGGTTCATTAAAAATTAATTCTGAACTTGCGAAATTAGCATCGATACTCAATATACCGGTAGGAGTTGGAAGTCAAAGACAGGTCTTAGAAAATGACTCTTTTAAGGATACATATAAAATAATAAGAGAAAACAATAAGAATGGATTAGTCTTTGGGAATATAGGAGTGCCTCAGATAGTTAATACAGAAAAACCAATTGAATTAATAAAAAGACTAGTCGATACAATTGAAGCTGATGCAATGGTAATTCATGTAAATCCTTTACAGGAATTATTCCAAGCAGAAGGGGAGCTTAATTTTCATGGGTTTTTGAATAAGTTGAATAAAATAACTTCCAAAATAAAAACTCCGATAATTATTAAAGAAGTCGGTTCCGGAATTAATTATAATTCTGCTAAACTATTTCTTGAAAGTGGAGCAAGGGGAATTGATGTAGCGGGAGCCGGTGGAACAAGCTGGTCTAAGGTTGAGATAGAAAGAAATAAAAGTTCAGTTCCAGAATTTTGGGGTGAGTGGGGTTTAAGAACTTCTTATTGCGTGAGAACTGTGGCTGCTCTTAAAAAAGAGTTTAATTTTACTCTAATGGCTTCTGGTGGGATAAATAATAGTCTCGATTTTGCTAAATCGATTGCATTAGGTGCAGACCTAGCAGGTTCAGCGCGATTAATACTAAAGAATATTGTTGAAAAGGGAATTGATGAAACAAAAAATATGTTATTATTATGGATGGAAGACCTAAAAAAAATAATGTTTTTAACAGGATCAAAAAATCTAAAAGAATTGAGGAATGGAAAAATTATAAAAGCAGAGGACTTATTTTGAAAAGCAAAAGAGATAAAAACGAAGTAAAAATTGAAAAAACAACAAAGCTAGTAAATGCTAAATTAGACAATCTTTTCGCGAAAAAGAAATTGAAATCATTATATGAACCATGTACATATATATTAAAAGATGGAGGAAAAAGATTAAGACCTTTATTGGTTCTATTTGCTGCGGAGTCAGTTAATTATAATATCAATAAGGCTTTTAATGCTGCATTAGCAGTAGAGTTATTACATAATTTTACTCTTGCACATGATGATATTATGGATAATGCGGATAAAAGAAGAGGAGTTCCAACAGTCCACGTTAAGTATGATACAAATACTGCTATTCTTGCAGGAGATAATCTAATCTCTTATTCATATCATTTGCTTTTAAAAGACTGCACGGATAAAAACTGCAGAGCAATCTTGAATTCATTTACTACCGGAATTATAGAAGTTTGTGAGGGACAAAGTCTTGATAAAGAATTTGAAATGCGTAAGGATGTAACAATCGATGAATATTTGGAAATGATATACAAGAAAACATCTGCAATGATAGAAATGAGCTGTAAAGTTGGAGGTCAGTTAAATAATGCTTCTCCAATTTATATTAAAGCACTTTCAAATTTTGGTAAATATTTAGGATTGGCTTTTCAATTACAGGATGACTTGTTGGATATAATTGGAGACGTAAAATCGTTTGGAAAAAACATTGGAGGCGATATCAGAGAAGGGAAAAGAACTTTTTTAATGTTACGTGCATACCAATTGGCGAACAAAAAAGAAAAATCTTTATTAAACAAAGTATATTCCAGAGAGTTAGATTCTTCTGAGGAGATAGAAAAAATTAGAAACCTATTTGAGAAATTAGGTGTAATAGATGAAGCTAAAAACAAAATTAATTATTATACAATAAAAGCGCAGAAACATTTAAATAAACTACCAAATAAGATGGGTGTTGAGACACTATTTTGGTTATCCGAATACTTAATCAATAGAAAAAAATAATGATAGAGAAAAAAGTAAAAATAATCAATAATGCAGGTTTACATACAAGACCGGCAGCTACAATAGTAAAATTAGCGGGAAAATATAAATCAGAGTTTTTTATTCATAAAGATGGTTTTAATATTAATGGAAAAAGTATAATCGGTGTTATGACAATAGCAGCAGCAAAAGGATCAGAACTAACATTAACTTTTGATGGGCCTGATGAAGAAGAAGCATCTAAAGAACTATTAGATTATTTTCAAAGAGGTTTTGATGAACTCTAGAAACAATGTCTTATTAAAAGGGATTGCCGCCGCTTCAGGTATCACTATCGGTAATGCATTTATCTTCTCAAAAGAGAAAGAAGAAATTAGTCAAGAAAGCATAGAAAATGTTAGTGAAGCAATTAAAAATCTTGAAGAGGCTTTAGTTCTTTCAAAAAAAGAATTAAAAAAGGTCTTCGGATTAGCAATTGATAAATTAGGCGAAAAGCGTGCTGCAATTTTTGAAGCGCAGATGATGATTTTAGATGATCCTGTTTTAATAAACAATCTTAAGAATAGAATTAAAACAGAGAAGAAGCTACCGGAATATATAGTTGATGACGAGATATCTAAATATATACATTTAATGAATGAAGCTCATGAAATGTATATGAAAGAGCGTTCATTAGATATCGAGGATATTAAAAACCGGATTATAAGGAATCTTAAAAAGAAGAAATGGAACTCCAAAGTAACTGCTGATGTAATTGTTGTAACTACGACTATATCCCCATCAGATACAGTGTTATTTACAAAAGCTAATGTAAAAGGATATGTAACTGATTTTGGTGGTCTTACATCTCATGCAGCCATAGTTGCCCGCTCTTTAAATATCCCTGCTGTGCTTGGAGTTAATGAAGCAACAAGCACTATTAAAGAAGGAGATGTATTAATAATAGATGGATTTCATGGTGAAGTAATTATAAATCCGAATGAAGAGAAAATTCTTTTTTATAAGAATAAGATAAACGAATTAAGCTTGTATGACGAAAAGTTATTTAAACTAAGAGACAAACCTGCTGCCACAATTGACGGGAAAGAGATCTGTTTAAGAGCAAATCTTGATTTAACAAAAGAGATCGATTTAATATTTAGAAATAATCCTAAAGGAATTGGATTAGTTAGGACGGAACAATTATTTGAAGAATATGAAGCATTCCCGGACGAAGATGAGCAATACGAAGTATATAATTCAATAGCGCAAAAAATATATCCTGAAAATGTAACTGTACGCGCTTTTGATATAGGAGGAGATAAAGTTCTACCTGTTGATCTACATGAACCTAATCCATTTCTTGGTTGGAGAGGCATTAGATTACTTCTAGATAATCGACATTTATTTAAATCACAAATTAGATCAGTTTTGAGAGCTAGTCAAAATAAAAATATTAAGTTTATGGTTCCCATGGTTACTTCAATAGAAGAAGTGATTGAGACAAAAGAATTAATTGAGGAATGCAAAAAAGAGCTTAAGAAAGAGAAGAAGAGTTTTGATAATGATATGCATTTTGGAATAATGATAGAAATACCTGCGGCAGCAATATTAACAGCATCATTTGCTCGAGAAGTTGATTTCATAAGCATTGGTACAAACGATCTGATTCAATATCTATTGGCAGTGGATAGAGGGAATGAAATAGTCTCTAAATTATATCAAGAATTTCACCCTGCAGTAATTCGTATGCTTGCTCATATCATCAAAGAAGGTAAAGCAAATGATTGTAAAGTAAGTTTATGCGGTGAGATGGGTGGCGACCCATTAGCAGTTCCTTTGCTAATAGGATTAGGTTTAGAAATTCTTAGTGTTTCTCCTTCAATAGTACCGCTTATAAAAAGTATTATAAGAAAAATAAAATATAAAGATGCTCTTTTGCTCGCCGATAAGTGCTTAACTTATTCAACAGAGAAAGAGATAATTAATGAACTAAATTTATTTTACAATAGCATTATAGAAAATTAATGCTTTTCTAAGAGGATGGTATGACAACTAAAGAAATGATTTCAAAATATGATGTACAAAATCAATTTGATGTATTAGTAAAAACTTATGAACAGATCGAATATGTTATAGGAAATGAATTCGAACTAAAAGGGATAGAAACGGCTCAAGTAAAGAATATTATAGTATCAGGCTTGGGCGGTTCTGCTATTGCAGCAGACTTTGTAAAAGATATTTTAGTTAATGAACTTTCAATACCGATGGCTGTAAATAGAACTTATACATTACCGGCTTATGTCAATGAAAACACTTTATTTGTTGCTTCATCATATTCAGGCAATACAGAAGAGACATTGCATGCTGCTTCGGAAGCACTATCAAAAGGGGCTAAAATTATCTGTATCACAACCGGCGGAATACTTGCCGATTTTGCTTCTAAGAACAATCTTAATCTGATATATCTCAAAAAGGGGTATCAACCTCGCTACGCTTTTGGGGTAAATTTTTTTACATTGCTTAATATTTTTAATAAGCTAAATTTATCATCAGTATATTCTAAAAATGTTGAATTAGCGGCAAAACTTGTAAAAGAGTTAGGAGATAAGTTTTCGGAAGAAAATAATTATCCATTAGCCATAGCAGAGAAGGTGACCGGACATATTCCGATTATCTATTCTGTAAGTGATATTACTTCTTCTTTGGGAATGCGATTCAAAAGCCAATTCAATGAGAATGCTAAGCTACATTCATTTCAGCATTATTTCCCTGAAATGAATCATAACGAAATTATTGGCTGGGAAAAATATAATACTAAACAGCTAAATGCTATCGTTGTTTTCTTAAAGGATACAACATATCATGAGCAGATAAAAAAACGTTTTATAATTGTTAAAGAATTATTAGAAAAAGCAGGTACTGAAGTAATTGAGATTGAGAGTAAACAGGAATCATTTTTCCTTAGACTCATTGAATTAGTTTATTTAACTGATTGGATCACCTACTATACTGCGATAGTAAGGGGAGTTGATCCATCTGAAATTGATTATATTAACTACTTAAAGGATCACTTGTGAAAAAAGGCATTTTATTAAAAACTACAATAATATTATTTACTCTAGTTTTTTCTATAAATGCACAATTTTATTTTTTTGGGCGCAATAAGATTCAGTACAATGATTTCAATTGGAAAGTAATTAAAACAGAACATTTTGATATTTATCATTATGAAGAATTTTCTGAGTTAGCAGAAATTGGTGCTAAGTTTGCCGAGGACGCTTATGAAGATTTGAAGATTAAATTCAATCATGTTCCTGTAATCAGAATACCCTTAATATTTTATAATACACACCTTCATTTTCAACAAACTAATACAACACCGGGATTTATCCCGGAAGGTGTTGGTGGATTCTTTGAATTTATGAAAGGGAGAGTAGTAATCCCTTTCTTAGGATCAATACCAGGATTTAAGAACGTAATAAAGCATGAATTAGTGCATGTATTTATGACTAATAAAATTTATAATGTTCTTTCTGATCATCGAGTAGCAACAAATAAATTTCCACCGCTATGGTTTATTGAAGGATTAGCAGAGTATTGGTCAAGCGATTGGGATACACAATCTGAAATGGTTATAAGAGACGCTGTTTTGAATGGATATTTTGTCTCTTATAATGATCTAGATAAAATAAATGGCACCTATTTGATGTATAAAGAAGGGGAAGTATTCTTACAATTTATTGCAAAAGAATATGGTGAAGATAAAATTCTAAAATTAATGGAAAATCTTTGGAAGTTTCCTAGATTTAATGAAATCATTGAATTTACTTTAAATGAAGATGTTGAAATAGTTGGTAAAAAGTGGGAATTTGAATTAAAGAAAAAATATTATCCATTATACGAAACAAAGGTTCCTCATTTAATCAAATCAAAAAAACTTACTCAAAATAGTTTTACCTTTTCTCCAAATGTTTTCTCACAAGATAATAAAACATATATAATTTATATTGGAAATTATGATGGATACACATCATTATACAAAATAAGAATTAATAATGATTCAAAAGAATTGGAAGATCCTGAACTTCTAATTAAAGGAGAAATTGATTCACGATTTGAATCTTTTCATGCAATGGATAATTCTTTAGATGTATCTAAAAATGGTATCGCAGCATTCGTAACTAAAAGCGGCAAGAATGATGTAATTCATATCTATTCTTTAATTGATGATAAAATTAAAAGCAAATTAGAATTTGATAAATTGATAACAATAAATTCACCGTCCTTTTCTGAAGATGGAAATAAAATTACCTTTTCAGCAATTGACGAAAAAGGATATCCAGATATATATGTATATGAACTAACTAATAATGCTTTAGAAAGAATTACAAATGATATCTATGAAGATATAGACCCGATATTCAAAAATGATGGAAAGGGTATAGTATTTTGTTCTGATAGGACAGCAGGCAAATTCAAAGGAAAAATGAATCTGTTTGAATTTAATTCTACCGATAACACAATCAATTATTTGACCTATATAGACGCTAATATTTCTACACCACATTATTCTCCTTCAGGAGAGCTCTATTTGACTTCTGATTATAATGACATTTATAATATCTGGAAACTTGATGGAGAAAAACTCGTTAAGAAGACAAATTTTGTTACATCCGTTTATGATTTCGGATTTATTGATTCGACAAGGATTATCACCGCTGCTTTTGAAGCATTTACATTCCACTTATACGAAACAGATTTGGATGAAGGGAAGGGTGAAGAGATAAACTCCATCCAATATGTAAGTACTAACGAGAGATGGTACCCGGCAAAAATTAAATTAGAATCGCAAAATGAAAGAATTAATTATAAGAATGATTACTCGCTGGATTATGCAGTAAGTCAAATAATTACGGATCCGATCTATGGTACTAGGGGAGGAGCTCTATTCACTTTAAGCGATATGCTCGGTAACGACAAATATCTTTTCTATTTATATAATACAGCGGAAGTTCAAAGCGATATACTCAAGAGTTTTAATTTATCACTTTCAAAAATAAATCTTAAAGGAAGGACTAATTATGCTTTTGGCGTATTTAATTATTCCGGAAGAAGATATGATATAAGAGAATCCGATAGCTACTATTATGAAAAAGTATATGGTGGATTTTTCGATTTAATATTCCCGATCTCAGTATTTAGCAGAGTAGAGATGAGTAATAGTATTGCAAATTCAGATAAAGATTTAATAGGTGATATTATTACAAGGAAATCACTACTAATTTCAAATGCAATTTCTTATGTACATGATAACACACTTTGGGGACCGACAGGTCCAATGGATGGGAATAGATATAAAGTACTGTTAGGTTACACTTCCGATGTAAGATATAGTAATGTTAATTTCTATTCATTTATAGCTGATTACCGTCATTATTTACGTTTAGATACACGTACATCATTAGCAATAAGAGGTTCAGTATATATAAATCATGGTAAGGAGGCAAGGAGATATTTTGCAGGTGGGAGTTGGGACTTGAGAGGATGGCCACGTTTCAAAATAAGAGGGGAGAAACTTTGGCTTTCTTCTATGGAATATCGTTTCCCGCTAATTGATCAATTTGTAATTAAATTTCCATTTATTGGTGTTGGCTTTTTTAATATACGCGGTGCTTTATTTATGGATGCAGGAGGTGCCTGGGATAATGAATATAAAGAGACGCTTGGAAGTGTAGGTGCAGGATTTAGATTAAATTTCCTAAACTCAATTGTCTTTAGGTATGATGTTGGCAAAAAGATTGAAAACAATTTTAATAGTTTCCAGCCCGGATTGTTTTATCAATTCTTTTTCGGAGTTGATTTCTAATGAAAATAATTAGTTCAATATTATTAATATTCTATTTCGTCGGCTGTTCAAAACCGTTGATACTAAAGCGTATAACTTTCAATGATGCTCAAGCTGATAAAAATAGAAATTACACAAATAACTATTTCTTCGAAACAGCATTAGAAGATTCATTTAGTTATAAAAATGAAATATCGATTAAAGGCAATCTCGATAAAAATCCCTTTTTCTTTTTTGATTCATATTTATTCTTGGGTGACTTAGCAGGTAAGTTTTACATAATTGATATCGAAGAAAATAAAATAATAGGCGATCATCAGTTTAATGGGTCAATAAATGTCCCTCCTATTCTTAGTAATTATCGTCTATTTATCCCGTTAAATAATTATAATAATAATTATGCTACATTATATTTCTATGATATCCTTAATAATAAGGTATTAAGCGAAATTAATATTGATGGTAATGTTGATTATAACATAATGAAATATAAAGATCATATCATAGCAATAAGTAATAGAGGTATTTTATATAGGATTAATTTAGCAGGTGCTTTTGAATCGAAACACAAGTTGCTTAGTGAATTAAAAAGTGAACCAATACTTGTAAATGACAAAATATATTATGTCGGCTATGATGGTAATTTATATTCATTTTCATTAATAGAAAACAAAGCAAAAATTGAATTAGTAAATATGAATTTAGAAAAGATATTTTCTTATAAAGAAGAGATTGTTGTTATTAATGATAATTCTTATGAGATATTCAAAGAAGAAAATATTTCGGATATTCAATTGTCTGACGTTTCATTAAGCATAATACAGAGCGGAGTGTCTGATGATAAAGGATTATATTTCATTGATTATAGTGGTAATACTGTCTGTATCGATAAGGTTAATCGGAAAGTGAAGTGGAAAACGAAATTAAGTGGATTCACAAATATTCCGCTTGTTTTAACTAATGATTATTTATTGGTTACTAATAGTGTCGGAGAGATATTATTCCTAAACAAAGATACAGGCAAAGAATATTCGAGAGTTAAAGTTGAAGAAAGAATAAAAACTGTGCCTCAGATTTATGAAAATAGAGTTTATTTCGGAGTAGCAAAAGGATTAATAAAAGTATATGAAAAAGTTAATAAGAAATAGTCTGGTTTTAGTATTCTTTTATACTTATTCGGTTTCAGGAATGTTGCCCGATTCTACAAGTAGAATATGGAATGATAATTCAATTGATACAACAGGAGTATATAAATCTTCATTTGAATGGGGCAAATCGATTCCTGAAATCCATCAAATTAAATTCCCATATGATAAGGATGAGAAATTCTTTAATTCAACATTATCTAAAATACTTGTCGGAAGTGCTGTCGTTTTAGGTGGAGTATCTGCCTATTTCAAATTAAAGGCAGATAGGGAGTTTACAAAATATTCGTCCGATAAAAATTACGAGAGTAACTATAATACTTACGATTCAATTAGTGGGATATCGCTTGGATTGCTCCAAGTGAATATCGGTATTTTAATCTATTATTTTTTATCTGATTAATGAGCATCAAGCCAATTATCCCCTGTTCCCATTTCCACAAGTACAGGAACATTTAATTTAAGTGCATTCTCCATTAATCTTTTTACGATCTCTTTTACTTCATCTAATTCAGATATATCTACGTCAAACAACAATTCATCGTGAACCTGAAGCAGCATTTTAGATTTTAATTTACGGATATTAAATTCCTTGAAAATATTTATCATTGCTAACTTGATCATATCGGCTGCCGTTCCTTGAATAGGCATATTGATCGCGACACGTTCTTCAAACTGCCTTAACAGACTGTTACCGCTATTTATATTCTTTAAATATCTTCTTCTTCCGAGTATAGTTTCTGCGTATCCCAATTTTTTAGCACTTTCTTTGGAGGACTCCATAAATTCTTTTACCTTAGAAAAATTCTTAAAATAAGTATCGATTATTTCCTTAGCATGATTTTGTGGAATTCCGAGTCGAGTTTTTAATCCAAATACTCCGATACCATATAGAATACCGAAATTAACTTCTTTTGCTTTTCTTCTCATATCTGAATCAACTTCATCTTCGGATACATTAAAGACTAATGCGGCAGTTCTTTTATGGATATCTTCTTTTTCAGCAAATGCTGATGTTAAATTCGGATCGCCGCATATACTTGCCATAATGCGTAATTCTATTTGACTATAGTCTGCACTTAATAAAAGATGATTATCATCCTTGGCTACAAATGCTTTCCTAATTTCCTTACCCATCTCGGTTCGTATCGGTATATTCTGTATGTTGGGATCAGTACTTGAAAGACGACCGGTTGATGCGCCAGTTTGGTTAAAGGTAGTATGAATCCTTTTTGTTTTTTCATTTATTAAATTTGGAAGAGAATCAGCATAAGTGGATTTTAATTTAGCAACTGTTCTATACTCCATTAAATAATCAATTATTTCATGTGAACCTCTAAGATTTTCCAATGACCTTGCATCGGTAGAGAATCCTGTTTTTGTTTTCTTAGTTTTCGGTAAGTTCAATGTATCAAAGAGAATTTTTTGGAGCTGTTGAGTAGAATTAATATTAAACGTTTCTCCAGAGATCTCATATATTTTTTCAGTACATCGGTCAATATCCGTTTGTAAAATTTCGCTAATTGTATTCAATGTAGGGATATCAATTTTCACTCCGGTTCTTTCCATATCTTCGAGCACTTCCACAAGTGGGAATTCAATATCGAAAGCAATTCTTTCCATACCATCAGTTTTCAATTTCTTACTTAAAACATTATACAATTTGAGAGTTACATCAGCATCTTCGCACGCATAATCACTTAATAAATTAAGATCGGCGGAATAAATACCCTCTCCTTTATTACCTTTTCCAACTACCTCTACAAAGGTGATAGGTTTATAATTCAAATATTTTTCTGATAGATCATCCATACCATGTTTTTCGTCAGGGTCAATAACATAACTAGCTAGCATTGTATCAAAGAAGAAATTATTTACTTCTATTCCCATTGTCCTCATAATACCAATATCATATTTGCCATTTTGACAAACTTTCTTGATGTTTTTATTTGCAAAAAGGGGAGAAAATATTTTAATAAAATCGTCTAATCCGATTCTATCGGATAGATCGGATGCGAAAAGATCACCGCCTTGAACAAACGGATTTACAGCGATGAAAAATGCTTCATTTTCTTTTACTGCAAAAGAACATCCAATTAAATTTGCTTTGAGAGTATCCAAAGAATCTGTTTCTGTATCAAAAACAATTAAATCAGCTTCGTTTAACCGAGCAGCTAATTCTTTAGCTTCCTTTTCGTCCTTAATAAGGTGATACTTTGCAACTCCTTTTATGAAGGCTTCTTTTTCAATTGGAATCTCTGATGGATCAATACTTATTGTTTTAGAAGATACATTTGGAGATTCATTTTTAGTAATAAGCTCTTTATACTTCACGAACAAAGTTCTAAATTCAAGTTCATTTAGCTGTTTGAAAAAATCTTCACCAAACTCACAACTGAATTTCATATCCTCAAAAACATAATCGATAGGTACATTTACTTCTATGGTCGCTAATCTTTTCGATAGGAATGCTGATTCTTTGTGAAGTATCAATTTTTCAGCAAGAGATTTTTTCTCAAGTTCTTCTAAATTATCATACAGGTTTTCGATCGTTTTATATTTATGAATTAAAGGGAGGGCAGTTTTAGGGCCTACTCCGGGCACTCCTGGTATATCATCACTTTGATCACCTACTAATGCAAGGTAATCGATCATATTTATAGGACTGAATCCCAAATCAGAAATCACCTTATCAATAGTAATTATCTCGTTTTCTTCTGCACTTTTACCCGGTTTATAAATATTTATAAATTTGGTTACTAATTGAATATAATCCTTATCGGGAGTAACGGCATAAGATATCAGCCCGTTTTCTTCTGATTTTTTTAATACTGTTCCAATAATATCGTCTGCTTCATAACCCGGAAGAATAAGAACCGGTATTTTAGCTGCATGCAAAAGATCCTTAATTCTATGGATTTGAGGAACCATATCTTCAGGCATTACTAATCTGGATGATTTATATTTTTCATATAGATCATGCCTAAAAGTTTTCTCTTTAGAATCAAATCCGACAGCTAAATAATCCGGTTTAGTGTCAACAATGATTTTATGTAATTGATTTAAAAATCCGAAAGTGGCTGAAGTAGGTTCACCTTTTGAATTTGAAAGGGGACGTTGGATAAAAGCAAAGTATGCTTTATAAATTAAAGCCATTCCATCTAATAGGACTAATTTTTGCATTATTATTCTTTAATTATTATTCTTATTTTAATAATACAAAAAAAAGAATATTTTTAATAATATTGCTTTTACGAAACATTATTAACAAATAATTGCTAGATTATTAGAAAAAAATAGTTATTTTGAAATTGAAAGAAGAAAGTGTTCGTTTATGGTTTTTCTTCTTAAATAACTGATAAATATTGTCGATTAAGATAGTCTTAAAGAAAAACAGATAATTAAATTAGATTAAGATATCTAAAATTACTTATTGACTTTTTTTCGCTAAATGGTTAATCTTAGTCCGATTATTTAGAATATTTTTTGCAAAATAGAAATTCAAAAAAAACAAACTATATCGGAGGTTATTCTTTATGCCAATTAACGCCATCACAGGAACAATATCCTTAGTTTTAGCTCAAGCGCAAGACACAGGGATGTTAACATATTTACAAATGAAATTCGTTGAAGGTGGAGGGTTCATGTATCCTATCCTAGCATGTTTAGTGTTAGGGCTAGCATTTGCATTTGAACGCTTTTATACTTTAACCAAAGCAAACATCAACGCAAAGAAATTTTTAGTACAAGTAAAAGATGCTATCAACAAAGGTGGTATCGAAGAAGCTACAAAATTATGCCAGAACAGCAGTGGTTCAATTGCATCAGTTTTTCATGCCGGTTTATTAAGAGCAGAAGAAGGCTTAGAAGCAGTTGAAAAATCGATCTCTGCTTATGGTGCTATCGAAATGAGCATGTTAGAAAAGGGTTTAATCTGGATCTCAACATTTATTATGATTGCTCCACTTTTAGGATTCAGCGGTACAGTACAAGGTATGATCGTAGCATTTGATTCTATTAAAGAAGCTGCTCAGATTTCACCGGGTGTTGTTGCAGGTGGTATTTCGGTTGCTTTATTAACTACATTATTTGGTCTTATTGTAGCTATGATTCTTCAAGTATGTTACAACTATTTTATTTCAAGAATTGATAAAATTGTTGCAGATATGGAAGAAGCATCTATCGAGTTAATCGATACATTATATGACTTAAATAAAAATAAAAAATAATTACACACAAGAGATTAAACTATGGTTCATATTAAAAAGAAAAAAAGGCCGGATCCTGAAATTCCTACGAGTTCAATGGCAGATATTTCTTTTTTGCTTTTGCTCTTCTTCCTTGTCTCTACAGTAATTGACGTTGATACAGGTATCGGTATGACATTACCGGAATTTATTCCGGCAGATCAGCAAACAACAGTACCGATTTCCAAAGAGAGATTAGCTGCTCTTTTAATTAATGAGAATGGTGATGTTTTATTGAATAATGAGGTAATTGCTATTCCTCAAATTTCAAAAACATTAAAGCCAAGAATTGAAAGCAAAATAGAACTTCCTGCAAATAAGAAGCTTGTAGTTTCAGTGAAGACAGATAGAAAAACAAATTACAACTTATATATTCAGGCTTTAGATCAGGTGAAACTTGCTTATTTTGAAGTAAGAGAAGAGTATGCTCAAAGAAGATATGGAAAGCGTACTATTGATTTTAATGAAAAAAGTGAGGAAATAAAAGATATTCGTGAAAAAATTCCAATCACGATAAGTATTGCAGAACCTGAAAAAATTAAATCATAAAAGGACAAAATAAGATGACTTTTAAAAAGAAACGTGCATCTTCCACAGCCGGTATTCCAACTTCATCGTTGGCGGATATTGTGTTTATGCTGCTTTTGTTCTTCATGGTTACTACTACTTTACGTGAAGTCGATGTATTGGTTAAGTTTAAACTACCTGAAGCAAAAGCAATAGAAAAAATTGAAAACAAACGTTTAGTATCATACGTTTGGGTTGGTACTGACGGAAGAATACAAGTAAATGACAGTCTAACCAAATTAGAAGAAATTCAAAAAATTATGTATGCTAAAAGAACTGCTCTTCCTAACATTATTATATCGTTAAGAATTGATAAAGGTTCTGATATGGGAATAGTTACAGATATTCAACAGGAGTTAAGAAAAGCATCCTGCCTTAGAATCAACTATTCTGCTATGATTAAAATATAGCATTTCTTTCTAATAATTATTAAGGCAGGTTGTTTATAAAATAACCTGCCTTTTTTTTTGATGGAGTTAATATGAATCTAACAGAAAAAATAAATATAGACTTAAAAGAGGCAATGAAAATTGGCGATAAAACGAGATTAGAAACAATTCGTTCTATCCGTGCACTAATATTAGAGTTTGAAAAAAGTGGTACAGGAAAAGTGCTTACTCCTGAGTTAGAATTAAATCTTCTTTCATCTGCTGCTAAGAAGAGGAAAGAATCGATTGAGCAATTTGAAAATGCAGGTAGAACCGAGTTGGCTGAAAAAGAAAAAGCAGAGCTGGTTATAATTGAGGAATATCTTCCTAAGAAGCTTTCAAATGACGAGATATACGAGGAGATAAAGAAGCTTTCGTTGGAGATTGGTGCAGTATCAAAAAATGATTTTCCAAAATTGATGCCATTAGCAGCAAAGGAATTAAAAGGAAGAGCAGACGGGAAAGTTATTAAAGAAATTGTTGAAAAAATACTTGGCTAATTTTGAACTATTTAGATTATATAATATTTATTTTTCTTGCTCTCGGTTTTTTACTCGGATTTAAGGATGGTTTAGTTCGCAAAATAATCGGATTAATAGGTTTTATAGTTGCTATTGCTTTAGCATTTCAATTCTCCGATTATATCGGAAATTTCCTTTCTAAGATTTTAATTCAAGACAAATATTTGGCTGACATAGTAGCAGGTATATTAATATTTCTCTTTGTGATTCTAATCACAGC
Source organism: bacterium BRH_c32 (assembly GCA_001516025.1). Lineage (GTDB taxonomy): Bacteria > Bacteroidota > Ignavibacteria > Ignavibacteriales > Melioribacteraceae > BRH-c32. Next base: position 44,391 of record LOEU01000014.1, on the reverse strand, counting down.
TATCCTAAAAAGAGTATTCCATCCGCTTGATAAAGTAAATCGATTTATTAATCAACTGATTGGCGGAATTATTGGAGCAATACAGATTATCTTTTTTGTAAGCGGGATATTTCTTTTTATAAATATCCTTGGAATCCCATCGAATGAAGACCGTAACAGTTCGTTATTATACGACAGAGTTCAAAACGTAATTCCTGATACTATTGATTTGATTATTGGCGGAGATTCAAAAGCTACCGATTACATTCAACAATTTATAGAGAATAAAGATAAGAACGATTCAACATCTGTCAATGTTGATTCACTAATCTCAAAATAGACATTTATGATTGAATTAAATTCATTAGAACAATTAGAATATTTCAAAGTAATTGAAATAATATCAAAATCCTGCTATACAGAAATTGGCAAAGAGATTACTTTTTCTTTACTCCCGAAGGAACATACTCCGGAAATCATCTTAAGCGGAGCTAGAATTTCAGTAGCAAAAGAAATACTTATCAAAAATGAATTTCCGCCACTAAATTATATACCGGATATTTCTGAAAACTTAATAAAGAGCAAGATACAAAATACGTTTCTCCGCGAAGAAGAAATATTACAGATTATAACTCTCGCTGAAATATCAAGAAATGTTTATAGTTTTATGAAATCGAAAGATAACGATGGTCTTTTTAATGAGATTATAAATTCATTATTTATCGATAAAGCTTTTGAAAATATGATTAAAAATAATTTTGATGATAAAGGGAAGATTAAAGATTCCGCATCGGCAAAATTAAAAGAGATTAGAAGAAATATTTATGAGAAAGAAGCCAATCTAAATAAAGTAATCAATAAATTATTAAAAGAATTTAGCGATTCATATTTAGTGAGGGAAGAGTATGTAACTGTTAGAGACGGAAGAATGGTTGTCCCGGTAAAGAGTGAGCACAAAAGACAGATTAAAGGATTTATTCATTCTGAATCAGCATCGGGGCAGACTGTTTATATTGAACCTGCCTCCACGTTAGAGCTTAATAATGATATTCTATCTTTAAAATTTGAAGAGAAAAGAGAGATAGAAAAAATACTAAAGGTCATTACAGCAAAAATCGGAGAATATTCAGAAGGTCTTCTAAAATCATTAAACAAGATCGGAGAGATCGATTATATTTTTGCAAATGCAAAATACTCAATTGAAATAAATGGAAATTTCCCTACACTTGAAGAAAATAAACCATTAGTAATTTACGACGGACGTCATCCATTATTAATAAAACGAATCGGCTATTCCAAAACAGTTCCCCTCGAATTTAAGTTAGATAAAGAAAATGTATTAGTAATAACAGGACCAAACGCAGGCGGTAAAACTGTTGTCTTAAAAACAGTAGGATTATTAATTGCATTAATTCAGTCAGGGATACACGTTCCTGTGCATCCTGATTCAAATCTACATCTATTTGGAAATATTCTATTGGACATCGGGGATAACCAATCAATTGAAGATGATCTAAGTACCTTTAGTTCGCATTTATCAAATATAAAACAGATACTTGAAAAAGCAGATGAAAATAGTTTGGTTTTATTAGATGAAGTAGGCACAGGAACTGATCCGTTTGAAGGCTCTGCTATTGCTACAGCTGTATTGGTTGAACTCCAGAAGGCAGGTGCTACTGTATTATCCACTACTCACTCGAGCAATCTTAAAATTTTGGCTAATCAATTAGAAGGTTTCCAAAATGCTTCAATGGAATTTGATAAATTAAAATTAAGTCCGACTTTTAAGTTTATTCAGGGAGTTCCCGGATCAAGTTATGCTTTTGAAGTTGCTCAAAGAATTGGTTTTAAGAATGAGTTTATAGATTTAGCTAAAAGTTTCTTGGATTCCTCAAAAATTAAAATTGAAGAGTTTATTTCTCAATTAGAAGAGAAATCTAATATTCTAAAAGATCAGCTATCCAAATCGGAAATTGAAAATAGCAGACTAAAAGGATTAGCTAATTTATATCAATCAAAAGTAGAAAAATTAGAAGTACAGAAGAAAGAAATATTAAACAACACAAAAATTAAAGCTGATCTTTTATTAAATGATATAAATAAGAAGGTGGAATCAGCTATAAAAAATATTAAGGAATCCAACGCGTCAAAAGATGTAATTAAAAAAGAGAAGAGTGAAATTGAGCAGTTAAAAAAAGAAGCTCTTAAATACAATCAAAAAAATACTATACTTGACAAAGAGATTAAAATTAATTCCTATGTTAGATTAAAAAATACAGGTACATCAGGACAGGTAGTAGATATAATTAATAATAAAAAAAGAGCAGTGGTTAATACAGGTAAATTAAATATAACTACTAATATAGAAGACATAGAAGTTATTAAAGAAGCCGAATCTAAAGCTCCGGTTGAAAAGGTAAGAACGGATTATTCACCTGATATCGGAGGATTAAAATTAGATATTCGCGGCATGAAACCAGAAGAAGCAGAATTTGATATAATAAAATTTTTAGATGATTCTTATGCAGCAGAAATAAGTAGAGTAGAGATTTTACACGGAAAAGGAGCTGGTGTATTAAAGGCGATGGTTCATGAAATTTTGAAAAAGAGTTTTTATGTAAAAAAGTATTATTTTGCACAAGTGGAATTTGGAGGTGAAGGGATAACAATAGTAGAATTTAAATAAAGATGATATATTTTAATATTAATCGGAAAAAATAATCTTATTTATTTTTTCTTAAATTATAGATATATTTTGACGCTTTAAATAAACCAAATAGGAGGTTGTGTGAAAAAATCTTTAACTGTAATGGCAGTTATCGTAATGTTATGCTCTGCGAAGGTGTTTGCAGGGGGTTTCCAAATCAATGAACATGGTGCAAGAGCTATGTCGATGGCAGGGGCATTCACTGCTTTAGCTAATGACCCTTCAGCAATTTATTATAATCCTGCAGGACTAACACAATTAACCGGTACTCGTTTTATGGCCGGTGTTACATTAATAGCACCTAGTGCAAAATTCACAGGTCCAAAACCATTTTCTACAAAAGAATACGAAATGGAAAGCCAATTATTTAATCCCTTCAATCTTTATGTTACTCAACAACTTTCCGATGAATGGTTTGTTGGACTTGGAGTAAATAATCAATATGGTCTTGGCACAAAATGGCAGGACAACTGGGGCGGAAGATATTTAGCAGTGGATACAGAAATTCGGTCATTCTTTTTTACACCTGTTGTTGCATATAAATTCTCTGAACAATTTTCTGCGAGTGTTGGTTTAACTTATGCTTATGCAGATGTTAAGATTATCAGAAATATGCCATTAGCGGATCCTGTAACAGGAGCTGCAAGACCTGATGGCCAAGTTAAAATGGAAGGTGATGGAACAGCATTTGGTTTCACAGCAGGAATTTTATATAAACCTACAAAAGAATTATCATTAGGTTTATCATATAGAAGCGAATCTAAATTTGATTTTGAAGGTGATGCTACCACAAAACCTACTACTCTAGATTTTGTTCATCCATTAGCAGGTAAACAATCTATTCCACTTCCTAATGGACCAATTAAAGCTCCTCTAACCACTCCACAGAACATTACATTGGGCGTTGCTTATGTAGCTAGTGATGTATTAACGTTATCAGCTGATTTCCAATATATTGGATGGTCAAGTTATGATAAATTAGAAGTTACATTTGAAAAATATGATTTAGCTCCAACAGTTCCGGGCAATCAAAACGTTCAGTCTGCAGATAGAAATTATAAGAACACCTTTATTCTAAGAGGTGGTGCTGAATATACAGTTAGTGATGTATTTACTTTAAGAGGCGGTTTATTATACGATAAAAATCCAGTAGAAGATGCTTATGTAGAACCAACTTTACCGGATGCAGATAGAATCGGTTTCAATATTGGTTTTGGATATAAATTCACTGAAAACTTATCAGTAGATGTTTCTTATTTACTTTTAACTTTTGCCGAAAGAGAAATATCAAATTCTAAATTCGGATTTAATGGTACATATCAGAATATGGCTCATTTATTCGGATTAAATTTCTCATATAATTTATAATTGTATTTTAGTAAAAAGGGGTTTACATTTAGTAAACCCTTTTTTAATTATATGAAAAGAATAACTATTATATTTGCACTAATTTTTATTACCGCTTGTTCGGCAAATAAAGAAATCTCTCAAAACGAAGAGAAAGATGTATATGTATTCGATTCACAAACAACCGCAGATACAATTCCAAATATTCCTCAAACAATAGAAACCGAATCACAAGTTCCAATTATTTTTTATGAATATATTGTTCAAGTGGGTGCATTCACGACAAAAGATAGAGCAGAACAATTCGTAAAAGAAAATAAGTCAAAAATCCCTTATGAGCTTATAATCTCATTTAGTCAATCGGTAAATCTTTTTGTAGTTCAATTACCATCGGTAGATTCAAGAGAAAATGCTGAATCGCTTCGTAATGAGATATGGAATCTTCCTCCTTTTAAGGATGCTTTTATTTTAACAATTCAAAAATGATTTATATAGGAAGAATTTCTTATATTTATTATCAATTATTAATTAATGAGGTTTGATCATGGCTTTTTCACTAAACAAAATTATGCTAATTGGTAATTTAGGGCAGGATGCCGAACATAAATTCACTACATCGAATGTTTCGGTTACAACATATTCAGTAGCTACAAATAATAGTTATAAGGGTAAAGATGGTCAGTGGGTTAATGAAGCCACTTGGCATAATGTTGTCTCTTATAATTTACCTGATTTTCTTAAAGAGGGACTTAAGAAAGGGAAAAAAGTCTATGTAGAAGGAAGACTAAATAAAAGGAAATACAAAAATAAGCAAGATCAAGAAATTCACGTGACAGAAGTTATATCAGAAAAAGTAATACCGCTTGATAGCAAAGATTCAGGTTATGGTGATGATTCTGGCAGAGATACAAGTTCAGGCTCAAGTTCAAATTCTTATGAACCCGATACAAATGATAATTCGTCAGATGTTGATGATCTCCCATTTTAAATATTTATCTTAGGATTTTAATTGGATACTGATTGGTTATACTTTGTAATTTTAATTTCGTTTTATATTTTTTATTTCGTATTTGCTTCAGCTGAAAACATTCTTAAATTCACAAATAGTAATTCATCTTCTTTGCCGGTAATTTTTATGATTTACCGGCTTTTCAAATTATTATTTTTAGTTATTATTATCACATTTATTCTATCTATAAAAAATCATCTTTTCTTCAACAGTCTAAATGCATTTAATAAAATAATTACAATATTATTCATTGCGTTTTCTTTTTATTTTATAGAATTATTGGTTATTTCTATTCCGGTTTCAATCAAAACAATTTTCCATTCAGCCTTAGTAAGTTTAATTATGTTTTTTATTCATGAGAAAAAGCAGTCATCCAATAATGGTAGTAATGGACACTCAAAAGATTCTGATGATGATTCCACAACTGAAAAGAGTACATTAAAAAACGATCAAAAAGAATTGATATCAGGAGTTGTGGAATTTAATACATCAATTGTAAGAGAGATTATGACTCCTCGTGTAGATGTAATAGCAGTAAGTAAATCAATTTTACTTAATGACTTAATGGATATAATTAACAAAAGCGGGCATAGCAGAATACCATTTTACGAAACCAATATCGATAATATTGTAGGAATTATTTATGCAAAAGACTTGCTTCCTTATTTAAAACCGGATTTGAAAGAAAAGGAATTTGATATTTATGATATTACAAGAGAACCATTATTTGTGCCTGAAAGTAAATTAATAAAAGATTTGCTTCATGAATTCCAAGATAAAAAAATGCATCTTGCGATTGTTGTAGATGAATTTGGTAGTACTGCCGGATTAATAACATTAGAAGATATTTTAGAAGAGATAGTCGGTGAGATACGAGATGAGTATGATAAAGATGAAGTGGAATTTCAGATAACCGGGAATAACAGCTATCTTTGTGCCGGTAAATATACTATTGATTCATTCAATGAATATTTTGGTAAAGATTATTTAGTGACTACCGAAGGTTATGACACGGTTGCGGGGTTTATAATCAGTCAAGCCGGAGAAATTCCGCCCAGTAGTTATTCATTTGAATACAATGGTTTTCAGTTTACTGTTGTAGAATTGGTAAACAAAAGAATCAGTAAAGTAAGAATAGAAGATAATAGGAAAAAATAAAAGTTTAGGTAAATATGAAAGACCAAAGAAAGACTGAATTTAAAGTAGGATTAACGATATTTATAAGTCTAATAGCTCTCTTCTTAATATTAGCTTGGGCAAAAAATGTTTCATTCACTTCCGATAGAGAAGAGTTGAAAGTGCGTTTTGATTCGGTATCAGGTTTAGAAGTCGGCGATCCTGTAACGATAAATGGTGTCAGGAAAGGGTATGTTAGTGATATCCAACTAAATGAACTAGATGTATTGGTTACTCTTACCATCAATAGCGAAATTGAATTAAAGGAAGATTCTAAATTTAATGTGGTGATGTTGGATTTAATGGGTGGAAAGAAAGTCGAAATTACTCCGGGCAGCTCAGCAAATGAATTAGAATATTCTAAAGTTCAAGCGGGAAGTTTTTCCGGCGATATATCTAGTATGATAGCCGGAATTAGCTCCATTCAAAATGATTTAATAACGGTAGTAAAAGATATTAAATTCTCTTTGAATGCCATTAATTCGATTATCGGAGATTCTATTTTTACAAATGATTTGAAAGCTACTTTATCGAATACAAATTCGATGGTCTTGAATTTAACAAAAGTTTTAAACGATAATAAATTTAAAATCAGTTCCTTGCTTGATAAAAGTAATAATGCTATTGATAATCTAAATGGATTTTATTCAGAGAATAAAGATTCATTAAAAAATGTAATCACGGAGCTGAATAGCACATTAGTAACATCGAAAAAAATGATAACAAATTTAGATCAGTTTTTGGGTGAAATAAAAGAGAGTAAGAATAACATAGGTAAATTAATGAACGACCCCAAAATTTACGAAGATTTACAAACGAGTTTAGCTAATTTGAAAAAACTTACTAAATTATTAACTGAACAACTTGAAGGTGAAGGGGTAAATGTAGATGCAAAGATCAGCATTTTCTAAATTTTATGTAATAATATTTTTATTACTGATTTATTCAGAAAACTGTATTGCGCAGACTGCATACGGATACAATGGAATGGTGGTATCAGCTTCTGAAGAAGCTACTCAAGTTGGGATTAATATCTTAAAGAAAGGCGGGAATGCCATTGACGCAGCAGTGGCAGTTGGTTTTTCTCTCGCTGTAACCTATCCATCGGCAGGTAATATTGGCGGTGGCGGATTTATGGTTATTCATTTAGCAGATGGTACAAATACTACATTGGACTTCAGGGAGGTATCACCGGCGAATATTTCAGATAATTTATTTTTAGATGAGGAAGGTAAAGTAGTCTCTGAAAGAAGTATTAAAACTCTTCTTGGAACAGGAATTCCGGGCACAGTTAAGGGACTATTAACTGCATTAGAGAAATATGGTTCTTTTGATAGAAAAGAGGTCATTGATCCTGCAATTAAATTGGCAGAAGAAGGATTCTCGCTCTCATTCCGACATTCTGAATCGATCAATTATTTTAATAATGAATTTAATTCTCATCCTTCTTCAAAAAAGATATTTACAAAAAACGGGGATAAGTTTTTATTAAGCGATAATCTTATTCAAAAAGATTTAGCAAATACATTAAGGATAATATCTGAATTAGGCAGTGATGGTTTTTATAAGGGTGAAATAGCGGATAAATTAGTAAAATTCATTAATGATAATGGTGGAGTTATATCAAAAGATGATTTGAGAAATTATAAAGTATTAGAAAAAGATCCTATCTCTTACGATTATAAAGGATATGAAATAGTCTCTATGCCTCCACCATCTGCCGGTGGGATTGCACTCATTCAAGCTTTCAAATTATTAAATAAAATTGATTTTGATAAAGTAAAATGGAATAGCTCTGATTATACATATTTCTTAGCAGAGGCATTCAAATATATCTATGCGTATAGAAATAAATATTTAGGCGATCCAGATTTCGTAAAAATACCTATCGATTATTTGCTGTCTGATGAATTAATAGAAAAAATATATTCAGATATTACGAATAATAGAAGAACTTATAATGAAATAAAAAATGAGGAAATTGGGAAATCGGAAAGTCTTGAAACGACACATTACAGTGTTGTTGATAAAATGGGGAATGCAGTAAGTGTTACTTATACTATTAATTCATCTTATGGCAATAAAATTGTAGCTGAAGGATTAGGGTTTTTATTAAATAATGAGATTGATGATTTCGCATTAAGTTTAGATGCTGTTAATCAATTTGGTTTAACAGGAAGTAAAGCAAATTTAATTAAGCCCGGAAAAAGAATGCTAAGTTCAATGAGCCCAACAATTGTATTAAAAAACAATTATCCGCTAATAATAATTGGTTCTCCAGGCGGCTCAACGATTATCACATCCGTAATTCAAGTCTTATCAAATATTATAAATTATAATATGGGAATTAGAGAAGCGATAACAGTTCCGAGATTCCACCATCAATGGCTGCCGGATGCACTAGTTTATGAAGAATATGGGTTATCACCGGAAACAATTAATGCCTTAGATGCTAAAGGATTGGTTATTGGCAATAGAGCTATTTTGGGTAGAGTAGAATGTATTTTATTCGATGAAGAGAAAAATATATTCACAGGATTATCGGACCCGCGAGGGTTTGGTAAAGCGATAGGATATTGATATGATTAATGGAATCGGGGTTGACATAATTGAAATTGATCGTATCCAAAGAAGTGTAGAAAAATTTGGTGATTCATTTTTAAATAAAATCTATACTGATAATGAACTTAAATATTCATTGAGTAAAAAAAATAAATATCAGCATCTTGCTGCTCGCTTTGCAGCAAAAGAAGCTATTTTCAAAGCACTCTCTCCAAGTCTTGGTTCTGATAATATTTCCTGGCAGGAGATCGAAGTTACAAATATGCCAAATGGTATGCCTATAGTTAAGTTACTAGGAAGGTTCGAAAATTTCATCGAACAAAACAAAACACTCCATGTATCAATAAGCCATTCCGAAAACTACGTAGTTTGCTTCGCCGTTTTTAATAACAATAAATAAAACTTAAAGCATCTATTTAAAAACATTTTCTTATTTTAGTTGTTTAAATAGATTCAATATCTTAGTTAGGTGAAGTTTGAACAAAAATAGAGTAATAATGGCAATGAGCGGCGGAGTGGATTCCTCTGTGGCTGCGGCATTGCTTAAAAATGAGGGTTATGATGTAATTGGCATTACTATGAAGACTTGGGGATTCATGGAAGTCGGAGGTGCACCCAAGCATGAATCGGGTTGCTGTTCACTCGATGCCATTTTCGATGCTAAAAATGTTGCATCAAAATTTGATATCCCACATTATACTGTCGATTTTACAAAAGCTTTTGAAGATGCAGTTATAGATAATTTCGTGGATGAATATGTACATGGAAGAACCCCTAATCCATGTGTAATTTGTAATAGAAAAATTAAATGGGACGAATTATTAAAAAAGGCAGATTCTTTAGATGCATTTTATGTAGCTACGGGTCATTACGCATCAATCGAATTTAATGAAGCGAATAATCGATACTGTCTTAAAAATTCAAAAGATGATAAGAAGGATCAGACTTATGCACTTTGGGGAATTTCACAAGAATCACTAAGCCGCACGCTATTCCCATTATCAGAATATACTAAAGAAGAGGTAAGGGCTTTAGCCGAGAAATTCAATTTAAAGACTGCAAAGAAACCTGACAGCCAAGAGATCTGTTTTGTAGCCGATAATAATTATGAGCGATTTTTAAGAGAGAGAGCTCCCGAAATTGTTAGTGGAATCGAAGAAGGTGATTTTATCTATCATGGTGAAAAAGTTGGAAGGCATAAAGGGATTCCTTTTTATACAATCGGTCAAAGAAGAGGATTAAATCTCGCTTTTGGAAAACCAGTCTATGTAAAAAATATCGATGTATTGAATAACACGATAGAATTAGGCGATAAAGAAGAAATATTGGGTTCGTCGGTAATTGCAAATGATTTGAATTACATTAGTGTTGATAATATTGGAAATGGAGCTACAGTTTTTGCCAAGATAAGATATTCTGATAAACCGACAGAAGCAATTGTAATAGATGAAGGAAATGATTTTATAAAGATACAATTTGTAGAGAAAAAAAATGCTATAACACCAGGACAATCTTTAGTTATTTATGATGAAAGGGGATATGTCTTATGCGGTGCAATAATCCAAAAGGAGGATTGAATTCGAACACAAAAACTCAGCCGGGATACTTAATGCAAAAGTACTTTTGCTAAATCAAAGTTACGAACCTCTAACTTTATGTAATGTTAAAAAAGCATTAATTCTATTTTTTTTGGGAAAAGTCGATATTGTTTCTTCTAATGAAAGAAAAGCGATTCGCTCGACTAAAAAGGAATATCCTTTTCCTTCGGTCATAAGATTGAAAGGATACGTTAATTTGCCTTATAAAAAAATTATCTTAACTAGAAAGAATATATTAAGAAGAGATGGTCACAAATGCGGTTATTGTGGAAGATCCGATTTACCATTAACTATAGATCATATAGTTCCAAAATCTAAAGGTGGGAGTGATAGTTGGGAGAATTTAGTTAGCGCATGTCTTCCATGTAATAACAAAAAAGGGGATAGATCATTAGAAGAAGCAAAATTAAAATTAAGAATTAATCCATATACACCAAATCACATATTATTCATAAAAAACAATGCAGGACGTATGGATGATTCATGGAAACCATATCTTTTTCATTAAAAATCTTTATCTTTGCACACTAAAAATTAATTGATCGGGAATATGAAAAAAAGAATATTAAGCGGTATGCGCCCGACGGGCAAGCTTCACATTGGACATTATGTAGGTGCCCTTGAAAATTGGATAAAACTACAAGATGAATACTCAAACTATCATTTAATTGCCGATTATCATGTATTGACAACGAGTTTAGAAACATCGGAGATTTATAACAATTCTATTGAAATGGTAATTGATTGGCTTGCAGCCGGACTAGACGCTGAAAAAGCGCCAATCTTCAGACAATCTCAAATCAAAGAGCATACTGAATTGTTTTTAATTTTATCCATGTTAATTACGAAAGCAAGGTTAGAAAGAAATCCGACATTAAAGGAACAAGTGAGAGACTTAAATATTGAGAATTTAATTTACGGTCATCTTGGTTACCCGGTATTGCAATCTGCCGATATTATGCTATACAAAGGTGAAGCTGTGCCTGTGGGAGATGATCAAGTTCCTCATGTCGAAATTACAAGAGAAATTGCTCGCAAATTCAATTCACAATATGGTGAGGTATTTCCTGAACCGGAACCGTTGTTGACAAATTTTGCTCGTTTACCGGGATTAGACGGTCAAGCGAAAATGAGTAAATCTCTTAATAACACAATTTTGCTTTCCGATGAACCTGATATAGTAAATGCTAAGATGAAAAAAGCAGTTACAGATATATTGAAAGTAAGAAGGAATGATCCCGGAAGACCTGAAATATGTTTGGTTTTTACATATCATAAGAGATTTAATCCAACTGAAATAGATGAAATTGCTGTAAATTGCAGAAGTGGAGCTCTTGGATGTGTGGAATGTAAAGCCAAATGTTCGTCGAAAATAAATGAATTTCTTGCTCCAATAATTGAAAAAAGAAAATATTATGAATCGAATTTAGACATAGTGAAGGATATATTAGTTAATGGTGAAAAAATAGCTCATCTAACAGCTCAAAACACCATGGCAGAAGTAAGAACCAATATGAAATTAGGTTAAATTAATGTACAAAATAAAGCTTCAGCATTTTGAAGGACCTTTAGATTTGTTACTCTTTTTTATAAAGAGAGATGAATTGGATATTTATGATATTCCGATCTCTCATATTACAAAAGAGTTTATGCAATATTTCCATTTAATTGAACAATTGGATTTAGAAGTAGCGGGAGATTTTATTTTAATGGCGGCTACATTAATGCAAATAAAAGTAAAAATGTTACTGCCAAAGGAGATTGATTCTAAAGGAGAAGAAATTGATCCAAGAGCTGATCTCGTAAAAGCTTTAATCGAATATAAAAGATATAAAGAAGTTTCTGAAGAGATGTCTTTCTTAGAAACTAATCAAAGAAAAGTAAATTTTAGGAGCAATTACGAATTTGACGAAAGGCAATCTTTTGATAATTACGAAGTGCTATTAAAAAATGTTACGATATATGACTTAATTAAGGCATTCAAGAAAGCCATGCTTGAGATGCCAAAGCAGGCAATTCACAGGATTGAAAAACCAAATATCACTATTGATGAGCAGATGAAATATATATCTGCTAAACTTGAAATAAAAAAAGAGATGAATTTTGTCGAATTAATTGGAGTGATTAAGGAAAAAATTCGAATTATTGTAACATTTATTGCTCTGTTGGAGATGGTGAAAATGGGAACAATCGGCTTAAAAGAATCTGATAATTTTAATGACTTTTTAGTCTATGGAATTGATAATGGATAGCATATATAAATCAGTAATAGAATCTTTAATCTTTGCTTCCGATGAACCGATTAAAGCCTTAGAAATTGTTAATGCGATTAAAGAGATCGATGGTTCAGATGTTGATATTAACAAGAAAGATATAGATGAAACTGTTAATGAACTTAATACTAAATATTCCTCAAATGATGCTTCATTTCATATTTTAAAAATTGCCGATGGATTTATATTTGGCACAAAGACAAATCATGCTAAATATGTAGGATATTTATCAACAGAGAAAAGCAAAAGAAGACTTAGTTCGGCAGCATTAGAAACATTGGCAATCATAGCATATAAGCAGCCGATGACAAAACCGGAACTTGAAACTATTCGTGGTGTTAATTCAGATTATATTTTGAATAATCTATTAGAAAAGAATTTGATTACAATAAAAGGAAGGGCTGAAACTATTGGAAGGCCGCTTCTATATGTTACAACAGATGATTTCCTCAAATATTTTGGATTAAATACAATTTCAGATTTACCAAAACCGAGAGAAATTGAAGAAATTATGAAAGATGAAGATTTCCTTGAACAGAGAAGAAAAATTATGATGAACGATCTCGAAGAGGATATGGAAAAAGAAAATAAGGTGGAAGCAGAGAATGAAAACAAGACTGAATAAATATTTATCTGAATGCGGTTTCGGTTCAAGAAGAAACGTAGAGGAATTTATTTTAGAAGCTCGCGTGGAAATCAATAAAAAAACCATTGTCGATTTAGCAACTGTTATAGATGAAGAGAAAGATGAAGTTCGTCTCGATGGCGAGATTATTAAGAAGAAACAAAAAGAGTATATTCTTCTTTACAAACCAAAAGGATATATCTCTTCTACTAAAGATGATAAGGGGAGAAAAACAGTTTTAGACCTCGTTAAAACTAAAAATCGAGTATTCCCTGTGGGAAGACTCGATTATGATACTACGGGAGTTTTAATTCTTACAAATGATGGTGAGTTTACAAATAAGATGACACATCCAAGTAATGGAATTGTTAGGGAATATGTAGCAAAACTTGATAAACCATTAACTGAAGAAGATCGAATTAAACTCACGAAGGGTGTTTATGTTGAAAAGAGAAAAAGTAAATTCGTCTTTGTAAAAATTAGGCGCTCTACGGAGATAATAGTAGGCTCACTCGAAGGTCGATATCATTTTGTAAAAAATATGTTTTTAGCTCTTGGATATGACGTAAAGAAATTAGAAAGAAGTAAATTCGGTGAGATAACTCTTGAAGGAATGAATCCCGGAGAGTATCGCCATCTAACTAAAAGCGAAATAGAAAATGTATCTAAAAAAACTAATTAGTTTAATACTATTTTTCTCGGTTACCGGAATCTTTGCGCAGGTTGATTCTTTAAAAGAAGCGCAGAAAGTGGAAGTGAGATACAATCGTGATGAATTAAGAAAGGAATTAGACAAAATATTTTCTGATCCAAGCTTTAATAATTCTTTCTGGGGAGTAATGGTTAAGTCACTTAAAACAGGCGAAACTATATATAGACGCAATTCAGAAAAATTACTTCATCCCGCTTCAAATATAAAATTATTCACGACCGCAGCTGCATTTGATATACTCGGAAAAGATTTTAAGTACGAAACGATTCTACTTGCGAACGGGAGGATTGAAAAAGGTGTTTTGCTCGGTGATTTAATTCTGAAGGGGAGCGGTGATCCTACTTTTACGAATAAATTCTGCGGCGGAGATGCTAAGAAACTTTTTGAATTATGGGCGGATACATTAATCGCAAAAGGTGTTTGGGCAATTGAAGGTAATATAATTGGTGATGACAGGCAGTTCGATAATAATCGATATGGAAAAGGGTGGAATAACGAACTTAATTCACAATGGTTTTCTGCTCCTGCCGGAGCGATAAGCTTTAATGAAAATATAGTTGAAATAAAAGTAACCCCAACAAAAAGAAATTTCCCGGCGGATATTACTATTTCTCCAAATACTTCTTATGTGATTATAAATCCTAAAGTTGTAACTGTGGATAAAGAAACATATACCGATATTAAAATCACAAGAGATTACAATTCAAATGTAATTTCTATTTCGGGAAGAATTAAAGAGAACTCAAACATATATATCGATTATGTTTCGATTGACGATCCAACAACATTTACTATGACTGTTTTAAAAGAAGTTTTTGAAAATAAAGGGATCAGAATTTCAGGTGGAGCTATTTCTATAAATAATTATTCCAAAAGAATTCAGGAAGAGAATTTATTCCCTTTATATAAGCATACAAGCATCAATTTGACAAGTATTATTAATGAGATAAATAAGAATAGCAATAATTTTTTTGCTGAGCAATTATTAAGAACTATTGGATTAGAAATTTACAATTTAGGTTCAGCAGAAAATGGAATTAAAGCATTACGAGAATTATTAGACGAAGCGAATATTAGTCCCGATGATTTAGTAATGGTAGATGGTTCCGGTATTTCTCTTTTTAATTTAGTTTCTCCGAAACAAATTGTGGCGTTACTAAGTTACATGTATAATTACGGAAATTTTAAAGATTTTAAGGCATCATTACCTATTTCAGGTATAGATGGAACTTTGGCAGATAGGATGTCAAATACTATTGCAGAAGGAAAAGTTTTTGCAAAGTCGGGTTATAATACTCATGCCTCTTCATTATCGGGATATATTCGGACAGAAATGGGTGAGCTATTAGCGTTTAGTATTTTGCTTAATAATTATTTAGTGCCAACAAGTTTAGCAAATTATATACAGGATAATGCCTGTATCAAGATGGTAAATTACAAAAGAAATTAAACGGAGAGAGTGGTGGAAAACAACAGCAATATAACTGATTATAATGTGCTTATCGAAAGAAGAATGGAAGAACTTTCAGAACTAAAAAAGATGAATGTGGAACCTTTCGCATACGAGTTCGATATAAATAATAATTCTGAATCAGTTAAAAAGAATTTTGAAGCATTAGAAGGAAAAGACGTAAGTGTAGCAGGGAGAATAATGACTATTAGAAGAATGGGGAAAGCATCGTTTGCAAATCTTCAAGATTCTAAAGGTAGAATTCAGATTTATTTGAAAAAAGATGAGATTGGAGAAGAGTATGATGTTTTCAAACTTCTCGATATTGGTGATATTATAGGTGTTGATGGATTTGTTTTCAAAACAAAAACCGGAGAGACGTCAGTTCACGTTAAGAAGCTTAAACTTCTCTCAAAATCGATTAGACCAATTCCAATAGCGAAAGAGATAGTAGATGAGAATGGTAACAAAACAATATTCGATCAATTTGCTGATAAAGAGTTACGATATAGACAGCGTTATGTGGATTTAATTGTAAATCCTGAAGTGAAAGAAGTATTTGTAAAGAGGAGCAGAATAATTACTGAAATAAGAAGTTATTTAGATAGTAACGGAATAGTGGAAGTTGAAACACCAATATTACAACCATTATATGGCGGAGCTGCAGCTCGTCCTTTTGTAACTCATCATAATGCATTGGATATAGAACTTTATTTAAGGATTGCGGATGAACTTTATCTTAAAAGATTGATAGTCGGTGGTTTTGAAGGTGTTTATGAGATATCGAAAGATTTTAGAAATGAAGGGATGGATAGAAGCCATAATCCTGAATTTACCATGCTGGAACTATACGTAGCTTATAAAGATTATAATTGGATGATGAAATTCGTCGAAGATATGTTTTATTCGATTGCAAATAAAGTATTCAAGGCAAGTACATTTACAATTGATGGAAAAGAGATTAATTTCACTCCTCCATGGAATAGAATTTCTATGACAGATGAAATCCTCAAAGAATCTGGAATTGATGTTCTTAAAGAGGATAAAGATGTTTTAATAAAATATCTGAAAAAGAATCATGTTTCTATTGCAGGGGGAGAATCTAAAGGCAAATTAATCGATATGATTTTTGAAATCACCGTACAGCCCAAAATTATTCAACCTACTTTCGTAATTGATTATCCTGTTGAATTATCTCCATTAGCAAAAAAGCATAGAGAGCGCGAAGGATTAGTTGAACGATTTGAGGGATTTGTTCTCGGGAGAGAAATCTGTAATGCCTTCTCTGAATTAAATGATCCGATTGATCAAAAGAATAGATTTGAAGACCAATCTAAAATGAGAGATGAAGGAGATGACGAAGCACATCAAATTGATGAAGATTTTGTTAGAGCATTAGAATATGGATTGCCCCCGACAGCAGGTCTAGGAGTTGGGATTGATCGTTTAGTTATGTTATTTACAAATCAACCTTCAATAAGAGATGTAATACTTTTTCCACAAATGAAACCGGAAGTTAAATAAAATGTTAT
This sequence comes from bacterium BRH_c32, assembly GCA_001516025.1. Classification (GTDB taxonomy): domain Bacteria; phylum Bacteroidota; class Ignavibacteria; order Ignavibacteriales; family Melioribacteraceae; genus BRH-c32. The sequence goes on along the minus strand of LOEU01000014.1, from coordinate 27,421 downwards.
TAGATGAATTAAATAAAGAGATAAAAATTCTTCCTTATAAAGGGATGAAACCAAAAATAAATGAATCGGTTTTTCTAGCTTCAGGTTGTAAAGTAATAGGTGATGTGGAGATTGGAGAAAATTCAAGTGTTTGGTATAATTCCGTTTTAAGGGGAGATGTTAATTATATAAAAATCGGGAAATTTAGTAATATCCAAGACTTAAGCATGTGCCACGTAACTAACGGTATCTACCCATTAAATATTGGCGATAATGTTACCGTTGGGCATAGTGTTACATTACATGGATGCACCGTTGAAGATAATTGTTTAATTGGAATGGGTGCTGTCATTTTAGATAATGCAATTGTAAGGAAAAATTCTTTAGTAGCGGCCGGATCAGTGGTTAAGCCAAATTTTGAAGTGCCATCGGGTAAACTTGTAGCCGGAATTCCGGCTAAAGTTGTAAGAGACCTAACAGAAGAGGAAATTCAAGATATTGCAGATTCTGCCATGCGATATTACAAATATTCTTTAGAAACAATAGAATCATTCAAGAATGAATAAGATAGATGTTTTCAATGAAACGGATTTCTTGATCAATAAAGAGAATATTACAGAAATTATTCGTATAATTACAAAAGAATTAAGTATTAAGAAATATCACTTTGCATGTAGTTTTGTTTCGCAAGAATCGATTTTGGCTATAAACAAAACGCATTTAAAGCACGACTATTATACAGATATTATTACCTTTAACTATGGTAATGAAAATGGTAAATTAGAAGCAGAGTTTTATATTTCACCTGAAGAGGCGAAAAACAATAGCAAAAGATTTAAAATTGAATTAAAATCTGAATTAATTAGATTAGTGATACACGGAATTTTGCATTGTATCGGATTCAATGATAAAACCAATAATGAAAAAAAAGAAATGAGAATGAAAGAGAACGAATTAATAAATATTATTCCAAGTCAAATAAAGGTTATTGCTTAATGACTACAAAAATTGTTGAAGCATTAGCGAAAATACTTGAAGGATTAAAAAATAATTCATCTTATGAAGATTTAAGCAAGAGTTTGATTAATAGTAAAGAATTTGATCAAAAGACTATTAGTATTGCTTTTAGTTTAGTTTTCGATAAGATATTAAGCAAGAAAAACAGTAAAATAAAGAAGAGCAAAAACAAGAAGGAACATACGAGAGTATTCACCGAAGAAGAAGTATATTTATTAGGTATTGAGAATGCAGATTACTTAATGCACTTAATAAATGTTGAATTAATAGATAACACAGATTTAGAAATGATACTAGATCAGATGAATATGTTTCCCGAACATCTATTTACCAAGAATGATATAAATTGGTTTATATTGTTATCACTGGTAAATTTCGATCAGGAGATGCTTCCCGGAAGTAGAGTTTTATTATTCACCTCTGATACTATAAACTGAAAAAGGATTGTAAATGGCTAAAAATTTGATTTTGGTGGAATCACCCTCCAAGGCAAAAACTATTAATAAATATCTAGGTAGGAATTATACAGTTGAAGCGACAGTAGGTCATTTAAGAAATTTACCAAAGACAAAACTTGGTATTGATACAGAAAATGGATTTAAGCCGACTTTATTAAATATCAGAGGAAAAGGGGATTTAATAAAGAGGATAAAGAGTTTATCTACAAAAGCAACCAATATATTCATAGCGACCGATCCTGACCGCGAAGGGGAAGCTATTGCCCAAGATATTTTAGATCTCATTGAATCTTCCACTGATGCTAATATTAAGAGAGTTCTTTTTAATGAAATTACGAAAAAGACTGTGAATGAGGCATTAAATAGTCCCATCGATATTGATAATAAGTTAGTTGCTTCTCAAAGAGCGCGAAGAGCAATGGATAGAATCATAGGTTACAAAATTAGTCCATTCCTTTGGAAATCGATTTTGGATTCTTATGAAGCACTATCAGCAGGTAGAGTTCAGTCAGTTGCTCTTAGATTAATATGCGAGAGAGAAGAAGAGATTTTAAGTTTTTTACCGATTGAATATTGGTCATTAGTCGGTAATTTTTCGACTGATGATAATAAAGAATTTTCAGCTAAGCTATTTGAGATAGACGGAAAGGCAATTCGAACTTCTCCTAAAGCAAATATGACAGAAGAAGAAAAAAACGAATTTTCAAAGAATTATTATTTAATAGATTCTGCTGAAATAGCTGCGAAATTATATGAAGACATCAAAGGAAAAGATAATTTTATCATTTCCGATATTAGTAAAAAAGAATCAAAGAGAAATCCATTCCCTCCATTTATTACAAGCACATTACAGGTAGAGGCATCGAGGAAATTGCGTTACAGACCAAGAAAGGCGATGCAATTAGCTCAAAATCTATATGAAGGAATTGATCTTGGAAGCGAAGGAACTACCGGTTTAATCACATATATGAGAACCGATTCGACTAGATTAAATGAAGATATAGTTTCAGATGCCCGCAATTATATTAAATTAAAATTCGGTGATAAATATCTTCCGGATTCACCAAAGAGATACGATTCTTCAAAAAAGAAAAATGTACAAGATGCGCATGAAGCCATACGACCGACTTCATTAAAATACACTCCTGAATTTGTGAAAGAATTTTTAACAGATGATCAGTATAAATTATATGAATTAATTTGGAAAAGATTTGTGGCTTCGCAGATGGAACCTGCACAGATTGAAACCACAACGGTATCTGTAAAAGCTGACGAATATATATTTAAAACATCAGGTTCTGCAATTAAGTTTGATGGATTTCTTGCTCTCTATGATGAAACATCCGAAGAGAAAGAAAGCAGCGAATCCAATGGGGCTATCGGCAATATACCATATGGTTTAGAGCCGCAGCAGAAATTATCTTTATTAGATTTAATAAAGAATCAACATTTCACAAAACCGCCTCCACGCTTTTCGGAAAGTTCATTAATAAAAGAATTAGAGAGTAATGGTATTGGGAGGCCTAGTACTTATGCCTCTATTATCAGTACGATTAATGATAGAAAATATATAGATCAAATAGAGAGAAAAATACATCCGACAAAGCTCGGCACAAAAGTAAATGCAATATTAGTTAAGAATTTTTCTCAATTATTCAATGTAACTTTTACTGCCAAGATGGAAGAGGAGCTGGATCAAATTGCTGAAGGCGAGAATACTTATGAAGATGTAATGAATGATTTCTACAATCCTTTTACAAGTCAATTAAAGGAAGTGGAAGAAAATATGGAAAAGATTATATGCGATAAATGCGGTGCAGAGATGGAATTTAAAGTAGGCAGATTCGGAAGATTTTTAGCATGCAGTAATTATCCTGAATGTAAAAATATTAGATCACTAAAAGAACAAAGTGGAAAAACAGAGCCGGAATTCACCGGTGAATTATGTCCGAAATGTAATTCTAAGACTGTTTATAGAGATAGCAAATATGGAAGATTTATTGGATGTGAGAAATATCCTGATTGCGATTTTACAAAAGTAATTTCTTCAGGAATAAAATGTCCTAAATGTTCTGAAGGAGATGTTGTAATAAAGAGAACTAAGAAACGAAAAATATTTTATGGCTGTTCGTTATACCCTAAATGTGAGTATGCAAGTTGGACGATGCCAAAAGCAGATGCCGAGCCGGAGGTAAAAAATGAAGTGGTGGATGATGACGATCAATATGTATGAAAATGATTTTAATAAATGAATTATCAGAACTCTTTTTCAATCAGATCGAAAATATTGAAAGACTTTCAGGAAATACTCTTGAGAGTTATAAAAGAGATATACATAAATTCATTGATTTTCTTTCTGATAAAAATATATTAAAAATAGATGAAATAAAGGAAAGGCATATACGTCTATTCTTAATGGAATTAAATAATTCGGAATTATCGCGTACATCGATATCAAGACATTTATCTACATTGAGGAAGTTTTTTCATTTTTGTATTATTAATGATTATATAGAAAATAGTCCTATTGAGAATATCTCCAATCCAAAATATAAAAGGAAACTTCCGGAGACGCTTTTAGTTGACTCTTATGAAGAAATTTTTAGATTTATAGATGGGAAATATGAGATTAAGGAAAGTAAAAGAGTAAAAGTAATTTTTGAACTTTTATATGGTTGTGCATTGCGAGTTACGGAACTTTGCATGTTGGATATTGGTAATATTGATATGATGAAGAAGTCAATTCGGGTATTAGGAAAAGGTTCAAAAACAAGGATAGTTCCTATTGGAGATAAATCTATATTAGTTATAAAAGATTATATAAAAGAATTCAATCCAACCGGGAGAATAAATCCATTTTTATATGATAAAAAAGAGGAGAGAACCAATCGTCAACAGATCTACCATTTAGTTAATAAGATTTTATCTAATGTTTCAGATATTAAGAAAAAAAGCCCTCATATTCTAAGGCATGCTGCTGCCACTCACATGTTGGATCGTGATGCGGATTTAATTGCTATAAAGGAATTATTGGGTCATGAGAATCTTTCAACTACTCAAATTTATACTCATGTTAGTATAGAAAAATTAAAAAAATCTTACAAAAAAGCTCATCCTAAATCATAAAGGAGTTATTATGAATATCCAAATCACTTCACGAAAGTTCAAAGCAAAAGATTCATTAAAAGATTATATCAACGAGAACGTAAAATCGTTTGAGAAATTTAATGATGATATTTTAGATGTAAATGTAGTTTTGAGCTTCACTCATCAAAAAGATAGTATTAAGAATGTAGAACTCAATCTTCATCTTCCCGGTAAAGTATTAGCAGTTTCTACTGAATCAGATGACTTTTTCAAAGCAATTAATGAAGCTTGCGACAAAATGGTAATTCAGTTAAAGAAAACTAAAACAAAGAAACTTGCTATTAAAAGATGATAAACATTACAGAAAAAAATATTACTCGTAAAGAAAATATTACAGTAGATTTTTTTTATAATATTGCTAAAGATTTGTTCAAATTAAAAATCCACAATAAGAAGGTGGGATTTGAACGGTTAATAAATGATCATAATGTTCATAGACCTGGACTTGCATTAGCCGGGTTTGTGGACCTATATACATATAACCGAGTACAGGTTTTTGGCAATACAGAAATGAGATATTTAAAGCAGTTGAAGAAGCCGCAGCTAAAAAAATCGTTGGAGAATATTTTTAAGTTTGAGATCCCTTGTTTAATTCTTACCGACAATAATAAACCACTTCCTGAAATGATAGAGATGGGGAATAAATATAAGATACCCATTTTCGGTTCGTCTTTCTCTACAACAAAGCTTGTATTTTTAGTAAGTGATCTTCTTGATGACCAATTTGCACCAAGACTTACAGTACATGGTTCTCTTGTCGATGTTTATGGAGTCGGACTTCTTTTTATCGGAAAATCGGGAGTGGGCAAAAGTGAAGTAGCCCTAGACCTTATTGAAAGGGGACATCGTCTTGTTGCCGATGATGTAGTTGTACTTACCAAGAAAGGTGAAGGAATCTTAATGGGTGCAGGTACTGAATTAGTGAAGCATTTTATGGAGATTAGAGGTGTCGGAATAATAGATATAAAAAGCACATTTGGAGTGAGAGCTATACGATTCCAAAAAAGATTAGAGATTATAGTAGAATTAGAAGTATGGGACGAAAAATCGGAATATACGCGCACCGGTTTGGTTGAGCAATATCAGTCGATTTTAGATGTGGATATACAATACGTAAAACTACCAATTCTACCCGGCAAAAATATCACGGTTATTTCTGAAGTGATAGCATTAAATTATTTACTAAAGCATTATGGGTTTGATGCTGCAAAAGTAATGCAAAATAGATTATTAGATCGTTTACAAAATAAAAATGGAGGAGACAATAGGTCGGTTAATTATTTTGAGCATGATTTTGAGTGATTTGTAAAAAAGATTACTTGACTGATGTATAAGCATTTATTATCTTCGCACCTTAGAATCCTATGAAAAAATATTATTATTTCTCAAAATCGAAACTGAAGTTCGTAGAGATACGTAATTTTTACAGAAAATTCGTATTTCTGGTACTATTCTTTTCAGTAATTGCTTCATTTTTCCTGTTTGGGTCATTTCTAGTTTTAAATGAAATGGTCAATCCGGAAATTGAAGTAAAATCGCTCAAAAAGAAAAACGAACAGCTTTTATCTAATTTTAAGCAATTGGCAGAAAGATATAAATCTCTTGATGAAAAAATAAATTCACTTAAGGAGACAGGAAAAGATCTAAGATTGGTAACAAATTTGGATCCTGTACCCTATGAAGATTTTGATTTCGGAAAGGGTGGTAACATAATATCAAGTTATGATTTTACAAAAGGGGAACAATTATCCGGATTTGTCAAGGATTTGAACAGTTATGTATCTGAAATTTCTACTAAAATAAAGACTGAAAGTAATAGCTATAAAGAGATAGAAACTTCTATAAAAACAAATGAAGCGATGTATGACAATCTGCCAGCGATAAGGCCTTCTGAAGGTATTCTTACAGATGGATTTGGAATGCGATTCCATCCTATACTTAAGATAACCAGGATGCATAATGGAGTGGATATAATTTGCGATATTGGTACGAAGGTTTATGCAACGGGAGGCGGCACAGTAGATTTTGCAGGAAGAAGAGGCGGTTACGGTCTCACTCTTGAGATTGATCATGGTTTTGGCTATAGAACAATATTTGGGCATCTTTCTGAGATTAAAGTAAAAGTAGGTCAAAAAGTTACTAGAGGCGATCTTGTTGCTTTATCGGGTAACTCCGGGAAATTAAGTACCGGTCCTCATTGTCATTATGAAGTGAGACACAATGGAATTCCTCTTAATCCGATGAATTTCATTTTTGAAGATGTTGATCTGTTTGAAATCGTAAAAAAATAAAATTAAGGGAGAGAAAATATATGATTTGGACCGTCGAACTTGCATCTTATCTAGATGACGCTCCTTGGCCAGCTACAAAAGAAGAACTGTACGATTATGCAGAAAGAATCGGTGCTCCTTTAGAAGTTCTTGAGAATCTACAAGAATTAGAAGATTCAGAAGAACCTTATGAATCGATTGAAGATATATGGCCCGACTATCCAAGTGATGAAGACTTTTTTTATAGTGATGATGACGAATATAGAAACTGATAATTTTTATGTCTGATTTTTTTAATAAGATTATTGGTCAAAAGAAATCAAAATTAGTTTTAACTAAATTGATAAATTCAAGGCGTGTTCCACACGCCTTTATTTTTTCCGGTTCAAAAGGAATCGGTAAATTTTTTACAGCAATTGAATTTGCAAAGCAAATCAACGCATCTGATCCTGCTACACAATCACAAATCAACACCTTATCCGAACCATTCATTAAATATGTATTTGCGCTCCCCAGAGGGAAAAGTGAATCCGGTGATGATGGACCTTTCGATAAATTAACCAAAAGCACTATCGAAGCGATTCAAAGCGAAATAAAAGAAAAGGTTAAGAACCCATATTATTTCCTAAAAATTGATAATGCCAATACAATAAAGATATCGAGCATTCGAGATATAATTCGCTTCTTGAATATCTATTATCAACCCGAAATAAAAAGATTTGTTATTATAGATGATGCTCATCTATTAAATGAGGAATCACAAAACTCATTATTAAAATCATTAGAAGAGCCTCCGGAAAATGTTTTCTTTGTACTTATAACCGATAAAATTGAGTATCTATTAAAAACTATTCACTCAAGATCTTTTGTAATTAATTTTGAAAATTTATTAGAAGATGAATTAGAAGAGGTATTAAAGAGTTATTTTGGAATTGATGGCGTATTAGCTTCAAAGGTTACTAAATTTAGTAATGGTTCAGTATATAAAGCAGCAAAGCTTTTGGAGATGGAATTTGAATCGCTTTCAGAAAAAGCGATAGATTTTGCTCGATTTTCAGTGATGAAAAAGTATTCTTCGGCATTGGCAATTATAAATGAAATTAATGATAAATATGGAACAAGCGGTATTAAGTTATTTATTGATCTAATAAACATGTGGTTTCTGGATACGATTAAAGAAAAATGTTCGGAGTTAAAAGATTTTTATTATATTGGAAAGGAGGAATCTATTTCTAAATTTAATAAAAGATTTCCTAAGACAAAGCAAGAAGATATTATAGAGAACTTGAATAAATACAGCAATTATTTTGATAGAAATCTTAACTTGAATATAATATCTCTTAGTCTTATATTTGAAATAGCTGCAATTGAGTTAGGAGATTAGTTGTGTTTAATATAGATTTAAGTTTTATAGCTGATAGCTGCGTTACAGATAATAACACTCAGGAGTATGAATTAAAATGTAATTCGTGCTATCAAGAGAATATTGTTTCATCATTAGAGTGCAAATATAACGGTGAGCATAACTGTGTTTTACCCATAACTAATTCAAATCAACCCGTACCCGAAGATAAAAGAAACATATTGGAAATAGCCGCTGATGGATTACTATCTTCATGTTTTGTCGAAATAGCAATGGAGAAAAAAGAATGCCTTCCGGGTGATTTAGTTGTTATTTCTGAAGATGATTTCCATGAAATAGCACAGGTTAAGCTTATAGGGCGTCTTGTAGCGCTTAAGAGACAACATTTTGGTCTATTTGAAGAGAAACTACCTATTCTCGTTAGAAAAGCCTCTGACGACGATTTACTAAAGATTGGACGAAATAAAATAGACGAAGAAAAAGCGGCTACTTTATTCAAAGAAGTTACAAAGCGAAGTAACTTAGAGATGAAATTGGTGGGGACTCATTACCAATTTGATAGGAAACGACTTTTCTTTTATTACACTGCAGATGGAAGAATCGATTTCAGGGAATTGGCAAAAGAATTGGCCTCGGTCTTTAAAACACGAATTGAATTAAGACAAATCGGTGTAAGAGATGAAGCTAAGAAAGTAGGCGGAGTCGGTACATGCGGAAGAGAATTTTGCTGTTCTTCGTTTCTTGGCAATTTCAAAAAAATCACAACACAACTGGCAAATGAACAGAATTTAGTTACATCAATGGGCAAACTAAGCGGTCCATGCGGAAAACTCAAATGCTGCTTATCATTTGAATTTGAAGAATCCAATTAAGAAAGGGGAGTCATGATCTCAAAAGTTGCCGTAATAGGTGCGGGAACAATGGGTAATGGAATTGCTCATGTTTTTGCTCAAAGTGGATTTATTGTCTATTTATGCGATTTAAATCCCGAGTTACTCAAAAAAGGGATTGAAACTATATCAAAGAATTTAGATCGCCAGATCAAAAAAGAAATTATTAAAGATTCAGATAAAAAAAACACTTTAGATAATATACATCCGCTCTCTAAAATAACCGAAATACCTGCTGACGTGGAGCTAGTAGTCGAAGCAATTTTTGAAAATAAGGATATTAAATTTAATTTATTTAGAGAACTAGAATCACATATTAATAAAGATGCTATATTTGCATCGAATACCTCCGCTATATCAATAACCGAATTAAGCGAAGTTTCCAGACCCGAGAAGTTCATAGGTATGCACTTTATGAATCCCGTACCGGTAATGAAACTAGTAGAGATAATCAGAGGTTATTCCACATCGGACTCTACCTATCAAACTATTAAGGGACTAACCGAAAGACTCGGCAAAGAGCCGGTAGAAGTCTATGATTATCCGGGATTTGTATCTAATCGTGTACTGATGCCGATGATAAATGAAGCTATATTCTGTTTATTTGAAGGAGTTGCTTCGGCAAAGGATATCGATTCGGTAATGAAGTTGGGAATGAATCAACCGATGGGACCGCTTGCTTTGGCGGATTTCATAGGATTAGATGTATGTCTGGCGATAATGGATGTTTTATATACAGGATTTGATGATAGCAAATATAGACCATGTCCGTTACTTAAAAAGATGGTAGCAGCGAAGAAATTAGGAAGAAAAACCGGCGAAGGTTTCTATAAATATTCTACATAATGTATATTATGTAAACTAGGGTTATTCTTTTTAGATGATTCCGGTAAACTTCAAATAGATGAATATAACGCCACCAATAAGCAGTAACCAATAGATTGGCGACTTCACTTTCCTTTTATGTGCTCGATTCCTGCTAAATCCTAATCTTTGTTTTCTTTTGAGTTCCGGGTCTTTTTCAGGATCATAAAATCTGGGTACATAATTGAACCCTTTTGGTTTTATCGTCTTAAAAAACATTTTAGTTATATACCTTAATTTTTTTCTTATTTATTGCTACGCCTAATTTAACACATTTATCTGAAAGAATTTCACCGTCAGCATGAATATATACAGGTTTATCCAGAATTAGTTCCAAATTTGTACCCGTATAAAATGATACTTCGGGAACTTTTTCAAGAGTATTAATTAAAGCTTTAGGTAGTTCTTTAAGCAAACGCAATTTAGAAACGGGCTTTATAATTGTAAAATCGAATAGATCATCATCAATTTGTGCTTTGGGAGTCAAAAAAAAGCCACCGCCGCTCGTTTTTCCGTTACCGACTGTAATTAGTATAGCATCTGAATTAAATTGCTCATTATCGATTTTCAGAAATGCATTAAAGGAATTCAAAGATTTCACCGCTTTAAGAACAGAAAGAATATAATTTAGAATTCCGGGCAGTACTTTTTGAGTATTATTTAAGTAAGCGACCTTTGCATCAAAACCGATTCCTAAGCTATTTATAAACTGAAATGTTCTAGGCTCATCCCTTCCTTGCTCCCATATTTTGACTTCTCCTGTATTAATCTCGGTAATTGACTCTAAATTAATACTACGAATTAATTTTTGAATATCATTCTTCAGATTTTTTGTGTAATTGAGATTTTTAGAAAAGTCATTTCCCGAGCCAACGGGAATGATTCCTAGAATTCTATTATCTAAAAGTTGCCAATTTTGGATAAAATTATTTAGAGTTCCATCTCCACCGATAATCAAAAAATTGTAGTCTTTATATCTATCATCTAAGAGCAGTTCCTTAGCATGTCCAAGATATTTTGAAGTTTCAATGACATGCTCTATCTTGTTATCCCGAAACAAGTTATCTACGAACTCTAAATCTCTAATTGAAGTACCGTTTCTAGCTTTCGGATTTATGAACAGGACGTATTTATTGGAGTTTTTCAATTTACAATTGCATCTATAATAGTTTTAGGATCAAAAAATTGAAGATCATCTATCCCCTCTCCAACACCTATAAAACGGATAGGGAGATTTTTATCGGAAACGATTTTAAATAATACACCACCTTTAGCCGTACCATCAAGTTTGGTAATTACTAATCCGCTTAGTTTTGTGAATTTTTCAAATTCAGTGGCTTGAACTATTGCATTTTGACCCGTATTTCCATCAAGGACGAGAAAAACTTCATGCGGAGCATCAGGGATAAGTTTTTGGGAGACTTTGAATATTTTTTGAAGCTCAAACATCAGATCATTTTTTGTATGCAGTCTTCCCGCCGTATCGATAAGGACAACATCATAATCGTTAGAAATTGCTTTAGAGATAGTATCAAAAACGACTGAAGATGGGTCTTTAGAGACACCGGAAACGATTTCGACTCCGGCTCTTTTTGCCCAAATGTCTAATTGTTCATTTGCAGCCGCTCTGAAGGTATCAGCAGATCCGATAATTACCTTCAAATTCTCATCTTTTAATATTTTTGCTAATTTGCCGACAGTCGTTGTTTTTCCTGCACCATTTATTCCTACTATTAAAAAGACATATGGTTTTTTGGATTTTACGTTACCTAAGAAATATTCGGCATTATGTTCTTTCGGGAAAATTGCCATTAATTCTTGTTTAAGAATCTCTTTTATATTTTCGATAGACCTATTTTTATCATTTTTTAGTTCAGAGCGGATTTTATCAATAATTTTAGAAGTTAAATCGTAACCGATATCGGACGAAATAAGGATTTCCTCTAATTCCTCGATAGTAGATTCATCAATAATAGCTTTGCCGGTAATAACTTCCGAAATCCTACCAATAATTTTATTATGAGTAGTTTGCAGCCCTTCTTTTATCTTTTTGAAATTAATTTTTTCTAAAAATCCCATTCTTTCCCCAATTAATATACTCCATACCTCTAATTCCATAGCCAATTACCGAAGCGATGCTAAGTACTATAGTGGTATAGTACATAAAAACAAACGGAAAAGAATTTTTTCCAACGCCAAGGACAATGATGATAATGAAAAGTCCAATTGTAAAAACGGTAATTTTGCCTAACATATTTGAAGGGAGTACTTTTTTAATTTTACTTTGTATAAATATTCCTCCGAGAAATATTAAAACGTCTCTCCCAAGGAAAATCATTAATGATTCTATCGGTAGTAAATTTTGTCTGAATAATTGAATAACTAAAAGAATTACAAAAAACTTATCGGCTAGCGGATCAATAATTTTCCCCATCTCGGTAATTTGATTATATTCTCTCGCTAAGTAACCATCAAGAATATCGCTAAGGTATGCTACCGCCAATATTCCAAATACTATCAATCGAAGTTCCGGATTAACTACCAATGAATTATTTAAAAGAAAATAAGTAGGGATAGCCAAAAGCAATCTAAATAGACTTACTAAATTAGACGGTGTTTTAATCTCTTTAAAATTAATCATCGTATTCATCTTTAGTAATTTCCATATTTACTTTAACCGGATAGATACCCGAGAAGCAAGCCGTGCAAAATTCTGAAGGTTCATGGTCAATCATTGCATCGAGTAATTCATCATTAGTAAGATATTCCAATGAATCAGCTTCCATATACTCTCTGATTTTCTCTACATCATTATCATATTTATTTGCAATTAGTTCTTCTTTTGAGGGAAAATCCATTCCGTAATAACATGGGCTAATAATTGTGGGTGAAGAGATTCTTACATGTATTGATTTAGGTTTAGCTTCGCGTAGCAATCTTATTAATTGCTTAGAAGTAGTTCCTCTTACGATAGAATCATCAACGAGCACAATAGTTTTACCTTCGAGGACACCTTTTACGATATTGAACTTAATTTTTACTCCTACTTCCCTTTTCTTTTGTGTTGGAGTAATAAAAGTTCTTCCTATATAATGGCTTCTAATTAGTCCAAGTTCATATTTAGATTCGATTCCCATCTTTTTCAATTGATTTTGATAACCGAGAGCTGCCGTATTGGAGCTATCGGGAACAGAAATTACAACTACTTTATCTCCATCAGGGTCAGTAACCGGATGATTTTGAGCAAGGACTTTCCCTAATTTACGGCGAAGCTTATCTACATTGACTCCGAAAACTTTGCTATCGGGTCTCGAAAAATAGATATATTCAAAAACGCAATGCTTATATTCTAATTTAGTTTCGGGGAGATAAGAATTTACAACCACTTGTTTGGAATTATCATATTCAATAGAAACAATCTCTCCGGGTTCGATATCTCTGATATATTCGGCAGAATTAATATCGAGAGCACAAGTTTCGGAAGTAATAATATAAGAACCGTTAATTTTACCGAGGCACATTGGTCTAAAGCCATAATGATCTCTGGCACCGAATAATTTATCATCAGTCAAAATTACTAAGCTATATGAACCTTCAAGAAAAGAGAGAGCTTCTTTAATCTGTTCTACTTGTGTAGTTTTTTGAGATTTTGCAATTAAGTGAAGAATTACTTCCGTATCGCTAGTGGTTTGGAAAAGAGAACCTTCATTTACTAATTTTTTTCTTAATTGTTTAGCATTAGTTAAGTTACCGTTATGAGCGATGGCAAGATTCCCCATTCTATAATTTACCATGAATGGTTGAATATTTTTAGTGGAATCAGCCGATCCGGTTGTGGAATAGCGGTTATGTCCAATTGCAGAATCACCGATAAGAACTTTCTCAAAAAGATCGGGTGCGGTAAAAACATCATAGACCAAACCCATATCTTTATGATGACCAAATACGGGTTTACCTTTAGGGTTTTTGTATGATGTTACGATTCCGGCTGCTTCTTGGCCACGGTGTTGAAGAGAGTGCAAACCGTAATAAGTGAATAGAGAAGCATTGTCATTAGCAAAGATACCAAAGACACCGCAATTACATCGAGGCTTATCGAGAGAAACTAAATTCATAATGTCCAACTATATTAAAATTTTTGTCGTCAAAATAAAATAAAAAAGGCACATATCCAATGTGCCTAAGTAGTCGGAACGGCGGGATTTGAACCCGCGACCCCTACCACCCCAAGGTAGTGCGCTACCCGGGCTGCGCTACGTTCCGAGCTAATTATAAATATTTTCTAAAGGAGATTAAAATTTTCTTGATTTCCTCTAAATCATTTTTCAGATCTCTCCCAATTTCAATTTCAGGAGGTACTTCCATCTTCTCAAACAGATCTTTACTCGGAGGAATTTCACTATTAGTAGGGAAATCTTCAAGAATCTTCCTTGCTCCCTCAATGGTATATTTCTCTTCACGAAGAAGCTTCTTGATATAAATAATTAGCTTTATATCTTTATTAGTATAAATTCTATTGCCGGCTCGGTTTTTCCCCGGTTTAAGTTGTTCAAATTCGGTTTCCCAATAACGGAGTATATACTGCTCCAAACCCGATAATTTGCTTACTTCACTAATAGAATAATATAGTTTTTTTAGACCAAAGTCCTTCATACGATTATCTCGCTACTGACTTTAGCTAAAATATATATACTATTGTAAATAATCAACTAAAAAAGAGAAACTAAGGAACTTGTTTAAGCAAAAACTATAACTTGTTTAATTCCTTCACTATATCTATGAGTTCCTGAACGTCTTTCAACTCAAAATCAGCGGTATGGCTGCTTGTATTGAAAGTATCCCCATATTTAGCAAAAGCGGTTTTCATACCGATTAAAGCAGCCCCTACAATGTCTCTTTCAGCCCAATCGCCAACCATTAAAGCTTCTTCAGGTTCAACATTTAGCTTTTTTAAAATTGCTTGAAACGGTTCGGGACTTGGTTTCCTTTTACCTGTTTCTTCGAAGGTGACAACTGCATCAAAGAATACATGAAAATTAAGAGAAGCGAGACGAAGCCATGCTTCTCTCATGGGAGCATCTGAAACGATTCCAAGCTTCATTCCTAATTTTACTAAAGAAACAAGAGTGGAATAAACATGGGGATAAGGATTTAGTTCTGCTTCACGAGCCTTACGGTATGCTACAATTCCGGCAGCAAGAACTTTATGATCAATCACATTTAATTCATTTTGAAGGAGTTGATCAAAAACCTTTTGATATTCAATACCTTGCTCCCGATAGATGCTATTAATCTTTTCTTTAGCTTCAGGGAAAGTAAGTGGCAAGCCGGAATCGATCATTGCCTTAATTGCAGCTTCAATAGCTCTCTCTTTCATTTTCATAAAATCAACGAGAGTATTATCCAAATCAAAAATTATTGCTTTAATCATTATTTTTCCTAATTAATTTTTTCAATAAGTAAACTCCGGCTGTATAACTTAGTTCATTAAATCCTGATATGTAACCATTACATTTAGGTGCAGTTATCAGTACTTGCCTAAAGTCATCTCTAGCACTTATGTTAGATAAATGCACTTCAATTTTTGGCAAGGAGCACAGTTCCAAAGCATCTCGTATTGCAACAGATGTATGAGCGTAACCACCCGGATTAAGGAGCAGACCATCGAAGAATGCTCCCGATTTTTGTATTAGATCAACTATTTCTCCTTCATGGTTTGACAAGTAGAACTCGAATTGTATATCAGGGAATTCATTTTTTAACATTTTTTCTATCATTTCAAGATCAAATTCACCATATAATTTGGGATCACGAAGGTGAAGCAAGTTCAAATTTGGACCATTTATTACAATTATTTTCATTTATTTTCGTCCATTTCTTCTATAATTTCTCTTAATCTTGGTGGCATGTAGATTTCATCTATCCCTAATTCACTTAATGCTGCGGCAAGAGTCATTACTTTTTTTTGAGTATTGCTAAGTTTATTAATTACTACGACTTTAGAATCCTCAAGAAGGCAGTATCCTCCCTTAAAATCTCCTCTTTCAAATCTTACAGTCGCACCCATCTGATTAGCTAAAGATTTTAAATCCTGCAATATTGCTTCAAATTCCTTCTCTTTAATTTTCATCTTTTTTCGTCAATGGTCTAAATATATATAAAAATATTATTCCGAAATAACAAAAAATTTCTATCAAAGAAAAACTGCTTAAAACAACTATTCTCTCTTTTAGGATTCTTGCCAATTTAAAACTATCAAAGTTTTCTGTTAGGACTCCTGCAATAACAGAATAATCGTACGATAATAAATAAATTTCAAACGGTGCAGTAATGACTACGATCATAAGAGAGATAAATAGCCAACCTTCCTTTCGTAAATTTATTTTGGATGCTAAAATGAAGAGAATAAAAAAAGCTAAAAATGAGATATAAGTTACCATGTTAATTGTAAGAATCGGAGAGATTACAAACAATGTAGGCACAAGATTAAATGCATCAAAAACCGATTTTATAGTTAGATCGTTTGCATTAAAAAGTTGATAAACTACTAATTGGCGGCTTATATATCCGCCTAACCAAATAACAAAAAATAAAACAGTGAAATAAAATAATACTTTGCTAACTTTGTTTAGTTTTTCCATTTTTTAATCATCATTTTTAACAATTAACAAATATATGAAAAAATTGCGTATTGCCTCAATTGATATTGGTTCAAATTCTGTCATATTACTAATTGCAGAGTTTGACTTAATTACTCAAGAATTAAAGATAATTTCTAATCATTACAGGACTCCAAGATTAAGTGAAGGGGTTATAACCACAAAAAGAATCACTCAAGAAAAGATTGAGTTATTATTAGCTATTTTAGAAGAATTTAAGGCAGTTTGTAAGCTTCATAATTGTGAGCTAATATTAGCAACTGGTACTTATGTTTTTAGAAATGCCGTTAATTCTCAAGAGATTTTGGATCTAGTAAAAGATAAAATTGGTATCCAAATAGATATTATATCCGGAGAGAAAGAAGCATATTTATCATTTAACGGTTCGGCATTTTCTAAGAATGAAAACTCTTTAAAACTAATTGTAGATATCGGTGGAGGGAGTACAGAACTGATAGTTGGGAACGAATCTGATAGAATAATATTTAGGAAGAGTAATAATATTGGAGTAGTAACTTTATATGATCTTTTTATTCCTTCTTATCCCCCATCGAAAGAAATGATGGTGGAAATAAGAGAAGAGATTATTACAGTCTTCGATCCGATTATTAAATTACTTCCGAGTTTCGATTCGATAATAGCAGTCGCCGGGACACCAACAACATTAGCTTGCATCAAGCTGAATTTAAGAACATTTGAAGAGAGATTAATAGATGGACTAAATCTTTCAAAACCAGATATACAAGCAATAATAAATTCTATCTCTACTATGGATAAAGAAACAATTTTAGAGAAGTATGGCGAAGTGGTAAAAGGGAGAGAAGACCTTTTGCTCACTGGAAGTTTGATTTTATTAGGTTTGCTTGAGTTGGTAAATAAAGAATCCCTTACTGTGAGCACACGAGGGCTTAGATACGGCACTATCTTGAATCGATTAGAAGAAATGAGTTATAAAATTAGCGCAATAAAATAGCTGACCCAAAAGAAGATGACAACGAAAGAAGTTACTGCTTTATTCTTTAGAATCGTGGAATACCCAAAGAAAAGAATGACCATAGACCAGATTAGAAAAATTAAATCGATTCCATAAAGTATGTATGAAGCGAGAGGTTTTACTATAAACGGTGATGGATTAAAGGTAAGGAAGTATTCTCTAAAGAGAGCCAACTTTACAGGAGTCGTAAAGAGAAACGAAATAATTACCGGAATAAAAGAGAAAGTATTTATCACAATAACATCATAGATTCTCACCGAATACCGAAAAGATTTTAAAACAATCCAGATAAAAAAAGAAGCTACAATTAAAAATAGAGAATACAGGAATGTATTAAAAACAAGAGAGCCGAAATAATAGTCCATTTCGATAGTCGAAT
Organism: bacterium BRH_c32; assembly: GCA_001516025.1. Lineage (GTDB taxonomy): Bacteria > Bacteroidota > Ignavibacteria > Ignavibacteriales > Melioribacteraceae > BRH-c32. The sequence continues at coordinate 9,401 of LOEU01000014.1, read as the reverse complement.
TGAAAAGAATGTTTTTAATCGGAACAGAATTAGTAAAATTTGCAATACCGGAAAAAATAAGAAGCAGAAAAAGATAATTTTTCTTTTGAGCAAAAACTAAATTTTTAATTGTTTCCGATGGAGAATGAAGGATTTGAGAAATCGTATCCCAGAGATCAATATTTGCTACCCGATTTCTTAAGAAGTTTTTACATTCTACACAATTAAGATTATAGAATGAATTAGATTTACCGCAAGATGGGCAGTTGATATTATTTTTCATTTTAGCGGCACCTTAAGTGATAAATTGAATTTCTTAGAACCAAAATCATCTTCCACATTAAAATCGAAAAGATGTGCATCCACATAGGCATCGACAAGATTCAAGAAATAAGTAATCCCGATATAAACTGCGAACTGATCTCTTTGGTCTCTATAAAATTCTCTTAGGCTTAAATATCCTCTATTGCCCTCCGGAGAAACGTTTTGAGAATTGGTAAAAAGGGTTCGGTAGTCTTTATACTTATTATTATTATCGATCCATTCATACGTAAAATAGCCAAGAATAGACCAGAAGACCGGAGCTTTCCAATATGATTCATTATAAATTTGACCAAGACCCGGGAGAACAGCACTTTGGAGTACGGCGCTAAGAGGTGATTTTTGCATAACGAACTTAGTAGAATCGATCGATTCCTGCGCAGAGATTTCGGAAAAAGAAATTACAAAAAAGAAAAGACTAACTATAATTTTTCCCGATAATTTCAAATAATTCAAGTAACCTTTCAAATTCATCGTCTGAATAAAATTCAATAACTACTTCTCCTTTACCATCTTTCTTTTGTTTGCAAAAAACTTTTGTTCCCATAATAAGCTGTAACCTTTCTTCAAAGCTTCGAAGCGGACTATGAGAATGGGGATTCTTAGGATCGGCTTTAAGAAATTTTTTTGTCTTTGTTTCTAAAAATTCTCTTACTAATTGTTCCACTTTTCTTACAGAAAGATTTTCTTTTTTTATTTTCTCAAGAAATTGAACTTGGATATTTGATGTTGGAAGATTAATTAAAGCACGAGCATGACCCGAAGATATCTCTTCTTTTATTAAAGCTGATTGAACTTCAGCAGGTAGTTTAAGTAGCCTTATAGAATTTGTAATGGTACTTCTATCTTTACCTACTTTATCGGCGATCTCTTCTTGAGTAAGAGAGCATTCATCCATAAGTCTTCTATATGCGTTAGCTATTTCGATTGGATTAAGCTCTTCTCTTTGAATATTTTCGATTAGTGAAAGAGCGAGCATAGCTTCTTTTGTATCAACTTTTATTATATAAGCGGGTATATCTTTATAACCGATATCCTTACAGGCTCTAAGTCGTCTTTCACCTGATACCAATTCATAATGACTATTAACTCGTCTTACTGTAATTGGTTGAATTAAACCATTTTCAAGTATCGATTTTTTTAATTCATTAAGAGCATCGGCATTAAATTCAGTTCTCGGCTGAAACTCATTTGGAACGATAGTTTCGACAGGTATTTTTACCAAAATATCGATAGTAGCGCCATCATCATTTTTTATATTTGTGCTTACCACAGTCAAAGGTTGGTTTACATTATCCTTCCCCTGTGGATTTATTAAAGCATCTAACCCTCTCCCTAATCCTTGTTTCATATCAATTACCGATTTCTTTTGGTTTTAAATTGCATTTTTCTAAAAATTCAGTTGCAAGGGAGATATAATTTTGCGCTCCGATTGATGTTGCATCGTATAAAATCACAGGTTTAGCGTGACTTGGAGCTTCAGAAATCCTTACGTTCCTATGAATTAAGGTATTATAAACTTTAGTGCCGAAATATTTTTTAACTTCTTCAACGACTTGATGAGAAAGGCGGAGACGAACATCGAACATAGTCAATAGAACGCCTTCAATTGTTAAATCGGGATTAGAAGATTTCTTCACCATATTGATTGTATTAAGAAGCTGCCCTAAACCTTCGAGAGCGAAATATTCGCATTGAACGGGTATCATTACAGAATCTGCATAAGTAAGAGCATTCAAAGTAAGCAAAGATAATGATGGCGGACAATCTATAAATACAAAATCATATTTATCATTAATTGATTCGAGAGCTTCTTTTAATTTAAATTCGCGACCTTTTAATCCAACTAATTCCACTTCAGCACCCACCAAATTAATGCTTGAAGGGAGAATATCGAGGAAAGGCATATAAGTCGATTGAATTGCTTCTTCAGCGGTGCATAATCCGACTAAGACCTCATAGATAGAGTTTTGAGGACGTTCAGTACCGAGTCCCGAAGTTGAATTAGCTTGTGGATCAATATCAATAATCAGAGTTTTATATTCTGCTGCCGCTATCGAAGCAGTAAGATTAATAGCGGTAGAAGTTTTTCCAACTCCCCCCTTCTGATTTGCAATTACTATTTTTTTTGCCATTATTTTATTATTATCTCTTCACCGTATGAAAGAATAGTACATTTTTTCCCGGTCTTTTCTAATTTATTTTTAAATATCTGCGGATCTGCTTTAATTACCGGGAAAGTATTAAAGTGAATCGGGATTGCAACTTCCGGATTTGCTAATTCCACTGCTTTTACTGCATCATCAATTCCCATCGTAAAATTATCTCCTATCGGAAGTAGCATATAATCAATTTTATTCATTTCGCCGATTAGTTTCATATCGAAAAACAGACCTGTATCGCCAGTATGATAAATTGTCTTGTTATTGGCGGTAATCAGAACACCGGCAGGTTCGCCGCCATAGTGTCCATCGGGAGTCAAAGAACCATGATGTGCAATAGTAAATTTTACTCTACCGAACTCAAAATTAAACGCTCCGCCAATATGCATATTATGTGCGACAAAACCATGACTAATACAATAATCCGCTAATTCATTGACGCAAATAAAAGTGGAATTACATCTTTTAGCAATTTCAAAACTATCCCCGATATGATCGCCATGAGCATGAGTGAGAATAATAAAATCAGCATTTACGTCAGTGCCTTTTACGGGCGAAGTCGGATTCCCAGTGAAAAATGGATCAATTAATACAATATAATCATTAATAGTCAATTGAAAAGCAGAGTGCGAAAAATACTTCAATTTCATATTTCCTCCTCTAATTAAAAAATCAATTGGGATGCAAATTTAATCAATTCAGAGTTATTATTTAATTCTTTTTAAATATTTTGTCAAAAATATTATTGTTATTATTGGCTTTTTTTGGACTCCCGATACTATTAAGAAGTCGAGTTCTAAGTCCATCGCGAGAAAGTCCCCGTTTTAGAATTCCATTTTCAGCAACCGAGATACTGCCGGTTTCTTCAGAAACTATGACCACAATTACATCCGCCTGTTCACTTATACCGATGCCGGCTCTATGTCTCATACCGAGGGGTAGCCCATCCTGAACAGTCAATGGAGTAAGAGGAAGAGTACACCGAGCTGCTTCGATTAAATCACCTCGAATAATTACTGCACCATCATGAAGTGTGGTTCTCGGGAAAAAGATAGTACGAAGTAAATTTTTGTTTATGCGCGAATTCAGTAATTCACCCGTTTCCACAACACCTCTGATACCGGCAGTTTTTACAATAACCATAAGTGCGCCATGCTGCTGCTGTGCTAATTCGAATGCCGTATCTGTAATTATATCTGCTACGTTTGTTGCATTAGTTTTAATAAATGGTTTTAGAAAATGACTTTTTCCCACTAGAACGAGAAGCCTTCTAATCTCAGGTTGAAATAAAATAATAAAAGCAATCACCCATATATCGGAAAGAAGTTTAAGCAACCAGCCGAGAGCTTTGAAATTAGCTGCTTGGGAAAGAAAAGTTAGGACAAGAACAATTACCAATCCATAGAATATTTGAGCAGCGATTGTTCCGCGAATTGCAGTATATAGCTTATAAAAAATAAAAGATACTATCGCTATATCTAATAGATCTAAAAAGTTTATTGACAGAAATCCGATTTTGAATATCTCAAACATTTAAAGTGAGTTCCGGATTTTGAGTATAATTTAATACATCGCAAGCAATTAAGGCATTATGAACCGAGTGAGTCCTGATAATTTTCGCTCCATTTTTCGCTGCAATAAGTTCTGCAGCTAATGTATGATTTTCTCGCTCTGTGATATCGAGATCGAAAGACTTCCCTATAAATGATTTACGTGAGACTCCGATAAGAATAGGAGCACCAATGCCCTTAAATTCATTTAGCCTTTTAATTATTTCATAATTATCGCTTACACTTTTACCGAATCCTATGCCCGGATCGATAATCAAGTTTTTAATTCCGAGTTTTCTAAGTTGAGTATATCGGTCGCTTAAGAAATCATATATTTCTGAAACTACTTCATTATAGAAAGGATTATCCTGCATATTTTTTGGTGTACCCTTTATATGCATAATGATAAATGGTGTATTATATTTTTTAATTACATCAATCATATCAGGGTCAAATCTTCCGGCACTAATATCATTGATTATTTTTGCGCCTGATTTTATTGCTTCTTCTGCCACAACCGCTTTTTTTGTATCGATTGATAAGACAATATTTTTATCATGAGCTATAATCCCTTTTACTACAGGGATAGTTCTTTTTAATTCTTCTTCGGTAGAAATATCTTCTGCACCGGGGCGTGATGATTCGCCGCCAATATCAATAATTGTAGCTCCTTGGCGGTGCATTTCGATACCATGTTCGATTGCATCTTTTTCGGATAAATATTTTCCTCCATCAGAAAATGAATCAGGAGTAACGTTCAAAATTCCCATTACCGAGGCTCTTTTCAGAGACAGCACCCTTCCGTCATTTAAGCTTATTCCTAATGATTCATATTCCGAGAAATTCTTAATAACTTTTGTGATTTTATAACCGAGGTCTTCATTTCCGACAGATAAAATTTCTTTAGCCACTTCTTTGAAAATTGAAAACGATCCGAGAACTAAAAGATCTACAAAATCTTCATCTGAGAGCGGAGTGGTATAACAGATTACTTTATTAGTTAAGACAATTTTTTTGAGTTTATTGGCGAGTTTAAGATTGATATCTCTAATTTCTAAAGCAATAAGGTCTTGCTCATATAATTCTCTAAATACATTATACTTCGCAGAAAATTTATTAAAGACTTCCTGATGAAAAAGGTCTATGATTTGTATTTTCATTTAATTGCCAAATTAGATTCAATTAAGTGATTTGCTTAGTTAATTATATTTCTAAGTTCCAGTGTAGCTGCAGTAATATTATCGCTTTTAAATATTGCAGAGCCTGCCACAAAAACATCGCAACCTGCTTCGCTTACAGATTTTATTGTTAATAAATCGATACCGCCATCAACCTCTATTAAAAAGTTCAGATTTCTTTCTTCTCTTAATGTTTTTAAGTCGTCAATTTTTTTTAGTGATTGAGGAATAAATTTCTGACCGCCGAAACCGGGATTGACGCTCATAATGAGAACCATGTCAATAAAATCTAAAATGTCTGAAAGAGTAGAAATCGGTGTAGCTGGATTAAGAACTACTCCTGCCTTGACGTCAAAACTTTTAATTAATTCGATGGTTCTATGAAGATGCTTCACTTCTTCTTGATGAACGGTAATATAATTTGCACCTGCTTTAGCAAATTCTTCGATATAATTATCGGGAGATTCGATCATTAGATGACAATCAATCGGCAATTTAGTAATTGATCTTACAGCTTTAACTATCATTGGACCGAAGGAAATATTAGGAACGAATTTGCCGTCCATTATATCACAATGGATTATATCTGCGCCGCCTGCTTCTACGTACCTTAGCTGTTGCGAAAGATTTGTAAAATTTGCGGCTAATATCGAAGGAGCTATTTTTTTCATTTTATTAATTATCTATTAATTTTGATTGAGTTAAGACCACACTTATCGAATCGCCAATCGGGATTAAATTGCTTTCTGCCGGAACTTGATCAACTATCGTATTAGGCAATAATGTGGGTGAATAAATATAGGATATCTTTCCGATAAAAAGAGAATTTACTTGAAGAATACTTTCTGCCTCGGAAAGTGATCTCCCTAAAATATTGGGCACACGAATCATACCTATTTGCGGTCCGATACTTACCCTAATATTTACCAATGTTCCTTTAGATACATCTGTGCCTTCTGTTATTGACTGACCTACAACCGTATAAATAGGAAGTTCGGAATCGACTGAATCAATTGATCCTAATTTAAGACCGGCTCTCTCTATTGTGATTTTTGCGTCACGGATTGATTTATTCATAAGAGAAGGCATTTCCAACTTTGGATCGCCGCCGCTTATAGTAAGATAAATTCTTCTCCCCTCTTTGACTAAACTTTTTGATAATGGTTTTTGAAAAAGGACGTAGTCTTTTTTCATTTTATCATCGAATCGAGCTGTTTGTATAATCGGTACTAAATCTAAATCTTCTAATAATTCGATTGCTTTATCCTTCTGCATTCCCACTACATTTGGGACATTGAGTTCGGTACCGCTTACATATAGTGGCAGCAATATAAGATCAAATATTAGCATGACAATAATTATACTGCCGATTACAATTCCGATTTTTTTTAGGTATTTTTGGGTCGTAGTTTTCATATATTCTAATATATTAAACAATATTTTATTTACAAAAAAGCAAATATTTCTATGGAAAAAATATTAATCATTTTTGAAGATGTAAAATATAAAAATTTATTGCCATTAGTGTATTTAAGACCTGTATTTGATCTAAGAACAGGTGTTTTTTCACTTGCGGATAAAATTAAATTATCATTTCAGGGATATTCTCTATTTTATGGTGCAAGAGAGTATTTAATGGATAACTTTGAAAGATTCATTCCTGATAGTGATTCCTCCGAAATATTGTTTATTAACGGAAGATTATTAATCTCGGAATCGGTCAAAGACAGAATCGCCGAATTAAATATTGGAAATGGATTTTCATTCGGGGATACTTTAATCGCCGCAAAAATTGATTCAAAAACATTTGAGCAAATTAATATAGATCAAGAAGGTCTTTTTGATTTCTCTTCATTTGAATTAAAGCTCGATCAAATTGAATGCACACTAATAGAATACCCGTGGGATTTAATTAATAATAATATGACAGAGATCGGAAACGATTTTAATAAATTAAATCGAAATGCAGAATATCCGGAAAATTCGGATGGAGTTTTCTTAATAAATAAAGAAAAAATATTTATCGGAGAAAATTGCAGGATATCTCCGACAGTTGTAATAGATGCCACCGATGGACCTGTGATAATCGGGAGTAATGTTACAATAATGCCTCATTCTGCTATTCAAGGTCCGGCTTATATCGGAGCTTTTAGCACCATTAAGATGCACTCTGCTTTTTATCATGGTGCTAATGTAGGTATATGGTGCAAAGTTGGAGGTGAGATAGAAAATTCAATTTTGCAATCATATTCAAATAAACAGCATGATGGTTTCCTCGGTCATTCATATTTGGGTTCGTGGGTTAATATCGGAGCAAGCACAAACGGCAGTGATCTCAAAAATAATTATACCAATGTTTCGGTAAATATTAATAACGTTCCCATTGACACAAAGACAACATTCTTCGGAGCTATAATTGGAGATCATTCAAAGACTGCAATCAATACAATGATTAATACAGGAACAAATATAGGTGTTAGTTGCAATCTATTCGGAGCGGATTTCCCACCAAAATATATCCCCTCCTTCTCATGGGCTAATTCGGGAATACTTGTTGAATATAAATTAAATAAAGCGATTGAGGTGGCTAAGATTGTAATGTCAAGAAGGAATGTTGAGTTTACCGAATCTGATAGAATCAAATTTGAAAAGGTATTTGAACTCACAAAGCACGAACGTAATTAATGAACTTAATCAGAAATTATTTCTATCTGCTTAGATGTGTAAAGGAACTTAATAATAGATTATCGGGATTAATTATTGAAGATATTTTTTCTCAAGAGAAGGATATTATCTTTATCCATATTCCGAGTGATAAATATGATAATCAACATTTTCTATTTTCGGCTGTAAGTAACGATAATTATTTTTTAATAAAGTCTCACCATAGAAAAGCCAAAAAGAATTTTGCAAGGTTATTCAATGAGTTGCTTCCTCTAAAAATTGATTCATTTTCTATTGCCGAATATGATCGAATAATAAAATTAGATACAAATAACGGAGCATTTTATTTTGTTCTTAGGGGTAATAGCTCCAATGTATTTTATATCAACTCGAATTTAAGTCTAAGCAGTTTCAAAAAATATGATACTGAGAATGAAGATAAAATTATTAAGGAACTTACCGGATTAAATTATATCAAAGAGATCGATTTTGCTTCGTTCAATCCCAAAGCATATAATAATTCGGTTATGAAACCTTTAATTCAAGAATCTGAAATCAGGGGTATCTCGATAGAAGAGATAATTTCGGAAGTTTTTGAAGAAGATATTAGTTATGCAAAATATAGTTCCAATGATTCCATATTCTGCCCTAACACATTTTCGGTAGTTAATCAATTTGATGAATTCAAAACTTCGGATAGTTATTTAGAAGCATCCGATTCATATAGAGCAAATGCTTTTTATTCGGATAGGAAAGAAGTTAATCGGAAGATATTGATTTCGGCTATATCAAAGCGTCTCGAAAGAGTATCGAATAAAATAAATGAATTGACTGTTCGTGTAGAGAATAAATCTAAAGAAGAATACTATAATAAGTTAGGCAATATTTTATTATCAAACATTCATACACTTCAAAAAGGGATGGATGAAATTGAGCTGCTCGATTTCTATGATGATAAAGAGATTATAATAAAATTAGACTCTAAGAAAAATCCAAAAGAAAATATTGATGATTATTTTACTCGTTCAAAATCGGAGAGAATCAATTACGTTAAATCGGTGGAGCTATTAGAGAATCTAAAAAATGAATATCATAAATTACATTCAATTTTTGAAACAATATATGAAATGGAAATTGAACAAATGGATGGATTAATAAAAAGGATGAAATTAACTACCGAGCAAAAAGAAGTCGGAGAATCAAATCTCCAAGATATTTTTAGGCATTATATAATCGAAGGTAAATATCATCTATTTGTGGGGAAAGATAATAAGAATAATGATCTGCTGACCACACGATTTGCAAAACAGAACGATTATTGGTTTCATGCGAGGAGCGTACCCGGAAGTCATGTAGTTTTAAGGGTTGATAATTTGAAAGAAAATCCGCCAAAGAATATATTAAAAGCTGCCGCATCGGTAGCCGCATTTTATAGTAAAGCAAAAACTGCCTCGCTCGCTCCGGTTAGCTATACTCAAAAGAAATATGTAAGAAAGAATAAAAACATGAGTCTAGGAGAAGTGGCGCTAATAAAAGAGGAAGTGGTT
>LOEU01000013.1 GCA_001516025.1 bacterium BRH_c32 | reverse complement strand
AAACAATAAATAACTACCTTTTGCATGCTTTATCCCAATATTACGTGACACCGACCCTCCTTTTTTATGGGAAAAATGGCTGCGATGTAAAAGAATGATATTCTTGCACAAATAATTTTGAACAACTGAAACAGAGTTATCTGTAGAACCATCATCGATTATAATTAATTCCCAATTAACATATGTTTGAGATAAAACTGATTCAATTGTATCTTTTATATATTTTTCTTTATTATATAAAGGACAAACGATCGAGAAAGATATATTATTTTCATTCATAATTACTTATACAAAGTATTTACATTATAATTTAAATCTACATAAGTTCTCATTGTTAATATCAATTTCAAAAAGCTCCTTATTTGACTTAATTTTCTCAATTGGCCATTCCCACCATTTAAGTTGTTCTAGAAAATCGATGACCTTTGTATCGAAACGATACTTGATTATTTTGGCAGGAGATCCGCCAGCTATCGCATAAGGTGGTACAAAATTATTAACTACGCTGTTTGCAGCTATAATAGCGCCATTACCTATTATTGCACCAGATAGAATTACACAATGTGCACCAATCCAAACATCATTTCCAATCTCAATATTTCCTTTGGAAACTGATTCACCTTTAGAGTCTTCTCTTAATATATTTTTAAATATGTAATATGTAGAAAGTCTATCATATCTATGATTAAATTCTTGAATAGATACATTACGTGCAATACTACAAAATGACCCAACATTTATTGAATTTATTTTAGAAACCAAGTCTGTGTTAGGGCCGTTAATTGATGTGTATCTACCAATATTAATTGAGGATGCTGTTTCAAGAGTAACACCTCCAATTATCTTGCAACCTTCATTAATACTAACATTTCCGATGATGTTTGTTTTTCTAATAACTGTACTCTTACTGATATTAACGTAAGACTTATTCGTTAAACGTTTTATTTTATAGTCAAATAATAATAGAATTTGTTTGATTAAATTTTTCAATGATTTCATTAATTATAAAATTATAGTTTTTAGAATGCAGATTAATGGTGTTATCAACAAAATGCTTTTCATCAATTCTTTTGATAAAATTAATCAATGTGTCAGTTTCAATATCCGGGTTATAATAGAGAGCTTTTTTTGAATCAATTAAATCATGATGATTGCGCACTCCTATTTCACTGGTTATGATATTATTCTTTACTCCTAGTAAAGCTGCCTCAATTAGACTGCCTGAAGAATGAGAAACATGTGCCCATGCATCCATTAATAATTCAGGAAGTTGTAAAGTATTTGCATTTGCTAAATCAATTTTTCGAGATATTTTATATTTATCTACTAACATATAAAGTTCATTCTTATCTTTTAGCTTAGTCCTTGGATGAAACCTTAAGTACCAAATAAATTCATCTGAAGAATTTAATATAGAATTTAAAAGATAATCGGGCAATATTGATTTCAAACCAATAGTAAGAGTACAAATTATTTTTTTCTTAGGAGTATCTGCAGAACTATTTTTTTGTAATTTGAGATAATCAATCCATGGATTACCTCCCTCGATAACTAAATGAGAGGAATAAGAAATCCATTTTTCAATATTATTTTTTGAATTATCATCCCATAGCCAAAAACAAAAAGGCAAAGAGTTGTTACCAGATTTGGGGAATTTTGAGAAAAAGTATGCCGGATGAAAGTCACCCTGCCCACCATGTTGCATATCAACAAATGGAATATTTTTTTCTCTCGAAGCCATTATGAGACCATACATTGGTTCGTTATAATAGCAAATACCAAAACTAATTTTTGGCTTTAAATTAATTAAAACATTTAACCAAATATCTTTCCAAGATAAAATAGACTCTAATTTGTTTAATAATTCTTTTGTAATAATGTCCTCGTTTATTTGAAAAAAGTCGCATACGATTTTAAGTTGTTCAGATAGTTTTTTTGTCTTTGTCAGTTTTTTTATCCTTTTATTGTGATATTTCGGGTAATACTTATATATATCCAGAACACGGTGTCTCTTATAAATATGATTATTTACATTAGATGAATAATTTACATAAAGTGCACTTCCACAGTCCTCCAGTTGATCCATTATTGGATCAAAATAGATGTTAAAATCCTTATTTTTGAATAATCTACTATGGGTAATAGCCCCTGAAAACAAATATTCTATCTCAGATAGTTCTTTAATATCTTCTAAACTATTCTTTAAGTATGAATTATTGTTTATGATATCAAATTGAAATTTCCACTTTTTAAAATAAGTAGCAAAAATGGAGCTTTTTATGAATTCCCTAAAACTCCTTTTTTTATTTTTTCTGAAGAAAATTAAATTCTTAAGTATTGGCCAATATTGAATGCCATTCAGCTCCCATTCATAAACAGGATAATTATTCTCTATAAATGATAATTGTTCGGAATATCGAATATATAATTCAGAATTCATACTATTTAATGATTATGATTATAACAAATTTATATATATACATTCATTAGTAGGCACTTTAAATTAAAAAACGATCTTTGAAATTATTGTATATCGCATAGTTAGGCATCTTTTTATAGCGTGACGATTTGAATTGAAAACTTGTTTTTAGCTTTGCCCAAAAGCAAGAAAAAATGAATCAAGGGAAATATATCTTTGCTCAACTTACAGATTTTCTACCTCGTCGAGTCTTTGACACTATTGTCACAAAGTACGACGGAAACAAGAAAATAAGAACATTTACTTGTTAGAATCAGATGCTTTGCATGATCTTCGGTCAGCTCACAGCCCGTGATAGCATGCGGGACCTGATGCTTAGCCTGGAAGCTCATAACAGGAAGTATTACCATCTAGGATTGGGTAAAAGCGTTACTCGTACCAATCTCGGTAAGACTAACCGTAATAGGGATTACAGGATCTATGAAGAGTTCGCGTATGTTCTGATCGAAGAAGCTCGCAGTTCTGTCTACAAGGATGATTTTGAAGTCAAAGTAGACGGAAACGTTTATGCCTTTGATTCTTCCACCATAGATCTTTGTTTAAGTGTCCTCTGGTGGGCAAAATTCCGCAAAAACAAGGGCGGCATTAAGCTTCATACCCTCTACGATGTCAAGACATCCATTCCATCTATTGTGTTGATAACAACCGCGAAAGTTCATGATGTAAACATGCTCGATGCGCTTACCTATGAAGCTGGGAATTTCTACATCATGGATAAAGACTAAATAGACTTTACCCGCCTTTACAGGCTCAACTGCAGTAAGGCTTATTTCGTTACAAGTGCAAAGGAAAACATGCAATTCCGCAGAATTTACTCCAACAAGGTAGATAAAACAACAGGGTTGATATATGACCAGATTGGAAAGCTGGAAACATATAAATCCTTGAAGTCATATCCGGAAAAGCTCCGTAGAGTGAAATATTATGATGCTGAAACAAATAAAGTATCCATCTTCATAACGAACAATCTAGAACTAACTGCTTTCGAAATTGCATTGTTATACAAGAAACGTTTGCAGGTTGAATTGTTCTTTAAATGGATAAAACAGCATTTAAGAATAAAGTCATTCTGGGGTACTACCATAAATGCCGTGAAGATCCAGCTTTATTGTGCAATCATCACATATTGCATGTTGACCATAGTAGGTAACAAACTGAAAGTAGACCGTTCAATCTACGAATTGAAAATCGAAGGAGTCAAATTTTGCAGATTCTCAGCTTCTTTCTACTTGACATGTCTCCTGTAAAAGAGATACTTAACAAAAGCAATTACAAAAATGTCAAAGAACTCAATTATGAACAATTAGAAATCAAGTGGATCTAAGTGTCCACGTATGATATACATTAACACAACATACTTTCAATGAAATTTAAGATAAAAATTTATATATTAATAAAATTCGGATTGTTCACAACCTTTAAGACGATGTCTTTCACACCTAAAGTTTCATTATAATTGAGTATTAAATATAAAATAAAAGGCATCACGAAAAACCATTCAGGTGTCTCAAGGAACACCAAAATCAAACTTAAAACAAAAGGTATCATCATCCTTATTGGAAAGATTTCTTTGATTGTTGATAAAAAACCAAAAGGTATTTCTAAAATAATCTTGCCAAATTGGCCTATAACTGTCACGTATATCAGGTATGTAACTAAAGTAGACAATATGACATATTGAAAACTTACATTCATCATATATACTAAAACAGCTGATAAAACAATATTTAAAAATAATGAACATAATGCAATAATTCCTATTAATTTCTCTTTCCCTTTAGCCATTAAAACACCCTGATACCCGAAAGAATTTGTATATAGAACTACTGTTAGTGCCGTAATTTTGAAAACTGAAGATGTTGAACTATATGCAGGAAAAAAAATCAAAAATATTGGAAAAACCATAACTACAAAATGTATCATTAAATGTGAAAGAGAAATATATGCTGAGCGTACATTGTTTAAAATAATATTTATTTTGTCATTGCTAGATGTTGCCAATCGATTAAGCATCTTCGGAAAAATCAAAAATGATATCGAGTTAAGCAAAAGTAAAACCACATTCGCTAAAGAGTAAGAAAAAGTGAAATAACCAAATTCAGATACAGAGTAGTTGGTACTTATAAAAGTTTTGGTTGATAACAAAATTAAATGAAACGAAGTATTATAAATAAATAAATGCCAACCTTTGACTTGAATAAATTTAAATACCTTCCATTCAAATAATGGTTTAATATTTACAGGTGATTGAACTAAAAACAAAACGAAAGATATGAAAAAAACAACACTATTAGTAATCAACATGGCCCAAAGCAACCTCTCACCTCTGAAGAATGGAATAACAAATAAAACAATTACTGGGTAAAGAGATTGATTGATTGCAATTGCATGAATCTTCCCAAAAACTCTAAATATATTAGAAAACAAAGCATTGATATGTGTTAGTACCGCTATGATTGCAATTGGAAAAATATAATTGATGAAGTTATATTTATTTCCAATTTGAAGTATTCCAATTTTATTTAACAGAAAAAACATGACAAAAACTATTGATAAACAGAGAACCATGCTTATTCCATTCCCAATTATTTTTCTAATATATTCTTCATCTTGTTTATTTATTGAAATAATCACATTCACCGAATGTGATATACCAAGATTAAGCTGACTAATGTATCCAATAACAAGATTAATAAAGCCCCAAATTCCCAGATAATATGGTCCTAAATATACAGCAATGAAAAGTGAGTTTACAAATTGTATTATATAAGTACCATATCGACTTATAACATATAAAATTGCTGAGTT
>LOEU01000012.1 GCA_001516025.1 bacterium BRH_c32 | reverse complement strand
CGGGTCTTTGACAGTTGAATAACCAATAGATTTTCTAGAAGCCTTGGAAACAGGGCTTTTTTTGTTGCAAAAATGTCAAATTTGGCCACTTTTATAATGCGTACCTTTGCGTACTGTGTTATAATATAAGGAATTGGAGGGATTGGCTTGAGATTAAAAATATCTAAATCTAAAAATGCAGCATCTCTTTATGTTATAAAATCAATTTACAACAAAGGAAAACGTTCCACAAAGATAGTTGAAAAACTAGGAACCATTGCTGAACTTGAAAATAAATTAAACGGACAGGATCCCATTGAGTGGGCAAAAAAATATATTGAAGAACTTAACAAAAAAGAAAAGGAAGAAAAGCGTGATGTGTTGGTTAAGTATTCACCGTCCAAGGTGATTGCAAAAGATGAACAGCGCTCTTTTAACGGCGGCTATCTTTTCCTTCAGCAAATATATCATCAACTTGGCCTTCATAAAATTTGTAAAGAAATATTAGAAAAGCACAAGGTTACGTTTGATTTGAATTCAATCCTTTCCAGGCTGATTTACGGTAGAGTTATTTTCCCTTCTTCCAAACTTGCCACCTACCAACTTGCTAAAAGGTTTATTGAACAACCGAATTTTGATTTGCATCAAATATACAGAGCCCTTGAAGTCATTGCTAAAGAAACAGATTTCATACAATCTACCCTGTACAACAATAGCTTGAAAATTTCCAAAAGAAACACCGGAGTACTTTATTATGACTGCACAAATTACTTTTTCGAAATAGAACAGGAAGATGGCAACAAACAATATGGCCCATCAAAAGAGCATCGACCAAATCCTATAGTTCAAATGGGCTTATTTATGGATGGCGATGGAATACCTCTTGCTTTCAGCATAAACAAAGGAAATACAAATGAACAATTAACATTAAAACCATTAGAAAAGAAAATTCTATCTGATTTTAATCTTTCTAAGTTTATTGTATGTACTGATGCCGGTCTAGCTTCTCAAGATAACAGAAAATTTAACAACAAGGATGAACGGGCATTTATTACAACTCAATCAATTAAGAAACTAAAAGAACACCTTAAAAAATGGGCACTTGATCCAAGCGGATGGCATCTTAGTAACGATGTAAAAACTTATGATATCTCTAAGCTTGATGAAGAGAAAGATAAAAATAATTTTTTTTACAAAGAACGTTGGATTAATGAAAATGGTCTGGAACAAAAAATTATTGTAACATACTCTATCAAATACAGAGACTATCAACGTAAAATCCGCAACTCACAAATAGAACGTGCACAAAAAACAATAGATACCAATCCTACAAAAATCAAAAAATGTAATCAAAATGATTACAAAAGATTTATTAAAAAAACAAACTGTACTGCTGATGGAGAAGTTGCTGTAAATGAAATATACAGCATTAATACAGCTCTTATCTTGAAAGAAGAAGCCTTTGATGGATTTTATGCTGTATGCACAAACCTTGATGATAATGCTTCTGAAATAATCAAAGTAAATCATAGACGTTGGGAAATAGAAGAATGCTTTAGAATTATGAAAAGCGAATTCAAAGCAAGACCTGTGTACTTGAGTAATAATGACAGAATAGAAGCTCATTTTACTACTTGCTTTATATCATTAATTATCTACAGGTTGCTTGAAAAAATGCTTAATGAAAATTTCACCTGTTATGAAATTATTAGTGGGTTGAAAGATATGAATTTTTATGAAGTGAAAGGCGAGGGCTACATACCTACATACACAAGAACAGATTTTACCGATGCTTTGCACGAAGCTTTTGGCTTCCGCACAGATTATCAGATTGTAAATACAAGCCAAATGAAAAAAATTTTTAGAGAAACAAAAAGATAAAAAAATTACTCACTTTCTTAAAGCAAATAAAAGCTTGGAACCCCTTGTAAATCAAGGATTCTCAAGCTTTTTGTCTTCATCAAGTGTCAAAGACAGGATTATAACAGCACTCCATAGCACGCCAAAGATAGTAAACTTTTTTTGGCTGGCGAATTATCGGGTCTTTGACAGTTGAATAACCAATAGATTTTCTAGAAGCCTTGGAAACAGGGCTTTTTTTGTTGCAAAAATGTCAAATTTGGCCACTTTTATAATGCGTACCTTTGCGTACTGTGTTATAATATAAGGAATTGGAGGGATTGGCTTGAGATTAAAAATATCTAAATCTAAAAATGCAGCATCTCTTTATGTTATAAAATCAATTTACAACAAAGGAAAACGTTCCACAAAGATAGTTGAAAAACTAGGAACCATTGCTGAACTTGAAAATAAATTAAACGGACAGGATCCCATTGAGTGGGCAAAAAAATATATTGAAGAACTTAACAAAAAAGAAAAGGAAGAAAAGCGTGATGTGTTGGTTAAGTATTCACCGTCCAAGGTGATTGCAAAAGATGAACAGCGCTCTTTTAACGGCGGCTATCTTTTCCTTCAGCAAATATATCATCAACTTGGCCTTCATAAAATTTGTAAAGAAATATTAGAAAAGCACAAGGTTACGTTTGATTTGAATTCAATCCTTTCCAGGCTGATTTACGGTAGAGTTATTTTCCCTTCTTCCAAACTTGCCACCTACCAACTTGCTAAAAGGTTTATTGAACAACCGAATTTTGATTTGCATCAAATATACAGAGCCCTTGAAGTCATTGCTAAAGAAACAGATTTCATACAATCTACCCTGTACAACAATAGCTTGAAAATTTCCAAAAGAAACACCGGAGTACTTTATTATGACTGCACAAATTACTTTTTCGAAATAGAACAGGAAGATGGCAACAAACAATATGGCCCATCAAAAGAGCATCGACCAAATCCTATAGTTCAAATCAGTAGCGTTGCATAAATCAAACGCCAAAAAATCAACCTCTAAATATGCTTAAATTTGCTCAAATACGACCAATTACCATAAATATCATGGATTTTCATTAAAAAACTCCTTATAATAGAGATATAGCAGGTAATCCTGTCCATAGTCTCTAAAATAAGGAGCTAAGCCATGGATAAGGATACCACTAAATCCACATTTGATGAAGTACTAAAATATTTTCCCTTTGAAAAATTTTATTCGCTTATCAAAGAAACCGCTGCAGACAGGTACATTAAAAAATTATTTGTAGTCAAATTGCTTTACATCATGTTTATTGCTCAGATTACCCAAACCGAAGCTCTAAGAGCACTTGCCGAAATGTTAAAAGACAACACTGACATGCAAGAAAGCATTAAGCTTGATTCCATTAGCGCATCCCAGTTGTCGAGGCGGCTTAAGGAAATTAACAGTGATTTTTGGGGAACCGTGTTCTCCCAGGTGGCCAGGGTTGTCGTGCAGAAAACTACAAATCATGCCATTCCTCATGCGTACCGTATCCATATTATAGATGCCAGCACCATTACCCTCTGCCTAAACAGTTATAAATGGGCTGATTACCGCAAAACAAAAGCAGGTGTAAAAATTCATCAGTGTCTGGTGTATCAAAACGGCTATGCTTACCCTGACAGGGCAATTCTTACCGCTGCTAAAAATTCGGACAAATCACAGCTGGACGAATTACTAATAACTGATCCTAACGCCCTATACGTATTTGACCGGGGCTATGTGGATTATAAAAATTGGGATGAGTATTGCGAAGCAGGGATACGTTTTGTTACCAGGATAAAGGACAACTTTATTATTAACATAATTGATAAAAAACCTGTTGACGGCACAAACATGACTGAGAGCACGGTAATACTTGGTAGCAATAAAACAATGATGAGGAATAAGTTACGCCTTATTCATACCGTGGATACTAAAGGCAGCCCGGTTGTGATTCTGACAAACGACTTTAACATAGGTGCACAGGAGATATCCGAGATATATCGCCGAAGGTGGAAAGTGGAGCTGTTTTTTAAATGGATAAAACAGCACTTAAAGGTTAAAAAGTTTTTTGGTAAAAGCGCCAATGCAGTATACAGTCAGATTTGGATGGTACTTATAACTTACTGCATGCTGCTACTGCTGACCCGGGTTAATCTAAAGGTAAAGAAATCCATGCTGGAGATCCAGCGACTGCTTAAGGAAACTATATTCAAGCCTTTTAACGATTTTTTAGAGATTTTGCAAAAGCAATCCACCAGTACATCCCGAGGCAGGCGAAAAACTAATCATAAAGAGCAATTTGAGCAAGTGTTACATCAGGTTAAAAACGGAGATATCCTTTTCCTTGATATCTATGGCCTGGAGCTAAACTGTCTGTAGAAATCTAAAGCATCTGGAGGATTCTTAAGAACACTTCAAAGAGAAAAACTATTGAAAAATGTGGAGCAGGGTTACCTTTAAGGTGTCGTTGCCTTTTTAAAATATACGGGAAAAATTCTTAGTCAGAATATTCTGTCAAGACTCAATTGAACATATGTTTTTTATTTCTAGGTATTGACTTTTCAAAACGAGTTTTATGCAACGCTACTGAGTTCAAATGGGCTTATTTATGGATGGCGATGGAATACCTCTTGCTTTCAGCATAAACAAAGGAAATACAAATGAACAATTAACATTAAAACCATTAGAAAAGAAAATTCTATCTGATTTTAATCTTTCTAAGTTTATTGTATGTACTGATGCCGGTCTAGCTTCTCAAGATAACAGAAAATTTAACAACAAGGATGAACGGGCATTTATTACAACTCAATCAATTAAGAAACTAAAAGAACACCTTAAAAAATGGGCACTTGATCCAAGCGGATGGCATCTTAGTAACGATGTAAAAACTTATGATATCTCTAAGCTTGATGAAGAGAAAGATAAAAATAATTTTTTTTACAAAGAACGTTGGATTAATGAAAATGGTCTGGAACAAAAAATTATTGTAACATACTCTATCAAATACAGAGACTATCAACGTAAAATCCGCAACTCACAAATAGAACGTGCACAAAAAACAATAGATACCAATCCTACAAAAATCAAAAAATGTAATCAAAATGATTACAAAAGATTTATTAAAAAAACAAACTGTACTGCTGATGGAGAAGTTGCTGTAAATGAAATATACAGCATTAATACAGCTCTTATCTTGAAAGAAGAAGCCTTTGATGGATTTTATGCTGTATGCACAAACCTTGATGATAATGCTTCTGAAATAATCAAAGTAAATCATAGACGTTGGGAAATAGAAGAATGCTTTAGAATTATGAAAAGCGAATTCAAAGCAAGACCTGT
>LOEU01000011.1 GCA_001516025.1 bacterium BRH_c32 | reverse complement strand
GGTAGAGCACTTCCTTGGTAAGGAAGAGGTCACCGGTTCAATCCCGGTCATCAGCTCTATAATTTTTGTAATTTGTTTAAGAATTAGGTTAATCATGGCTAAAGCTAAAAATGTAAGACAAATAATTATTTTGGAAAGCACTGCCGGTACAGGATATCGTTATTCTACTACTAAAAATAAAAGAGAGCATCCTGCTAGAGTAGAATATAAAAAATATGATCCCGTAGTTAGGAAACACGTACCATTTAAAGAAACTAAATAATACGTCAGTGGCTCAATTGGCAGAGCAGCGGTCTCCAAAACCGCAGGTTGGGGGTTCGAGTCCCTCCTGACGTGCTCGTAAACTAAAGATTAAAATTATGAAAGAAAAAATTCAAAATTTTGTGAATGATGTAGTCAAGGAGATGAAAAAAGTTACTTGGCCTACTCAGAATGAGCTAAAAGAATCTACTATGGTGGTTATCGTAGTATGTTTAATTCTTGCAGCTTTTACCTATATAATTGATATGGGTATTACTACTTTAATACAAGGAATTTTCTAAGCTTGGAAAACGAAAGAGGTAAATGGTACGTTGTTAGAACTTTTTCCGGTCACGAGAACAAAGTTAAAACTTTAATTGAAGCTGAATTAAAGGATAGGGAAGATCTCAGTGCTCGGATTTATAATATTCTTGTACCCACCGAAAAGGTTTTTGAAGTAAAAGATGGCAAGAAAAAGACCAAGAAGAAAAATTTCTTCCCCGGTTATATTCTTGTTAATGCAGAGCTTGATACTAAAGTAAAAGATTTTATCTCCAACACACAATCTGTAATGGGATTCTTAAGTACTGCTCCTCTCCCTCCTGATGAAGTAAAAAGAATTGTTGGCAGAATATCCCAAGATGAAGATACCGAAAGAAGTGATACCATTTTTAGAACCGGTGATTTTGTTAAGATAGTAGATGGTCCTTTCAATAATTTCTCGGGGATCATTCAAGAAGTAAATGAAGAGAAAATGAAAATTAAAGTAATGGTTTCGATTTTTGGCAGGAAGACTCCTGTGGAAATCGATTTCGTTCAAGCAGAATTAGAAAAATAAACTACAATAGGTCCGTAACATGGCAAAGAAAATTGACAGTTATATTAAATTACAAATACCCGCAGGTGCAGCCAATCCTTCTCCTCCGGTAGGTCCGGCACTCGGTCAAAAGGGTGTTAATATCATGGAGTTCTGTAAGCAATTCAATGCAAGAACTTCAGAAAAACAAGGATTAATTATTCCGGTTGTGATTACGGTTTTTTCCGATAAATCATTTACCTTTATTACAAAGACACCACCAGCAGCAGTTTTATTAAAAAAGGCAGCAAATACTCCTAAAGGTTCTGCCGAACCAAATAAAATTAAAGTTGCAAAAGTAACCAAAGCTCAGGTTGAGGAAATCGCTACAATTAAGATGCCTGATCTTAATGCTCATGACGTTGAACATGCTATGAGTATGGTTGCAGGTACAGCTCGTTCTATGGGCTTTACAGTAGAAGACTAATTTTTTATTAAGAAAATTTTTTGGTTTGAAAATGAAAGATACGAAAAGAACAAAGGCATTGAAGAAGCAACTAGACCTTCAAAAAGAATATACAGTAGTAGATGCTATAAAAGCTTTAAAAGAAGCTTCTAAAGTAAAATTTACTGAATCACTTGATTGCGCTATTAAGTTAGGCGTTGATCCTAAACATGCTGATCAGATGATCAGAGGTACTGTTAGTCTTCCTCATGGAACCGGTAAAAAGGTTACTGTATTAGTACTTGCAAAAGGTGCTTTAGCTGAAGCCGCTTTACAGGCAGGTGCTGAATATGCAGGTTATGAAGAATACCTAGAAAAAATTAAAGGCGGTTGGACTGATATCGATGTTATTATCGCTGCTCCTGATACTATGGCTGAAGTTGGTAAATTAGGTAAAGTATTAGGTCCTAAAGGTTTGATGCCAAATCCAAAGAGCGGTACAGTAACTATGGATGTAGCTAAAGCTGTTAAGGAAGTTAAAGCTGGTAAGATCGAGTTCCGTGTTGAAAAAGCAGGTATTGTTCATACATCATTAGGAAAACTAGATTTTCCGGTCGAACAGTTAGTTGATAATGCTAATGCTTTCTTGAATACAATTGTTAAAATGAAACCTTCTTCAGCTAAGGGTACTTATGTAAAGAGTTTATATTTATCCTCGACCATGGGTCCTGGGCTAAGAATTTTGAAAGACGAAGTAGCAGTAGTTTAATTAATAAAGTTTACGCACTCAGTAATAGATTCGCTTCAAGCCCATTGTGCCGAATTAGAATAGTTATGGGAGTAGTATGGAAAAAAGTAAAAAAGTAGAACAATACGAACTGATTAAAGAATTATTTAATAGTTCCACTGGTATATTCTTGACGAATTACAGCGGTATTAATGTCGCAGACATTAATAAATTGCGTGTTAATTTCAGAAAGGAAGGAGTTACTTATAAAGTATTAAAAAATACTTTAGTTAAAAAGGTACTCACAGATATTGGTGGCTATTCAGAAATGAATGATCAGTTAGTAGGCATGATCGGGATTGCCTTTGTTGGTGAGAATGTAACAGCACCGGCAAAAATCATTAAAAAATATTTTGATGAAACCGGTAAATTAGCTTTTAAAGGTTGCTATATTGAATCAGGATTCTACGGACCGGATCAGTTAAATGTCATTGCTTCTATGCCATCTAAACCGGAAATTGTTTCGAGCATTATCAGTAGTATCTCAGCACCGGCTTCCGGTATTGTAGGTGCAATAAATGCTGTAATGCGTGATGTGGTTAGTGTAATCGATCAAATTAGCAAAAAAGAAGCTGCATAATAAAGAATTAGAATTAATAAAGGAGTTAAAAAAGATGTCAGAGAAAATTGTTGAACTTGTTGAGAAAATAAAGGCTCTTACGTTAGTCGAAGCTGCTGAATTAAAAACAGCGTTAGAAGAAGAATTTGGCGTTACGGCTGCTGCACCAATGATGATGGCTGCTGCTGGTCCTGCCGCTGCTGCTGCTCCAGTTGAAGAACAGACTGAATTTGATGTTATTCTTCAAGCTGCCGGCGAAAAGAAAATCAACGTTATTAAAGTTGTTAGAGCTCATACAGGTCTTGGCTTAAAAGAAGCTAAAGATTTAGTTGATGGTGCTCCAAAAACTGTAAAAGAAGCTGTTTCGAAAGATGAAGCAGAGAAGATTAAAAAAGAATTAGAAGAATCAGGCGCTACTGTCCAAGTTAAATAATTTATCAGTACACTTCTATATATCTTTAAAAATTACTAAGTGGTAAGAGGGTGAACTCCGTCTTACCACTTTCTTTCGTTTATCCAACGGAAGATGTTAACCCGTTTTTTTAGGAGGTTAGGGTTGGAAAAATCAAAAATCAATAAAGTAAACAATAGAATAACATTCTCTACTATTAACTCAACCGTTAAAGTACCCGATCTATTGAATATTCAGTTGGAGTCATTTGAAGAATTTATTCAGTTAAGGACTCCACCCTCAAAAAGGCTTGATGCCGGATTACAAACTGTTTTCACAATGAATTTCCCGATACTCGATAATAAGGAATTCTTTCGTTTAGATTTCCTTGAATATCATATTGAGAAACCGAGATTTTCGATAGCTGAATGTGAGGAACGCGGTCTTACTTATGCGGCTCCATTAAAAGCAAAATTGCGTCTTTCTACTAAAGACGATGAAACAGGTGAATTTGTTAATTCTGTGGAACAAGAAGTTTATCTTGGCAATCTTCCATTTATGACAGGAAGAGGAACATTTATTATAAATGGTGCCGAAAGAGTAATTGTAAGTCAATTACACCGTTCACCGGGAGTTGCCTTTGCACAAACCGTGCATCCAAACGGCACTCCAATATATTCCGCTCGTATTATTCCTTTTAGAGGTTCATGGGTAGAATTTGCTACCGATATTAATAATATACTCTATGTATATGTAGATCGTAAAAAGAAATTCCCATCTACTACATTGTTACGTGCTCTTGGGTATGAAAGCGATGAATCCATTCTTCGTCTTTTCGATTTAATTGATGAAGTAAGCGTTAAGAAATTGGATGCTGATACTCATTCCGGTAGAATTTCGGCCGAAGACGTAATTGATCTTGAAACCGGTGAAATCTATGTTTCTAAAGATGGTGAACTTACCGAAGAAGTTATTGATAATATCAAAGCTTCTACTTTAGTTAAAATAAAATTGATAAATGAAGAAACAAGTTACGAACAAGATTTGATTATCAATACATTGCGTAAAGATACATCCACTTCTAAAGAAGAAGCGTTGTTTGTAATATATAGACAATTAAGGACCAGCGAAGCTCCCGATCTTGAAACCGCTTATGGATTAATTGAAAAATTATTCTTTAACGAAAAAAGATACGATCTTGGCGAAGTTGGTCGTTTCAGGATGAATGATAAATTAGGTTTGAATATTCCTGAATCAGTAAAAGTACTTACGATAGAAGACATTATTGCGATTATGAATAACATAATCAAATTGAAAAATGGTAATGTAAACGTAGATGATATTGATCACCTTGGAAATAGAAGAGTAAGAACAGTAGGCGAGCAGCTTCAACAGCAATATAATGTTGGTTTAGCAAGAATGTCTCGTACTATTAAAGAACGTATGAATATGCGTGATAATGAAAACATGCAACCACAGGATTTAGTAAATGCACGTACAATTACAAGTGTAATTAATGGATTCTTTGGCACCAATCAGTTATCACAATTTATGGATCAAACAAATCCACTTTCAGAATTAACACATAAAAGAAGAATCTCTGCTTTAGGACCGGGAGGTCTTACAAGAGAGAGAGCCGGATTTGAAGTTCGTGACGTTCACCATTCTCATTATGGAAGATTATGTCCTATTGAAACCCCCGAAGGTCCAAATATCGGTTTGATTTCTTCACTTACAATTTATGCAAAAGTAAATCAGTATGGATTCCTTGAAACACCATATAGAAAAGTAAAAGAAGGGAAAGTATCAAATTCGATCGATTATTTAAGTGCAGATCAAGAAGATGAATTTACAATAGCACAGGCAAACGCACCTATTACAGATCAAGGTAATTTTGTATTAGATAGAGTAAAATGCCGACATACGGGTGAATTCCCGATCGTACCACCGGTAGAAGTACATTACATGGACGTTGCTCCGGCACAGATTGTAAGTGCTGCTGCGGCATTAATTCCATTCTTAGAGCATGATGATGCAAATAGAGCGCTTATGGGTTCAAACATGCAGCGTCAAGCAGTTCCGCTTTTGGTTCCTGAAGCTCCTATTGTTGGTACAGGAATGGAAGTTAAGATAGCTCGTGATTCCAGATCAGTTGTAATTGCAGCTGAAAATGGATTAGTTGAATTTTCTGATGCAAAAAGAATTATCGTAAAATATGATTCTGATCCAGATAGCGATGAAGCATTGGTAGGTTTTGATGATGAAAGAAGAGAAGAATTTATATTAACTAAATTCAGCGGTACTAACCAAGAGACATGCTTTAATCAGAAACCGATTGTAAAAACAGGTCAAAGAGTTAAAAAAGGCGAAGTATTAGCCGATGGACCTGCAATCGATAAAGGTGAATTAGCACTTGGAAGAAACGTAATGGTTGCATTCATGCCTTGGAGAGGATATAACTTTGAGGATGCTATTGTAATCAGTGAAAGAATAGCTGCTAATGATGTATTTACTTCTATCCATATAGAAGAATTTGAATTACAAGTAAGAGAAACAAAACGAGGCGAAGAAGAATTAACTCGTGATATCCCGAATGTTAGCGAAGAAGCAACAAAAGACTTAGATGAATATGGTATTGTAAGAGAAGGAGCGGAAGTAAAAGAAGGGGATATCTTAATCGGTAAAATTACTCCTAAGGGAGAAACTGATCCAACACCTGAAGAAAAACTTCTTAAAGCGATATTCGGAGATAAAGCCGGTGACGTAAAAGATGCATCATTGAAAGCACCTCCGGGATTAAAAGGAACAGTTATCAAAACTCGTTTATTCAGCCGCAAAAGAAAAGATATTGATTCTAAGAAGATAGAGAAAAAACAGCTTGATAATCTTGAGGATGCATATAACAGTAAGAAACTTAATCACTATGCAAAACTTGTTACGAAAGTTACAAGAATTTGCACCGGCAAAACTACTACCGGTATCCGTGATTTAGATGGTTCTGTTGTCTTGAGAAGCGGTACTTCTCTAAAAGAAAATACATTCTCATCAATCGAAGATGTTACTAAGTTAGATTACACTCAAGATTGGTTTGATAAAAAACAGTTTAGTGATCTAATAAAGACCTTATATTCTAATTATTTCACAATTTTATCTGCAATTGAAGAAGAATTTAAGAGAGATAAATTAAAAATACAAAGCGGGGATGAATTGCCTCCGGGAATTGTCCAATTAGCAAAAGTTTATGTAGCTAAAAAACGTAAACTTTCTGTCGGTGATAAAATGGCGGGCAGACATGGTAATAAAGGTGTTGTTGCTAAGATAGTTCCGATTGAAGACATGCCTTATCATGAAGATGGTACTCCGGTAGATATTATATTGAATCCGCTTGGTGTTCCTTCAAGAATGAATCTTGGTCAGCTTTATGAAACCGCACTTGGTTGGGTTGGCAAAAAGTTAGGTGTAAAATTTGAAACACCAATTTTTGATGGCGCTAAAGTCAGCGATGTAAATGAATGGATTGAAAAAGCGCAATTATACGAAGGCAGTAAGACTTGGTTAGTTGACGGACGTTCAGGCGAAAGATTCCATCAAAAAGTAACTTGCGGTTATATCTATATGCTCAAGTTAGGACACATGGTTGATGATAAGATTCATGCAAGGTCAATAGGACCATACTCCTTAATCACTCAACAGCCATTAGGCGGAAAAGCTCAATTTGGCGGTCAGAGATTCGGAGAAATGGAAGTTTGGGCTCTTGAAGGTTATGGTGCAGCTCACGTATTACAAGAAATCTTAACTGTAAAAAGTGATGATGTATCGGGCAGAGCAAAAACGTATGAAGCAATTGTTAAAGGTGAAAACCTTTCGGAACCAAACATTCCGGAAGCCTTTAATGTGTTAATTAAAGAACTTCAAGGTCTAGGTCTTGAAATCAAAATTAACTAGTTAAAAGTTAGTCTTAAGGAGACTCTTATGAGATTAAAAGCTCAAGAAAATAGAATAAAACAGATTGAAAAAATAACTATTGGTTTAGCTAGTCCTGATGATATTCTTTCGAGATCACATGGGGAAGTAACTAAACCTGAAACAATTAATTATCGCTCATTCCGACCGGAGAAAGATGGTTTATTTTGTGAAAAAATATTCGGACCCGTGAAAGATTGGGAATGCGCTTGCGGTAAATACAAAGGTATTAGATATAAAGGTATTGTTTGCGATAGATGTGGTGTGGAAGTAACTCTTAAGAGTGTTCGCCGTGAAAGAATGGGGCATCTTGCTCTTGCCGTTCCGGTTGTTCATATCTGGTTTTTCAAGGCTTTGCCTTCTAAGATCGGTAATATTATTGGCATGACTACTAAAGAATTAGAAAAAATAATTTATTATGAATCGTATGTAGTTATTAATCAAGGAACTACGGGTCTAAAGTATAAGGATTTAATTTCTGAAGACCAGTATTATGAGATTGTATCTTCATTGCCTCATGAGAATGATTCTTTAGAAAATACAGACCCAAATAAATTCGTTGCCAAAATTGGTGGCGAAGCTATTAAAGAGTTATTGAAAAGAACTGATATCGATGGAGAATTTACACGATTAAAAGATCTATTAAAAGATGAGACATCACAGCAGAAACGTGCTGATCATCTTAAGAGATTAAGAGTTCTCGAAGCTTTCAAAGAATATGAAGGAAAAGTGCCAAATAAACCTGAATGGATGGTTCTTAGCGCAGTCCCTGTTATTCCTCCTGAATTAAGACCTTTAGTTCCGCTCGAAGGTGGACGTTTCGCTACATCTGATTTGAATGATCTATATAGACGTGTAATTATCCGTAATAATAGATTAAAAAGATTAATGGATATTAAAGCTCCGGAAGTAATCTTAAGAAACGAAAAAAGAATGCTTCAGGAAGCAGTGGATGCTTTATTTGATAATTCAAGAAGAGCAAGTGCTGTAAGAAGTGATGGTAATAGACCATTGAAATCATTAAGTGATATGCTTAAAGGTAAACAAGGTAGATTCCGTCAAAACCTACTCGGTAAACGAGTTGATTATTCAGGTCGTTCAGTAATTGTTGTAGGTCCTGAATTAAAACTTCATCAATGCGGTTTGCCTAAAGATATGGGAGTTGAGTTATTCAAGCCATTTATCATTAGGAAATTGATTGAAAGAGGACATTACAAAACTGTAAAAAGTGCTCGTAAAGCAGTCGATAGAAAAGACCCGATTATATGGGAAATCTTAGAGAAATTAATTGATGGTCATCCAATTATGCTTAACCGTGCGCCAACATTGCATAGATTAGGTATTCAGGCATTCCAACCGATATTAATCGATGGTAAAGCTATTCAGCTTCATCCAATGGTTTGTACGGCGTTCAATGCGGATTTCGATGGTGATCAAATGGCTGTTCACGTTCCATTATCTTACGAAGCACAATTAGAAGCTTCCGTATTAATGCTCAGCAGTCATAATATATTATCTCCTCAAAATGGTTTACCGATTGTAGTTCCAACTCAGGATATAGTTCTTGGCTGTTATTACTTGACAAAAGTAAAACCAAAAGATGGTATAGGAGAAGGAAAAATTTTCGGATCGATGGAAGAAGCAATCATTGCTTACGATTTCAAAGTAATTGAATTGCATGCTAAAATAAAAGTAATGATTGATGGTAAGTTAGTTGATACAACTGTCGGAAGAGTAATATTCAATAAGATAGTTCCAAATGAAATGGGATTTATTAATGAATTGCTAATAAAGAAACTTTTTAGCGGTTTAATATATAAGATGTTTATCAGGCTTGGCAACGTTGTAACAGCTAAATTCTTAGATGACGTAAAAGAATTAGGGTATAGATATGCTACTGCTGCGGGTATCTCAATCAGTTTTAGTGATATGATTATCCCTGATGAAAAAGTAGAATTAATAAAAACGTCAAATGAAAAAGTAAATGCAATATTAAATGAGCACGAACAAGGTTTGATTACCGATGCCGAGCGTTATAATAAGATTATAGACGTTTGGACGCATACAACGACAAATGTTTCTGCACATTTAATGAATAGAATTAAAGCAGATAAGATGGGATTCAATTCGCTATTTATGATGGTTGATTCAGGTGCTAGAGGTAATACCGAGCAGGTAAGACAGTTAGCTGGTATGAGAGGTCTTATGCAGAAACCGCAGAAGAGCTTAACGGGTCAATCAGGTGAAATTATTGAGAACCCAATTATTGCGAATTTCAAAGAAGGTCTTTCTGTGTTAGAGTATTTTATCTCTACTCACGGTGCTCGTAAAGGACTTGCTGATACAGCTTTAAAGACTGCTGATGCAGGTTACCTTACAAGAAGACTTTGCGATGTGGCTCAGGATATTATTATTACTGAATTAGATTGCGGTACTATTAGAGGTGTATATATTACTGCTCTTAAAGAAAGTGAAATGGAAAGAGAACCACTTGCCGAAAGAATTACCGGTCGTGTTGCTCAAGAAGATATTTATGATCCGAAAACTGATGAACTATTAATAGAAGCCGGTAACATTATAGAAGAAGAAATTGCAGCAAAGATAGATGAATTAAATATTGACCAAGTATATATTAGAACAGTATTAACTTGCGAATCAAAACGCGGTGTTTGTTCGAAGTGTTATGGAAGAAACTTAACTACAGGTCTACTAGTAGAGAATGGTGAATCGGTTGGTATTATTGCCGCACAATCAATTGGTGAGCCGGGTACTCAGCTTACATTGCGTACTTTCCACTTAGGCGGTACTTCATCACGTATTGCAAGTCAATCCGTAGTGGAATCTTCTATCGAAGGTACAGTAAAATATGATAGAATTTCATTTGTAGAAAAAACAGATTTCTTTGGCAAAGCTAAAGTTGTTATTGGCAGAAGAGGTTCTATCGGTTTGTTCGATACAGATAATAGACAGATTAAGAAATTTGAAATTCCTTATGGTGCTGAATTAATGATTGATGATGACAAAGAGATTAAGAAAGGTCAAGCTCTTTATAATCACGATCCATATAACACCGTTATTGTTACTGATATTGCAGGTACAGTGAAGTATGAAGGTTTGATTGATACGGTTACTTTACAACAGATTGCAGATGAACAAACAGGACACGTTCAGAAAGTAGTTATTGAATCTAAAAACAAAGACTTAACGCCAAGTATCAGAATTACCGATAAAAATGGCAATGAAAAGACATTCAATATTCCTACACGCGCCAACTTATCGGTAGAAGAAGGACAGGAAGTTCAAGCAGGAACAATCTTGGCTAAAATTTCCAAACAATCTTCAAAATCTCGAGATATCACAGGTGGTCTTCCAAGAGTAACGGAGCTATTTGAAGCAAGAAGTCCTCATGATCCTGCTGTTGTTTCCGAAATTGAAGGCGTTATTAAATTTGGAGTTAAGAAGAAAGGTTCAAAAGAAATTATTGTAGAATCTTTTGATGGAACAATTCAAAAAGTATATAGTGTAGCTTATGGAAAGCATGTCCTTGTTCAAGAGGGAGATGAGATTCCGGCCGGCGAAAAAATAACTGATGGTCCAATTGATCCTCGTGATATTTTGAAGATCAAAGGTACTAATGCAGTTCAAGAGTATTTGGTTAATGAAATTCAGGAAGTTTATCGACTTCAAGGTGTGAAGATAAATGATAAGCATATCGAAGTTATCGTTAAACAGATGCTTCAGAAACTAAAAATTATTTCATCAGGTGATACTAAATTCATCGAAGAGGATTTAGTCGATAGAAATAAATTAGTTGATGAAAATGAAAAAATGAAAAATATGGTTTATGTAATTGATCCGGGCGGATCTAAGATTAAGCAGGATACATTAATTACAAGAACTAAGCATCGTGAAGTTGTAGCTGATCTTGCAAGGAAAGCAAAGAAAGAAATTATTGTTAGAGATGCAGAACCTGCTACATTCGATAACATATTATTAGGAATAACACAAGCAGCACTTTCAACAGAGAGTTTTATTTCGGCAGCATCATTCCAAGAAACAACTAAGGTATTAACTAATGCGGCAACAGAAGCAAGGGTTGATCATCTAATTGGTTTAAAAGAAAATGTTGTCATGGGTCATTTAATTCCGGCTGGTACTGGTCTTAAGAAGTATAAGAATATTATCTTAACTGAAGAAGAAATAGCAGTACAGGAAGAAAAAGCTAAAGCAGAAGAAGTAATTGCCGAAGAAAAGGAAACGGTTTAGGCACTTAACTTCATTTTTTCTATGGACTTAGCTTGACAAATTAAATAAATATATCTAAATTGAAAGTCTGAATTTTTACTAAAAAGTCAAAATATTTTTGGAGGTTTTTAAGTGCCAACAATAAATCAGTTGGTTAGAAAAGGTCGTTTGGTTATTACGTCGAAAAATAAGGCACCGGCATTAGATGCTTGTCCTCAGAAACGCGGCGTATGTACTAGAGTTTATACAACAACGCCAAAGAAACCAAACTCAGCATTAAGAAAAGTTGCGAGAGTAAGATTAACAAATCATATTGAAGTAAGTGCGTATATTCCGGGCGAAGGACATAATCTTCAGGAGCACTCTATCGTTCTTATTAGAGGCGGAAGAATTAAAGATTTACCCGGTGTTAGATACCATATCATTCGCGGTACATTAGATACTAGTGGTGTCGAGGATAGAAAGAAAGCAAGATCTAAATACGGAACTAAAAAACCTAAAGCAAGTAAGAAATAATTATGAGAAAGAAAAGAGCAGAGAAAAGATTTATTAAACCAGATCCAAAGTTCAACGATTTGCTTGTAGCTAAATTTGTTAACTATTTAATGTGGGATGGAAAAAAGTCAACTATAAGAAAAGTGCTTTATGATAGTTTTGATATTATAGAAGCTAAGACTAAAAAACCCGCTATGGATGTTTTCAAAAAAGCAATTCATAATGTCTCTCCGTTAGTTGAGGTAAGAAGCCGCCGAGTTGGTGGTGCTACTTATCAAGTGCCGATGGAAGTAAGACATGAAAGAAGAATAGCGTTGGCGATGAGATGGATTAAAACATATTCACGCGATAGAAAAGATAAATCAATGGCCGCAAAAGTAGCCGCAGAATTAATGGATGCTGCTAATGGTGTTGGTAATTCAGTTAAGAAAAAAGACGATACACATAGAATGGCTGAAGCGAATAAAGCTTTTGCTCACTTCAGATGGTAATTGAGAGAGGATGATAAGTAGTAAATGGCAAAAAGAGTAGAAATATCGAAAGTTAGAAATATTGGTATTATGGCGCACATTGATGCAGGCAAAACTACCACTACAGAAAGAATCTTATTTTATACCGGTAAAGTTCACCGTGTTGGTGAAGTGCATGATGGCGCTGCTACTATGGATTGGATGGAACAGGAAAAAGAGAGAGGAATTACAATCACCAGTGCTGCTACCACTACTTCGTGGAGAGAACATCAGATTAATATTATTGATACTCCCGGCCACGTTGATTTTACAGTGGAAGTAGAAAGGTCTTTAAGAGTTTTAGATGGTGCAATTGCTTTATTTTGTGCGGTTGGTGGTGTTGAACCTCAATCAGAAACAGTATGGCGCCAGGCTGATAAGTACGGTGTTCCAAGAGCTGCTTTTGTTAATAAAATGGATAGAACCGGAGCTGATTTTTTTCATGCAGTTCAAATGATGAGAGAAAGACTTGGCGCTAATGCAATACCGGTTGTATTACCTATTGGCGAAGGTGATTTATTTGTCGGGACGATTGATTTGATTTCGATGCAAGCAAGAATGTATCAAGAAGATTCGTCCGGGTTGACTTTTGAAGATGTAGAAATTCCAAAAAATCTTCTACCATATGCTACTAAGCATAGAACTTTGATGTTGGAAGCAGTTTCAGATGTCGATGATTCTTTACTCGAAAAATATCTTGAAGGAAAAGAAATTACTCCTGAAGAAGTTCGAGCCGTATTAAGAGAAGCTACGATAAAATTGAAAATTATTCCGGTATTATGCGGTTCTTCTTTTAAGAATAAGGGTATTCAGAAATTATTAGATGCAGTTGTTGATTTTCTCCCTTCACCTCTTGATGCCGGTGAATTAGTGGCTCATCATATTAATAAAAATGATCAAGTTCTTATTAATATTTCCGAAGATGAACATTTTACCGGATTAGCTTTTAAGATTATGACTGATCCTTACGTAGGTAAATTAACTTTCGTAAGAGTGTATAGCGGAAAATTAAAAGCAGGTTCTTATATTTACAATTCAGTAAGTGATAAGAAAGAAAGAGTTGGAAGAGTGCTCCAGATGCATGCTAACACTCGTGAAGATATGGATGAAATAAGAGTTGGAGATATCGCAGGAATAGTTGGACTTAAATTTACAAGAACGGGCGATACTTTATGTACGGAAGATGATGCAATTGTTCTCGAGAAGATGGTATTCCCTGAACCTGTTATTGAGATTGCAATCGAACCTAAAACAAAGGCTGATCAAGATAAATTATCCGAGTCATTAGCTAAATTATCTGATGAGGATCCAACATTCAGAGTAAAAGTAAATGATGAAACAGGTCAAACTCTAATCGCAGGTATGGGTGAATTGCATCTTGAGATTTTAGTTGATAGAATGAAAAGAGAATTTAAAGTAGATGCTAACGTGGGCAAACCGCAGGTAGCGTATAGAGAAACGATTAGAAAAAGTGTTCAAGCCGAAGGTAAGTTTGTTCGTCAATCTGGTGGACGCGGTAAGTTCGGTCATGTTTGGTTAGAATTAACTCCAAATGAAGCCGGAAAAGGATTTGAATTTGAAAATGCAATTGTAGGTGGTGTTGTTCCTAAGGAATATGTTAATCCTACAATGAATGGTATTATTGAAGCGATGAGAAATGGTGTGATTGCGGGATTTCCGATGGTTGATATTAAAGTAAAGTTATTCGATGGTTCATTCCACGAAGTCGATTCTGATGAAATATCATTCAAAGTTGCCGGTTCGATGGGCTTTAAAGCCGGTGCAAAAAATGCAGACCCGGTACTCTTAGAACCAATTATGGCTGTTGAAGTAATAACTCCTGAAGAATATCTTGGTGACATTATGGGAGATATCAATTCAAGAAGAGGAAAAATTGAAGGTTTCCAATCAAGAAAAGATGCTCAAGTAATTAAAGCTAAAGTGCCACTTGCAGAAATGTTTGGATATGCAACAGTAGTTCGCTCTATGACTCAAGGAAGAGCAATATATTCAATGCAATTTTCACATTATTCTGATGTACCAAAATCAGTTGCAGAAGCGATTACTGAAAAAGCACAAGTTAAAAAATCAGAATCAGCTTAGTAAATAATATTAAAAACAATTAGAAAATAAAAAGGAGAATCCGATGGCAAAGGAAAAATTTGATCGTAGTAAACCCCACGTCAATATTGGTACGATCGGACACGTTGATCACGGAAAAACTACATTAACTGCTGCCATTACAATGGCATTAGGTAAAAAAGGACTTTCACAAGTTAGATCTTTCGATTCAATTGATAATGCTCCTGAAGAAAGAGAAAGAGGTATTACAATTGCTACTGCTCACGTTGAATATTCAACAGAGAACAGACATTATGCTCACGTTGACTGTCCCGGTCACGCCGATTATGTAAAGAACATGATCACAGGTGCCGCACAGATGGATGGTGCTATATTAGTTGTTGCTGCAACAGATGGACCTATGCCTCAGACAAGAGAACATATTCTTTTAGCACGTCAAGTAGGTGTGCCTAGAATGGTTGTTTTCATGAATAAAGTTGACATGGTTGATGATCCTGAATTAATTGAATTAGTTGAAATGGAATTAAGAGAATTATTATCTAAATACGAATTCCCCGGCGATGATATTCCGATAGTTAAAGGTTCAGCTTTACATGCTTTAGAAGCCGGTTCAAGTGATGCTACTATAACCGATCCTCGTTTAGATTGTATTTGGGAACTTATGAAGGCTGTTGATGAATATATTCCACTTCCAGAAAGAAGTGTTGATAAACCTTTCTTAATGCCTGTTGAGGATGTATTCTCTATTACTGGTCGTGGTACCGTTGCAACTGGTAGAGTAGAAAGAGGTTCTGTTAGAATTCAGGAAGAAGTTGAACTAATCGGTCTTGGCGTTCATAAGAAAACTGTTGTTACCGGTGTGGAAATGTTTAGAAAAGAATTAGATTCAGCTATGGCTGGTGATAATGCTGGTATCCTTTTAAGAGGTGTTGATAAGAAAGAGATCGAAAGAGGAATGGTTCTTGCAAAAACCGGTTCTATTACTCCTCACTTAGTTTTTGAAGGTGAAGTTTATATCTTATCGAAAGATGAAGGTGGAAGACATACACCATTCTTTAACGGTTATCGTCCCCAGTTCTATTTCAGGACAACTGACGTAACAGGTGTTGCTGAATTACCTGAAGGTACTGAAATGGTTATGCCCGGTGATAGCGTAAAACTTAAAGTTAATCTTATTGCAGAAATTGCTATGGAAGAGGGTTTAAGATTTGCTATTCGTGAAGGCGGAAGAACTGTTGGTGCAGGTGTTGTTACTAAAATTATAAAATAAAATTAAATAATTATGTTATTGGGGGAAGGAAAATCTTTCCCCCAAATAATGATTAAAAGGAGATTGTGAAGTGCCCGGTCAAAAGATCAGAATAAAGTTGAAGTCATACGATCATATTTTAATTGATAAATCAACTGAGAGAATCATCAAGACTGTAAAAACTACAGGTGCATACGTTTCCGGTCCGATTCCACTTCCAACTAAGAGAACTGTATTTACTGTATTAAGGTCTCCCCATGTTGATAAGAAATCACGCGAGCAGTTTGAAATTAGAGCTCATAAACGGATTATAGATATTCACAACTCAACTAACAAAACCGTCGATGCATTAGGTAAATTAGATATACCGGCGGGTGTAGATATTGAGATTAAGTTATAAGGATTACATAAATGCCTGGA
>LOEU01000010.1 GCA_001516025.1 bacterium BRH_c32 | reverse complement strand
CAAAAAAAATAAATCCGCCCCATACAATTCCCACAATTACAATTGCCACGATTATCGGTAAATAATTATTCATTTATAAAAGTCTTATTTAATTTTTTATTTAGTAGAAATAATGAAACAAGTACGATAGCCCATTGGAAAACACAAGTAGCAAAATTTTCCGAGTGAAATGGATTAAGAAATTCCTTATCCCAAGAGATCGAAGAACTTAACCACCAGATAATAAGAACAATTGCTTGTACGGGTATCAAATATTTTATTATAAAATTATACCATTTCCCAATTTTAATATCGCTTCCCTCTCCATTAATCAATTCAATTCGGAATTTGTTTGCACCATATTTAATAACGGCAAAGGAGATAAATGCACCGCTAAGAATAAGTGCCATGCCCCAAACCCAATCTTGATTTAATAAAAATCTAATATTTAATGCAGATGGAATACCAAAGGCAAAACCAATTAGTGCAACAATAATTATTGCTTTCTTTTTGTTTATTCCAAAATCAGATATTGATTTTGAAGCAAGCTCCACCATGGAGATTAAAGAAGTAAGTGCTGCGAAACTAAGAGCTAAAAAGAAAATTGTTGTAAAAAAATAATTGACCGAATAAGAATCTGATAATGTAGAGAATAACTTAGGAAGATAAATTAATGTCAGACCTGTATTAGCGGGTCCCGATTGCGATATTTGTGATAAAGGATCGCCCGAACCGAGTGCAAAAACAGTTGAAAAAATAATCATTCCAGCCATTAATGAAACCGAATTATTACCAAAACCCATAATTGCAGCATTTATTGAAACGTCTTCGTCTTTCTTCATATAAACCGCATAAGTCATAATCAATCCCCAACCGGCTCCTGTATCCCATGCGTTTTGCGTGAGTGCATTCAACCATACTTTATAATCTAAGAGATACTCCGCTTTAGGAGTAAAGAAATATTTTAAACCTTCAATGGCTCCCGGCAAAGAAACAGCTCGTACTAACAAGATTATTATGATTATAAAAAGAAACGAAATTAATACTTTATTTACTTTTTCAATTCCTTTGCTTACACCCCTAAAAACAACTACCGCCGCAATAGCCAACGCAATAAAATTAAAAATGACAGGAAGAGAACTTGATGAGAATTGATTCCAAAATAGAAGATGGTCTGGTGTTGTTAGAAGAGAACCGGACAATGTGCTGAAGAGATAATAAAAACACCAACCTGTGATTACTGCATAATAAAACATTATTGCAGTGGATACGAAAGCGACCCATCCTCCCATCCATCCATACTTACTTCCGGCTGTTTTTATAAATGAGCCGATAGGACCTTTACGAGAATTTTTTCCTAATGCAAATTCTGTTATTATTAATGGCACAGACCAGATAAAAAGGAAGATAACCCAAGGGATTAAAAAAGAACCGCCCCCATTTTGGGCGACGATTCTTGAGAATCTCCATATATTACCCGTTCCAATTGAAATACCGAGAGCAGATAATATTAAACCCCATCTCGAAGTAAAAAAATCTTGTTTTTCCAATAATTTTATTTTTTGCTTAGGTTAATTTTTTCAATTTTAATTTCCGAAATTGGCTTATCCATTGCATTAGTTTTTGCGTCTCCAATTTGCTCAACAATATCTATACCTGAAATCACTTTCCCGAATACAGTATGTTTTGCATTTAACCAAGGAGTTGGAACTAAAGTAATAAAGAACTGACTGGTATTAGTATTGGGACCTCTATTAGCCATTGATAAGATTCCAGCAGTATCATGGATTAAGTTTGCATTAAATTCATCTTTAAATTCTCCCCCATAAATGCTTTCTCCGCCTGAACCTGTGGCAGTTGGGTCTCCTGTCTGAATCATAAAATCTTTAATCACACGGTGAAATGTAACATCGTTATAATAGCCCGTTACTGCTAATGTAACAAAATTCTTTACTGTCATAGGTGTTAATTTAGCATATAAT
Source organism: bacterium BRH_c32 (assembly GCA_001516025.1). GTDB lineage: Bacteria > Bacteroidota > Ignavibacteria > Ignavibacteriales > Melioribacteraceae > BRH-c32. The sequence continues at coordinate 86,917 of LOEU01000010.1, read as the reverse complement.
TCGGCTGAAAAATTTCCTTTATTTGTAACAAATTCAGCAACTAATTGCTCATTAGCAGTTACATTTAATAACTCATCTACTGTTTGTTTTTGTTCATCTGTCATTTTATAAGTTCCTTCCTTTTTTGATTCATCTTTAGTACATGATATAATGATAATTGATATAATAAGTATTATAAAAAATTTTAATTTCATAATTGACTCCTATGGAAGAATGATTCCTAAATTTAATAGCGCAATGATAATTATTCCGATAACGATTCTATACAAGATAAAAACAAAAGTGGTATTTTTCTTCAAAAAGCGTAATAAAAATTCAATTGCCAGATATCCCGAAACCCCGGAGATTATGGTTGCGATGGATAATGTTAATAAGCTATCGGGAGTAATAAACTCTAGAGCTTGATAAAACTGAAGCATACCACTAGCAAAAACAGCGGGGATGCTAAGAAGAAAAGAAAAACGTGCTGCAGTTTCGCGTGTGAGTCCGAGGAATAATCCTGCCGTAATTGTAGTGCCCGAACGTGAGGAACCGGGAATTAATGATAATGCTTGAGCTAAACCTACTATAATTGAATCTTTCCAGCTTAGCTTTTCTTCCGTTCGGTCGAACTTTCCAACCTTCTCCGCGATCCATAATATTATTGCTAATAAGATCAAGCTTCCCGAGATTACATATAGATTCTTAGTAAGTACACCTTCAATTATATCTTTGAATAATAGCCCAATAATAACAACCGGTATAGTTCCAACGATAATAAACCAACCGAGTTTACTTTCGCGACTCTGTTCTTTAATCTTTTTTCTTTGAGTTAAATTATCTTTTAGAAAATTTTGCAAAATTGCGAAAAGGTCTTTCCAGAAATAGATTACTACCGCTACCATAGTGCCAAGTTGAATAACTGCCATAAAACTTGTCCACTCTTTTGGATTAGTTGGGTTAATTACACCCATTAGTTTTCCGGCTAAAGTTAGATGTCCTGTACTGCTTATAGGTAAAAATTCTGTTAATCCTTGAATAATTCCAAGGATGATAGATTCAACAATGCTCAATTAAGGCTCCTTTATATAGAATATGAAATACCTAATTTAATTCCCACTGAAACTGAATTTAGATTAAGATTTTCTTTTGCCACGGGATCGTAAATATATCCAATAGAGTTATTTTTAGGACTTCCGGGTGAATCATATCGGAGACTGACACCAATATTAGCATAAAGATTCCCGCTTAAGAGTGTGTTCCCTTCCGCTTTAAGTACTATTCCATAGCCGTTAGACGAATAGTTTGTTGTAATAAAAAGTTTTTCATCAAGAGAGACATAACGCAATCCCGCCCCTCCTCCAAACTTAAATTTATAACCTTCTCCCTTTAACACATAATAAGCAATAATAGAAGGACGATGACTGATATAAGATAATTCGTACGAGCCGCCCGGACCGATAGATTGATTGTAAGAATCAAGTAATATATTATACTCAAATGCTAATTGAACATTCTCTTTAATATCATATCCCACTTCTCCGGAGAAAGATATAGAAGTTTTAAATGTTGCAAGGTTATCTACTCCTCTTGCATAATTGGAATTAATATAATCTCTGAAAGAAGGAGTGGAATTAAAATCAATCCCCATCCCAAGAGTGAAATCATATTGCGAATAAATACTTGAGACAAAAGTGAACAAAAATATTATAATTATTTTTTTCATTTTTAATTCATCCTTGATTTAAATACGCTGAAAAAATCCTCCTTAGGTGCTCCCTTCTTCTGATTAATTCTATTTACCAAAATTATAAGAAATAAAGTCATTCCTATAAATAATACATAAGAGATAAAATGAGTTAGTATTGCATAAGCAGCACTGAACTCATTATTAAAATTATATAAAGTAGTGAGAACAAGAATAGTAAGGATATGATAAGAGCCGGTGCCTCCCGGAGTTGGTATTAATACACCAATTGAACCAATGGTCATCAGTACCCATGCCATTGCAAAAGTAAAGTGTTCTGTCGGGACATTAAAAAGAAAGAAGCCTGTATATGTATTCAAAACATAGACTACAATAATTAATGCCGAATAAAAAATCACCATTAAAAGATCTTTCGTTGTTTTAATAGAAGAAAAACCTTCAATCAATGAATCAAAATTTTCTTTTATAAAATTTACTGTCTTTGGGGAGAAGCGGCTTAAATAACTAAAAAATCGATTATTAATAAAATTCTTCTTTATCACGATAAGATAAAGAATAAAGATAATTACAAAGACAGTGATAAAAGCAATGGTAATTGATAAAGGAAGCCAAGTTAATTCTTTGAATAGATCGCCGGAATAAATATAAATACTGATAACAGCCGCCAATGAAAAAAAGAATATGTCAATTACTCGTTCGACAATTATTGAACCGAACATAGAAGTTCGAGAAAGTCCTTCCCACTTACCAAGGAATAGTCCTTTATATACTTCACCCAATCTTGGCACTACACAATTAACTCCATAACCTATAATTACGGAAGAAAAAATGGTGAGCAATGAAGTATCGGTCTTAATCGACCTAATCATTAACTTCCAACGCACAGCACGGATATAATGCGAGAAGATAAATACTGCCGAATAAACCAATAGCCAAAACCATGAGATTTTTTGGATATAACCAAATGCTTTTGAAAGATCAATCTTATAAAATGCCAATACAAGGAACACTCCCATTAATAAAAACGGAAGTGCGTATTTAACTGCTTTAATAAATTCTTTCTTAAATTTATCGAAGATCAATTACCTGAATTCCCTTAGGGACTAAGAATTTAAAATTATTTTTAGGAAGTGCTTGATTATACTTTACGTTATTAAGCTCGAAGATATATAAAGTGCCGAGTAGATCAGTCATTTCGAAACGCTTTATATCGTAATCATTATTGCTCCAAATCCTAACCGATTGGAATGGTAGTTCGTCATCTTTCGGCTTTAATTCTATTATAAAACTATCTTCGCTATTTTCGCTTTTATTTAAAAACTTTACAACGCACAAAGGCGGGTAATCGAAAATAAATTTCTCTAATGAAAAAGTAGTCGGTTCATCAATCATATAACTTATAATTAATCGTTTCGATTTCTTATCAAAATTCCAAAGTGTATCACCATCTGAAATTATTATCTGATTTTTCATTTCAATTCTGAAACGATCCTTTTTTTGATAATAAAACAAACCGGAACTTTTAATTGTCGAGGTCGAATTATTAGTTTTAATCGACTGATTATAATCAGCGATGAAATTTTCTTGCTTTGCAAACTTATCCTGGACTTTTTTTAGAATAGTTCTTGGATTCTGTGCTTGAATAAGAAACGGAATTATAAAAATTACAAATAATATTCTTTTCATAAAGATCTTAAGATTGTTTCTAATTGTTCCATGTTATCTATAATCACTTCTCTGGCCTTACTGCCATCTGAAGGTCCAACAATACCTGCTTGTTCTAATTGATCAACTATTCGTGCAGCACGAGAATAGCCGAGCTTTAATTTTCTTTGCAGTAATGATACACTTCCCTGATTATGTTGCACAATAACTCTAGCGGCTTCTTCAAACATTGGATCTAAATCTGATAAGAAGTTGCCTGCCGCTTCTTTCCTTTTATCATATAATGAAGGAAGGAAATAACGTTTTGAAAAACCTTTTTGTATATAAATAAAATCAGTAATCTTTTCAACTTCTTCAGTGCTTATGAATGCGTTTTGAATACGGAACGGTTTTGGGGTTCCGGCCGGTAAAAATAACATATCACCTCTTCCGAGAAGTTGTTCTGCTCCATTCATATCCAATATTGTTCTTGAATCAATTCGAGTTGCCACCTGGTAAGCCATACGAGCATTAAAATTTGCTTTAATTACTCCTGTGATTACATTCACAGAAGGTCTTTGTGTTGCCACAATTAAATGGATTCCCACTGCTCTTGCCAATTGTGCTAATCTTGCTATTGGTTCTTCCACTTCCTTGCCTGATGTAATCATTAAATCAGCTAATTCGTCAATAATAACAATAATATAAGGCAGTTTAAAGTGCTTCATTTCATCAGTATCTTTTGGTTTCGTTTTAGGATTCGTAACGCGTTTATTATACTCTACCAAATCTCTTACTCCGACCTTTGCAAGCTTATCATATCTCTTTTCCATCTCATATTCCACTGCTTTTAATGCAAGAAGTGAATTAGATGGAGTTGTAATAATTTCTTCTTCTAAATCGGGAGATACAGCAAGAAAATGTTTGCTTAATTTTTTATAGAATGAAAGCTCGATTTTTTTTGGATCAATTATAACAAATTTTACTTCTGATGGATGCTTGGCATAGAGTAGACTTGTAATAATCATATTAATGCCCACACTCTTACCTGATCCGGTAGAACCGGCAATCAATAAGTGAGGCATCTTTGCTAAATCCGTAACAAACTCCTCGCCCGATATGGTCTTTCCGAATGCTAATGGTAATTCATAACCATATTCAGATAATTTTTGTACAACTGATTTTGCTCTCACTGTTGCAGCTTTTGCATTCGGTATCTCAACTCCGATTGCACTTTTACCCGGTATAGGTGCAATTATTCTAATACCTCGCGCTGCAAGAGCTAATGCTATATCATGCTCTAAACTTACTATCCTGCTTATCTTTACTCCCGGTGCAGGAACTATCTCATATAAAGTAACAACCGGGCCCGGTGTTACCGTAATATCATCAATATCGATATCAAAAAGTTTTAGCTTGTCTTTTAGTAACTGTGCATTTCTTTTTAATTCTGTATCCTTAACTTTTACTTCTTCGATTTCAGGTTCAATTAATAGATCAAAAGTTGGAGCTTTATAATCAATCTTCTCATTCCATTGATCAGGAAGATCACTTGCCAAATCTTTCTTAAAATCGATCTCTTCATCTATCGGTAATTCATCATCTTCTTTTTTCGCAATCGGCTTTTTAATTTTTGGTAATTCTTTTTGAGGAATCTCGTTTTGAACTTCTGCTTCATCCTTCCGAATGATTTTTATCGGTGTTTCTTTTGCAGGTTCATTGTCATCCAATAATTCCAATAATTTTGATTTGCTTGGTTTTTGCACTACCTGCTGCGGGGCTATTTCAAGTATTTTATCTTCATATTCTTCTTGAGCTGCTACTTGTTCTTCTCTTTCCTTTTTCTCAAAGAGCGAAAAAAAATAGTTATATATTCCGCTAAACTTAATATCAAAAGCGATAATTAATGCAACAGCAAAAATTACAAGAAGCAAAATCAAACTACCAAGCCCGCCCAATAATCTGCCGAGTCCGGTGCCAATAAATGAGCCAACTTTTCCACTTAATTCGGGATACTCCGTTAGAAAATTATATCCCGCCGAAGAAGCCATCATCCCAAATATAGAGGAAAATACCAATCCGAAAACTAATAGAAAATTGCTTATATAAATTGAAATTTTATAGTTGTTGTTACGAAGTAGTGAATAACCCCAAATAAATAAAAGTATCGGAAATATTAATGAAAAATACCCGATTGTACCAAGAATGAAGAATTTAGAAATTAAGGCACCGAAAATTCCGAGCCAGTTGGAAATAGAACCAGCAGTTTCTAAACTATCAGGATTATTCGAAAATACTTTGAATACATCGGAGATTCCTTCGGAGAGGTTTGATTCATCTGCACGCGAATAGGATAAAATACTAAGGAAGAGCATTATAGCGAAAGTAAAAAGAAATAACGCCAGAATCTTTTTCTTTTTCTCGGGAGAAATTATAAAATAAGATTCCCCTGAGATATTTGGTTTTTCAAGAGTATTTTTAGGATTCTTATTTTTGCTCATTTAATCTATTTAGTTTAACCTCTTAATTACACCCGATGAAAATTGAGTAACTATAGGCACGGAATTTAACTTTGAACAATAATCAAGATCAGCTTCATAGCCATTCTCTTTTAATACCTTTCCATGCTCAGTAGTTTGTAAAAGTTTTTTTAAATTTTTTCCATAAGACTTAGCTACTGCCATACTTACAGTAGCAGAGTCTGAAAGAACTACATCATCAATCAATACAGCTATGCCGGTAACTAATTTACCGGCACATACTAAATCTTCCAAACTAAAATGTCCATTATTTCCCGAACAAACAACTTCAATATCTTTATTTGAATCTAATAAATAATTCTTTGTTGCATCTAAATTATTAAAACAACAAGTTACTACATTCTCTGAATATTTTGCTTTAACTATCGCCTTAGAGCCGTTAGTAGTAAATAGAACAATCGACTTATTAATGACTACCTCCGGTGAATACTCGAAAGGAGAATTTCCGAGATCGAAACCTTCTATTTTTTTAGTATTTCTTTCTCCGCACAATAGAGTAACTCCACCAAAAACGCTTCCAGAAACCTTAACGGCGAAATCTACCGAACTTACGGGTATTATCTCCTTTGCTCCATTATATAGTGCAGTATTAATTACAGTAGTAGCTCTTAAGACATCAATTATTACAGTAGTCTTTTCGTTAAAATAAAATTCATCAACAATATTATGAGTAAAAAGAACGTTAATTTTCATTTTATTTTTTTACGAAGGGCAGCTTAGTTACTCTTGCCGGTATTTCTTTTCCGCGAACCGAAAAATTAACTAATGTCCCTTCTGATGTAAATGAGAAATCTAAATAAGCCATAGCTATTGCTTTATCAATAACGGGGCTTACAACACCGCTTGTAACAATACCTATTTTTTTTCCTTCTAAAGTAATATCATATCCATGACGAGGAAAAACTTTTTCATCACTAATTACGGGAACTAATTTTCTCCTTAATCCTTCTTGTTTTACAGAAAGTAATTTTTCTTTTCCGATGAAACTTTCTTTTTTAAGCTTTGTAATCCAAGCTAGACTTGCTTCAAGCGGATTAGTAGTTTCATCAATATCATTACCATAAAGACAGAAGCCCATTTCGAGACGTAATGAATCACGACATCCAAGTCCTGCCGGTTGAATATCAAACTCTTTACCAGCTTCCATTACTGCATCCCAAAGTTTAAGAGCGTCTTCTTCGGTTCCTTTGAAATATAATTCATACCCCAATTCGCCAGTATAACCGGTTCTGGATAAAATCATATCAATTCCGGCAACATTCGCGAACATAAAAGTATAATATTCTAAATCAATTTTCTTGTCAGTGATTTTCTGTAATGTTTTATTGGAATCAGGTCCTTGGACCGCAAGCAATGAATAATCATCGCTCTCGTTTGATAGTTCCACTCCAAAATTATTGTTCTTCTGCATCCAAGCAAAATCTTTTTCAAGATTAGAAGCGTTCACTACAAGCATGAATTCTGTATCGGAAATCTTATAAACAAGAAGATCATCTATAATACCTCCATCTTCCAAACACATTGCCGAATACTGAACTTTACCTTTAATTAAAACCGATGCATCATTAACGGTAATATGCTGAACGAAATCCAAAGCCTTTTCGCCTCGTACAAAAATTTCGCCCATGTGGGATACATCAAAAACACCTACTGAGTTTCTTACTGCAAGATGTTCTGCAATGATTGAGGAATACTGAACGGGCATTTTAAAACCGGCAAAATCAACAATCTTTGCATTTGCTTTTTCGTGTGCCGAATAAAATTTTGTCTTTTTCATATTTTTATTGGTTTGAATTTTTCCAATCAGATAAGAATTTCTCTAATCCTGAATCGGTTAATGGATGTTTAAATAATTTTTCAATTACATCATAAGGAATAGTTGCCACATCCGCACCCATCATAGCGGCTTCGATGAGATGCAATGGATGACGAATACTTGCTACTAATACCTGCGTCTTATAATTATAGTTTTTATATATCTGAACAATTTGTTTAATCAATTCCATTCCGCTTGTGGAAATATCATCTAGTCTTCCTACAAATGGGCTTATGTATGTAGCACCTGCTTTTGCAGCAAGAAGTGCTTGAGTTGCAGTAAAGCATAAAGTTACATTTGTCTTGATACCTTCTTCAGAAAGAGTTTTTACTGCTTTAATTCCTTCTCTAATCAATGGGATTTTAACAACGATATTATCATGTATCTTTACTAAGTCCTTTGCTTCTTTAAGCATTCCTGCATAGTCTGTGGAAACAACTTCTGCACTAATAGGACCATCAACTAATTTTACGATCTCTTCTAAAAGCTCCTTAAAGTTAGTTTTCTCCTTAGCCACTAATGAAGGATTTGTAGTTACTCCATCAAGTAAACCGAGAGAAGCCGCCTCTCTTATGTGAGCAATATTTGCTGAATCAATAAAAAATTTCATTTGGTCACCTTAAAATATATTTGATAATTGTAAATAATATTTTTTATAAATCTATGCGTATTCATCTGTTAAATCTTCGTCTGTTTCCGCTGAATAAACTTTAAAGACTTGCGGATTTAATTTTTCGTCACTCACCACTTTAATCCTAACAAAATACTTAAACTGGAATTTCAATAAAGTAGAGATTGCTCCCCTCTTAAGTTCATTCACCATTGAGGGATGTGTAACAATTTTAATTTTTTTGTACTTACCATGATTTTTATAACGCATTAACCATTTTTCGATATCATGAACCATATTTGATTTTTTCATCAAATACCCTGTACCATTACAATAAGGACAAGCTTCATTCATCGATTGGAGAATATTTTCTCTTACTCTCTCTCGTGTAATCTGCATTAAACCAAATTCAGTCATCGGTAACATAGCAATTTTAGCACGATCTTTCTTAAATTCTTTTTTCAATTCATCGTAAATCTTTTTACGATTTTTATCCTCCTCAAGATCAATAAAATCAACAACAATTAAACCGCCGATATCTCTGAGACGAAGTTGCCTCGCAATCTCCCTTGCCGCCTCTAAATCAGTTTTAAGTGAATTTAATTCCTGATCTTTTTTAGCTGCATATCTGCCCGAGTTAACGTCGATAACAACCATTGCTTCTGTATGTTCTATTACAATATGTCCGCCTGCCGGGAGAGGTACTTTTCTTCCCATTAAAACTTTTATCTGCTCTTCTACTTTAAAGGATTCAAAAACCGGTTCGTTTCCTTTGTATAGTTCTATTCTATCTAAAAGTGCAGGTTGAATAAACTGTACATAATTTTTAATTTCCTTAAATAATTTCTTTTGATCTACAAAAACTTTAGATACATCGGGAGTAAAAAGATCGCGTATTACACTTATTGTAGTACTAAGGTCCTTATATATAAGAGAAGGTGGATCGCTCTTTTTAATCTCTTCCTGAACTTCCTCCCAGACTTTTACTAAGTATTTTAGATCACCGGCAAGTGATTCTTCTGATTGATCTTTTGCAGCAGTTCTGATTATTAAACCACAATTCCTTGGTAATATACCTCGAGCAATTTTCCTTAATCTTTTACGTTCTTTAAAATCAGTTATCTTCTTAGAAACACCGATTTTATTATCGTGCGGAAGCATTACACAGAATCTTCCAGGCAATGAGATAGAAGATGTAACACGAACCCCTTTATCTTTGACCGGCTCTTTAATAATTTGAATAAGAATATCCTGCCCTTTATGAAGCTTAGGAATTCCTTTATCGCTTAATTCAATTTGTGGTTTTGAAGCGACTTTTTCATTGTCTTCATTATCATCGTCATCATCGGCTGGATCGTCATCATCAAAAACTCCTTGTAGTGCTTCAAGACGGTCTCCTATATCGGAGAAATGAAGAAATGCGTCATGCTTAAGACCTATATTTACAAATGCCGCTCTAATTCCGGGCAAAACTCTTGCTACTTTGCCATAATATACATCGCCGACCATTCTCTGCTTTTCAGGATGGTCAACAAAGAAATCGACAAGATTGCCATCTTCGATTATCGCCACTCGATTTTGTGCGGTCGAAGAATTTATTATAATTTCTTTTCTCATAAAACTCTCTAAAAACTTTTTTTTAAGCTACATCACTATTTATATTATCCTGCCAAAACACGACTCGTTTTTTGAAGAGATCATTATAGTTTGTTGTATCTTCTAAATATCTGTGATTTATTAAATCTTCATGGTGCTTTTCTACTATCTCAATTAATCTTTCATAATTTTTAGCAGAAAAAATTCTTTTGATTAGTTCATTGATACCATTATAGAATTGATAGTACCAAATAACATATTTTTTCGACCTGTCTAATGCTTTTATCTCATCATACTCTCGCCATAGCATTTTGAGATGAGTCATTAAAGCCGATTTTACAATTTCAATTGATGGCATTCCGGGGTCTTCTCCCGTAGCTAATAAGCTATTAAAACGGGAAAAAATAAATGGATTCCCTATTGATGCACGCGCTACCATTACTCCATCGCAGTTCGTTTGCTTAAGCATTTCAATGCCATCCTGAGGAGTAAAGATAGAACCATTACCTATCACTTTCATCGAAACGTTTTTCTTTACCTCACCAATCCAGCTCCAATCAGCATCAATATCATACCTGTCTGTCATTGTCCTTGCATGCACTACTATAATTGAAGCACCATTATCTTCAATTACTTTGGCATTATTCAAAACATTAATATTTTTTTTATCCACACCCAAACGAACCTTAACTGAAATAGGAATTCCGCCCGAATTATCAACCATCTTTCTGGTTATTTCGCCAATCAAATCGGGATATTCGAGTAATGCTGAACCCATTTTCTTTGAAGTTACTTTATCAACGGGACAGCCGCAATTAAGATCAATTACATCCGGTTTAAATTTTGCAATCTCTTTTACTGCCTCTCCAATAATATGCGGATCATTACCTAATATTTGAACGCCGATCGGCTTTTCGTCACGGCTAAATGACAGGTATCTTAGAGATGTAAAATCATTATTTAAAATTCCTTTTGCACTGACCATTTGAGTGAAGGTAAGACCAACACCAAATGATCGTGCTATGGAACGAAAAGACGAATCGGTAACCTCCGCCATGGGAGCTTGTATCAAGCGTGTTCCTAAGTTCAAGTTTCCAATTGTCATAATTTTCTATTCGGAATTTTTAATTCCTATTATTCAGTCTCTTCTTCCGTTTTTTCTTCAGCTTTTTCTTGAGCTGCCTCTTCTTTTAGAAGCGCTTTTCTCGATAAACTGAATTTACCGTTTTCTATACTTAAAAGCTTAACTTTAATAACATCACCTTCTGTAAGAACGTCAGTAACTTTTTCAATTCGCTTATTATCAATCTGCGAAATGTGGAGTAAACCTTGAGTTCCGGGAAGGATTTCTACAAATGCACCAAAATCAGCTATCTTTACTACTTTTCCACTATAAGTTTTTCCTACTTCCGGTTCAGATACTAACGCCTTAACGAATTCTTTCGCTTCTCTCGCTAATTTAGCATCCATACCTGAAATTCTTACAGTTCCATCTTCATCAATAAATACTTCTACGCTAAAATCTTTTTGAATTTTCTGAATTACTTTACCACCCGGTCCGATAACAGCACCGATCTTCTCGGTCTTAATCTTTGTAGAAAGTAAAGTCGGAGCCCATTGTGAAATTGTAGCTCTAGGAGTAGAAATTGCTTCATCCATAATTCCAAGAATATGCAATCTTCCTTCTTTAGCCTGCGCTAATGCTTTCTCCATAATTTCAAATGAGATTCCTTGAATCTTGATATCCATCTGAATAGCAGTGATTCCTGTGTCTGTACCTGCTACTTTGAAATCCATATCACCAAGATGATCTTCATTACCAAGTATATCGGTAAGAACAGCAAATTTCTCACCTTCTTTTACAAGACCCATAGCGATACCGGCAACTGAACATCTCACCGGCACTCCGCCATCCATTAATGCTAATGAACCTGCGCATACAGTTGCCATTGATGAAGAGCCATTGGATTCCAAGATATCAGAATTTAATCGTATTGTGTAAGGGAATTTTTCATCAACCGGAACAATATATTTTATTGCTCTCTCAGCAAGATTTCCATGCCCTACTTCTCTTCTTCCAATACCGGTAAATCTTCCGGTTTCTCCGACACTGAATGGAGGGAAATTATAGTGAAGGATGAATCTCTTTTTATATTCAATTCCAAGACCATCAATTATTTGTTCATCCCCTTTAGTACCCAAGGTAATTGTGGATAAACTTTGTGTCTCTCCTCTGGTAAATAGAGCTGAACCATGGGTTCTCGGTAATATCCCTAATTCAACCGCTATTGGTCTCACCTGAGTAAGATTTCTTCCGTCTAATCTTAATCCTTCTTCAAGAATTCTTTTACGCATTAAATCTTTTTCCATATCATGAAGAATAGATTTAATCTCTTTTTCCTGTTCCGGATATTTTTCCGCTAATGATGTGAGTACTTCTTCTGTTAATTCATTATTCTTAGCTGATCTTTCTTCTTTAGCAAGAACTTCAGAAACAATAACTTTGAATTTCTCCAACGCTAATTCATTAACATCTTTAACTAAATTTTCGTCAATCACTTTTGGCTCGACAACCATTTTAGGTTTTCCGCAAAGTTCGCGCAATTCCAATTGAACGGTTATAAGTTTTTGTATCTCTGTTTGTGCGAATTTAAGAGCTGCTAGTAAGTCTTCTTCAGTTACATTTTTAGATTCACCTTCAACCATCATAACCGAACTTTCAGTACCTGCAACCACTAATTCAATATCACTTAATTCAAGTTCCGGTGCCGTAGGATTAACAATAAATTCACCATTAACTCTTCCGACACGAACTTCACCGATAGGTTCAAGAAATGGAATATCGGAGATTGTCAATGCAGCCGAAGCTCCAACTGCAGCAAGAACATCTGCATCATTTTCATTATCATAAGAATATACAAAAGCAACTACCTGAGTATCATTTGTATAATTATCTGCAAATAAAGGTCTTATTGGTCTATCAATTAATCTTCCGCTTAAGACTTCTTTATCGGAAGGTTTACCTTCTCTTTTAAGAAATCCACCGGGAATTTTTCCCGCTGCAAATGCTTTTTCACGATATTCAACAGATAATGGGAAGAAATCTATATCATCTCTTTTTCCACCTGCTACCGCCGTAACTAAAACTACTGTATCACCATACTGAACTGTAACTGATCCATTCGCCTGTTTTGCAAGTTTACCTGTTTCAATTATGAGCTTTTTATTTCCAATCTCGACTTCTTTTCTAACGACCATTTATCTACCTTTTATTTTCTAATATTAAGTTCATTAATTATTGCTCTGTATCTTTCAATATCACGATCGATTAAGTAATCGAGAAGTCTTCTTCTTTTACCTACAAGCTGCATCAATCCACGTCTTGATGAGTGATCTTTTTTGTGTGCATTGAAGTGTCCTGTTAATTTGTTAATTCTTGCGGTAATTAGCGCAATCTGAACTTCGGCAGTTCCGCTGTCTTTTTCGTTTTTACCAAATTTTTTAACAAATTCCAATTTTTCTTCTTTGGTTAAATTCATTTTACTGCTCCTTATTTGTTTTACGATTGAATCCCAGAACCTTTCCGGGATTAATTAGTTATTTATAAAAATTTTTTTGCTTTCTCTTTATCCAAATTAAGCTGTGAAATTAATTCTTCCTTACTCGAAAACTTAATTTCATCTCTTAATCTATCAACAAATTCTATTTTTATCTCTTTGCCATAAAATGTACCTTCAAAATCGAGTAAATTTGATTCAATTACAACTTCATGACTATCTGTAAAAGTAGGGCGTAAACCAATATTGACAATTGAAGAATATTTAGTCCCTTCTAAAGTTGAATATGCAATATAAACACCCGTTGCAGGAATTGCCTTTCTGCTATTTTGTACGTTAATATTTGCAGTAGGATATCCTAAAGTTCTTCCTCTCTTAGCCCCTTCTACTACGATTCCGGAAATACTATAATTCCTGTTTAAAAAGTGATTTGCCTTCTTAATATCTCCGCTTTCTAAATAATGCCGAATCTTAGTACTGCTGACAATTTCATCTCCAATAATTTTGGCAGAGACAGATTCAACATCAAAACCATACTTTACGCCAAGTTGTTTTAGATTGTTTTCGTCTCCGCTTCTACCATTACCAAAACGGTGATCATGCCCTATAACTATTTTTTTCGTATTAATTTTATCAACAAAATATTTTTTGATAAATTCTTCAAACGAAAGTTTAGCAAATTCTTCATTAAAAGAGGCAATGAAAAGATTTTGAATGCCATGATTTTCAAAGAGCTCTGCTTTTTCTGAATAAGTAGTAATTAATCTTAAATTAAAATCCTTTGATACAATCGATCTTGGATGCGGTTCAAATGTAAAAACCAAAGTTTCAGCATCTAATAATTTCCCTTCATTGATTAATGAAGCTAAAATTTCCTGATGACCGAGATGAACCCCATCAAAAGTACCAACGGTAACAACATACGTCTTATTTTTATCAATAATAGAACTATCAGTATATAAATTCATCTATTGCTCTAATTAACCGGATTAGGAATGAGTAATTTTTTTAGTTCTTCCACTTCAAAAGCATCAGATACATTATAACTCCCTATTTGAGTTCGCCTTAAAGATTTCAAAAAAGCTCCACATCCAAGTTTAGCACCTAAATCATTTGCTATTACTCTTATATAAGTACCTTTCGAGCATTTTATTTCAAAATGGATATCAGGGAACTCGAATTTCAAAATATTAAAAGAATAAATTTCCACAGGACGAGGCGCTCGTTCCACTGTTACGCCTTTGCGTGCATATTTATAGAGTGCTTTACCATTTAGTTTAAGTGCCGAATACATTGGCGGCACTTGGTAAATTGCTCCCATAAATTCTTTCTTTGCTTCTTCTATTTGTTCGAGAGTAATATTGGCAGCAATATCTAAATGGTCACTGTCAAATTCAGTCTCGGAATCAAAAGAAGGAGTGGTGTTTCCAATAGTAAATATGCCCTCATACGTCTTTTCGAGATTCTGATATTCAGTAATCTCTTTAGTTTTCTTACCTGTACAAATAATCAATAAACCCGATGCTTTAGGATCAAGAGTGCCCGCATGTCCGACTTTTTTAACTCCTGAAAGTCGCCGCATCCGATGTACTATATCAAAGGAAGTAAAACCTTTCTCCTTATCAATAAGTATCACCTCTCCCTTATTAAAATCTATATCGCTAAAATCACTCTTCGTTCTTAGAATCATTTTTATGAATTTCTTTGAATAAATTTTCCATCTTCTCTACGTAATCAAGAGTATCGTCAATATAGAATTCTAAATCGGGCACGGAACGAAGAGTAATCCTACGAGCTAATTCTGTACGGAATCTACTCTTCATTTCATGAACTTTTTCAAGTACCATTGCTCTTTTCTCTTTATCAAATACAGAAAGATACACCCTTGCTATTTTAAGATCAGGAGTAACTTTCACACTTGTAATAGTCAATAATCCAATATTAGGATCTTGTATTTTAAGAAGAAATATAGAGCTAAGTTCTTCTTTAATAAAACTTTCCACTTTTTTTATTCTATGCGACATTATACCAATTTTTTCTTTGTTTCAATAATTTTATATGCTTCGATTACATCGCCTACTTTAATATCATTAAAGCTTGCAATTGCAAGACCGCATTCATAACCTGCATCCACTTCTTTAACATCGTCTTTGAATCTCTTTAATGTACTTAAATCACCTTCATAGATAACGATTCCATCTCTAATAAGACGAATTTTATTTTGCCTTGTGATCTTACCCTCGGTAACGTAACAACCTGCAATAGTGCCTGCTTTAGGAACTTTGAAAGTTTGTCTTACTTCTACTGCGGCAACCATCTCTTCTGAAAGAGTCGGCGATAACATACCTTCAATTGCTGATCTAACTTCATTAATAGCATCATAGATTACATTATAAAGTCTGATATCAACTTTTTGTGTTTCGGCAAGCTTACGTGCATTAACATTGGGTCTTACATGGAATCCAATAATAATAGCATTAGATGCAGCAGCCAGAAGAACGTCTCCTTCGCTAATTGCTCCGACACCTTTATGGATTACGCGTACATTCACTTCTTTATTCGCAATTTTCATAAAAGAATCCGATAATGCTTCGATAGAACCATCCACATCACCTTTTACGATGATTGGTAATTCTTTTACTCCTCCGATACTTATCTGATTAGCTATTTCATCTAAAGTAATTAATTTTACTTGTCTATGATCCTGCTCACGTTTTACTTGTGAACGCTTAATTGAAATTTCGCGTGCAGCTCTCTCGGATTCAACACTAATAAATGTATCACCGGCTTGAGGTGCATTTTCAAACCCAAGAACCAATACAGGAGTTGATGGACCTGCTTCACTTACTTTATTATTTCTTTCATCAAACATTGCACGAACACGACCATGAACAACTCCTGCTACGAATGGATCGCCAATTCTTAATGTCCCTTTTTGAACAAGGACAGTAGCAGTAATACCACGACCTTTATCTAACTGAGACTCAATAATAGTACCGCGAGCATCTCTATCGGGATTAGCTTTTAGTTCGAGAAGCTCAGCTTCGAGAACAATTTTCTCAAGTAGAAGATCAACATTCAATCCGGTTTTTGCAGAGATCTCTACGCACTGATATTTACCGCCCCATTCCTCTACAAGTACATTTCTATCTGCTAATTGCTGTCTGATCTTTTCAATATTAGAACTAGGTTTATCAATTTTATTTATAGCAATAATAATCGGCACACCGGCAGCTTGAGCATGATTAATTGCCTCTACTGTCTGCGGCATCACTGCATCATCCGCTGCAACGATTAATACAACGATATCTGTAACCTTAGCACCACGAGCACGCATTGCAGTGAATGCTTCATGACCCGGTGTATCCAAGAATGCAATTTCTCTTCCATCTTGTATAATTACTTTATAGGCACCTATGTGCTGAGTAATTCCGCCTGATTCACCTGCTACCACATTCTCTCTTCTTATATAATCCAAGAGTGATGTCTTACCATGATCAACGTGTCCCATGATTGTAACTACGGCAGGACGAGGTTGTAATGTTTCCGGTGAGTCTGCTTCATCCACATCTATATCTGTATGGAATTCTTCCTGAAGCTCAATATTAAATTCAAATTCATCTGCAACTAATGTAATAGTATCGACATCAAGACGTTGATTAATCGAAACCATTATTCCTAATCCAAGACATTTTTGAATTACATCGGTAACGGGAACTTTCATCATATTAGCTAATTCATTAACCGAAATAAATTCTGTTACTTTCAGAGTCGATTTTTCAATCTCTTTTTGCTCTTGAATCTTTTCCTGAATTTCAGCTTTTTCTTTACGTTTTTTCTTTTTGGCAGAAGCTCTATCGCCCATTGCAGATTCATCTATACTAAGCAGTGTGCGTTTAATAGCTTCTTCTACTTCTCTTTTATCTACTTCTAATTTTTTAATTTTCTTTTTCTTCTTAGCTACAATCGGATCAGTCGGTTCATCACCGGTTTTAGTTTTCTTTTTTGCTTTAAGAACTTTTTTCTTCTTCTTTTTATCGGCTTCCGATTCCACTTCACCGACTTTTTTAGTTACAACATTACCATTCGTCTGCCCAGTTTTATTTCCATCTTGCTTCTGTTGATCCGGCCTTGCACCTCTATCATCTTTTCTATCATCTTTACGTTTTCTATTTAGATCAATTTTACCTACAATGGTCAAACCCTTTTTACGAGTGTCTAATTCAATCTCTGCTTTTGTTCTAAAAGATTTTATTGGTTCTACTGTTTCAGGAGCTTCCGTTACAGCTTCAGCTTCAACAATAACCTGTTCTTCAATGCCGGCTGCAACATCACTTTCTTCCGGTTCATTCTTAGCTTCAGTAACTTTTGATTCAGTCTCAGTAGCTGTGGCTTCTGTGGTAGCTTTTTGTTCCGGTACAGTTTCAGATTTGATTTCTGTGCTTTCTTTAACCGGTTCAATTGCTTCAACAGCGGGAGTTTCTTCTAATGCTTCTTCGCTCTTTTCTATTCCAGGTTCCAGAACCGGTTCTTTTGAAACAGGAACTGTTTCCTCTTTGACAGGTTCAGGAACAGCAACAGGTGGAGCTTCTTCGTGCTTCTTTTCATCTGCATCAGATTTATCGACTTTCTTTTTGTATTCGTCAATTTTCTTTTTATGTTTCTCTTGTTTTTCGATATCTTTCTTGAAATGCGAATTGATTTCAGCAAGCATTTCATCACTTACTATTGTCATATGGTTTTTAATTTCAAAACCTTTTTTCACTAAGTGATCAATAATCGAATCAGACGAAAGATTATACTCTGCCGCTAATTTATAGATTTTTAATTTCTTATTTTTTGCTGCTTCTGACATTTTTAATTCCGGTTAAAGTGTTATGATTATTCTTCTTCTTCAAATTGGTTCTTTAAGATTTCTATTATTTCATTAGCTTTTTGTTCGTCAATTCCTTCAATTTCTTTTAGTTTTTCAACACCCGCAGAAAGCACTTCCACCGCTGTATCAAATCTATTATTAATTAAAATATCTACAAATTCGCCAAGCTCTTCTCTTAATTCTACTAACTCGATATCTTCTTCATATTCTTCAAATGGTTTTTCTTCACGGATGACTTCAATTTCATATCCGGTAAGTTTAATTGCCAAACGAATATTTACTCCGCTTCTACCAACGATTAAGGAAACTTGATCGCTATCGGCAAATACTGTACATTTTTTATTTTCTTCATCAATCTCAATCTGTTTTAGCTTAGCAGGTAATAATGCACGCTGAATAAAAACAAATGGATCATCTGAATAATTTATTACATCAATATTTTCATTATTCAATTCGCGGACGATAGCATGAATTCTGACTCCCTTCATACCAACGCAAGCACCAACTGCATCAATTCTATTATCGTGAGATTCAACGGCTACTTTTGCTCGTTCACCCGGCTCACGTGCAATTCTCTTAATCTCTATCACTCCATCATAAATTTCCGGAATTTCGATTTCAAATAATCTTCTTAAAAACAAATTATCTGCTCTAGATATAATAATCGCTGTTCCGGTAGGAGTACTTTTTACTTCTTTTATAACCGCTCTAATAGTATCCCCTTTTCTATATTTCTCTTTCGGGATCTGCTCTAAGCGGGGAATGCTCATTTCATTTTTATTATGATTTACTAAAACATCATTTCTTCTTACCTGATAAATATCACCAACTACGATTTCACCAAGCATCTCTTTATATTCATTAAGAACAAGTTCTTTTTCAATTTCTCTAATTTTTTGACTTAGGTTCTGACGAGCAAGATTAATTAGTCTTCTGCCGAAGTCCGAAAGTTCAATTCTTTCCACATAATCGTCTCCAACTTCTAATCCATCTTCATTGCCTTTTGTATTTACTTCATCGATACTAACCTGAAGACTAGGGTCTTCTACTTTTTCAACAATTTCTCTTTCAAGAAATATTTCGATATCCCCTTTATCCATATTCACGACAACGCTAAAATTGGCATCTTCGCCATATTTTTTCTTTACCAGAATCCCGAAAATTTCTTCAATAATGCCGGCAAGCAATTCTTTATCGACACTTTTCTCGCGCACCATCTGCGAAAAGGATTCTACAATCTCACTATTCATTTATTTTCTCCATAATTAAAAACTAATTAATACTTTCGATTTTATTATATCGGTGAACTTAATAAAATAAAGGTCTTTCTTTTCTTTTATTGTTAGTTCCTCGTTATTTAATTCAATAAACAGTCCGGTAATCTTTTTTGTTGTACCTTCATGATTATATTCGATCTCTAATTTTCTGTTTAAATGTTTTTTATATTGAGCAAGGAACTTAAGGGGTCGATCTACTCCGGGGGAAGAAACATCAAGGCGATACTGCGATTCG
Source organism: bacterium BRH_c32 (assembly GCA_001516025.1). Lineage (GTDB taxonomy): Bacteria > Bacteroidota > Ignavibacteria > Ignavibacteriales > Melioribacteraceae > BRH-c32. Next base: position 67,079 of record LOEU01000010.1, on the reverse strand, counting down.
ATTAAATTTTCTTGATCAATGAGTTCATTAATAGCTCTGGCTATTGCCGAGCAATCTTCAGAAGTTACACCTTTTTCGTTATCGAGAAATACTTCTACTATTTGTAGTTTTGAATCACCTCGAAAATTAATTTCTATCGGAAGAAATCCTAAGGAAGTAACTAATTTTTCTATTTCTGTTGTTATAATATTCTTACTCATAGTTTATAAACAAAAATCGCCCAAGAAGGGCGATTAGAGACTTATTAATATAGTTAATTGAGTACTGATTAGCAAATATTTAAATATTTATCATTCTTAGTCAATTTCGAACGATGCCGATACTACCGCATTGATTTCTTTTATAATTGAAGTATTATCATTTACTCCATAATCGGAAATCATATTTGAATTAGGAGGAGTAATTTGAATAACTCCCATTCTTGCATTTCGGAGCGGTCCAAGGTCTCTGCCGGTTGATTCTGCTACCTTTTGAGCCCTATCCATAGCATTTTTTGCTGCCTCTGCCTGAATCACTACCTTCTCGTCATCAATCTTGGAATATAGATACTCAGGTGAATCCACCTGGATATCAAGCCCGCTTTCTACAAGCGAAACCAATTGTAATGATAAATCTTTGATTTTATTTACATCGCTATCTTTAATCTCGAACCGCTGGCTATACACATAATGAGAAACCTCATTCGTGGGGTAACCATTGTCATTCATTTTATTTACCGAATATCCATTTATCGGGAACATTTCCACTTGATCTTTTTTAATCCCTTTCTTTTCCAGGAAAGTAATTAATGTAGGTGCCTGAGAAACCAATTGCTGATAAGCGGTTTTGCGATCATACGAAACTACTTGTATTGAAACTCTTTGAATCCCAAGATCGGAAGTAATTGTTTTCTTTGCCGAACCTGTAACGGTGATAGTCTGCTCGGCTGATTTTGCCGATTTCCAAACAAAGGCGAGAATTACGATAGATAAAAGAATTGTAAATGACAAAATCGAAACAGGCGCTATCTCTTTATATTTTTCCATATACCCTCACATTAATTTGAATACAAGCTAATCAAAATTTTTCAAAATTTCATCACAAATTGCATAACCTGACGGAGTTAATTTAATTAAGTCCAAACTTTTGGTGAGATAATTATTATTTACTAATTGATTAATTAAATTATTATTTCTCTTGAACCATTCGCCGCCAAACCTTTTTTCTAATTCAATTAGATTAACCCCACTGCTCCTAAGGGAAAGCATCACAAACTCTTCAAGCTGCTGCTCTTTCGTTATTAATTCACTTCCCGCCACTCCAATACCTTTTTTATTCATTGCTTCTATATAAAGATTAAGCGATGAGTAGTTCCACCATCTTTTATTATCAATAAAAGAATGAGCCGAAGTGCCGAATCCGATAAAATCTTTACCTCCCCAATAAGCGTTATTATGAATGCATTGGAATCCGGGGCTAGCAAAATTGGAAACTTCATATTGCTCATACCCCTTCACTTCTAAATGCTTTATAGTAATTTCGTAAAGCTCCGCATCATAATCTTCATCTTGCATTTCCACTTTACCGTCAAGAACCATTTTGTTAAGTATCGTCCCCTTTTCTAAAATTAAGCTATATGCGGATATATGAGTAATTGGTAGCTTCATCGCTTCTTCTAAATTATAAAGCCAATTTTCTTTCGATTGTTTTGGAAGATTAAAAATAAGATCAAGATTAATATTCTCGAAACCGGCATTTTTTGCATCAATGATTGTTCTACGAGCTGTCTCGGCATCGTGAATTCGGGTCAAGAATTTTAATTCTTCCTCTATGAATGATTGAATCCCCACACTCAAACGATTAATTCCGATATCCCTGAATTGTTTTAGCTTCTCTATATTGACCGTTCCGGGATTGGTTTCGAGTGTGATTTCGATATCTTTGCTGAAAGAAAAATTCTTTTTTAACTCATTTAGTATAGACCCGATATATTCGAGCGACATAAAAGATGGAGTGCCTCCGCCAAAAAAAACAGAAATTACTTTCCTCTCTTTGTAATAGAGATTACCATAGTAACTAATTTCTTTAAGAATTGCAGTGAGATAATTTGATTCGTTCGTATAATTAGTAATCGAATAAAAATCGCAATAGATACACTTATGGTCGCAAAACGGAATATGAATATATAAAGCAATTTCTTTCAAATGTGTTCCTAAAACAAAACCCCGGCTTTAGACCGGGGCTTAAACTTAATAATTATTTTTTTTAGAATCCTAACGAGAGACCTAATGATGCGGTACTGACTTTAGCTGCCTTATAATCAGCGTTAATATTTAATACTGCTAATTTGATATTGAATCCGAAAGTGAAACCAACAGAATTTTCTCCTTCAAGCTCAAGCTTAATCGGGACTTTTACTTTAGAACCAAGTTCATTAATCTGGTTTGATTCATAGGTATAAGAAACATCAGTCGTAAATGTTTCTAAAGTAGCGCCGACATAAGGAGTAAATGAAACTCCTGCGCCGAATGTTTTACTTGCATATAAACCAAATTGAGTTGCCTTTGTTTCTAAAATATCGCCTGCTTTCAAATTCTGGTAAAAGAATCCTGCCCCTATATCTATTGGTAAAGGATTAGGAATCCAATATCCGATATTATGAATTAATCCTGCTCCCCAGAAAGATACTTTACCGATATCTTGAACATCAATGCTTGGGAAATAACGAACCGAAACATAAGTTCCCAAAACCGTACCCGCCGTTACTTGGATAGCACCCATTGGTAATGCAGGTAATTCATCTAAAAATCCTTTTACATCAGTTAAATCAACAGTATATTTAGCAACATCCTGACCATTAACTTTTGCGCCAGGGAAATTAACTTTAACGTATTCATCTTTATTACCATTAACGGTAGGACCATTAAAATTAACCCCGAATGCTTTATTCTGCATTTCACTATAAATTGCATTGTATTGAGGAGTGCCCGGTTGATACCCTGAATTTTTTATGATAGCATCGATCTGAGAATTACTGAAAACAAATGTACCTGATTCAGAAAAACTTTTTTGATCATCAGAAAAGAATGAACCCATAGCCACAAGCTTGAGATTGAAATGGAAACCAATCAAAGATTTAGGAGGAACTCCGTGAACCCAGCCTGAATTTAAATTTGAACCGAACGCAGATGTAACCGGTTTTACATAAGCTTTACCTGCCGTTGAAGATAAGTTTGATAATGTTTCTTCTAATGACTGTGCCGAAACAAATCCGGTCATTAAGACAACTAATAAAAGAATTAATGATTTTTTCATACACACTCTCCTGCTTGATTTATTTTAGTTTATTCCTAAAAGTTCTTTGGCACTTATTATTGCTGAATCAGTAATTTTTTCTCCGCTTATTAATTTAGCAATTTCATTTATCTTTTCCGATTGATTTAGCGCACGAATGTTGCTTACCACACGATCTTCGATTTTTAATTTCTCCACAGAATAATGATAATCAGAAAGAGATGCAATCTGTGGAAGATGCGTAATCGCGATTATTTGATGAGTGGAAGAAAGATTCTTTAGTGCCTGCCCCACTTTCTGCGCTATCCTTCCGCTTACTCCTGTATCGATTTCATCGAAAATTAAAATCGGAAGCTTATCGGATTTTGCAAGAACAGATTTAAGCGATAGCATCACACGCGAGACTTCACCTCCAGAAGCCACTTTGACCAATGGTTTCGGGTCTTCTCCGAGATTTGTAGAAATCAAAAACTTAACGTTATCAATACCTTTACTATTAAAAGAATAGTTTTTGCCATTCATAGGAATTGAATTTGTTTCATCATCGGATTCATTCAATGAAAAATTAATTTCAAAAATTCCATCCGCTATACCGAGATTCTTGAGTGTATTTTCCACTTCCTGCTTTACTCTCTTTACAACTTTTTTTCTCTTCTCTGAAATTGATAACGCGATAACACCGCATTCGGCTCTTAGTTTTGAAATCTCTTTTTTATAAGCAGAAATTTTTTCTTCAAAATTTTCTATCAAGTCGAATTCATCGCCAATTTTCTTTCTATGCTCTAATAAATTTTTAAGTGAGCCATTCCCATATCGTTTCTTTAGGTGCGTAATATTATTGAGTCGTGAGCGTAATGAATTTAATTTTTCCGAGTCAAGATCGAGATTGAATTTATAATCGCGAAGTGAAAGAGCAAGTTCTTTAATAATCACTTGAGCCGAATCCGCCTCACCCGAAAGCTCACCGAAATATTTATCTAACCTTGCTAGATCGGCTAATTTATTTTGCACTTCTACAAGTTTATCATAGACCGCATTTTCTTGATCGAAAAGCATTTCGTAACATTCATTCGATAAAGAAATTATCTGTTCGGCATTTTCTAATTTTGTTAATTCTTCTTCTAACGTAATGTCTTCATTCTCTTCGGGAGCAATTGCATCGATCTCTTTAATTTGAAAAGAATATACTTCCCTTTTTTCAGCAAAGAATTTTTTCTCCGAGAGGATTTTTTCATATTCGGATCTCACCGAAGATAATTTCTTTCGTGCTAAATTAAATTTTTCGAGATCATCGGTAACGTCAACATATTGATCTAAGAAATCGATATGATGTTCATTCTTTAGTAAAGATTGATGTTCATGCTGACCGTGGAGATCGACTAATAATTCACCTGCATCCTTTAATAAATTCAACGTAACGGGAGTGTCATTTATAAAACAGCGATTAGAACTCTTTAATGAAATTTCTCTTCTTAAAATTAATTCATCATGGAATTCGATATCATTTTCTTCTAGGAGCGATTTTATTCGGCGATGATTAGAGACATCAAACATTGCTTCGACAATAGTTTTAGAAGCACCTTTGCGGATTACTTCTAGTGAAGCACGCTCGCCGAGTATAACGCCAAGAGCATCGATAAGGATCGATTTACCGGCACCGGTCTCACCCGTGATAATATTTAATCCTCTGCCGAATTCGATAAAAACATTTTCGATTAGGGCATAATCTTTAATTTGTAGCGATTTTAACATAAGTTATCGGAAATATTAAATCAAAATTTAATAAACTAAGGGAAACTATCAAGTAATAAATAGTATAAAAGGTAATATTTGACAAGGGAGTAGTAATTTATTATATTTGGAGACTAAATATCGCGGGGTGGAGCAATTGGTAGCTCGTCGGGCTCATAACCCGAAGGTTTCAGGTTCAAGTCCTGACCCCGCTACTACAAAAGCCAGTAAACGAAAAGTTTTCTGGCTTTTTTTATTTTCGAGCCCGGTATTCTTTCATCTTCCATCAGAGTCCCTGCAGCCTGGAAAGACTTATTTTAATGATGGATTTATTGGATATGAACCAAATTTTTCTCTCTGAATCTATTAATTGAGAATTTATTTCTGTCGCAGAAATACAAAAAAAGGTACACAAAAAATTATTTCTGTGACAGAAATGACACATAAGAGAAGAGAAGAGAAGAGAATATAATAGAAGAGAGAAGAAGATAAGAGAGGAGAGGATGCAAGGAGAGGGGAGAAAATGCTTCATTTAATCATTCTCCCTTTTTGATTTTTTAGTTGTTTGAAAATTGGTTTTTACTCTTTTTACTTTGGATGAGAAAAACTCTAATAATTCTTAATAAATCCTAATTTCTTTCTTTTTCGGTTACGTCCATACTTCTAATTTCGTTTTTGGCTTCCATTAAGGGGTGCTCACGGGCATTTCTTTTGGTTTTGATATAAAAATATCAGATTATATTTTTTCGCCCTTATGGCAGTATTTCCTTAAGCCTTTAGTCTCTTGAATATTTCATCTTGTCATTAACAAATTCTTTAATTTATCGAATTGATTTCCCACTAAAAAAAGACATAGAGAAATATCTAATTGATATGACAATATCGATGCAGAATCTTTTTCCGTTGATTATAATTACAAAAACATAAAATTAGTGGTTTAACTCTTGCCACTCTAAATGAGGGAAAGATCACCTCTATGTATTTTTATTAAAGAAAATGTTACATTAATTACAGAATTAAGAAAAATGTATCAATTACATTTTCCTCACCTTTTCCGGGAATAGTTTATTTATATAGTGAAGTAACTCTTCTGTTTTTAGATAATGCATAATTGGAAGTATAATATAAAAACAGCGTCAAGTAACAGTATCTGCTGATGGAATATTTGCATCAATCGCTGTCTATGGCAGCAATGTTTATATTTCTTTCTACAAACTAAAACCTAATGATAAAATAGGATACTTTTTTGCAAAATCTATAAACGGTGGAACTACTTTTGAACCACCTTACTAGATATCCGATGCCGAAATTGACAACGTTAAATTTGATTCACCAAATAATATGTTGATTGATAAGAGCGGCAATATATATTGCTTATCCTCAATTTAGCCCTCCACAAAATGGTTTGTTTTGTTCCAAATCGAATGACCAAGGTGCCAATTTCCCAACAACAGTATTTATTAGTGGTGCAAATGCTAATGCACAAAATCCTTCAATAACTACTGATGCCAATGATACATTTTATTCTGTTTGGTCAGACAATCGCTCCGATGATAAAGATGTATATTTTTCTAAAGGGAAGATTACAATTGTTGGCGTTGAAGAAGAAGCAAACAATATTCCGACACAATTTGAATTGATGCAAAACTACCCCAATCCATTTAATCCATCCACGGTGATCAGATATAATTTACCTATTTCCGGAAATGTAACTCTAAAGGTTTTTGACCTTTTAGGTAAAGAGGTTGCTGTTCTGCTAAATGAACATAAACCTGCCGGTTCTTATGAAATTGAGTTTAATGGTATGGGGCTTTCCAGAAAGAATCAGTTGACAATATTGAAATATCCCCTAATGTACTTGAACTGTCCGGGATTATTAAACTTCCTGAGGATTTTGATTTGAAAGAGACACGCAAAAAATACCTCAATGAGAAATATTCCGAATGATAAAATTATTTATTGATTCCGACATTATTTTAGACCTCCTTGCCCAAAGAGAGCCACATTTTGAATATGCTGCTAAACTTTTCACATTGATAGATCAACAAAAAGTTGAAGCATATACCGCTCCTTTAATTTTTGCAAATCTCCACTATATACTGCGGAAATTAACTTCAAGTGCTTCAACGTTAAAAAGTTTGAGAAAATTAAAAACCTTAATAAACGTTTTGGCAATTGACGATAGAGTAATTGGACAAGCTCTTAATTCCGAATTCAATGATTTTGAAGATGCAATTCAATATTTCACCGCTGTGAATAATGGTATAGGTATTTATTAACAAGAAATAAAGCTGATTATAAAAAAAGTAAAATAACAGTTTCCACAGCAGAGGAATTTCTTACCACGTGGTTTACAAAGAAAAATTAAATTTACAATAAATTGAACTGCAAGTGGAGTTTACAAAAAATTTAATAAATATATTATAGTATAAATATCATTTTGACTAGGGTTATGATATGTCGCATTTGAATTACTTTGAACTATATATTTCTAAAAACCCTAATCACGAAGACCAATTAACAAGGGCTTTCTTAGTCTTATTAAGATATTCTAATTAATCCTTGTTTTTGTTTTATGATATGATGTATCAACAATTATTAAAGCAAGATTTTTATAAAAAGATATCTTTAGACCTGCCATCACTTTCCGAGTTGAATCTGCGAGATATACAAATTGAAACTCAAGAGAGATATTTAAGTAATACGAATTCAATTGGATAGAATATTACTTTACATCAAGGTTAACTAATACTTTATACCATTTCAAATATTTGTTAAGTCTCTTCAATTCTTTTTCACCTAATATATTATATCTCTTAACGTCAAGATTGTCACTGAGATCATTGATTTTTACTCGCACGGCCAATTTATTACCCATAACTCTTTCAATAAAATGATCATAAGGTTCATCATCATTAATTTTCGTAACGCATTTTAATGCATCAATAATATGGTTTGGAAAACCTTCGGCTTCGAGTTTTACAAAAGTCCAATCGGTATCTTCAACTACGTCATGCAATACGCCGCAAATTTTTTCATCAAGTGTAGCACCCATATTCATGACACGTGAGACATGACCAAAATAAGGTGCACCGTTTTTATCAACCTGATTTGCATGCGAATCGCTTGCTAATCGGATTGCTTTATTAAGTAGTTCTTCTTTCGTCAATTGAAAAGATCCTCCCATTCCTCTGATGATTTATTTTCACTATTTTTTTTAATTAAATCAAAAATGAAATCCATATTTGTATCTATATTTTTTTTCAGTATAATGGAATCTGCTAGCCGGCTTATTTCCCTATCTGAATTAATACCATTTAAAAGACTTATTAATTTTTTTGTCGAATCATTTTTAGCATTATATCCATTATCTAGTACAAGTCTGACGGTTTTTGCAAATTGAAGAAATTCTCTTTCATAAATTCCCATATAGTTACTTACGATCTCGTCATCAAAGATACTTTGCATAATTAAATTAAACCTATTTTCATTCTGCAATATATCGAGGTGATAGGATAATAGACCTCTGAATATCAAGTATCTATCCTTTTTGGCATATTCATCACTCAAGAAATAATCGACAATTTTGCATTGATGATCATGATAAATTGAACCTGCTATCAAAATTCCAAAAAGCGAAAGTTTCCAATTGTGAAAAAAATGTTTTTCGTCTGAACGGAGCAATCCAAAATTTCGCAGAGTAAAAGATGCAAAACGCGTATTTGTAATAAACCGCTGAACGCCTGTTTTGGTTTTTGCAAAATCACCTTCCCTCAAAAACTTCTTACTGCCTTTCATAAGTTCAAGTGAACTTTCCAAAGCTGATCTATTCTTCTGATTATTAGTAAATAGATGAAGCATTAATGGTACTATTAAATCATTCTTTGAAAAAGCATTACGATAACTAAATAATTTTCCGTAGTTATTTAATTCAGATATTTTTAAGTCCTCTTCCGGATTTTCTATCATACGCAGTTCATATTTTAATATCCACGATTGATATTCAAGGGTTTTTAATAGAATTTGGATTTCGTGAAGTGTTTGGGGATTTGCGTTGCTCTTCTGAAGTAAAACTAATTCGTTAAGTCTATCAACAAGTTCAGTATTCATTTTTTCCGTAATAAGAAATAAATTTCTTCCCTTTCACTGGTTTTTTAATCACTAAATAAAGTGAATTAAGTTGTAAAATAAAAACGTGTAAGACTTATATTTTCTTGATATTTTGCAAATTTGTAATTACATTGTAGTTACTTCATTAAAAAAGTTAGATATGAAAACAAAAATTGTAAAAATCGGAAATTCACGTGGTATTAGAATTCCTAAATCTTTTATTGATGGTAGTAATATTGAAAATATTGTAGAACTCGAAATGAAAGAAGGAAATATTATCATAAAACCTTTTTCAACACCAAGAGAGGGATGGGATATTGCTTTTCAGGAAATGAGAAGAATGGAAGATGATGTTTTGCTTGATTCAAACTCTTTAAATATACAAACAAAGTGGGAAAACGACGAGTGGGAGTGGTAAATGTATTTTCGCTTTGATATTTATTACGTTAATTTAGACCCTACAATAGGAAGTGAGATTAAAAAAACTCGCCCCTGTATCATAATCTCTCCAAATGAAATGAATAATAATATTAATACGGTTATCATTGCCCCAATTACATCGAAATTGAGAAATTATCCTACCCGCATTCCTTGTAAATTAGAAGGGAAACAGGGACAAATTGTTTTAGATCAAATCAGAACCGTTGATAAAGCTAGATTAATAAAAAAGATATCCACACTAAATAATAATACACAAAACAAAGTTCTAGAAATTTTATTCAAAATGTTTTCTAAATAAAATTGAAAGGTTACAAAGTGAAATACTTCTTAACTATAATAGCAATTTTCTGTTTCTCAATTTTACTATCTGCACAGTCAACCAATCCAAATTACGATTCAAAATTAGCTGAAAAATTAGGTGCAGATGACTACGGAATGAAAAGTTATGTTTTTGTAATCCTTAAAACAGGGACCAATGATTCTTCTGATAAAGCATATAAAGATAGTTGCTTTACGGGACATTTGAAAAATATAACGAGTTTAGTAAATGCAAATAAATTAGTAATTGCAGGACCGATGGGGAAAAATGATAAATCATATAGAGGAATATTCATTTTAAATGTAACGAATCTTGAAGAAGCAAAAGAGTTACTTAAAACTGATCCTGCTATAAATGCTAAGTTTTTGGATTATGAACTATATAGCTGGTATGGCTCAGCCGCATTACCCGAATATCTCGAAGCTTCTGATAAAATCTGGAAAATCGGGTTTTAATATGAAAATAATTTTATATACATATAAAAAATATCTTCCTTATTCCTGATATCAATTTGAGAAGTATTTCCTTCTGCCTCAGTCTCTTTTTTAAATTCCAAAATTGAATGGAATGTTTTAATTCCGTTCGATGCCGATTCAATGACTGCCTCTAAAAAGAACTTAATCCATTGCATTAGATCATCGTTCTTTCTAGCGAGCATGAGGTGATGATGATAAGGAATTTTTCTTTTTTCAAAATAAGAAGATAAATATAGAGTCGGCTTTGAAAGTAATCCACAGCTCGCTAAATATAAAGTAGTTAGTAATCTCCCGATTCTGCCATTGCCATCAACATAGGGATGAATGGTAATGAATTGATAATGCGCAATCGCGGCTTTAATTAATTCAGGAATTTCTAAATAATCGTTATGCAAAAAATTTTCTAAGTCTCCCATGAGAGAGGAAATTTCTCCATGAACCGGAGGTATATAAATTGCTTCGTTGATTGTAGCACCGCCGACCCAATTTTGACTTTTCCTAAATTCACCAGGTGATTTTTTCTCCCCTCTTGCTCCGCTAAAAATAATTTGATGTGCCAAATTTAATATACGTGTGGAGAGAGGAATCTCATTCATCTCATCTAGACAGATATTCATCGCCTTTATATAATTTTGCACTTCCCGCCAATCTTCTTTCTTCACTTCTGTAATCTCAGCTTCATCTAGGAAAACATCTTCAGCATTAATTTTTATTCCATCGATTCTGCTTGAGTCTAAAGATTCTTTAGCAATAAACAAAGGAAGAAAACTCTTCAATTCCGGATTATTTATAGAGAAAGAATTCAGCTCCTCAATTTTCTTATTTGCTTCTGATAACAGTTCGTTAAGTTGTGGATCTTCCCAAGTGAAGGGATGATTAATTTTGGAGGGAATAAAACATTTGTATTTATATTGCTGCAAATAATTCCCTGATTTGAAATCTTCAATTCTCATCTCTTCCCTATCATTATAATTTTCTTATGTTAATTTAACCCACTAAAATAAAGTTACCAAACCGTTTATATAAGAAACCACCTTAACTTATCAAACAGGAGCAATTATTCACAAAGATGAATTGAAAGACTCTTTTGATAAAGAGTCAAAAAGTTCACTATAATTTCCAATCATCACGTTTTTTGACCAATCATCATAATTCATATTAATTACTCCGCTTGGTATTTTAATTTTCGTTTGAAAACAAAATGGAGTTGTGATGAAAACTATTTTTAAATCAATTGCAGTAATTTTAATTTCTTTTCTTATTTCGATTGAATCATTTGGTCAAAGTAAATTAATTGGTGATTGGGAAGGTTTATTAAATATTGGTTCAAAGAAAATTCGAATCCTTGTTCACATTCAAGCAAATGAGAATGGATTCAAATCAACAATGGACAGTCCGGACCAGGGAGCAATTAATCTTTCATTAGCCGATACAGAAATAAAAGATGATTCATTAAAAATATCTGACGCAAAATTAATGATAAAAATTGTTGGTGAATATTCTCCTAAATTAGAGAGACAAAACAGATCATCTATTGATGAAGCCAAACAGCAGAGTGATTCTATTAAAGCATTATTTTTACAAGGTGGAGCTAAGATACCTATTAATTTTGGTCGAAGTGAGATCAAAGAGTTTTCAACAAATCGTCCACAAACACCTAAACCTCCCTTTCCCTATAAAAGCGAAGAAGTAAAATTCGCAAATGAAAAAGCGGGAGGAATTAAATTAGCCGGCACATTAACATTACCTGATAATGTAGCGAATCCTCCTGTGGCAATTCTAATCTCCGGTTCCGGTGCACAAAATCGAAATGAAAAAGCTTTTGAACATGAACCATTTTTAATCCTTTCTGACTATCTTAGCCGAAATGGAATTGCAGTTTTAAGGTACGATGATAGAGGTACGGCAGAATCTGAGGGTAATTTTAAAACTGCTACATCTTTCGATTTTTCTACTGATGCAGAAGCAGCCCTATTTTATCTTCAATCAAGAAAGGATATAAACACAAAAAAAATTGGGTTAATTGGGCATAGCGAAGGAGGAATGATTGCACCTATGATAGCAGCACGTAATCCGGATGTTGCTTTTGTTGTTTCTATGGCAGGTCCTGCAGTTCCTTTAGATCAACTAATGCTAAAACAAATCGAAGAACTTGCACTATCAGAAAATCGCTCTGAAGAGGATATAAAGAAATTGCTCAATCTGAATCAAGCGATTTTCAATGCTGTAAAAGAAAATGAAGATTCAATGAAAGCAGTATCTGCAATTGAATCTATATTAGACAAAGAAAATTATGCAAATGGAAATCCTGATGCTCGGAGAAATATTACTCAAAGATCAATGTCGATTTGGTTTAGATATTTTATTAAATATATTCCTTTCCCTACATTAGAAAAGGTGAATTGTCCATTTTTGGCAATTAATGGAGAAAAGGATAAACAAGTGGATGCAAAGATGAATTTAGAAATGATGCGTTCAGCATTTTCTAAAGGAAAAAATCCGGATTATAGCTTAATTTACTTACCGGGATTAAATCATGCTTTTCAAGAAGCAAATACCGGCAATGTATCAGAATATAGGATGATAGAACAGACTATGTCGCCTGTGGCATTGGAAACAATAACAAAATGGATAAAGGAAAGATTTTGAAAAATAGTCCTTCTAAAGGATTTTGGATTGCCAATATTCTCGGTTGGAGTATTGGCTCCATAATTAATTTTATTACTCAATTCATCAGATCAAATGCTAATTTAGAATCAGCTATATTAGCATTTCTTCCGTTTATCTTTGGTCTTATATTTACAACTTTACTCCGTTATTATTGGGGGAAAATTGATATCTACAATTACTCAATTAAAAAACTAATTTTGGTACTAATCCCCCACTCTCTTATTTTAAATTTTTTCTTAATACTTTTTGGTATTGGCAGCATAATAATAATCAGGCATATTCTTGGCACTGAAACTAAAAATATTTTGAACTTATTTATACTTAATTATCTGAGTACTTATATTTTAATACTTCTCTGGATTGCCATTTATTTTTTGGTGATTTATTATTTTTCAATGAAGAAAAAAGAGATTGATAATCTTCAGCTTATTAATTCCTTACAATCCTCTCAGCTTCTTAATTTAAGAAATCAGTTAAACCCCCATTTTCTTTTTAATGCATTAAATAATATTCGCAGCTTAATAAGAGAGGATTCAGAAAGAGCACGAGCAATGATAGGTTCGCTTACTGATACTCTTCGATATTCTCTTAGATCTTCAAAAAATCAAAAAGTTCTCCTCTCCTCAGAAATTGAGTTTGTAGAAGAATATTTAAAACTCGAACATCTTCATATGGAAAGCAGATTATCTTATAAAATTGTTATTCCGGAAGATTCTAAAAATTGTCTTATACCGCCAATGATTATTCAGCTATTAGCAGAAAATGCAATAAAGCATGGACTCAGTAAACTGCCGGATGGTGGAGAACTAACAATAGAAGTAACCAAATCTTCAAACAAATTGAATATAACTGTAATAAATAGTGGCAACTATGATTCTTCAAACCCTTCCAATCCCGAAGGAGTAGGAATTAAAAATATTCTTAACCGAATAGATATGTTATATAAAGAGAATTCTTCTTTTAGCATTAATCAAATTGATGATTCTGTAATTGCAAAATTAATTTTACCGATAGAGTACGAAAATGAAAGCATTAATAGTTGAGGACTCTCGCTTAGCGCGGGAAGAATTATCTTCATTACTAAAATCCTTCCCTGAGATTTCAATTGTTGGAGAAGCATCGAATGTAAAAGATGCACTTGTTATATTAAATAACAAAAATATTGATCTCCTTTTCTTAGATATTAATCTGCCCGGGAAGAACGGTTTTGAACTTCTCGAAATGCTCGATTCAGTTCCTTTGGTGATCTTTACCACTGCCTACGACCAATATGCAATAAAATCCTTCGATTATAATGCCCTCGATTATCTCTTAAAACCTATTAAGCTTTCAGAATTAGAAAGAGCAATATTAAAAGCAAAACGGATTTTTGATAAAGAATCTATTCCGATTGAGAAACGACTTTCACGCGTTTTTATTAAAGATGGCCAAAAGTGTTGGTTAATAAACATTAATGAGATAATAATGTTTGAAAGTGAAGGGAACTATACTAAAGTATTTTTTGAAGATAATAAACCTTTAATCTATAAATCGCTTAACATGATTGAAGAACGAATTGATCCGGCACAATTCTTCCGTGCAAATCGAAGTCAGATTATAAATCTTAATGCTATAAAATCGATAAAATCATCCATGGGAACTTCACTAAAAATAATTTTGAACAATAATATGGATATAAGCGTCTCAAGAAGAAACGTTCAAAAACTAAAAACATTATTAAGCTTTTAAATGAATACTTAATTGGTGAATTATGGATACAATTAAAAAATATTCCTCAATAATCCTCAAAAGTTTAGTAATTGGATTAACTTATATAATTACAATTATATTTATTGGCGTGATAAGTGCCTTAATCACGAATGAAATCCCTGAAAATAATGCAAGTAGATATGCTTTTTTTATGCTTTTTCTTTCAGGATCACTTATAGGTTTCTTTTTAGGACAATTAGCGCCTTTAATTAATACTTCAAGAATTCGCCATTTTTTTATCTGGTTTTCGGTTATTTTTTTCAATATGGGTTCAGTAGTTTTAGAAGGGAAAATATTTTCCCCCGCTCTTGTTCCGCTATCACTAATCACATTATTGCTTCAACAGCTTTTTATTTCTATAATCGTGTCTTTTATGATTGTAAAATTATTTTCTAAAAAGAATGTTGTTACTCATTTAAATACAAAGATCGTTTTCGGTGATACTAAAAGTTTTGTAATTAAATTTTTGTTGGTTTGTTTCGGCTACATAATTTTCTATTATATTTTTGGGTACATTAATTTTCAATTAGTTACCGAACCATATTATCGTTCACATGTTTTTGATCTTACTATCCCCTCAGCTTCCACAGTTATTCTATTTCAATTCTTAAGAGCACCTTTAATTGTTCTTTCCGTAATACTTTTTATTTCTTCAATTAATATTGAAAAAAAGAAACTGATAGTGGTAACTGGACTTATGCTTTTCTGGATAGGTGGCTTAGTCCCCTTATTAATGCAAATATTGAGTTTGCCGCTTATTTTAGTTGTTGCGAGTGCAGTAGAAATATTTTTTCAAAATTTTCTTACGGGTGCTTTAACCGTAATTTTGCTTTATAAAAATTAATCACTAAAGTCCATTTTTTTTGCTTAAATTTATATTCAATCTAAATTAAATCATTTTGTGTTCGATAATATAGATAACTGAAAAACCGCAAATGCGGAAGCATAGAATTATTGTGCATTTTATAATAACTAAATAGAGTCTATTATGAATAACTTGTCTTACCGATTATCCATATCCTTATTAACTGCTTTCCTACTCATTTCATTCTCAATAAACGTGAATGCAAGGGGCGGCGAAAAAGAAAATAATGGGAAAAAACTTCCTACATCTTACTTTTCAAATTCAGGAATGATGTCCGTAACCGGTGCTAATTCCACAACAGTAGCCAAAATTTTTGGGCAGGATAAAAAAGTAAATGTAAAGTTTCCTAATCCTGAGAAACCAACAGAAACTATTAGCACATCAGCAGGAAATTTTTATGGCGAGGTGGATGGTAATACAGGAAGCTTTTATTGCATAGATATTCATCACTATATAAAGTATTATACCAATGACCAGCCTCATACATATAAAGATGATGGAGAAGTCGATCCGAAAATTATTTACGTAATAAATAATTATTTCCCTTATAAAGCATATCCTTATACCGGTTCTGCGTCCTCTTCGCAAATAGAAGCAGCGGCGGTGCAAGTTGCTCTCTGGCATTTTTCGGATGGAGTAGATGCTAATAAAGTGGATAATACAAATGTTAAGACTAGAGCACTACAAATTATTAGCGATGCCGAGGCAAATTATTCATCATATCAGCCATTTGAAACTTTATTAATTGTCCCGGGCAATCAAGATGCACCGACCGGCAGTGACACAAAATTTTACGTATCGGCATTTAATTCCAATGGCGATCCGCTTAGCGGAATTACTGTTACACTATCAGTTTCTAATGGTACACTTTCGGCAACATCATTGGTAACAGATGCAAATGGTAATACACCGGAAATAAAATTAACTCAAGGCGGCGATATAGTATCTGAAATTACAGCATCGGCAAGCGTTATGTTGGCTCCCGGTGTTCGTTACGTCCATAGTGTTGAGCCAAATACATGGCAGAAACTCGTTCTTGCCACTCCATCAGGTGTAACGAAAAAATCTACTGCCACAATCAATTGGTTTACACCGGCTAATTGCGTTATCAAAGGATATACCACCTTTACGCAAGGCGGATGGGGCAATAAAAACGGTACTCCGGGTAAAATCAGAGATAAAAATTTCGATTCTGTATTTCCATCAGGATTAACTATCGGTAGTACGTACAAATTAAAATTAAATTCTTCATCGAAAGTAAAAGATTTTCTTCCACAAGGAGGAACACCTTCGAAACTTACTCAGAATTATACAGATGCTTCTTCAACAAGTGCCGGGGTATTCGGAGGTCAGATGGTGGCTCTTAAGCTAAATATCGAATTTGATAAAGCAGGAGTTATAGGAACTAATTCAGTTGACCTTGGTGATCTACAAATTGCTAAAGGTCCTTTCGCAGGTAAAACCGTTACCCAATTCTACGCATTAGCCGAGACAGCATTTGGTGGAGGCGCATTAAATGGTTTTACTTATTCGCAGTTCAGCGATGCAGCAACTGCAATCAATGAAAATTTCGATGACGGAAAAACCGATAAAGGTTTCTTAATTTGTGCAGCCGTAAACGTAAAAGCATCAATCGGGGATTTCGTTTGGCTTGATGCTAACAAAAATGGCATTCAAGATAATAATGAAGCAGGATTCGGTGCAGTAAAAGTAAATCTATTCAACTGTAAAGATGAATTAATTGCATCTACCGAAACCACCTTAAATGGTGGTTATGCATTTGTCGATCTTAATCCGGGTGATTATTACGTAAAATTTGAACTCCCTTCAGGATATCTATTTAGCCCTGCAAATGCAGGCGATGATAAAGAAATAGATTCTGATGCCGAGGTTTCAAGCGGTAAAACAGAGTGCACTACTTTAAGTCCGGGCGAAAATGACCTTACTTGGGATACCGGTATATATAAAGAAGATTGCAAAAGCAGTATCGGCGATTTTATATGGCACGATAAAAATGTCAATGGCATTCAGGATAGCGGCGAACCCGGAATTAAAAATGTTCTCGTAGAATTATATTCCGGAGATAAAGTAATTGCTACCTCTACCACAGACGAAGCGGGGAAATATCTATTCCCAAATCTCGCCAATGGCTCTTATAAAGTAAAAATAGCTAAATCCAATTACGAAGCTGAAGGTGTTTTCTTTAATACAACAAAAACTAAATGGTATTCTTCTCCTAAGAACAAAGGGAATAATGATTTATTAGATAGCGATGCTTCTAAAGATGAAGCAGTAACCGTAGTAATCAACTGCGCTAATAATACAACAATCGATTTTGGATTTTATTTTACATGCGTTACAATAACAAAAACTGCTGATGTAAAAACAGTAAAGCCGGGAGCAAAAATCACATACACATTTACAGTAGAAAATTGTGGTGATATTCAGTTCCATGGCGGAATTGATATTTTTGATAGAGTGATTAATCCGAAATCGCCTTACTTAATTAAACATGTCGATATACTCGATCCGGGTAAATCGACAAGCTTTACGGCAACATATATTACAAAAGAATCCGATTGCGGAGACTTAATAAATGAAGTTACTGCCGAGGCACATCCTGTTGATGGATCGGCTTATGTTACCGATAAAGCAACTGCCACCGTTTTGGTTGATTGCTCTACACCATGCACAGATGGATGGTCCTTAGAGATTGATAAGAACAAAGAAGTCTGCGAACATAATCCGGTTGATTTTGTAATTAATGGAAAAGTTACAATCACTCCAAAACCGAGCAAAGGATATTTAGTAACTTCATGGAAAGTGACATTCCCTAATGATGGAAGTCTGGATAATTCATCTAAGATAGATACTATCGAAATAAGCGGTGATAAAGAATTTAAGATAACTGCAAAATGGCCCGGAGTAAGATCCGGAGATACACGTGTCGAGATTCAATATACTGTATCTGTACTCGATTGCAATAAGAATGAACTCAACAAAGAATATCAAGGGAAGATATCTTGGACTCCTGAAGTATGTCCTCCACCACCGGGGAAAGATGCCGATCTTAAGATCGAAAAAACTTCGAGCATCGCAAATCCGCAATGCGGAGATAATGTTACTTATACAATAAAGGTAACCAATCTCGGACCGGGTGATTCAAAGGCAGTTAAGGTTATGGACTTGCTCCCCGCAGGGATTACTTATCTTTCACATACCGTTTCGCAGGGTCAATACAATAATGTTACCGGAGTGTGGGAAGTTAATGATCTATCATTTGCAGGAGAGGCAACTCTTACAATAAGCATTAAAGCTGATTGCGAAGAGATTAATGGAGCAGCGTTCGATCTCGGTGATGCGAAAGATTATAATTTATTTGTAATCCAAGATCTTAATCAACCATCATCCGATACCGAAGGGAAAGTGGCAGTTGGTCGCGATGCTAATTTAGCTCATTACAGCGTTGGCGATAAATTGAATTCCAATAGCGGTGATGTTCTAATTGTCGGAAGAGATTTAGTTTATACAAGCGGAAGAGTTTATAATGGAAATGTAGTTTATGGACATACTACTAATCTTCCTCTTTATGTAACTTCAATCGACGGCGAACTTAGAAACGATAATCCGATTAATTTTACAGCTGCAAAAACTTATCTCGAAAACCTTTCTACCAAGCTCAGCAGCTATCCGGCAACAGGAACAAGCGAATTAGCTTGGAGTACATTAAAATTAACCGGAACCGATCCCCACCTGAACGTATTCACGGTCGATGGAAAAGATTTATCTGATGCACTTACTCTCGAAGTTCACGTTCCTAATGGTGCTGTTGCTTTAGTAAACGTAAACGGTACAGGTATGGATTGGAGCGGCGGACTTGATATCTACGGCACTACATACAATAACATTCTATATAATTTTTATGAAGCAACTTCGTTAGATATTAATAATATAGAAGTTAGAGGTTCCGTACTAGCACCATTTGCTGATATCAATTTTGCATCAGGCGTTCAATACGGACAGATGATTTGTAAATCGCTTGTGGGACAGGGACAGTTTAATTATTTCCCATTCCATGGAAATATCCCATCGAATAAAACTATTGTAAATATTGCCTCGATTACAGGCTCGCTTACAAACGATCCTAATGCAAGCAACAATAATTCGTCCTCGGTATTCGTTATGAATAATTCCAATGCAAATCCGAATACCGGGAATAATGGTACAGGCGAAGCAGACGGTCAATGGGAAGAAGTCGGATCATTCAATTCGGGCGAAATTATTCTTACCATGGCTTTCGATAATTCCGGCACTTATGCAGGAACGGTCGGCGGAAAAATCAACAAATCCATCGATGGCGGCAAAACATGGACTCGCGTTAATGATGATATGAATGTCGGTTGGGTTTGGTCATTAGTATATCATAATAGCGTACTCTTTGCAGCCACCGAAAAGGGTGTTTATAAATATGATGGTTCTGCTTGGAAACTAACTTCACTACAAGAGAAGGAAGTAAGAGCTATCGCTACCGATGGTTCGATTCTTTATGCCGGCACGTGGGGCTATGGAGTTTTCAAATCGATAGATAATGGCGATTCATGGTTCGAATATAATAATGAATTAGCCGATAAAGCAGTTCAGGCATTAGCAGTCGATAAAAAAGGAAATCTATTCGCCGGTACGGGAAGTCTCGGTATCTTCAAAGTATTTGCGGGCGAAGATAGATGGTATCAATATAATATCGGAAATAATTCTATCTGGGCAATCGGAGTTTCGGAAAATGCTGTGATTGCATCCTGCTATGGCGGCGGAGTTTATGTTTCTACCGATAACGGTTCTAACTGGCAGAAATCCCCTCTCCAACAGAATTATATCTATTCACTCGTAACCGATAAGAGTAATAAAGTATTTGCAAGTTCATGGACAAGCGGCGTATTCGTTACAACTGATGAAGGTGCTTCATGGCAGCAGCTTGGTATGAGCGGATTCGGTGTTAGTTCAATGGTTACTTCTCCAAATAAAGATGACCTTTTTGCAGGGACAAAAGAAGGTAAGATATTTAAGATCTCTTTCCGTCCGACTTCCATAGATGAAGAAGAGGCATTACCGACTGAATTTAATTTACTGCAGAATTATCCTAATCCGTTTAATCCTGAAACGATAATTACATATCAGCTCCCTGTGGCAAGCCGAGTTACATTGAAGCTATATGATATCTTAGGTCGTGAAGTGATTACTTTAGTTAATGAATCACAAAATGCCGGAACTCATCGAGTTAAGTTCAATGCAGTTACCGAACGATTGGCATCAGGTGTTTATTTCTATCGAATAATTGCGGGAAATTATATTTCTACAAAGAAGATGATGCTATTGAAGTAACTCCCTTGCATTTATTGTAAGCAATTTATTGTTTTATATAAGTAGCGTGATTTCAATAAAAAGCCGGTACAATCTCTTGCACCGGCTTTTTTATTTCACCACTTCTGCCCGTTTTTCTAATCCCCTCCCCCTTTTAAGCGGAATTTTGTAATTATTGACTGATTTTTAGTAACTACTCCCACCTTAAATCACCTATTTTTCACTTCAAAAACGACATTACTGTCTTAAAGAAATCTCAAATCTATAATGAGGCGTAAGATGAAAAAAGGTTACATAATTTTAGCAATTGCATTAATAATTTCCACGTTTATCAATCTATCAGCACAAACCGATAGCGTGAATATAACTTTCAAAGTAGATATGTCAGTTCAGAAACAGCTCGGAAATTTTAAGCCGGATGCACCTGATAATCACAAAATTTTGCTAAAGGGAACATTTAATAACGGATGGGAAATTTGCGAAATGACTCCCGTCGCCGATAATCCCGATATTTACCAGAAAACTTTAAGACTAACACAAAATAGTATTAGTCCGTTTAAGTTTTTCATTCAAACTGATCCAACAGATGAAAATATCGGCATTTGGGAAAAAATACCGGGAAATCATAGTTCAAATGGTGATCGAACTATGGTAGTTAGAACTAATGATATCGTAATTTCACCGTTATTTTTTGATAACCTATATTGGGATAAGGTTATTATTAATTCATTTAATGATGATCCATATGGAGGACCTGATCCATTTTACATAAAATGGGAAAGTGATGGAAGTACAGATAGCATCCACTTTAATTCTTCAGGAGTAAATCGTGGCTCTCACCAATTCGATTATTCAATTATGCAAATAGCCGATTGGGGAGGAAATGCCGGAGTAACAGCTGGAACAAAGGGACTCGATTTTCTCGATTTAAGCAAAGCAGGTCCCACAAACATTTCTAATACACTTTCCTTCTATATCAATATAGATTCAAAACCTACCCTAAGCGACAGAGCTCAAATCTATATTTCGCTATGGGAAATGAGCGAAAATCCCGGGATTGAGTTTGATGCAAATTTAGCGGAACGTTGGGAATATACATTAGACAGAAATACACTATATGCTGAACCGGGTTGGAATAAAATTGAAATTCCTATTTCAAACTTAGCAATTCCTGATTGGATTACATACAAAGGAAATAATCAGCTTGATTTATCAAAAATCAGGAAGTATGATATTGGTATTATGATAACCGGACGCGAAGGAGGTACCGGCACTGATGTTGTCTCCGGTTCTTTCCGCTTGGATAATCTTGCAGTTGAATATATTCCGGATCACATACCGGTCTCGATCCATTTCAAAGTAGATATGAAAGGAGTGAATCAACAATTTAAGTTTGATCCTGCTAAAGACCACGTATTCGTGCGTGGCGGATTCAATTTCTGGACATTACAAGATACTCTTCGGGATCCAGACGGTGATTTAGTTTATGAAGGTTATGCACTCGCTCTATCTAATGGATTTTATGAATATAAGTTTTTTACCGATAGCCCCACGGCTGATAATACCGGATGGGAATCAAATGTGGGCTCAGTGGATACTCTTAATGGAAATAGAACTATCCTTGTAGGAAGCACAGATGTTCAAGCACCATTAATTTACTTTGATGAAGTGCGCTCTTTATATACCTGGACAAATTATATTGCATTAGTCGGCGAGTCAAACACAATAAGTATGTTATTTGGGACTGCGGCAAGTGCAACAGATGGTCAAGATTTATCGCTTGGAGAAATCATAGCTCCGCCGCCTCCGCCTGAATCCGATGCCCCCGATCTTAAATTCCATAAAGCAGGATATGACGATATAATAAATGATTTCCGTGCCGATAATCAAGATGCTATTTCATGGCAGATAATTTTTCAAGGAACTTATCCTCTCAAATTAAAATGGAATAAAAATTCATTCCCCGAAGGGAGCTTTAAATTAGTTGATGCAGTAGGCGGCTCTTTTGTTAATCTTGATATGAAAACTATTGACAGCTTGATAATCACGAATGATGCAATTACAAAATTGAATATCACCTATAATAAATCAATAGCAATAAATATAAACATCGCAGCGGGATGGAATATTGCTTCTGTTCCATTAAATTCCGCCGATATGAGTGCCTCAACAGTATTTGCAGATAATATCACTTCCACTTGGAAATATGATGCAGGTTATCGAGCGGAGACAACACTCGAAGCCGGTAAAGGATATTGGATAAAATACGTTACAGCTAAAACCGTTGGTGTAGTTGGTCTTCACGTTAATAAAACTTCGGTACCTGTAAAATCGGGTTGGAACATCATTGGACCTTATGAAAATGAAATTCCTATTGCAAATATTACAACAACTCCGGCGGGAATAATTAAATCAACATTTTTCTCATTCGAAAGTGGATATAAAATACCGGCAAGTTTGAAGCCCGGAATGGGATATTGGATAAAAGTAGATGCAGATGGAGTAATAAATCTTAATAGCGGGGCAGGTAAAATTTCAGAAACCAATTTTGCGGTAATTGATAATAATTGGAGTAAAATAACTGTTTCAGATAGGAAGCAATCGGCTAATCTTTATCTCGCATATAAAGGAACAAATACAAACCAATTTGAACTTCCACCTCTATCTCCTTCCGGAGATTTAGATGTCCGTTTCGATTCGCAAACTTACGTAGAGGTTTTAGGGAGTTCGGCAAAAAGAATAATATTCAGGAGCGAAGATTATCCGGTAACAATTAACCTATACGGAACTGATTTAAGAATTAGAACTAATGACGGAATTGAAACCATTCTTCGCAACCGAGAAAAATTTTCGATTACAAATCCGGCTATTAGAAGTATAGAAATCGAACCGATAGAAATGCCTCTGGAATTTACATTAATGCAAAATTACCCTAATCCGTTTAATCCTTCAACTACAATAAAATTCGGGTTGCCGGAAAAGAGCAACGTAAATATCAGCATATTTAATACACTTGGTGAGAAGGTAGCGGAATTAATAAATGGCGAAATCGAAGCAGGATATCATACCATTAATTGGCAGCCAACAGCTCTAACGAGCGGTATGTATATATATAGAATAACTACAAATAAATATATGGCAACGAAGAAATTGATTTTCTTAAAGTAAGCAATGAGGGCGCGCAAACCCTATAATTCAAATGGCAGCTTCGGCTGCCGTTTGAGTTTTAAATCGTTTATCGATTGTTTAATAGTCGAGAGTAATAATTCTGCCGGAAGTGAAATTAAAGAAATCCGCTTTATCGGCTAGTTCAATACCCTTTAATAAATCAAATTTTGTTTTATTCACAACTTCAAGACACATAGGGCATACAATAATTTTAACACCTTTAGTAAGCAATTTATCGATCAAAATTTTTGAAGGCTCGAACTTTTTATACTCCACACTCTTAGATGTAGCCAATACTAAATCCACAGCATGAATATCGAGGAATACTAAAACGTCATGATCGTCAGCCATTTTAAGTGCCAAAGTCAATGCCATTAAAGCACGATGCGGATCATTAGAACCATTTGATAGATGGATAATTACACCGTCATTACCGGCTGCCGGTAAATAATTAGCACTTGAATTAGAAAATGAAATAAGTAAAAACGAAAAAACAAATAACAACCTTGCTAGCTTCATAATGCACTCCTGAAAAATAATTTATGTTTAGTAACGAAGAGCCGCACTAGTTATTTTTTATTCAACGATATAAAAATATTCACTCAGGGAAGTAAAAGTAGAATCATTAGCATTTCTTATCTCGATTCTATAATGAACTGAACGATTAATAATTTCAGGTATTTTCCATGAATATTCACCGCTATTCTTAATACCTGCAGCTATAATCTCTTTCAATTCAGTTTTACGATATAAAAAAATATTCACGGAACCGATTCTTTCAGGGAAAGACCATTTTATAGCTACTACATCGCCGGGGTGGAAATTATCTCCGAACTTGGGGTTATGTACATTAAGAATATCTGATGGTGGAGTCGGTATAACGGGATTAGAGTCATCTTTTCTTCCGCATGAAATAAAGATTGCAGAGAGAATAATAATTAAAAAATATTTTTTCATCATCGTCCTCGACTCATTTATAGGGTTACATTTAACTTAATAAAAATAAATGATAAAATCTCTACCTATTTTTAGACAACTGAATTCTTACCTTTAATTCATATCAAGAATACTTATTTATAGTACTCATATTCATACACTGTGTAGAATGCCGGTTTGTCTTCGCCGGTGTAGCGGACTTGCTCATTTTGCAGCCCATTCGGAAGATAATTAAAGCGAACTTTGAACTGGCGTGAACCATCTTGCAAAAACAATTCATCATGAATTAAATTGCCATTTTCATCATATTCCATAAATCGTTTTGTCATATTATTTTCAATCTTAATCGGATTGCCTTTTTCATCGAAACTGTTTTCAATGCGCATCTGTCCCTGTGCATTTACCGCCGTTTCTATATATCCTTTTCCTTCTTGAAGATATTCAAATGTTGATTCCTGTTTCTGAACACCCTTATCATCAAATATTACTTTTCTGACAATTACGTTATTGATATATTCATTCTTCTCACTTGCAAAAAGAACACCCATATCTGTAAAAGATTTTGTTTCTACGAGATTACCATTTTTATCATAAAAATATTGGATATTACTCCATCCTCCTTTTTCCTTGTCGTAGATCTTTTTTTCAGTCTCCTTTCCCGCTTTGTTATATTTTATAAAAACTTCTGCCATTTTGACGTCATCGCCATTCATCGTAAGGCTATGAATTAAATTGCTTTTATTATCATATTCAAAAGTGTAGATAAGATCGACTGAACCGATAGATTTATATCTAATTGCTTTAGTTCTTTCTCCTTTTTTATTAAAGAAGACTTCTTCAGTTAGTGTTTTATATTCAGGAATAGTTCCCATGTTAGTATAAAAAGCTGCGTATTTAGTGCGCTTTTTAATTTTTTTTGCTTTCGATTTATCAAATTCGACTAAGTCCTGATTCTTAAATTCATATTTCTTAAGATTTTCTGCATTCACTTTTTTCTTTACTTCAAGAGATTCCTGCGACTTAGTACATTTTGTAAATGTAAGAGAAAGTATGATTGTGAAAAAGATAAGAGTACGTTTATTCATTTTATTACCCAATATTTTATTGAAATTAAAAAAAATTATTTTATAACACGTGGATGTTTTTCACGGAAAAGCTGACCGATTTCTGCCCCAATAATAAACAAACAAGAGGAATAAAAAACCCAAAAAAGAATACCTATAACCAAAATAAATGCCCCATAAAAACGATTTGTATTCAGGAATATGGAGATATAATAACCAAATCCTAGTCGGGCGCCCTCCCACATTATCGTAGTCCAAAGTGCGGATATTGCAGGAACTCGTTTACCCAATGCTTCATAAGGGATTAGGTAAAATAACAAAAAGAAAAGTATAAATGTAACGAGCAGACCAATGCCCCAAATTAAATAATCCAATACTTCGCTCACACGCAAAATATTAAGGTACTCAATTTTATCAGCTGCATATACAATTATATTAAATGCAGGAAGTAAAAAAGTAGATACAGTTATAAAAACTATCAAAACTCCCACCATCCCAATATCTCGAAGGAATCCAACTATGGCACTTTTTCTTTTTACGGTATGGAAAATTTTATTAAGAATTATTCTCATATTACTAAAAAGCCAAGTGGAAGTGAATACGAGACCTCCGATACCGATAATCCCTGCAAAAGTTCTATATTCAATTACTTCGGGTAATCTTTTGAATATCGCTTCCTTAGAGTATTCTGCAAAATCAGGATAAGGAATTGTGGAATCGATAATTCCGCTTATAAGCATTTGAATAATGCCGCTTTCGAGATATTGGCTAAGGATAAAAAATATGGTAAGAATAAAGGGTACCAGACTTAGAAGAAGCGAAAAAGCCATTCCACCCCCATAGACAATAATATGATGCTCCTCAATTCTTTGGAAAAGCCCTTTAATATAATGGCTGTAAAAATTACTTATTGCTCTAAAATATTTTGCCGGCATAATTTTTAAAACCAATTTTAGTTTATCGAATTTTGACATTCATCTTATCCGATATTGTATTAAAATATGCTGCCGAAAGCACCTTCAAATCAAAATTATATTGATCGTTAATTTTCAATTCATCTTTTATTACACTGCCAAGTAAGTGAAAAGGAGTAAATCCTTTTGAGAGGATTTCTTCCACTTCCTCTTTATCTTCGGGTGAGATGGAGATAACGATACGCGATTGTGATTCTGAGAACAATGAAAAATCTTCTCTTGTTTTTATTGGAATATGAACGTGCGCTCCAAGCTGATTATTCTCATTCATTATGCATGATTCGGCAATGGCAGATATAACTCCGCCTTCTGAAACATCATGTGCCGATTTTATAAATTTTTTATCAATTAGATTGAGCAAAAGTGTATGAAGGTCTTTTTCGGTTTGAAGATCAATTTTGGGAATTGCACCGGTTACTAAATTATGAATTACTTTTAGAAATTCGCTACCGCCGATCTCTTCATAATCTTCCCCAAGAACATAGATTAAATCATCTTCATTCTTGAAAACTGATGTAACCACATTATTATAGTCTTCGATTATTCCCACCATACCAATAACTGGAGTAGGGAAAACGGCTGCATCGGGACTTTCGTTATAGAAACTGACGTTGCCGCCTGTAACGGGAGTATTAAAGAATCTGCATGCTTCACCCATTCCGTTAATTGCTTCTTTGAATGTCCAATAGATTTCGGGCTTATAAGGATTGCCAAAATTTAGACAATTGGTAACGCCTAATGGAGTGGCACCGGCGCAAACAATATTGCGAGCAGATTCTGCTACGGCTATCTTCGTACCATTTTGGGGATCGAGGTAAACAAATCTTCCGTTGCAATCGGTCTTTGCGGCAATCGCTTTATTCGTCCCTTTTACTAATACCACAGCCGCATCAGATGGTCCCGGTCCGGTAATGGTATTGGTTCTCACCGATTGGTCATACTGCCTAAAGACCCATTTTTTTGATGCGATATTAGGTGACGAAAATATTTTTAAAAATGTATCGCTGATACATTCCGGTTCGGAAAGTGATCTAAGATCGAAAGCGGCTTTTTCTTTTATGTATGCTGGTTCTTTAGTCTCGCGAATATACACCGGTGCTCCGCCGCCTAATACTAAATCATAAGCAGGAATTTCCGATTTTACTTCGCCATGATAATTAAGTTCAATAATTCCGGTATCAGTAACTTCACCAATAATTTCGCAATTCAAATCCCATTTATCGAATATTTCTTTTACTCTTTCTTCATTTCCTTTTTTCACTACTACAAGCATTCTTTCTTGACTTTCGGAGAGCATAATTTCATAAGCGGACATATCTTTTTCGCGTAGAGGCACTTTTGTTAGGTCAATCTTCATTCCCGATTCACCTTTAGCACTCATTTCCGAGGTGGAACATGCAATACCCGCAGCACCCATGTCTTGAATACCTACTATTAAATCTTCCTTAATAATTTCGAGAGTAGCTTCGAGGAGTAATTTTTCAGTGAATGGATCCCCCGCTTGAACGGATGGACGTTTTGATTCCGATTTTTCAGAAATCTCTTCGGATGCGAAAGTGGCGCCATGAATACCATCTTTACCCGTTGAAGAACCTACAATCATAACGGGATTTCCTACCCCTTTAGCTGTCGCTGATGCCACTTTATTATGCTCGACAATACCTATTGACATAGCATTTACTAATGGATTACCCTTATAACATTCATCGAAATAAACTTCACCCGCTACTGTTGGGACACCAAAACAATTACCATAATCTCCTATCCCTTTAACGACATATTCAAAAAGATATCGTGTACGTGCATCTTCGAGATTTCCGAATCGAAGTGAATTAAGAGATGCAATTGGACGGGCACCCATAGTAAAAATATCGCGCTGAATACCGCCTACACCCGTTGCAGCGCCTTGATATGGCTCCACAGCCGATGGGTGATTATGGCTTTCGATTTTAAAAGCAACCGCCAAGCCATCACCGATATCGATCAAACCTGCGTTTTCTTCTCCCGCATCCACTAATAATCTTCCCCCTCGGCGCGGTAAAGTTTTAAGCAATGCAATTGAATTTTTATAACTGCAATGCTCACTCCACATAACACTGAAAATTCCAAGTTCTGTAAAACGGGGAACTCTTCCGAGTATCAAACAAATTGAATTATATTCGTCTTCAGTTAATCCATGTTCTAAAGCTAAATTTAGATCTACAATCGGTTCTTTCATAGTTTTCTGTCTTTATTTTTTATTCGAGCATTCAATATAAGTAAATTAAGAAAAATTTGGTTCGCTAATTTTATTATAAAAGAGGTAAAATTGTATAGACAATCTAACATTTGAGTGTATAGGAGCGTCTAAAAAGCTAAGGAGAATAGAAAATATGGATATTAAATCGATTCAGAACAAATATTGGATAATTTCGGGAATTATTATACTGGTTCTTATTATAGTTTTATATCCATCATCTCCATATAATAGCTTCGAACTAAAGGAAACTAGGAGTGAAGCAATTGTTGTTGCAAAAAATTTTCTTTCAGAGCAAAAGATTGATATCACCGGCTATTCAATAGAAGGATTTCTCGAAAATTCACCTATTGAGAATAAATATCTAATAAAAAAGCTTGGGAACGAGGATTACAAAGAAGTACTAAAAACCAAAGACTGGGCTTTTTATGGTTGGGAAATTTTATTTCATAAAAACCTTGATAGAAATATACCGCAGAATACATACATAATTAAAGTAAATCAAAATGGGAAGATAACTTCTTTTGAATATAACTTATCTGATACAGTAAAAATGGCTTCAGTTAGTTCCGAGGAAGCTGAGAAAACAATAAAAGCTTTTTCGCTCTCCTATTTTAAAATAAATTTAGATGAATATTCGCTTGTTGAAACTAAAGAAGAGAAATACGTAAACAGAATAGACCATAAATTTACTTGGGAGAAAAAGATACCTTCACTTAATTCTGTTAATGAAATAACAGCCGTGGTTCAAGGAGATAGACCGGGAAGCTTTCAAAATAACTTAAGAGTACCGGATACATATAGAAATTATTTTGAAACCGGTCAAATAGTTTTCGTTACTGCTTCAATACTCTTCATCTTTTTTTGGATGATTAAAGCCTTCTTCATCTTTATAAAAAAATATCATCAAGGTGAAGTATGGTTAAATCTCGGAACTACACTCTTTTTGATATTCATATTTACTTCTCTAATTGTATTAATAAATTATTGGCCCGCACTCGGACAAGGATTCACGATCGGAACACTTAATTTTATTACAACTAAGATTATAGCGGTAGTACTAAATGGTGTATTATTATATTTTTTTCTAGGACTTCTGATATTTTCAAGCTGGTCGGTTGGCGAGTCATTTGCAAGGACACTATGGAAAGAAAAATTAAGCAGCATTGATGCATTTACAAAAGGGAAATTTTTGACTCTCGGAGCCGGGGAATCACTTTTTAAAGGAATGATACTCGGATCGGGTCTAAGTCTTTTATATCTTTTTGCAAGTGTAGTACTGAATCAAAAAGATGCTCAATTATTTATAACTCCGATCAATTTATTATCGATTTATGGTTCATATTTACCGGTAATTGAAGTAATACTCGGAGCATTTTCAAATACTATTTTGGCTAGTGTGGTAGTAACTTTTTTTACGGTTAATATAACTTATCCGAGATGGCAAAAAAAATGGGTATCAATAGTCCTTACCGGTGCGGTGATGATGTTAAGTCAAGCAGTAGCCGAGACACCGCCATCGGTAAATGTATTTGCTGTGGACTTATTAATGAACTTTTTATTGGGATGCTTTACGGCATATATATATTTACGTTATGATCTGCTCACTGTAGCAGGAATGAATTTTTATGTCTATATAATAACACGTGCATTCTTATTAGCTGCTTCTGCCGATCCATTTTATAATTATAATTTTTATGCAATAAGCGTAGTAATATTAGCTGTTCCAGTGGTTTATATTGTTAGTCGATTCAGGAAAGAAGAATTTGCATTTGAAAATTATGGAGTACCGGCACATATACAAAGAATCTCGGAACGAGAGCGCTTAAAGAAAGAGATGGAGATTGCTGCTAAGGTTCAATTAAGTTTATTACCCAAAGAAGAGCCGCATATTCAAGGATATGAATTTTCTGCATGCAGCATTCCGGCGGTTGAAGCGGGAGGCGATTATTTCGATTTTGTTAAGCTAAGTAATGATAAGCTTGGAATTGCAATCGGCGATGTTTCGGGCAAAGGAGTGGGAGCTGCAATTTATATGACACTCACCAAGGGAATTCTTCAGGCGCATGCCGAAGAGAATGTATCGCCTCGTGTAGTGCTTAGTAAAGTTAATCGATTATTATATAAAACGATTGAGAAAAATTCATTTGTAAGTATGTTCTACGCAATATTGGATTATAGAAATAATGAAATTCTCTATTCGCGTGCCGGACATAATCCGGGGATATTATGCAGTTCAGAAATTGGAGAAACTAAATTATTAATGAGCCGCGGCATCGCACTCGGATTGGAAGAAGGGACTAAATTTTCGAGCACACTTGATGAAGAAACTATCTCGATTAAGAAAGATGATTTTGTAGTGCTTTATACCGATGGCTTCACCGAAGCAATGAATAATACACGCCAATTGTATTCGGAAGAGAAATTGATAGAATTTATAAAGAAGCATAGAAAACTTAGTGCTAAAGATATGCTCTCGATGATTGTAAAAGATGTGCGTAAATTTACCGAAGGTTATCCACAGAATGACGATATGACGATAGTGATAATTAAGAGAGTATGAAAAGAAAATTATTTGTAATTATGGGATAAAAAAGCGTATTTAGATAATTAATTTTCTATTGTAGAGGCGTTTTTGACTAAATATGAAAGTGCATTTGCAGAAGTTTCAATCTTAGTTCAAGATTTTAAAGAAAACGAATCAAAATATTTATCTCCTTCATATAGTGAAGTAGAAGTAAGAAAAGATTTTATTGATAAATTTTTTCATGCTCTCGGATGGGATGTATATCATAACGAACAAAAAAATCCTTACGAGCAGGAATTAAAAATTGAAAAAGGTGTATCGATAGAGAGAGCACAGAAGAGAGCTGATTATGCTTTTTATATTGCGCCAAATTTCAGAGATGTAAAGTTTTATTTAGAAGCAAAGAAACCATCGAGAAACCTATTAAATGCAGATAACTATTTCCAATCTTGCCGATATGGATGGAACTCACAAACAGAAATAACCTTCTTATTCGATTTTGAAGAACTTCATATAATTGATTGCCGATTAAAACCGGATATCACAACAATTCTAAATAATAAAATTAAGCAGTATCATTATAGCGATTATACAGATAAAGAAATATTTTCTGAAATATATTGGCTAATAAGTCGTGAGGCGGTAGCAAATAATTCTTTGCAAAAATTCGCAGAGAGTCTTCCTAAGCCAAAAGGTAAGACAGCGCAAAAAGGACTTCATAAAGGGCTTTACCAATCTATTGATGATGCATTTTTAATTGAATTAGATGAAATTAGAGATTCACTTGCAAAGTCATTTAAGAGAGCAAACCCAAATTTGGAAAGCGATGAGCTTACCGAGATGACTCAGAGAACTATTGACCGGTTAGTATTTATTCGTTTTCTCGAAGATAAGCAGATTGAGCCGGAACACTATGTAAGTGTCTTTGGGAAATCAAAAAATGCTTGGAAAGATTTTAGAAATGTTTCAAGAAAATTAGATGCAAAATATAATGGCGTTGTTTTCAAAAAGCATTTTGTCGATAGTGAAGGTTTTATTGAGCCTTCAGATAAATCGTTCACTCAGATTTGCGACGAACTTTCGCATGTAAACTCCCCTTATAATTTTGATATAATTCCTATCCACATACTCGGATCAATTTATGAGAGATTCCTTGGCAAGGTTGTGATCGCTACCGAAAAAAGAGTGAGGATTGAGGAAAAGCCCGAAGTAAGAAAAGCGGGCGGAGTTTATTACACACCACAATATATAGTTAATTACATAGTTGATAATACTGTCGGAAAGATGATTGAAGGAAAAACACCGGCAGAAATTTCAAAATTTCGATTTGCGGATATCTCCTGTGGCAGTGGTTCATTTTTGATAACTGTATTTGATCGTCTTTTAGAATATCATAGCAAGTGGTATCAAGATAATCCTGCTCAGGCAAAAAAGGATGGATGCCATTTACAAGATGAAAAATGGATACTTTCATTAAAACAGAAACAGAAAATTCTCACGAATAATGTTTATGGAGTTGATCTCGATTCTCAGGCAGTGGAAGTAACTCAGCTTTCACTTTATTTGAAATTATTAGAAGACGAAACTACTGCAACGGCACAAGATACGTGGGTGATGTTTAAAGAGCAATTACTTCCAAACTTGAATACTAATATTATATGCGGAAATTCATTGATAGGCACGGATATATTGGATGGACAGTTATTCAGTCGTGAAGAGGAACTTAAATTGCGCCCGATGGACTTTGAAGATGCATTTCCAGAAGTAATGAAGAAAGGTGGCTTTGATGCTATTGTTGGGAATCCCCCTTACGTAAGAGTACATGATATTGATTTAAAACCAAGAAATTATTTTCGTGATAATTATTTATCTGGAATTGGGCAATTTGATTTATATCAACTCTTTTATGAAAGGGCTGTTCAACTACTAAAAGATCATGCAACATTAGGTTATATAACTTCTAATAAATTCTGCGTCACAAATTATGGTAGACCATTGAGAGAATGGATAGTTTCGAATTTTACGATTGAAAAACTAGTTGATGTATCATTAGCTAAAGTATTTGGTTCAGTTTCTACATATCCATATATCTTTTTGATAAAAAAAGAAAAAACAAAAAATTCAACGGTTGAAATAATTGAATTAAATAATGAGAAACACTTCTTAACTAAAAAAATAATTGAACAATCAAATCTGTTAAAAGGTGATGAAAATATTCTAACATTAAGTTTTGATAATAAACATGAATTAGTAGAAAAAATTGAATCAGTTGCTAATATGAATTCTCTTTCAGTTTATCGTGGAAGGGGTACTTCAAAAGACCTTGGTACAGAAAAGAAAAATTATAGTGTTCCTGCTGTTACTAATAAAGAGATTTCAAGATTTGCTTTTTCAAAGCAAAAATATTATAAAAATTCTAAACAATTTGAAATCGATAATGATTCAAAAATATTAATGAAGAAAATATGTTATGTACTTGAATCAGCTATTGATGAAAATGGAGAATTAAATCCTATCAATACAGTATATGTCATAAAATCTTCAAAAAATGTTGAATTAAAATACTTGTTAGGAATTTTGAATTCAAAATTAATGACTTTTTATGCAAGGACAAAATATGAAGCAACTCATTTAGGAGGTGGGTATATTGAACTACGAGTTTTTGAAGTGGAAAAATTACCTATAGTTGACGACCATGATAAACTAATATCAAAAGCTCTTATTGACTTAGTTGATAAGATTCTTAATTCAAAACAAACATTATTTTTAGCCAAAACTGAAAGTGAAAAAGAATACTTAGAAAATAAATGTATTTCTCTTGATCGGCAGATTGATAATCTTGTTTATGAGTTATACGGATTAACTGAAGAAGAAATAAAAATTGTAGAATCAACATAATAAAAATTAAGAGGGTTTATGGCTATTCCTGATTT
This sequence comes from bacterium BRH_c32, assembly GCA_001516025.1. Lineage (GTDB taxonomy): Bacteria > Bacteroidota > Ignavibacteria > Ignavibacteriales > Melioribacteraceae > BRH-c32. The sequence goes on along the minus strand of LOEU01000010.1, from coordinate 32,249 downwards.
CCAAAGTCTAATGTTACCAGCATTAAAATTCATGTCTTCGAAGGAAGAAAAATCTACAAAAGAAGTTGTAGAGCACTTAGTTAAAGAATATAAATTAACTGAAGCTGAAATCGAAGAACTATTGCCGAGTAGAACTCAATCAAGATTTACCAATAGAGTGTATTGGGCAGTTTCGTATCTAAAAATGGCTGGACTTATTGAAAAAACTCGTAAGGGATATTATTTAATTACAGATAATGGTGTAGCCCTTTTACATAGAAATCCGCCTATTATTAATTTGCAACTTATTAAAACTATACCTGCATTTATTGAGCATATAAATTCGACAAAAAAAGAAAGAAGTAATAATTTAGAGGATAATGAATCTGATTCGACAGAGGATACTCAGACGCCTGAAGAAAATATGGAAGATTCATTTCAAAAAATAAATGATACTCTTGCTCAAGAACTTTTATCAAAAGTAAAAAACGTTAAGCCTGCATTCTTTGAAAGGCTTGTAATAGAACTACTTGTGAAGATGGGATATGGCGGTTCGATGGCAGATGCCGGTAAGGCAATCGGGAAAAGCGGGGACGAAGGAATTGATGGAATTATAAAAGAAGATAAACTTGGGCTAGATATTATTTATGTACAAGCAAAAAGGTGGCAAGGAGTAGTGGGACGACCTGAATTACAAAAATTCGTAGGAGCTCTTGCCGGTCAAGGAGCAAAAAAAGGCGTTTTTATTACCACTTCTTATTTCTCTAAAGAAGCATTAGATTATGCTCCAAGAAATGAAACAAAAATAGTTTTAGTAGATGGTGAACAATTAGCAAAATTAATGATTGAGAATGATCTAGCTGTTTCTACAGTTTCAAATTATTTAATCAAAAAAATCGATACAGATTATTTTGAAGAAGAGTAACTTTGTAACCAATCCCCTACTTCATACGTCTAAAAACCATACGTAACTAATCCGGTGTTAAATGAAAAATTTTTTACTCCTTATATTTATTTCTGTATCTTTTTTATATGCAGGCAATAATCCAAATTCTGAGAAAATACTCAAACTAAAGCTAACTTCAGAAAAAATTAATATTGATGGCTTTATTGATGATACTTGGTCTAATGCCGATTCTACAACTGATTTTTTCCAACACGCTCCTTATTTTAATCAGCCAATTACCAGAAAAACAACAGCGAAAGTTCTAACAACCGAAAACGCAATCTATTGCTTGATTATCTCCTACGACGAAAGAGAAAACATTCAAAACTTCACAGGTAAATTGGATGATTTTAGCGGTGATGTAGTCTCTTTTATGATTGATACTTTCGGAGATCAAAAAAGTGCTTATAAATTCGCAGTGTCTGCTTCAGGGGTGAAAGCAGATTGCCGCCTTATCGATGATGCACGTAATAGAGATTATAGCTGGGATGGTATCTGGTTTGCCGATTCAAGAATTTATGACTGGGGTTTTGTCGTTGAAATGGAAATTCCCTATAAATCGATTCAATACAATAATGATCTTAATCAATGGGGATTAGATTTCGACCGCTACCGACCCATAAATAAAGAAGATCAATACTGGTGCGAATATGAAAAAAGCGAGGGACAAAGAATTTCTAAATTCGGAAAATTATTACTAGGTGATTTTAAGCCCACAATCGAAGGTCTTAATTTAGAAATATATCCCGTTGGACTAAGCAAAGCAACTTATCAAGGAGACGGAAAATATGATATTGAACCGCAGGTTGGTTTAGATGTTTTCTATAATCCTTCTGCACAACTAACCTTAAATGCTACAATCAATCCCGACTTTGCTCAGATTGAAGCTGATCCATTCCAATTTAATATTTCGCGCTATGAAACTTTCTTTAGTGAAAGACGACCTTTCTTTGTTCAAGGAAATGAAATTTTTATGCCTGCAGGAAGGCAGCGCAATACCGGTTTCTATCGTCCGATGGATTTATTTTATTCGCGCCGCATTGGTAAGAGATTGCCCGATGGCTCGGAAGTGCCATTGACATTTGGGGCAAAAGCATCCGGAAGAATTGGCGATTGGGAATATGGAGGTTTTGCTGCACGTACTGCTGAAACTCAATATATGGATGGCGATACTAAGATGATCGAAGAAGCTGCGCTATTTACTTCGGGACGTGTAAAAAAAACTATTTTAGAGAATTCAACTATCGGTGTATTATTTGTAGGCAAGCAAACTCCCGGAAACGTGAATGGTGTAATAGATATAGATGGTGCTTTCAGACAACCTGAATATCAATTTGCATATCAATTAGCACGTTCGATAAATAATTCAGAAGGCGATTATGCCGGATCTTTTGGTTTTACTTACTTAACGAATGACTTAATGTTTTATACACGCGGAAGATATATCGGAGATGATTTTGATATTAATTCTGTCGGTTTTGCTCCATGGAAAGGGACAGGCGAATTTGTCTCTCTCGTAGGTCCTGTATGGCTTCCTGATGAGGGAATTGTTTCTCAAATTCTTACATATACCGGTGTAGTCCTTAATTATGAAAAAGCCGATAGCTTTACGGATTATGGCGGTCTATTCGGTTTCAATATGCAATTCAGAAATGGATGGGGTTTTGAATTAAATTTAGATTATAGCAAAGCTCGCGATGTCGGAAAGAATTATAATTCTTATAGTATTAATCTTAGTTCTTGGTATAACACTTCACCCGATTGGAGCGCAAATCTATATGGCGGATACCAAAATACATATAATTTCTCGCGTGATTATCTTGCAAATTATTCTTGGGTAGGCGGTGAAATAGATTGGAAAGCTCATAAAACCTTCAAAATTGGTTCTTCATTAGATCTATTTATAGAAGGAAATCCTGATGGCGGTATTGAAGATATTACATATAACGCTCGTCCATACATAGACTTAACACCCGTAAATGATTTAAGTGTCCGTGTATATGTAGATAATATATTTGTCCGATCAACTGACAGAATGGAAAGAATAATTGCAGGACTTTTATTCTCATATAATTTTTCACCAAAAAGTTGGATCTATTTTGCGGTGAATGAGATCCAAGCACGTAATGACAAATTTAAAATGGTTACAGCCGAAAGAGCTGCCGTGCTTAAAGTGAAGTATCTATATTATTTTTAATAAAAAGATAATATGAATATTATCCCTGAATCTTTTAACTTACAGTTATTAATTAAATTTTCGGTTTCGATATTTTTATCGGAACCGTTTTTTATAATTCGATGGAGGATAATATGAAAGAAAAAATTAATGGATTAGCTGTTAATATAACTGGTAATGAAAAAGGTAAACCGATAGTTTTTATTCATGGATTCCCTTATGATAGCACAATGTGGAAAGATACCACAAAGGCATTGAAAAACGAATTTAAGTGCATTACCTATGACGTAAGAGGGCTTGGTAAAAGTAAAGTCGGAGACGGAATCTATACAATGGAATCTTATGTTGATGATCTTTATGATCTCATAAAAAAATTAAAACTCAAAAAACCTGTTATCTGCGGTCTTTCTATGGGCGGATATATGGCACTCCGATTTGCCGAAAAATATAAAGAAGATTATTCTGCACTTATATTAATGGATACAAAAGCTGATGGAGACGATAACGCTAATAAATTAAAACGAGCCGGAATTATTGAAAAAATTAATAACGGCAAGTGCGATAAATTCGTCGAAGAATTTGTTACAAATTGTTTCTCAGTGGATGCACCAAAGGATTATCCTAAAGTATTAAAAGCGTGGATTAAGCAATCAAAAAAGAATTCATCGAAAGGAATCAAAGGAGCAACGATTGCTCTCTTAAGCCGGACTGATACAAATGATTTCTTAAAAGAGATTAACGTACCGACTTTATTAATATGCGGAGCATTCGATAAATTAACCCCTCCGGAAAAAATGAGAGAGATGGGTGCGAAAATTCCTAATTCTGAAATTGCAATCGTTCCTCGCTCAGGACACATGACTCCAATAGAAAATCCTGCAGCAGTTAATGATCTGATTTTAGGGTTTTTAAGACGAGTGAATGTTCAATAGAAATTAACTGTGTGGCTTATATACTGTTTATTTTCATAAATAAATTTAGCACTGAAGAAGCGGTCTTCAAATAACCAGGGGATAAATATCTTATCCCCTTCCCATAAATTAAGTTCGGTAAGTTTATCATCAGGCACCCATTCGAGATGACCTTCGTTACATTCTATTAATTCGCCCTCAAATTCAGAAACTGTAAAAAGAAAAACATGCCAATCATTTATTCCATCAAACATCGGGAATGTAATAAAACCTTTCATCTGCATTTTTTCTGCTTTAAGTCCCGATTCTTCATAAAGCTCGCGCATAGCGCATTCTTCAGGTGATTCTCCCGCTTCGGCTTTCCCTCCGAGACCATTCCATTTCCCTCTATGGTAATCGTTTTCTTTTTTATTTCGGTGAAGCATTAAGGTGCAATTATCTTTTTGGACATAAATTAGTGTTGCGTAAATTGTCAACTTAGCCCCAAGTATTCATTCTTTAATAAATATTCTTTTACATAATCCGAAACGCCGACATTAATATCATAGATCGGATGAATATATTTTTTCTCTCTTATCTTAAAAATATCTGCTTGAGTAAAGTACTGATATTTTTCTCTTAGGTGCTCGGGCATATCAATAAACTCAATATTAACGGGCTTGTTAAGTGCCTTGAATATTGCCGTAACAAGTTCTATCCACGTATGTGCATTACCCGTACCGATATTATAGATACCACCAATATCACGATTATGGAAAAAGTGTAAAGTCATTTCAACTGCATCTTTCACGTAAATAAAATCTCTTTTCTGCTCCCCATCTTTATAATCGGGATGGTAAGATTTAAATAGGTTTACTTTCCCCGTTTCTTGAATCTGTCCGAATGCCTTATGTACAACACTTCTCATATCATCCTTATGATATTCGTTGGGTCCATATACATTGAAATATTTTAGTCCCACAACTTTATGGAGCAATTTATGTTTGAGAAGCCAAGTATCGAGAAGATGCTTTGAATAGCCATACATATTAAGAGGTCTTAGTGTATCGAGAAGACTCTCATTATCAGAATAGCCGTTGCTCCCGTCTCCATAAGTAGCGGCAGAGGAAGCATAGATAAAACGAACATCATGTTCTAAAGAGTACTTTGCCAATTCGAGAGAATATTTATAATTATTGGTCATTAGGAAATCAGCATCTTTTTCAGTAGTGGCGGAACAAGCTCCGAGATGAAAAATTGCATCGATATCAAAAGGTACAGTTCTATCCAAAATCATCTCTATAAAATCGAATTTATCATAGTAATCAGTATAATTAAGACCCACCAAGTTCTTCCATTTTTCATCTTTACCAAGTTCATCTACAATAATAATATTAGTATGCCCAAGTTTATTAAGTCTCCAAACGAGAGCACTGCCAATAAAGCCCGCGCCGCCTGTTACGACTATCATCATTTCTCCACGATAATTTTAATTGAAAGGTAAATTAGCTATATTTGGCACTATTTACAAAATAGGTTATCTAAAAAATAAATATATGTCTTTTAAAAAACTACATGACATTTTAACGGAAAGAATTTTGATTTTAGATGGTGCTATGGGGACTATGATTCAGCCCTATAAACTCGAAGAAGAAGATTTTCGCGGTGAATTATTCAAAGAACATAGCTCCGACCTAAAAGGTAATAATGATATCCTCAACCTCACTAAACCGGAGATAATCAAAAGTATCCATAAAAAATATCTCGAAGCCGGTAGCGATATTATAGAAACAAATACATTTAATAGTACAAGGATATCTCAAGCCGATTATGGTACCGAAGATTTTGTATATAAATTAAATTTTGAAGCTGCACGTCTTGCCAAAGAGGCAATAGAAGAATTCACAAAAGGTAATCCGGAGATTCAAAGATTCGTTGCAGGAGCATTAGGACCTACAAATAAAACGCTTTCGCTCTCACCCGATGTAAATGATCCCGGATTCAGAGCAGTTGATTTTGATTATGTCCGAGAGGCATATAAAGAGCAGGCAAAGGGATTAATCGAAGGCGGAGCAGATATTTTATTGGTCGAAACTATCTTCGATACACTTAATGCTAAAGCAGCAATTTTTGGCATTACAGAAATTCAAGATGAGCTTGGTACTAATTTGCCCGTTATGATTTCGGGGACAATAACTGACTTAAGCGGAAGAACACTTTCGGGACAGACAACTGAAGCATTTTGGATTTCACTTGCTAATACAAAAAACTTATTAAGTATCGGGCTGAACTGTGCCTTAGGACCGAAGCAGATGCGCGCTTACGTGGAAGAGCTTTCAAATATCGCAGATGTTTTTATTAGTCTTTATCCAAATGCAGGACTTCCAAATGAATTTGGAGGTTATGATGAATCCCCTACGGATATGCAGTCAGTACTTGAGGAATATGCCGAAAGTGGTTTTCTGAATATAATAGGAGGGTGCTGCGGCACTACTCCGGAACATATAAAAGCATTTGCGAAAATTCCGGCTAAGTTCCCGCCTCGTGTGATCCCTGACATAACACCGACATTAAGATTAAGCGGATTGGAACCATTGATATTCCGTGCTGATATGAATTTTGTAAATATTGGCGAGAGGACAAATGTTACAGGTTCTAAAAAATTTGCACGATTAATTAAAAACGGAGAATTTGACGAAGCATTATCTATCGCACGCGAACAGGTAGAAAACGGAGCGCAGATAATAGATATCAATATGGATGAAGGAATGATTAATTCGGAAGAGACTATGGTTCGCTTTCTTAATTTAATTGCATCCGAACCCGATATTTCAAGAGTTCCGATTATGCTCGATTCATCCAAATGGAGCGTTTTGGAAGCAGGATTAAAATGCCTTCAAGGTAAAGGGATCGTCAATTCTATCAGCATGAAAGAGGGCGAAGAAGAATTTAAGAAGCATGCTGCGCTCGTTAGGAAATATGGCGCAGCCGTGATCGTAATGGCATTCGATGAAAAAGGTCAGGCAGATACTTACGAAAGAAAAATAAATATTTGCAAAAGGGCTTACGACATCTTGACCAAAGAATTGAATTTCCCGCCGCAGGATATAATTTTCGATCCTAATATTTTTGCAATTGCCACAGGGATTGAAGAACATAATAATTATGCAGTTGATTATCTAAATGCCACCGAATGGATAAAGAAGAATCTTCCTCATGCAAGAATTTCGGGCGGAGTAAGTAATCTTTCATTCTCATTTAGAGGTAATGATAATGTGCGTGAGGCAATGCATTCCGCTTTCCTTTATTATGCAGTCAAAGCAGGCATGGATATGGGAATTGTCAATGCAGGGCAATTAACGGTCTATGAAGAAATTAATAAAGATTTATTAAAATTAGTGGAAGATGTAATACTCAATAGATGCGATAATGCTACCGAAAAATTAACCGAATATGCTAACCAGAATTTAACAAGCGAAAAAGTAAAAGCTGAAGAATCGCAATGGCGCTCTCTTCCGCTGGAAGAAAGAATTTCGCATTCATTAGTAAAAGGTATCACAGAGTTTATTGATATCGATATTAACGAAGCAATTAAAAAATATCCAAAACCATTAGAGATAATCGAAGGACCTTTAATGGCGGGCATGGGAGTGGTCGGTGATCTCTTCGGTGCAGGAAAAATGTTCCTTCCGCAAGTGGTTAAGTCCGCTCGAGTAATGAAAAAAGCAGTTTCTATTATCACTCCATACATTGAATTAGATAAAAATTCAGAGACGACTTCAGCCGGCACTATTTTGCTTGCGACTGTTAAAGGTGATGTTCACGATATCGGGAAAAATATTGTAGGCGTAGTTCTTAGCTGTAATGGTTTTAAGATTATCGATCTTGGAGTAATGGTTAATTCAAATGTAATATTAGAATCGGCACGAATCTATAAAGTAGATGCAGTTGGTTTGAGCGGTCTTATTACCCCGTCATTAGACGAGATGGTTCATGTAGCAAAAGAGATGGAGCGAGAAGGTTTTACTATTCCCCTTTTAATCGGAGGAGCTACTACTTCAAGAGTTCACACAGCCGTAAAGATTGCTCCGAAGTATTCTAATACTGCGGTTCACGTATTAGATGCTTCTAAGAGTGTCGGAGTAATTAGTAACTTATTAAATGCAAAAACAAATAATGAATTTTCTAAAGCAATTGCAGAAGATTATGAAAAATTAAGAGAAGACCATTATAAGAAAAATAGCGCAAGAGATTATATTGCTTTAGAAGCCGCTCGAAAAAATAAATTAAAAATTGATTGGGATAGTTACACACCTCCAAAACCAAATTCTATCGGAGTATTTAATTTTAATAATTTTCCATTAGAAGAGATTAAAAGATATATAGATTGGTCTCCATTCTTTCATGTATGGGAATTGAAAGGTAAATATCCGGCAATATTGAAAAGCGAAAAATATGGAGAAGAACCGCAAAAATTATTTGACAATGCAAATCATCTTCTCGATAGAATCATTAATGATAAACTCTTGACTGCAAATGGAATGGTAGCTTTATTTCCTGCTAATACTATCGAAGATGATATAGAGGTTTATTCAGATGAATCTCGATCAGAGGTCAAGGCAATTTTTCATACAATCAGGCAGCAGAAGAATAAATCTGAAGGAGTTCCGAATTTTGCACTTTCTGATTTTGTTGCTCCTAAAGATTCGGGTAAAAAAGATTACCTCGGTTTCTTTGCGGTTACAGCCGGGCTCGGTATCGAAAAATTGATTGAAGAATTTACAAATGATCATGACGATTATAATATTATTATGGTTAAAGCGTTAGCTGATCGACTGGCAGAAGCATTCGCTGAACTTTTGCATGCAAAATACAGAAATGAAATTTACGGATATACAAAAGATAATTTGAGCAATGATGAATTGATTGAGGAAAAATATCAAGGAATAAGACCCGCACCCGGATATCCATCACAGCCGGATCATACAGAGAAATTAATTATGTGGAGTGTTTTGGATATAGAAAATCAGACGGGTATCCGGCTGACCGAAAGTCTTGCAATGTTCCCTGCTTCTTCGGTATCGGGATTATACTTTGTTCATCCGGATGCAAAATATATTACCACAGGAAAAATTAATAAAGACCAAGTGGAAGACTATGCAAAAAGAAAAGGATTTTCAATTGAAGAGGCAGAAAGATGGCTATCTCCGGTTCTGAATTATTAATTGCAGACCTGCTCGAAAAAATAAATAAAGAATGCATTGCATACTTTAATAAAAAATTCGATAAGATCTCTTCGCTCCCTTTATCTGCCTCGGCACGTAGATATTATCGAATTTATGTCGATAAGAAAAGCTATCTCGTAGCTTATAATAGTGATATAAGGGAGAATAGTGCTTTCTTTTATTTTACTAAATTATTCTACTTCAATAAGCTTAACGTTCCGCAGTTATTCCATACGAGCGAAGACAAAACAATTTATATTATTGAGGATTTAGGTAACGAAACTCTATATTCTTCGGTTGTAAAATCTAATTTCGAACCGGAATTTATTCTACGTAATTACAAAATTGCATTGAACAAATTAGTCCAGTTTCAAATGCTTGATACGGATAAAATTGATTTTGAGAAATGTTATCCTAGAGAATCATTTGATTATCAATCTATTCTATGGGACTTAAACTATTTTAAGTACTATTTCCTAAAATTAGTAAATGTTCCATTCGACGAACAATTATTAGAAAATGATTTTAATGCACTGATTAAAATAATTACCGAGATAAAAAATGATTATTTTATGTTCCGCGATTTTCAATCGCGCAATATAATGATTAAAGACAATGAATTATATTTTATAGATTACCAAGGCGGGAGACGCGGACCCCTTCAATATGATGTTGCCTCACTCTTATTTGATGCCAAGGCAAATCTTACAAATGGCACGAAATCATATTTATTGGAATATTATTTATCTATTGCGGGTGCTTATGAGACTATCGATAACGAAAAATTCAAGTCAGATTACTATTATGTTGCATTAATAAGATTACTTCAAGCATTCGGCGCTTATGGTTATCGAGGATATTTTGAAAGGAAAGAACACTTCCTAAAAAGTATTCCTTATGCACTTAATAACCTTGATTTTATTATATCAAAATTACCCAAAGAAAATTCGATTACTTATTTAATTGAAGTAATCAGAAAAATGAAAGATTCAGAAGATGTAGCAAAATTTTTATTTAAAGAAAAAAAAGAGACAAAATTGAAAATACAGTTAACAAGTTTTTCTTATAAGAAAGGAATTCCGGAAGATGAAACGGAAAATGGAGGCGGCTTCGTTTTCGATTGCAGATGCCTTTATAATCCCGGAAGACAAGAGGAATTTAAAACGCTTTGCGGAAAAGACCAACCAGTAATAGATTTCTTAGAGAGCGATTCTAAAGTTGAACAATTCAAATCAAATGTATTTGCAATTATAGATCAAGCGATTGATAATTATATCGAACGAGGGTTTGAGCATTTGATGATAAATTTTGGCTGCACCGGCGGACAGCATCGATCGGTTTATTTTGCGGAAAAAACTAAAGTGCATCTATTAGAAAAATATCGGATTACTACTGAAGTAATTCATACAAATCTTCCACAATGAAAGCATTTATTTTAGCTGCCGGATATGGAACAAGATTAAAACCCTTTACAGATACTATTCCAAAAGCATTAGTTAAAGTTAATGGGATAACAAATCTTGAGCGAGCAATTAGGCATCTAATAAAATACAATGTAACCGAAATTATTATTAATGTTCATCACTTTGCCGATCAAATAATCAGCTTCCTAAAATCGAATAATAATTTTGGGATAAGAATAGAAGTTTCTCATGAAATAGACTATCCTCTCGATACCGGGGGAGGATTAAAAAAAGCAGCTTGGTTCTTCGATGATGAAAAACCTTTTATCGTTCAAAATGTTGATATAATTACGAATATAAATTTTCATGATATGCTTGCGTATCATAATAATAAAGGGACACTCGCCACTTTAGGAATATTAGAAAGGGAGTCATCCAGATATTTACTATTTAATGAAGAGCTATATATGTGCGGTTGGGAAAACGTTAAATCCGGCGAAAGAATTATTCCGATTGCAGGAAAATTAAAGCAATACGCATTCAGTGGAATACATATACTATCCCCTGATATTTTTAAATATTTACAGAAGGAAGAAAAATTTTCTTTAATAAATACTTATCTGGAAATAATACTATATGAAAAAATTAGCGGATATATCCATTCCGAAAATTATTGGTTCGATATTGGGGATATTAAGAAATTACAAAATGCAGAAAAATATCTAAATTATAAGGGGAAGTAAAATGCGAAAACTCGCTTTTCTAATTATCTTTATCATAGCAGCATCTTCCTGTTACTCGCAAGGCAATACATTCTTAAAAGACAATTATTCCAAAAAAGAATATATGATTGAAATGAGGGATGGTATTAAATTATTTACTGCCGTCTATTCGCCTAAAGATCAATCGAAAAAATATCCAATTATTATGCAGCGCACTCCATATAGAGCCGGACCTTATGGCGAAGATGCTTACCCATATCAATTAGGACCTTCATCTGAATTTGATAAAGATGGATTCATTTTTGTTTTTCAGGATGTAAGAGGAAAATTTCAATCTGAAGGTGAATATGTGAATATGCGCCCTTATATCCCAAATAAAAAAAGCAACAAAGATATTGATGAAACCACCGACACTTATGATTCAATCGATTGGTTAATAAATAATGTATCTAATAATAATGGTAACGTAGGAATTTGGGGAATTTCATATCCCGGTTTTTATACAATAATGTCAGCCATCGATTCTCATCCGGCATTAAAAGCAGTTTCTCCTCAGGCTCCAATATCAGATTGGTTTGTTGGAGATGATATGCACCATAACGGTGCTTTCAGTATGTTAATGGCATTCAATTTTTTTCAAGGGTTTGATGTAAAAAGAACCGGTTTGGAAAAAGAATGGGTGCGCGGACCTCAATATACATCTCCCGATGCTTATAAATTCTTTATGAATCTTGGTCCTATAAAAAACGTAAATAAAAAATATTATAATTATGAAAGACCTTTCTGGAATGAAGTAATGAAAAATGAAGTATATAATTCATTCTGGCAATCTCGTAATATCCTTCCGCATTTAAAAAATATCAAACCTGCGGTCTTAATAGTCGGTGGTTGGTTCGATGCCGAGGATCAATATGGGCCTCTTAATATTTATCAGACCATTGAAAAAAATGATCCAAAAGCAAATAACTCAATAATAATGGGCCCGTGGGTACATGGCGGCTGGTCAAGAGGTGATGGAGATAAGCTTGGAGATATCTCGTTCGATTCAAAAACCGGAACTTATTATAACGATAGTATTATCTATCCATTTTTTAATTATTACCTAAAGGGAATTGGAGTGAATTCTATTGCAGAAGCGACAATTTTCCGTACTGGTGAAAATAGATGGTATAAATTTGACAAATACCCTGCCACCTCAAAGATTGACACACTTTATTTCGCAGGAAATGAAAAACTTTTAGGCAAAGTGCCGGCAGATGCAAAAAATAAAGCTGATTATATTGAATATGTAAATGACCCTGCAAATCCGGTTCCTTATACAGCAGCGTTTCAAGATTCAAGAGGATTTTATAATCGAACTTTTATGATAGAAGATCAGAGGTTTGCATCCACTCGTCCTGATGTAGCCGAGTTTGAAACTGATATTTTAGAAACTGATTTAGAGCTTGCCGGTCCGATAACTGCTAATTTATTCGTATCTACTTCAGGAACTGATTCAGATTGGTTAGTTAAAATTATTGATGTCTATCCCGATACAAGCAGTTCAAAGAAAATCGAAGGTGTAAACGTCGAGTTCGGTAACTACAATCAATTAGTTCGTTATGAAATGATGCGCGGTAAATTCAGAAACAATAAAGAGAATCCCGAACCATTCAAACCGAATGAGCCAACATTAGTAAAAGTGAATTTGAATGATATCAATCATACATTCAAAGCGGGACATAAGTTAAAAGTACAGATACAAAGCAGTTTCTTTCCGTTCTTTGATAGAAACCCTAATAAATTTATGAATATAAGAGAAGCAAATGAAGAAGATTTTCAGAAAGTAAATAATCGTATTTATTTTTCTAATAAATATCCTTCATCAATTAATTTTTATGTGAACTAAGAGGTTAAAAATGATTTACGACTTAATTAATAACAGCGATCTTTATTTATCGATTAATAAGAACCTAAAAAGCGCTTTTGATTTCTTGCGTAAAAAAGATCTGTTCGCTTTGGAAATAGGAAGGCACGAGATTGACGGAGATAATTCTTATGCATTAGTAAGCGAATATAAATCGAAGGATGAAAGCGCAGGACGCTGGGAAGCACATAAAAATTATCTCGATATTCAATTGGTTCTAATGGGGAAAGAGAAATTTGGTTTTTCTAATCTAAAAGAGATGACTAAGGTTACTGCAGAGTATTCAGCGGAAAACGATATAATGTTTTTTGAAGGAAGCGGAAATTTTCTTGAATTAACTGCGGGATATTTTGTTATTGTTTTTCCGGGTGATGCTCATAAGCCCGGTATTACTGCCGATGAAGAAACTGTGATAAGAAAAATTGTAGTGAAGGTAAAGATATAAAAGAATTAATTCCTCCCCTTTCGGGGGAGGAATTAATGAAAATCTATTTTACTATATCTAATAATTCTATTTCAAAAATTAATGCGGCATTTGGTCCAATCATTTGACCTGCGCCATTTTCTCCGTAAGCTAATTCAGAAGGGATATAAACTTCCCATTTATCGCCAACTTTCATCAATTGAAGAACTTCTGTCCACCCTTTAATTACTTGATTTACTCCGAATTCAGTTGGTTCCCCTCTTTTGTATGAGCTATCAAATTCTTCGCCTGTAATTAATGAACCTTTATAGTGAACTTTTACTTTATCTGTTGCCGAGGGAGAAGCACCTGCTCCTGAATTAATCACTTTATATTGTAAACCATCAGGGAGAACTTTCACGCCTTCTTTCTGTTTATTAGCTTCTAAGAATGCCTGGCTTAAAGCACTATTTTTTTCTTTCATTTCATTCACTACTGCATTTCTTTTCGACATAATTTTGTTATTAAAAGCAGTCATTACTTTATTCATCTCTTCTTCAGACATAATTGAAGTGTGGTTTACCATTGCATCTTGAATACCTTCGATAACTGCTTCATAATTTAAATCAAAATTTGGGTCTGAAAGATTTTTTCCGATACTCTGACCAATACTATAACTAATACTATCCTGTTCTGAAACTAACTTCATTTTTTGTTCCTTTTTTGTTTGAGCATTTAATGTGATTGTCGCTAAGAAAACAACAACAAATATTTTAAAGAATTTCATTGCAACTCCTAATATTTTTCATTTTTTTATGAAATAAATAATTAATTTTTCAAAAGTAGAAGATAAATTTACGAATAATTAACCGAAGAAATCTTAAAAACTAATACCACATATTTTTCTAATAAGTTCCATATACCAATAACCAACTGATGCAATAATGAAATTTAATTCTGTTGAGAATAATCGTAAGTTTTGCAAATCAGACTAAAACGGGAAATCTTCGGTAGTATCGATTACCTTTTGTTTTTCGACAATTGGTTTTTTTGCAGTTAAATGTATTGGATTTCCATCCACATATATAGCTTTATACGGTTTCGTTGGGCAGGCATGTTCGCAAGCTCCGCAGCCTATACATAAATCTTCTTCTACTTTAGGAACTAACAATTTATCTTCAGGAATCATTTTTACTGCCTTAGTCGGACAGTGTTCATTGCATGCACCACAGTCAGTCCCTTGAGTAATTACTACACAATTTTCTCTTATAAAATGTGCTATTCCTATCTGAACTAATTTTTTTTGATCAAGCGAATTGATTTTTATTATGGCGTCGGTAGGACAAATATCGCTGCAAATTTTACACTCGAAATTACAGAACCCTTTATGGTAATCCATCTTGGGTTGGAATATATTGAATATTCCATATTCAATAAAAGTCGGCTGTAATACTTTGGTTGGACAAGCCGTAACGCATAGATTACATGCAGTACAGTAGTCATTAAAATGTTCAATACTTTTCGCTCCCGGAGGAGTAACTAAATAATTTTTATCTTCTACTATTGTAGAATTTTTATAAATTTTAGGAGTTTCAGCTGCTCTTAAAATCAATGACGGAAGCGTAAAACTTGCAATTACTGTTTTAACGAAATCACGCTTAGAATTATCAATTGTTGAATTCGTTTCTGAGCTATCCCGTTGCTTGTTATTCAAATTTTCTTGCGAAGGAATTTCAATGCGCATATCTAATTTATTGCAAACACTTTCGGTCTTAATCAGAGTATCTTTCTTTAGCGGATTCTTTGCTGAAAAAACGATTGCTTTAGAGGAGCATGCGGAAATGCAATCGAAACAATCCACACATCTTGAATAATCAATTAATTGTCCTTTGCTATCAATGCACATTGCTCGGCATTTCTTTTCGCATACTTTACAGCTTGTGCAATCATCTTCTACGATTCTAATTTTGAATATCGAATAACGTGAAATCAATCCCAAGAAAGTACCGACCGGGCAGATCATATTGCAATATAATCTTCCCTTTTTAGTTACTAACCAAACAATAAAGACAAGCATCGCTAGGGAGAAAAGAAAAACCGGAAAATGAAAAAAGAGATCAACAGGATATAACATATAAATATCAAATGAAGTGAGAACCGATGCAGCACCGTTATTGATAATCATTGCCACAGGGCGCAACAGGTTTGCACTCATCTTTCCGAATAAGCTATATGGATCTAAGAGATTGAATAAAAGAATATTGCCCGCAATGAAAACAACAACCGATATGATTAGAAGAGAATATCTAAAAATATTTTTCGGGTCTTCATAAAGAAATCTTTTTCGCTTATTAATCTTGAGGACGAAATAATAAACTATATCTTGCAAAACGCCAAGTGGACAAATACTAGAACAGTATATACGACCGAATATAAGTGTAATTAAAATAAGCAAAAAGAATATTGCGAAATCGACAAAAGGATTCTGAACAATATTTAAGAATGCAGGAATGAACTGAATATTAGTGAAAACTAATTTCATATCATGCGGAACAAGATCGGCTAAATCGAGAAATACAATTAGTATAGGTACGAAAAAAACTACCGACAAAATTATTCTGAATATTTTAAGCGGATTTAACTTTTTCAATACTATACTACAAGTCTCTTAATATTGAGTTTAGATAAATCGATATTCCCAAGTCCTAATTCAAAAGCATTTTGGATATGAGGGATATCAGCCGGCTCGATACCAAATAATTTCGCAGCCGCCGCATCGGCTGCAACAATATCAGTAGATATAATTTGCGATTTCATTACTACAACATCAGCCAAAGAAACACCTCTTGGACCGTTTTGTTTCATTACTGCATAAGCATCAATGATATTTAAGTCCGGTTTGCGAAATGTCGGGAAGTCGGCAATGCATTGCTGTAAATTATTGCGATGCCAATAACCTCTATCCCAAACAATACCCATTAAATTTTTCATAGAGATTGTTAGTCGAGCAGAGCCATGACTCTTTAGAACCGGAACATTTATAAAAACATCCGAGCTTAGAATTAATTCATGGACTTTATCTTTTTTAAGTGATTTACCTTTTGGAATTTTTACTTCCTGGTAATATGATTCTGTATTACCGGGTACAACTTTTGCGCCGGCATCTTTTGCATATTTTTCAATTTCAGAAGATGAATAACATCTCTTCCAATCATCACATGTATGATCGAATACATAAACATCTTTAGCTCCTGCATTAAAACAATGTTCAATAATTCTCTTTATCAACTTTGGATTTGTATTAGCAGCCTTTTCGGGGACCACATCCCAACCGATATTAGGTTTAATAACAACCGACTGCCCTTTTTTAACGAACTTACCTATTCCACCGAGTTCTTTAATTGCAGAATCAAACATAACATCCGGTTCCCCATTTTTAATAGCGACCAAATCATAATCTGATTTTTGCATTGTGGATGGTCTTGCGATTGCTTTAGAATAAAAACCGGGGATAGATAAAAGTGAGCCGGCAGCGATTCCGCCAACAATTCCCTTGCTTATAAAGTCTCTTCTTTTCATATTTGCACCAAAATTGAAAATTATTTTAAATAAGATATTAATATATTATATTGTATTCAAGAAATATCGGAGATTATATGCAAAATTCATTAGTAATTGATAGAAAATTTAACTTAGCTAAGTTTGCTATCATTGATTTTATCATGGTTGGTCTATTTTTATTAATACCTTCAATATCGCACATGTTCTCAGTGCCTCTTTATTATGCTGAACCGATGCGAATTATTGTCCTTTTATCGATTTTATATACAAACAGAAATAATTCTCTCGTATTAGCTTTGCTTCTTCCATTTATTTCGCTTGTAGTTTCTTCTCACCCCTATTTATTGAAATCGGTGCTCATTGCAAGTGAATTAGCAATAAATATTTTTGCCTTTTTCATTTTGGCTAAAACAATGAAGAATATTCTTTTCGCTGCTTTCGGAAGTATTTTAATTAGTAAAGTATTTTATTATTCATTCAAAGGTCTCTTCTTGAATTTGGGTTGGATAAATGGAGAGCTAATTTCTACTCCTATTATTGCTCAAGTGATTTCGACAGTTTTATTGACCGCAGCTTTTTATTTCATATATAAAAAATTGATAAAAGAATAGATGACAAGTAAAGAAACGCTTTATTCAAAATTCGAGTCAGAACTCTTAGTCCGTCCCGATGATATAGATATGAATAATCATGTTCACATGACTAAATATCTTGATTATCTTTTATTTGCTCGATTCGATCAGATGGCAAAAGATTATAAAGTGCCGATGAATGAATTTCTAAAACGCGGTTTTACTTGGGTAGCAACTTCAATTTCAATCGATTATAAACGGTCGCTCTTTTTGGGCGACCATGTAATTATCCAAACTCAAATTTTGGAGATCGCCGGAGCACAGGTAAGAATCAACTATTGGATTATCAGAAAAGATACCAAGAAAATTGCAGCCGAAGGGAAAGCAAATTTTTCTTTAGTATCAATAGAATCAGGCAAACCGGTAAGAATCCCATCGGATATATTAGAAAAATACACAATCTAAAATTTTCTTATAAATATTAAATTATTGTATTACAGATGCTATCCTCTGTATCTCTGTAATAGATATAAGTGGGGTCATCAACTTTTTTAATTTTATAATCGGTTTTAAGTAATCTTTCATAAAAATCGGAGTCATCGCTATATTTGAGGTCTTGGAATCCACCCAAACTTAAAAAGATTTCTCTTTTGCCGATGAATGTTCCGCCGGCAACACATTCGGAGATTGCGATTTCTCGGCTTAGATCATTTTTATCTTTTACAAATGGACGTCCTATTACTTCTAATCCGCCATGTATAAAATCTAATGATTTATCTTCATTAAAATAATTCAATCGGAATTCTAAATGATTTGATTTATATTCATCATCGCTTCCGATAAAAGTAATATATTCTCCGATAGAAGCTTGGATACCGGTATTAAATGCTAATGGTGGTTTGCGGTTCGTCTGTTTAAGATAACGTATCTTTTCATTTTTCATAAGATATTTATTTACTATTGAATAAGTGTCATCATCGCTCCCGTCATCGACAATAATTAGTTCCCAGTTTTCAAACGTTTGTTTAAGAATTGAGTTGATTGGTCTCTCAATTAATTTGCCTCTATTATAGGTTGGAAGGACAATAGAAACAATCGGTTTGTAGCTTTTGTATAATTGCATTGATATTCCCTTTTTTTATACTATATATTATAACAAAAATTAATTAACTTTTGGGATATATATTTTCAGAGAATAAAAAAAATGACATATTTCGATCAAAAGAGATATTTCGAGATTCTAAAAAAATACGAAAAGAAATTTGAAAAAGAGGAACGTGACGATTATAAGATGTTAGTCAAAAGGCACAAGGACGATGAAGATTTAGATAAATTGTCTTATCAGAGATTAATGAATTTATATGAGAAGTATCACGTAAATAGAGCTAAAAAGAATTTCGATCATCTTTTCAAAAAACCAGAAACAGATAATTAATAATAAAATAAATCAATTCCCGGTGGTATAATGAATTTTAAGAAACTCCAGAATTTTATTGGATTAGCAGTATTTACAGTTGCGGCGGCTGTATATTTTATGACAGTTCAGCCATCAGTTTCATTTTGGGATTGTGGTGAGTTTATTGCGTCTTCATATTCGATGCAAGTGCCCCATCCTCCCGGAACACCTTTCTTTATTATTCTTGGCAGAATATTTTCGATGATACCATTCACAGAAAATATTGGTTCAAGAGTAAATGCTATCTCTGTTCTTTCATCTGCTTTTTCTGTGCTATTTCTCTACTTAATAGCTATTAAGTTAATCGAGAACTATAAAGGTAAAGTATATAATAATTTGATGGATGCATTGGCGACTTTTATATCCGCAGCAGTAGGTGCTCTTTCATTAGGATTTAGTGATACATTTTGGTTTAATGCAGTTGAAGCCGAAGTTTATGCTCTTTCAACATTCTTTATTGCTTTCGTCGTTTGGCTTTTAGTTAAATGGAACGAGAATGCAGACGAACCGGATAATGAAAAATATCTGCTTCTAATTGCATATCTGCTTGGCCTTTCCACCGGTGTCCATTTAATGGCTGTATTAGCAAGTGTCCCTGTGGCAATGGTTGTAATCTTTAGAAAATATTTAACAGATGAAGAAACCTTAAAGAAAACAGGATTTATTTTTCTAGGTCATGTAGGGTTAATAATTGTTGTAGCAATGTTAATGTGGATTTCAGAAACTGATGCAGCAGCTCCATCACAAGATATGTTCAAACAGATTGACCAAAAATATTTACTGATTTTTATTGCTGTCTCCGCTCTTTATATGGGAGCATTTTACAAAAAGATTTTCCAAAGAAATTCATTTTACATCCCGATTGTTATAGGCGGTCTCACACTTATCTCCGTTTATCCGGGAATGGTAAAATATGTTCCAAAATTTATCTCAACTATCGGCGGAAATAATGTTGTTGTTGATACTTCCGTAATTGTGATTATGTTCGCATTGCTCGGCTTTGGAATTTATTGGAGTAAAAAGAAAGATAAACCAACATTTAATTTTGTTTTCAAAGCATTCTTCTTCGCTCTTCTCGGAGTAACTTCCGTGGCGATGATTATCATTCGCGCTAATCAAGAACCTCCGATTAATATGAATAGCCCGAAAACATTTTCTGAATTAGAGTCTTATATAAATCGCGAGCAGTATGGCGATTTCCCTACTTTCAAAAGAAGATTCTCGATGGAGCCTCATCAACAGAACATCTATACCAATTATTCGAGTGATTTAGATTTCGCATGGAATTATCAGATGGATCATATGTTCAACCGTTACTTAATGTGGAATTATATCGGCAGAGAATCGACTTATCAGGATGTGGGAGTTGATATAACTAAATATTGGGCAATACCATTTCTCCTCGCTCTATTTGGTGTTTATTACCAATTCAAAAAAGATTGGAAAATGGGAGCGGTATTCCTTACGATGTTTGTCTTCCTCGGTTATCTGACGGCATTCTATCAAAATCAGCAGGAGCCGCAACCGCGTGAAAGGGATTATTTCTATGTCGGTGCCTTCTTCGTCTTCTCTATTTGGATAGCACTCGGCACCAGAGGAATTTATGAATTGATAACTGAATCTTTTGCTAATAAACCATCAGTTAAATGGATGCAGATATCAGTGCTTTCTCTTGCAGTTATTTTAATCCCTGTGAATATGCTCGCAGTAAATTATTTTGAGCATAATAGATCTGATAATTATGTGCCATGGGATTATGCTTATAACATGCTCCAAAGTGTAGCACCTAATTCGATACTATTCACAAATGGAGATAATGATACATTTCCGCTTTGGTATCTTCAAGATGTCGAAGGTGTAAGGCGAGATGTAAGAGTGGCAAATTTAAGTCTATTAAATACACCTTGGTATATAAAGCAGCTTAAAAATACTTCTCCTTACGGAGCTCCAAAAGTGGAATTGTCCTTGACCGATGAACAGATCGATAATATTGGACCGGAACGTTTCAGTCCGCAGGATATGAAGATTCCTATTGATGCAGCCACTATCAAGGATTGGGGAATTACAGATTCGCTAACTACCGCCACCGGCTATATGACATGGAGAATGAACAATACAATTCAATTCGGCGATATCAGGGCAATTAGAACACAAGATATTATTGTTCTTGATATGTTACTTAATGCTCAATGGAAACGTCCGATTTATTATGCGGTTACAGTTTCTGATGATAGCAAGCTCGGACTTGATGATTATCTTCAGATGGAAGGTATGGCGATGCGTGTAACTCCTAAAAAATTAGTTTCTCGTTCAGGGATGGAATATATCGATGTAGATATTATGAGAAAACAATTTTTGGAAGAACCGCAGGGATACAGCAAAACTTATCAGCCCGGATTCAAGTTCCGCGGTCTGAATAATAAAAATATTTTCTATGATGAAAATCATGTTCGCTTAACTCAAAATTATAGAAATGGATTTATAAGATTGGCTCTTAATTATATTAATCAGCAGCAGAATAATCAAGAAGCGATAAAAGTATTGGATAAGATGGAAGAGAAAATACCACGTTCTATAATACCAATGGATTATCGAATTAAACATGACGTAGCTAAAATATTATTTAGTGCTCATGCTAATTCTCAGTATGAATCGTACGCTAAAGAAGTAATAAATGAGGCAAAAGCAAAATTGGAAGCTAATCCTTCGGATTATTCCAGTTGGTATAATCCTTATGATTTATTACTGACACATTACGAAAATCTAAGAATGTATGATGAAGCAATAAAACTACTAAATTCATTGATGTCTATCGCGCCTCATGAATCACAAAATATAAAGATGCTCATTCAGAAATATGAAAATGAAAAAGCACAGAATACGAAATATTTAGAAAACAAGAATAAATAATCACATAAAGCATCCCGCCTAAAGCGGGATGTTTTTTATAATACCTACATGAAAAAAATCTTAGTAATAGCACTATCGGGAATCGGAGATGCCTTAATGTTCACTCCGGCATTGTCATTCCTTAAAAAAACTCTACCATCTTCTGAGATAGATGCTCTGATAATGTTCAAAGGTGTAAAAGATATTTATGAACGCCTGCCAGAGATAAATACAATCCATTATTTCGATTTTCTTAAAAACTCAAAATTAGATTCACTCAAATTTGTAATGCAGCTTCGCAAAAACAAATATGATGCAGTAATAAACGTTTATCCCTCTAATAGGAAAGAATATAATTTAATTAGTTTATTAATTGGTGCACCCAAAAGAGCGGGAATTGAATATCTCAGAAGCAATATGAAAGAGCTAGGATTCTTAAATAATGTTAAAGTTAAAGAAAATGATTCGGTGCATAACGTTGAAGAGAATATAAAATTAGTCATGAAATTAACCGGAGTAATAGGACCTGAGATTTCAGGACTTCGGGTAATTCTTAACTCTGATGAAACTGAATATGCAAATCAATTTGTTTCGAAAATTAAAGAGGACGAAAATCAATTATTAATTGGTTTTCATCCGGGGTGTAATACATTAAAAAATCATGAAAAAAGAAGATGGGAAATTGAAAAATTCTCGGAGCTCGGTAATAAATTAATTGAAAAATTCGATGCAAAGATTTTACTGTTTGGCGGACCGGATGAAATCGATTTAAAAATGGGAGTTATAAATAAAATTAAAAAAGATTTAGCTTTTTCGGTCGATACAAATACCTTTACTCAAACAGCCGCAATAATAGAAAAAGTAGATCTATTTATTACAAATGATTCGAGCCTTATGCATACAGCCGCCGCAATGAAGAGAGATGTAATTGCTATTATTGGACCAACGAATAAGAATTACATTTATCCGTGGGAAACAAATTATGAGATTGCGAGTTTGGAACTTGAATGCTCTCCTTGTTTTTTCTATTCGCCTCGACCATTAACTTGCAGCCGTACCGACATTCAATTCAAGTGCATCAAAGAATTGAATGTGGATACTGTTTATAATAAGGCATTACAAATGCTGCAAAAAACTAATTAGAACTTTAGCTCAGGATTCCCGGCTTCTATATAAGCACTATTTATCATATCTGCCAAAGCTTTTGCTGCGCTATTAATAGACTCAATAGTTACATACTTTGTTCTATTCCATAGAAGCTCGAAATACTTATCTTTATTTTTAGAAGCGAACTTATCGGCACTTAATACTAATTCCACATACGTATTCGATTCATTTAAATAATCGAAAATCTTGTATTCTAAATCTTTTTTCTCAACTGTACCGATATCAAATTTTACGAGACCTTTGATTATCTCCTCTAAATAAGCATCAACCATCTCAATCTCATATCTAAAATGAATTCCCTTCTGCCCAGTTAATTGACCATTATAATTAAGAGTAGCATGCATTGGCTGATGACCATCGGCTACGTAATGAGACAGATCAGCAAGGTAAAGAACAATTTTTTCTTTCTCACCGGATTTGAATGCATCGACTAATTTTTCATATGTATCCAAAGTTGCCCAAGGGAGATAACCTTGCTTAACGAGAACACTATCAGGATAACGCGATTTTAATTCATCACGGTTAAGTACAATTTGACCGCTCATGTACTCTGGGAAGAAATCGATATCAATAAAATGTTTAGGATATTCGGTAGGGTCTTGTTTCTTTCTGTTGTCAGGATCCACAGAGCGAGTTATAATTTCTTTTATTATTGAATCCGGAAGATTTATCTTAGTTTTTAAGAATTCTAATGAATGTGCCGTGATTAATTTATGTCCTTTATCTCCCCAAGCTGATAAATTAAGGGGAATTATAGCAATTAGTAACAAAACAAGAACTACTTTTTTCATTTTTCCTCTACTTTAAAGTGTCGATTTTACTTTTTTCTTATTGATTATATTTCCTAAATTACAAAGACAAATTTAATAATAAAAATCAGGACTTTCTTTATGCTTTCCAAAGATTATATCGAATTAGAAGAGAAGTATGGTGCACACAATTATCATCCGTTAGACGTAGTAATCGAAAAAGCTTCAGGTGTTTGGGTTTATGATGTAGAAGGAAATAAGTATTTAGATTGCTTAGCTGCTTATTCCGCAGTTAATCAAGGTCATTGCCATCCAAGAATTATTAAGGCAATGAAAGATCAGGCTGATAAGGTAACTCTTACTTCAAGAGCATTCCGCAATAATCAGCTCCCATTTCTTTATAAAGAACTAAGCGAATTAACCGGATATGAGATGTCATTGCCGATGAATTCGGGAGCAGAAGCTGTGGAAACAGCGCTAAAAGCGGCTCGTAAATGGGGACACAAAATTAAAGGCGTTGAAGAAAACAAAGCTGAAATAATTACCTGCACAAATAATTTTTCAGGAAGGACAATTTCCATTATCAGTTTTTCTACTGAAGAGCAATATAAAGATGGATTCGGACCATTCACACCGGGATTTAAGAATGTAGAATATGGCAATGCAAAAGAACTGGAAGAAGCAATTACGCCTAATACAGTAGGATTCTTAGTGGAACCTATTCAAGGCGAAGGCGGAGTAGTTGTACCACCCGATGGATACTTAAAAGCATGTGCCGATATTTGCAAAAAGAATAATGTTCTTTTTATAGCAGATGAAATTCAGTCCGGCTTAGGAAGAAGCGGTAAATTATTTGCATATCAATATGAAGACGTAAGACCTGATATGGTAATAATTGGAAAAGCACTTTCAGGCGGTTGCTATCCTGTTTCTGCCGTTCTTTCAGATAAAGAAGTTCTTGGTGTATTTAATCCGGGAGATCATGGTTCCACATTCGGCGGTAATCCTCTTGGAGTTGCGATTGCACGTGAATCCTTAAAAGTATTGATCGAAGAAAACTTGATCGAAAAATCTTTTGAGCTTGGTGAATATTTCAGAGAACAATTGAGAAATGTAAATAGTAAACATGTAAAGGTAATTAGAGGAAAAGGGTTATTTATAGGAGTAGAACTTAATCCTGAAGCAAAAGGTGCAAGGAGATTCTGCGAAGCATTAATGAAAAAAGGAATTCTTTGCAAAGAAACACATGATAATATAATCCGTTTCGCTCCTCCTCTCGTGATCACAAAAGAGGAGATCGATTGGGCGATGAAGAGCATCTCCGAAGTATTAAATATGGACTAATGGCAATTTATATTAAAAAAGCCGATTAATATTTATTAATCGGCTTTTTTTATATGCTTTGATTGTAAATGGTCAATTGTAGATTTTATAATTTTTTTGAGAATATCCTGATTGATATCTGAGAGTTTTTTAATATAAATACAAGCTTTTCCCATTTTAAACTTGCCTAATTCTTTTAACATATCTTCTTGACCCGCACACCCAGAATAGACGTATAATGATATTGCCGATTTCCTTGGAGAAAACCCGACTAGCAGCCAATCACCTTCCTGACTGCTTCTTTCTGATTTGTAATGATAACTACCAAACCCTATAATAGTATCTCCCCACATTTTTGGTTCAAAACCTGAAACTTCTTTCATTAATTTAAGAAGCTCAAAACTGTCATTTTTTTTCTGATCGCCCTCAGCATAAATGTTAATAAATTCTTTAACATCTGCATTATTTTGTTTTGTTTTTAACTCTGCCATATTACTATTCCATCTTATTATTAAACTTTTTCAAGAATCAAATATAATTATCGATAGTTGAAATAAATTCATTAATGACGCTCTGAGGTGAGCCATTGATCAATTGTGATCTTTAGGAAATGTATATTAATCGGTTTAGCAATATAATCATTCATTCCGGCTGCAAGGCATACTTCTCTATCTTTCATGCTCGAATGTGCGGTAACCGCAATAATAGGTACTTTTGAACTTTTCCTTCCAGATTCTCTGATTCTCTTTGTAGCAGTTAAACCATCCATTCCTTGCATCTCCACATCCATTAAGACAAGATCAAATCGATCGGTATGGACCGCCTCAATTGCATCCTGACCGGTTCCAACTGCCTCTACATCATATCCAACTTCTTTTAAAATTTTTAACTCTAAGTTTTGACTTATCGGATTATCTTCCACAAGCAAAAGCTTTTTCTTTCGATTTGATTTTTCATTTGAATTGTTTTCATTCGATTCACTTAATTCAAAATCATTCATCTTGAATTGTAATTCTTCTACCGGGACACCGGTTTTAGGCTGCTTAGGAGCTGCTTTGAGCGATTCTTTGAATTTTACTGTATAGCTAAATTTACTTCCGAATCCCACTCGGCTCTCTACTTTAATTTCACCTCCCATAAGTTTTACAAATTCTTTACTTATAACGAGTCCAAGCCCAGTACCTTCTTTAACCGAATTTTTATTTTTAATTTGAGAATAAGCTTCAAATAATTGAGATATTTGTTCCGGCGCAATACCTCTTCCTGTATCAATTATTTCAGTTCCAATCTCAATAATATTATCTTTTGTACTAATCAGATTAAGATTAACTTTTACACTTCCCACTTCTGTATATTTAACAGCATTAGCAATTAAGTTTACTGCAATTTGCCGATAGCGTGTCGGATCTCCGAACATTACTTTGGGTATATTTTCATCAATATTTAGTTCTAAATCCAATCCTTTATTTTTAGCGGTTTGTTTTAAGATTGATACGGCTTTATTAATTTCACCGGTAATTTCAAATTCTTCTTCATCTAATTCCATCTTACCTGCTTCAATCTTCGAGATATCTAAGATATTATTAATTATATCTAAAAGTGATTCAGCGGCAAGTTTAGCATCTTTACTGAATTGTTTTAATTCTTCTTTACTTTCAAAGAGATCATTTTCCACAAGAGTTAAAAACCCCATCACGGAATTCATAGGAGTTCTTACTTCATGGCTCATACTTGCGAGGAATTTAGTTTTGAATTTACTTTCCTGCTGTGCTTTCTTGGCTGCGATATCTGCTTTATTTTTTTCAGATTTTAGTGCATCAATTGCTTTTTGGCGCTCTAGTTCTGCAATTACCTGCTGAGTAATATCTTGGAGACTTCCTTCATAAATTTCTTTTTGATTCGATTCTTCATCATTGAGACGAACATTCATTCTAACAGTAATCTCATGCCCGTCTTTCTTTTTCAATTGAACGCGATAGTTTCTTACCTTCCCCTGTTTTTCCAAAAGTTTTTTTAGCAAATCAAAATCAGATGAAGTTTTGAAAATACTTTCAATTGCATTTACCTTTTTTAATTCATCTTCACTTGTATAGCCAAGCATCCTTACAAACGAAGGATTTATCGTAAAGATTATTCCATCCGAATTTATTTGAAAAATTCCCTCAGCAGCATTTTCAAATAAATTTCTAAATCGTCTTTCCGAAACATTAGTCTCATAAGAACTAAGGACTGCCTCCTCTCGCAATTTATAATTTATATAACTTGCTATGATTGCCATTATACTTATAATCACTACAAGTACTACAGATTCAATTCCCGATAGAAGCATCGACATTGCTTGATCATTTAGAATTATAGACGCGGCAAATACCACAATATAATATACTGCTGCTATAATCTGATTCTTTACGTCCCAGCTAAGAAACAGTGCGGCAGTGAAGATTATCAATCCAATTATATGCGAATTGAAGGTTAATGTCTTTGGATATAAATAGATTATTATGCCGAATGAAGTAATTATCGATATTAGAAGAGCATGTATCAAACTAACGGGATGTTTCTTACCCGTACTTGTATAAGAAATAATTAATAATAAAAATGCCAAAAGGATCGATGTAACTCGAGAAATATAAACCAGATAAGAAAACTCACTAAAATACCGTACTTCAAAAACCAAGGCTATAATTCCGGCAATTGCCGTGAATTTAGCCAATGATTGAAAAGGAGAAATTAATGATTTCTTGCTCTCTTCTTTGAAGTAGTTAATCTTCCTTAATTCCGATGTAGTCCTTGTTGCTTTTATATTATTCAATTCCCTTTGTTCTTCCTAAAATTTTTTTGTAACTAAGAAATTCCATATTTAAATATATTTTCCAAAATGTTAACTATATTAGCTAACTAAAATAAACAATTTATGCAAAACATATTATGATAGATATACTTTATAGTATCGACATTTTTTTATTATACTTTATCAATAAAA
Source organism: bacterium BRH_c32 (assembly GCA_001516025.1). Classification (GTDB taxonomy): domain Bacteria; phylum Bacteroidota; class Ignavibacteria; order Ignavibacteriales; family Melioribacteraceae; genus BRH-c32. Next base: position 3,899 of record LOEU01000010.1, on the reverse strand, counting down.
CCTTATCTAATCCACTTTTTGATAAATTTCTTCCCTATATCACAGACGTAAAGAATTGGTATTTGGCATATTTTCTTCTTTTGAGCATTAGTTTCAAGTATGGAGGAAGGAAAGGAAAAATAGCAGTCCTCGTGCTCCCTTTTTTAATTTTAGCAAGTGATCAATTCAGCAGTTTTTTCTTAAAGAATTTATTTGAGAGAGCTCGCCCTTGCAATGTATTTACGGATTTGAATGTTCTGGTTCATTGCACCGGATCTTATTCATTCCCCTCTTCACATGCAGTTAATAATTTCTCGGCAGCAATTTTCTTTGCAAAATTATTCCCAAAGATAAAAATCCCTCTCTTTATTACGGCATCGATCGTCTCCTTCAGCCGACCTTATGTCGGAGTTCATTATCCCTCCGATATCCTAGGAGGTATGTTAATAGGTTTGTCGATTGGATATATTTTTTCGTTATTAGTTATAGAAATAGATAAATTCACAAATAAGAAAATTACTTCTAAGGCGAAAAATGAAAACTAAATTAGAAATAGCTAAAAATTGGCTTCCACGTTATACAGGAACAAATATTGATGATTTTGGAGATTACCTACTGCTGACCAATTTCCACAATTACGTTACGAAATTTGCAGATATATTTAATTGCGATGTTCAAGGAATCGGGAAACCGATGCAAACAGCAACAAACACTTCGGGACTGACAATTATTAATTTCGGAATCGGATCGGCGAATGCCGCTACGATAATGGATCTTTTAATTGCACGTAAACCAAAAGGCGTTTTGTTCCTAGGTAAATGCGGCGGATTAAAAAGATCTACTGAATTGGGTCATTTTATCTTACCGACAGCAGCAATCAGAGGAGACGGTACTAGTAATGATTATTTACCGCCTGAAGTTCCTGCTCTTCCTTCTTTCAAGCTTCATAAATTCGTCTCTGATAAAATAGTAGCTCGAAAACTAGAATATCGTACCGGAGTAATCTATACGACAAATAGAAGATTATGGGAATGGGATAATCAATTCAAAAAATATCTTAGAGGTCTTGGCACAATAGGAATTGATATGGAGACAGCGACTATCTTTATTGTTGGATATGCAAATAATATTGCTCGAGGTGCTTTGTTATTAGTTTCAGATCTTCCCATGATTCCCGAAGGAATAAAAACCGAAGAATCTGATAAAAAAGTAAGCAGTCAATTCGTAGATATTCATCTTCAACTAGGAATTGAAGCTATGACAGAAATCGGTAAAAAAGGAGAACAAATCAAGCACTTTGTTTATTAAGATTTAAATAAATTTATGAAACATTTGTTTCGATCTGTTTGTTTAAGAATCAAATAGATGAAAGGAATCAACCATGAAAAAAATATCCTTCGCAATCTTGTTCTTATTCTTTGCTTTTCTAATTAATGTTAATGCTCAAGATAAAGAAATAACAGCCGCATCGAAATCACTAATTGATTTAAGCGGTTCAAAAAATTATGAAAAAGCAGCAGTATTGATTATTTATCAAGGCGATGATACAGAAAGAAATAATAAGGTTAGCTTAGATCCTAAAAATGTTAATGAACTAAAATATGCTAAGAAAGTATGTTCTAAAATAAGTGCAATGAAAGCAATTTCAGAAACCTATGAAGTTGGAGATGTTGAAAAAATTTCAGATAAAGAATATAAAGTGAACCTTTATTTTGTAAATGGATCACAAAAACTTCCGGCAACTTTCTCATTCCTAAAAACAGATAAAGGTTATTTGCTGCAAGAAATAAATTAATAAAAGAAGATATTCAAGAGGAGTGCTATTTAATGCGCTCCTTTTTTTACCATCCAAACTCCAAATAGAATTACAATTCCACCCAGAATTAATTGAATATTTAATGGTTCAGAAAGAACTAACCATCCTAGAAAAACTGCTATTACCGGATTGATATATGCGTAGGTAGATACCAAAGATATAGGTAAATGAGCTACTGCATAAATATATGATGTATAACCAATCAAGGAACCAAATACTATTAAATAGAGTAAAGAAAGCAATCCTGCATCAGTGGCTTTAATATAGGAATATTCTCCAATTGAAAATCCCAACAATGTTAAGATTACTCCGGCAATAAACATTTGAAATGCAGCACCCATTAATGGATCAACAGACACTTTTTTATATTTAGAATAGAGAGTGCCATTAGCCCATCCGATAACTGCAACCAAAAGGGCAGCGGCACCGATAAAGAATGACCCTTTGAAAACGGTATCAATATCATGTGAAAATATTAAGATTACACCTGCTAATCCAAGAAGTAATCCAATAATAACGAACTTATTTACCTTCCCTTTTTTATACATAAATCTTTCAAAGAGCACCATCCAAAAAGGTGTTGTTGTAATTATTAGGGATGTTAGTCCGCTTGAAATATATTGCTCTGCAACCACAACCAAAACATTTCCAAACCCTAACAAAAGGATTCCTACAATTCCAAGATGGATTAAATCACCTTTCTCAGGGAATTTATATCCCCGTAATCGCATAACCGCTATCAGTATTGGTCCTGCAATTAACCATCTAAACCCGGCAAATAATACAGGAGGGAAATCTGCCACACCAATTTTTATTGCAAGATACGTAGTACCCCAAATGATACAAATTGTTATCCATGCGGCATAAGCTTTTATATTCTTTTTCTCGGTCATAAGTATATAGCGTTCATTTAAATGAAAAAAATCATAAATTGGTGTGTAAAATAACAAAAAAATGATCCTATGTTAGCATTGATTTACAAAAATAGTTCCTTTATACAAAAGTTCTCCCTTTGGTTAGACCAATTTGCGTGGTACGATGATTCCCTTCGTTTTTTAACAGTTATTATTATTTCCGTTCTGTTTTACTTTATATCTAAAAATGTAATAATAAAAGTAGCTGAACAACTGATAAAAAAAACACGCACAGAATTGGATGATGTACTATTCCAAGAGAAATTCCTTAAACGAATATCTTATGTGCTTTCTCTTATTATTATTAATTCTTTTGCTTATCTCATCCCTGAATTAACGGCATTAATTCATAAAATTATCAGTGCTGTAATTGTTTATTTATTTGTTGCTTTGGCAAACGGTATTTTAACAGGCGTATATGAGTATTATGAACTAACGAGCAAAAACAGAGATAAACCAATCAAAGGTTATCTTCAAATTGTCAAAATAATAATATGGGTCTTTGGTACTATTGTTATAATCGGAATTTTATTGGATCAATCCCCCTGGGCATTAATTGGTGGTCTGGGTGCTCTTACTGCTGTACTTCTTTTAGTCTTTCGCGATACTATCCTCTCATTCGTTGCAAGTATTCAGATTTCGAATTATGATTTAGTAAAAGTAGGTGATTGGATTGAAGTGCCTAAATATGGTGCCGATGGAGATGTAATTGATATCTCTCTTAATATTGTAAAGATCCAAAATTTTGATAAAACTATAACTGTGATCCCCACTTATAAATTAGTAGAAGATTCATTTAAGAATTGGCGTGGGATGACTGCCTCGGGTGGAAGAAGAATTAAGCGTTCCGTTTTTATTGATCAAAGCAGTATTAAATTTGCCGATGATGAATTACTAGCCAAATTAAAAAATATATCTATTATTACTGATTACCTCAAACAAAAATCAAAGGATGTAGAAGAGTTTAACGAAGAAAATAATATCGATAATTCAGAATTAGTGAACGGAAGAAGATTAACTAATGTCGGTACCTTTAGAGCTTATCTTATAAATTATTTAAAACAGAGAAATGATATAGATAAATCGATGACATTTTTAGTTCGTCAATTAGCTCCGGGTGCCGAGGGTCTGCCAATTGAGATTTATGTTTTCGCAAATACAACCAAATGGGATGACTATGAATCTATCCA
>LOEU01000009.1 GCA_001516025.1 bacterium BRH_c32 | reverse complement strand
TGCAGACCTGCCATTAAATGCTCAATCGACTTTATTGCGTGTTCTTCAGGATGGTGAGATTGAAAAGATCGGTCGTTCAGAATCATTAAAAGTGAATGTAAGAGTGGTAGCAGCATCGAATAAAAAATTAGAAGATGAAGTAAAAGCAAAAAGATTTAGAGAAGATCTATTTTACAGATTAAATATTATCCCGATAAGTATCCCTCCGCTTAGGGAACGCAAAGAAGATATAGTTGAGTTACTGAATTTTTTTATGATTAAATATAGTGATTCACTTCGATTTGATAAACCGAACTTCAGCGATCAAGCTATGGAAGCAATTCTAAATTATGATTGGCCCGGAAATGTAAGAGAGCTTAAAAGTTTTGTTCAAAGAATATTATTTGTAGATAGCGATTCAATTACAGCTGAATATGTTCATTTATCTCTTAATAATCTTCAGCTAACGGGTGAAAAAGATAATACAATTTTAGACCATTATTTTGATGAATCAAAAATAATTCATTTAAGAGAGTTTGAAAAAATAGCACGCAATAAATATATTAATTTTGTTAGAAACACTTCTTCAAGTGATAAACAGGCTGCTGATAAATTAGGTATAGCACAGCCTAACTTTTCAAGGCTTTGTAAAGACCTCGATTAAAATTAGTATATCAATTTTATATATTCATATATCGAATTGATATACTTAACCTTTCTTAAATTTTCTCGAAACATGGATTTCACTCGATAAACTAATAATCACACGTGGTATGGATATTGCTTTATTAGTACAAAAGAGGAGAAATCATTCTGAAGTCTTTAATCTATAAACGTATTATTTATTCGTTACTCATTATATCTTTTGTAATAATCTCGATTGAAATTATCGGTTCAGTTTTATCCAATTCAAAAGAATTATATTTTACAAAAGGGAGTGGCGCAGATGAAGTTGTTTTTGAATCTTCAATAATAAATAAATATTATTATGGACTCACATCAATACCGTATAATTACTCAAATTCATTTAACAAAAATAAATCTGAAAATAAATATAGAGTTTTCGTTATAGGCGAAGCGTCTATTTCCGGCTGGCCCTATTCGCAAAAACAATCGATAAAAAACAAATTAGAACGAATATTTCAAAAATATTCAATTAGTGAAAAAATAGAGATAATATCTCTAAGTGTATCGGGATTCAATTCATCACAAGCTCTCGATTTGATACCACAATTATTTACATATAATCCAGATATGATAATATTATATACAGGTCATAATGAATTTTATGGATATAAAGGGTATTCAGAAATTGCAGGGAAGTCAAATTATTTTATAGAAGACGTAATTGAAAATATTTTGAAGAGTATCAGTTTATCAAGTCCCATTGAATACGACAATAATTTAGATGATTTTGAAACTCTCCTTCCGGTTAATTCCAATAATAAGATTATTACAAATTCTCAGTATGCTTATATAAAGATCAAGAATAACTTCATATCGAATATCAATCAGATCTCATATAAATGCGTTGAAAACCAGGTGCAGTTAATCTTAACCACAATGCCTGACAATTATTTACTACCACCATTGGGCATATCAAATAATAAAGAAGAAGTGAGTACAGATATATTATTCAGTAATGCCAGGATGGCATTAATAAGAGATGGAAATATATCGACAGCAGTAAAATTATTTAAGAAGACGAAAGATTCCGATGGTTTAAGACTAAGAGTTCCTGAAGATTTTAATGAAGATATGAAAAACATATCATTTGGAAATACAGCGGATGTTTATTCGGAGTTTGCAAACAATAGTCCGAATGGAATACCCGGGAACGAATTATTTCTTGATTATATACATCCAAGCAAGGATGGTCTTGATTTAATAGCATCGGTTTATGCGAGAGTAATCATCAATAATTATTGTAGCAAGAATAATATAAAGAATGAATTTGAGCCGGTCAATTTTAGCGAATCTATTTCAATAGAGGATTCTGTATTAGCAAAAAAAAGGGTGGATAGATCGCTTGAATTAATAAAAAAATTAAAAAGTACGCAATATGAAAATGCAGCGGGGATGTATTAAAACTATACCAACAATAATTAATTTTAATAAAAAAGTGAAATTGATCAAACCTATTCTCTTTGGAGCGAAAATGTATCTTTCAAAAAAAATCTTTCTGTCAATAATTCTTGTGGTTATATTTTCCACAACAGGAGTATATGGACAAGCCGGCAAGATAAAGGGACAGGTGAAAGATAGTAAGACCGGTGAAGGGTTACCATTTGTGAATATTATAATCCAGGGGATTAATATAGGAGCAGCATCCGATATAAACGGGAACTATATTATCATGAATATCCCTCCGGGCAAATACAATATAAAGGCATCTTCAATCGGGTATCAGAACTACATTTATCAGGAAGTGCGAGTATCAAGTGATTTAACTACTACACTTAATTATGAACTTATTCCCAAGGATTATGAACTCGGGAAGGAAGTAATTGTAATTGCAAAAAAAGCAGCTGTAATAAAAGATTTGACTGCATCCACCTCTATAGTAAACAGTTCTGATATTGCTGCACTCCCGGTAACAGAATTTAAGGATATTCTCCAATTACAAGCCGGTATAGTTGGACAAAGTGTAAGAGGCGGGCGAAGAGGAGAAATACTATATACTATTGATGGAGTTTCTGTAACCGATTTTTATGATAGTTCAATGGTTGCTGATGTTAATACAAATGCAATTCAAGAATTACAGTTCATAAGCGGAGCATTTAATGCAGAATATGGTAAAGCACTTTCGGGTGTAGTAAATCTGGCCACAAAAGAAGGGAATAATAAATTTACCGGAAGTTTTACGACATACATTGGAGGTCATTTAAGCAACCGAACAAATATTTTTAGGAACATTAATAAATTTAATCCGGTTGCAATAGAAAATTATGAGGGTAGTATAAGTGGCCCGATTGTAAAAGATAATGTTTATTTCTTCTTAACGGGAAGATACAATTATGATGAAGGTTATATGTATGGTAAGAGAGTATATAACCCGTGGGACATTACAAAACTTATAAAACCGGATGCGATTGGGAAAGAGAGGTATTTGATTCAACAGACCGGAGATGATGAATTTGTACCGATGAATTTTAGTGAAAGAACGAACGTCCATGGAAGAATATCAATTGTTACCTTGCCAAAAATTAAATTCAATATTACATCAATGTATAGTACGGAGAGATTTAATCAATATAACAATTTATTTGCCTATAATCCCGATGGTGACCTAAATAGATCTCAATGGTCATCGACGAATGTATTTAGTTTTACACATCTATTAGGAAACAATACATTTTATCGGGCGAACCTTTCTTATTACAAGAAAAATTATGAGCATTATGTTTATGATGATATTAATGATCCAAGATGGACAAATGATCTATTATTTCAGCAAGCACCTTCTGAATCTCCCAGTTTTTTCACAGGTGGAACAAATAACGAAAGAGTAAAAAGAGAAACCTCGAGCTTAGCTTTGAAATTTGATTTAACCTCTCAGCTTCATAAAAATCACCAAGTGAAAATTGGTTTTGAATTAAATAAGAATCGTTTAGTTAATTCTGATATGAGATTATTGAAATGGAAAGATTCAAATGAAAATGGAATATATGAAATAGGTGAAGATGGAATGGAGAATCCCGATGTAACATTTGATCCATTTGTGAGAATGAGAATACCTGATGTAAACAACGCAAATGAAAATTTGAATATAAATCAGATTACAACAAATCCGACTGAATTTTCGGCATATCTTCAAGATAAAATTGAATATGATGAGATGATTATTAATATCGGAGTAAGGTTAGATTATTTTTCACCTGATGGGAAAGTATTAAGTGACCCAAATGATCCTGATATTTATAGACCGAGAAAACAGGAGAATATTGCGAAGTCATTAGATGAAAGAAGGGCTTATTGGTATAGGGATGCGACAGATAAAATAGCAATCAGTCCAAGAATTGGTTTTGCTTTCCCAATAACTGCAACCGGAGTTGTACATTTTTCTTACGGACATTTTTTCCAAATTCCAAAGTATTCATTACTATACTCAAATCCGGAATATAAATTCGGTACTGGTGCAGGAAATCTTGGTATAGCAGGTAATCCTGATTTAAAACCTGAGCAGACAATTAGTGGTGAAATAGGATTACAGCAATCACTTGCAGAAGATGTTTCAATAGATGTAACAGCTTATTTTAGAGATATAAGAAATCTTACCGGGACAAGAGCAGATGAAATATATTTTTATGGAAATTCATCCACATATAGCAAATTCGTCAATAGTGATTTTGGTTTTGTAAAAGGGTTAATAGTCTCTTTAAATAAATCCTTTGGAGGATTATGGTCTGCAAGATTAGATTACACACTACAATCGGCTAAAGGGAATGCATCTGATCCTCGAAGTGTAAGGAATTTAATTGCATCGAATATAGAGCCGGAAGTTCAGTTAATTCCATTAGATTGGGATCAGACACACACCCTAAACGTTTCATTAAGCTATACTGATCCTGCAAACTTCGGTGGAAGTATCTTATTCCAATATGGTAGCGGATTCCCATACAGTCCAAACCAATCGATGCAACTTTCAAAGCTTTTAACAAATAGTGAGATAAAACCGGCAACACTCAGCTTAGACTTGAAAATGTATTATGATATCATACTTTTTCATGAATATAGACTCTCAATATTTGCACGTGTATTCAACTTATTTGACAGCAAAAACCAAATTAACGTATATGGCGATAGCGGCACTGCGGATTTTACAATTGAAGAATACGTTAGGATTAGAAACAAAAGTCCAGAGATTATAAATTCAATTAATGAGTATTACCGTAACCCGACCTTTTATTCAGAGCCACGCAGGGTCGAATTTGGAATTTCATTCTTCTTATAGATATTAACGGAACTTGATATGAAAAAAAGCAAATTAGTTTTCTTATTAATAATAATAGCAATTACGAGTTTAGAAGCACAGAATATTGGCAAGGGTACTGCAATTGAGCAGAAGAGCAATGTACATAATGGAAATAGAGTAATGACTGTTTTCAGTAATTGGGGAGTAATTGCACAGCCGGGGACCGAAGGACCAGCAGGTGGCTGGAAATATGTTACCAACAAATATGTTGGTGATGTTTCTCCATTAGTTGGATTAAGTTTACCGATAAAAGACTACAATTTAGATGGGAAGCTCGATACACTTTATTCAGTTGTTACAACAAACGTAACAGGGCATGGAGATGGGGATATGGCTCCGGGTAATTCAAAGCCGTGGACATTCCAGCCGATTCCCGGTTTTGCAATAGATAAAATTGCTATGAGTCACCAACCAAAAACTTGGCCACTATTCTGGCCCGATCAGCCTACTTGGATAGATGAAAATGGACATGCGGAATGGAATGGATATTTTGGTCGCGGACAGATGAATGCCGATCAGGAAAGTTATTTTATGATGGATGATAACGAAGATGAAAGGTTCTATACGAATTACAAATTTTTACCCGATTCAACTGATCCGAGTAGAAAAGGGCAGGCAATTCGTGTGGCAGCAAGAGGATTGCAATGGTCTGATTTTTTAGCTCAAGACGTAATTTTTTGGTTATATGAAATAACAAATATCGGGACGACCGTTTATAATCAGGCAGTTTTCGGGGCTATGGTAGGGACTTATGTAGGACTTCCGGGTAATGAATATTTAGATGATGCTTCATTTTTCAATATAAGAGATAACATTACTTATTCATGGGATTATGATCATTATGTAAATGCAAGTGCAAATCCATTATGGCAGGGACCAAGAAATGAAGTAGGATATGTAGCATATTCATTTTTAGAATCACCGGGAAATAAATATGATGGAATTGATAATGATGGTGATAGCAAAGGGAGTGAATCAAAATTTACGGAAGATGATTTTAAAGAAAGTATATTAAAACCGGGACAAAAACTAATACTAATAAGCAAAGACAATTACGAAAGATCTGTTTTTGTTATGCCTAATAATGAAGTGGAAGTGGAATCACTCGGTAAAAAATTTAAGCTAATTCCTAATACTACAATTCTTTCAGAAGGAAATATTAATAAGCAAGGGATACTCAATAAGAATGCTTATGACGGATATGATAATGATTTTGATGGACTTATTGACGAGAACTACCAATTGCATTATAGACAATATAAGATAGAAGCGACTACAAAAAAAGTTCTTATAGACACTCTTAACCCTGTGAAATACACGAATTATTTTGCCGGATTGAATAGGGTAAATGGGATGATTGATGAAGGAAGAGATGATGGTATAGATAATGACAATGATTGGAGCAGAGACTTAAAAACGGGGATATTATTATATGATGAAAATGGTGTATTGATTGATGATACAGGAAAAGATGGAAAAGCCAATACAAAGGATGAAGGAGAGAATAATGGAATACCAACGAACGGTGAAGCAAATTTTGATAAAACAGATGTAGATGAATCAGACCAAATCGGATTAACAAGTTTTCATTATTTCGTTCCTGCTAATGATATAAATTTTGCAAATGACAGTGAGATGTGGCGGAAGATGAAACCGGGTACGTTTGACGTTCCAACCTCAGTTCAGAATAATGTGGCTACAAGGGGTGAGGATGGCGATTTTATTTATGGCTCAGGTTATTTCCCCTTGCTCCCCGGTTCGGTAGAAAGGTTTTCACTTGCTTTTAGTTTTGGTGAGGATTATCAAACAACAATTAAGACAAAACGAATTGCACAGACGATTTACAATGCAAATTACAATTTCCCGAAGCCGCCAAATATGCCTACTCTTACAGCCACTCCGGGTGATAAAAAAGTAATACTGTATTGGGATAAAGTCGCTGAAAGTTCAATTGACCCCGTTACAAGAGAAGTCGATTTTGAAGGATATTTAATATATAAATCTACCGACCCGAATTTTAATGATATAATGAAAATCACTGATAGAGACGGCAATCCGAAAAGATTCCAAGCATTAAAACAATTTGATCTAAAGGATGGAGTAAAAGGGCTATTTATGCCGAGCCAAGAATTATTAGAATTAAGGAATGGCGTTCCATTTTATTTAGGAGATGATACCGGGATACAGAACAGTTATGTAGATGAAGATGTTTTGAATGGCGTTACATATTTTTATGCGATTTGCGCATATGATAAAGGATTGGCAGAAAAGAATATTTTTCCTGCGGAAAATTCTCATATAATCTCTTTAGATATCACAGGAAAATTTTCTCCGGGAATCAATTGTGCAGTTATAACTCCGAATGCTCCGGTTGCCGGATACACTCCGCCTTCGGATGGAAAAACATTAAATAGAGTAATGGGAAATTCAAAGACAATTCCATCATATAGCATAATTGATCCCAATAAAGTGAAAACAGCAGAGTATGAAGTAAGTTTTATTGATTCCGTTCAGAATGGGGTATCAATTGCTTATGCATATCGTGTAAAAAATAAAACGGATGGAGTTGAGATATTTAAAAAGAATCTTTACTTCAAAAAGAGTAATAATGATGTATTTGATGGAATTACTTTGAATTTTGATACACGTTTTCAATATAGTGATAGTGTAAAAGCAGATATTGAAAATAGTAATTGGAATAGTTCCGTAGGTAAATTACCACGTTTTAATGTTCAGCCATTTAATTTCGTTGGATACCCAAAGGGAGTAAGAGAGACGGAATCTTATGCAATAGTTTTTAGTAAGCTTTATAATAAACTATCTACTCCCAATTTACTAAAATTACCGCTTGGTGCTAAGAAGACAAACATAGAAGTATATAATATATCAAATCCTTCAATCCCGATTAAATTGCCTTTCGCTTATGTTACTTTGGATACTTTACTTAATAGAGGCGACCGTATAATGATGGCTACCGCAGATACGACAGCTTTTACGTGGACGATTGAATTTGCGGGTGATTCGACACGTATTCCTACTGAAGGGGATACATTATATATATCGATTAATCGTCCTATCTCTTCGAAAGATATATTCTCATTTACAACTAATTCATCTTTTGCTAATGAAAGTTTAATACCGGATCAAATGAGCAGGATCAAAGTAGTCCCGAACCCATATATAGTTACGAATATTTATGAACATCCTTTACCGGGAGATATAAGAGGGCGAGGAGAAAGAGTGATAAATTTCATTCATCTACCGGCGAACTGCAAAATCTCAATTTTTACCGGAAGAGGAAACTTGGTAAAAGAAATATATCATGACGGAAGTATTGATGACGGTTCAGCAAGTTGGGACCTATCATCATCAGAAGGTTTGGATGTAGCATACGGAATTTATTTCTATATAGTTGAAGATCCATTGACCGGTGCTAAGAAAACCGGGAAAATTGCTCTAATCAAATAAATCATAAGTGGAGATTTATGAAAAAGTTTATATGTATTCTCTTTTTATTGCTTTCTTCGGTTGTAAGTGCACAGAATAAAGTGGGTACAACTGCAGCAGAATTTTTGACTATTCCCGTAGGAACAAAGGCGATGGGAATGGGAGGGGCATTTATTGCTGTTGCTGACGATATAACTGCAGCATTTTATAATCCGGGGAGTTTATCAAGGATTGAAAATAATCAGTTCGTAACTAATTACTCCGAATGGTTAGTAGGGAGTAAGTATAGCTGGTTTGGTTTAGGAATTAAGATAAGTGATGATAATTACGCAGCACTATCAGTAACAAGTCTAGACTATGGAGAAGATGAAATAACAACTATAAGCTCTCCGGAAGGCACAGGAGAGATGTGGTCAGCTTCTGATATTGCTATTGCATTAACATACAGCAGGAATCTTACTGATCGGTTTTCAATAGGTGGATCGGTAAAATATATACAGCAGAGGATTTGGAATGAAAGTGCAAGCTCTTTTGCTGCGGATATTGGTTTATTATATCGCACACAGGTAGAAGGGCTAAATATTGGTATGTCGATCTCAAATTTTGGCACACAGATGCAGTTGGATGGGAAAGATCTACTTCATGCCATAGATATAGATGATGCATACAACTATAATAATTCCACTATTACATCAAATCTTTCAACTGACAAATGGGAATTGCCTTTAATCTTTGCAGTGGGGCTAAGCTGGAAGTTTGATTTATTATATGACATTGCATTTACAGCAGCAGGCGATGCAATAATACCGAGCAATGAAAATACATATCTAAATCTTGGGGGAGAGATGCAATGGAATAATCTATTTTTTGCACGCATTGGGCGAAATTCATTATTAAAAGAAAATGCCGAAGAGGGTTTGACATTCGGTTTTGGTATAAAGTACGAAGTAGCAGATTTAAGAATAGCAGTAGAATATGCATATCTCGATTTCGGAGCTTGGAGTAATTTAAGCCGTTATTCGATAACAATTGGATTTTAAGATAATCCAAAATATAACTTAGGAGGATGTAAAATGAAAAAGAGTTACAAACCATTTCTAATCTTATTGTTCTTAGCAGGGTCCATGTTTGGACAGATAACAAACACAGTAACATTTAATGTAGATATGACAAATCTAATTGCAGGTGGATTTAATCCTGCGGTAGATTCAATCAGAATTCAGGGGTTAGTGTGGGATAGTTTTGGTGCTTCCCTTGATGCTTCAAGCAGTACAATTCTTTCACCATCAGCAACAGACGCAAATATTTATTCTACAACAATTATCATCAATTGCGGAACTGCTGTAGTTGGAGATTCGCTAAGATGGAAATTATTTATTTGGCCCAGTGATAAAATAAAAGGGGGGAGCTGGGAAGGATTTGAAGGATATGACGGAAGGCCATATTTTGTACATGAAAATGGCGCAATTGTAAACGAGCCGGCTGTAATTCCTAATTTCCAATATATTGTAACAGGATTAGGTCCGCAGAACACTTGGCATTTCATGGCAGACTTAACTGATATTATTGGTACGGGTGAGGGATATTTTGATCCGACAGTAGATAAGATAGTTGTCGAGGGACTTGTTTGGTCAGCACCGGGAGAAGGGGTTGTAGCAATAGTAAGCGGAAGCAGAACAATGCAGCAGAATCCTATTCTACCGGGTGTGATATATGAGACAACTTTAGTTGTAGAATTGGATCCTGAAAATGTTATTGGCGATTCAATTCGATGGAAATTTAATGCTTCACCTTCAAATCGTTGGTCTAATAGCGGTTGGGAAAATGGTGTTGGTCGTTACATTAAATTCCAACCAAATGGAACTACTGTTGATATTGGACCAATCAAACCGGATCTAATTCCAAACTTCACACTTCAGAATGATTCAAAGGTTTTATTCCAGGTTGATCTGAATCATCATGCAACAAACAGATATGACAGTTCAGCTATTCCGCTTGCACAAGTTCAATTTGTTTCATTACGCGGAAGTCATGCAGTTCTTGGTTCCTGGAGTGGTGTTTGGGAACCGATTGACACAGTAACTCCGGGTGTTCCTGCACTTTATGATAATGGTTTATTAGGGGATAAGGTTAAAGGCGATAATATATATTCACGTATAGTAACTTTCCCAAAAGGTGGAGTAGGCGGACAGATTTCATATAAATATGGTGTCTATTATCCGGGTTGCGAACAGATAAGTGCAACATATTTTATGGATGGTTTTGGTGGAACAGGACAAGATTTGACAACATCAATACTAGAAAGAAGTGAAGTATTCGAAGTATTGGACTTATGGCCTAATAATGGCGGAACTTCGTCAGTTAGAATGTTAGACGATCAAATACCAAATTCGTTTGTTCTTGAGCAGAATTATCCTAATCCGTTTAATCCAACTACAACGATAAAATATGCAATTAATAAAAGAGCAAGCATTAATCTATATGTCTATAATATCTTAGGACAAAAAGTAATGGATTTAGTAAATGAGCAGCAGGAAGCGGGAACTTATGAAGTGAAATTCGATGCCTCTTCATTATCAAGCGGAATCTATTTTTACAGCCTTTCTAATGGACAAAACTTATTAACTAAAAAGATGATGATCTTAAAATAGTTTCACATTTATATATTTTGAGGAGACTAATATAGTCTCCTCGTTATTATATCGGACATTTATTTTATTGATTACTATGGTGTATTAATTATGAAGAAAATATTCTTTTGGAAACTAGTACTAATAATAATATTAGCTTTTACTTTTAGCAGTATAATATATTCTCAGACTCCATTTGCTGTTGAAAAAGATGCTGTGATTCAGGGGAAATACAAAGCGATTTCCGAGAATCCGTACAAAATTAAATCCAATTATAAAGATGGGTTTTCTAAAAGTACGAGTGCGGTAATTCGATTTAAATTTAGCATCAATGGCGATGATAATGAAAGGAAACCGACAGAAGATCATTTCATATTAATAAAACCGGAAAATAAAAATTATATTACGCCGATTTTTGAATTTGGTAAGGAGATCGCAGGGGAAAAAGAATTAGAAAATATTAAGGACGAATTTCTTCCAAATAATTCCGAGATAGTTGTTAAGTTCAGAGTTAACTTCAAAAGAGTTCTCAATTCATTTAAAGAGAAAGGATATTTTGAGACTTTTAGTGGAAATAGAATCAAGGAATTAGAATTTAAAGGTTTGTTCATATCAGGAGAAACAGAACCGCTTTCATGGAATTTTGGTGAGATACAAAAGAATCCTCAATTCGAGATGACCGATGATGATTCAGATGGGATTTACGAATGCTTGATAGTTTTTAGAACTAATGATTACCGGGCAATTGATAATGAAGGAAATGCAGTATGGGAATTGAAGAAAGATTTATCAGAATTTCCAAAGTACGAATCAGACAATATTCTTCAAACGGCGCTATATAATATGTCTTTAGAAGAATTATTGCTTGATATAAGACCCGATTCAACTTTTATGGCAGGTGCGAAATGGCATGGAGTATGGACACGTGATATTAGTTATAGTATCTATCTCTCTTTAGCATTAATAAAGCCGGAAATTGCCAAGCTAAGTTTATTAAAAAAAGTGATGAATGGAAGGATAATTCAGGATACGGGTACAGGTGGTTCATGGCCAATTTCCACTGATAGAGTAGTTTGGTCAATAGCTGCATGGGAAATTTATTTAACAACGGGTGATGAGGAATGGTTAAAACTGGCTTATGGAATAATAAAAAAAACGGTCGATTCCGATATTGAAAACATTTATGATAAAAAGAGAAATCTTGCAATGGGTGAATCTTCATTTCTTGATTGGAGGGAGCAGACTTATCCACTTTGGATGGATCCAAAGGATATTTATAAGTCGGTAAATCTGGGAACAAATGCACTTCATTTTCGTACATTAGAAATTCTATCTTTGATGGAAAGCGAACTTGGTATTGATAATATTAGTTACAATGGATTTAGTGGCAAATTAAAGAGTGCTATTAATAAAAGCTTATGGATAGAAGATAGAGGTTATTATGGACAGTTTGAATATGGCAGAAATTACAGCTATATCTCCCCAAAATCTGAAACACTTGGAGAGGCATTAGCTGTAATTTTTGGTATTTCTAATAGAGAGCAATCGAGAAGTATTTTTGAAAAAATGCCAATTGTGGAATATGGACCTACATGCATATTCCCTCAAATCGAAAAAATTCCTCCATATCATAATAATGCTATCTGGCCTTTTGTTGTAAGTTATTGGACTTGGGCTGCTTCAAAAACTGGAAATGAATTAGCGGTAGAGAAAGGAATGGATGCAATATACCGAGCAGCGGCACTATTCTTAACTAACAAAGAAAATATGGTTGCTGAAAACGGACATTTTGATGGTACTGAGATTAATTCAGATAGAATGCTATGGAGTATAGCAGGAAATTTAGCAACTGTTTACAGAGTAATGTTTGGTATAAATCTAACAGAGGAAGGTATTGAGATAATTCCTTTTATTCCGCAGAAATATTCAGGTTCTAAAAAATTGACGAATTTTGTTTATAGAAATGCATCTTTAGATATAACAATTCACGGATATGGAACAAAGATTAAAAAGGCAACTATTGACGGAGAAGATGTCGAAAAAGTATTTTTACCAAAGGAAATTGCAGGCAAACATGTAATAGAGATTTATTTAGATAATGAACAGATTGGCGGGAAAATTAATCTTGTAAAAAATCATTTTGCTCCGGCAACTCCGATTGTAAAGATTGATTCAAGCGCATTGACTTGGCAAAAAGTAAGTAATGCTGACCACTATATTATTTTCCAAAATGGGAATAAAAAAGAAACGGTAAAAGAAAATGCATACAAGATTGCGAAAGAAAATATTGTTGATGAATTTTCGGTTGTTGCTGTTGATAAAGAAGGATATGAATCGTTTATTTCAGAACCGATCAATACAGCATTACAAGGGGATAGCATATTAAAGCCATTGAATGCAAAGTTAGAACATGAGATAAATGGATTTAGCGGGTTAGGATACGTAAGAACAACAACAACCGAAAACACCTCTTTGAATTTTACCTATGAAATAGGATGTGACGGTTATTATTGGATCGATTTCAAATATGCAAATGGTAACGGTCCAATTAATACATATAATGCATGTGGAATACGTACTCTTTTTATAAATGATAAAAATGTTTCTACTATTGTTCTGCCTCAAAGAGGAGAAAACAAATGGAATGACTGGGGATATTCAAATTCTATATTAGCTTTTCTCTATAAGGGGATAAGTAGTTTTAGATTAGAATATCTTCCTATTAATAGCAATATGAATTTAGAAAAGAATGAGGCATTAATAGATTATTTAAGAATAATTCCGGTAAATAAAAATATTGATGGTCAGTTATGACTGCTAAATTCATAAATATAATTCTTGTGTTTTTTATATTATCTGCTTCTATTTCGGCTCAAGAAATTTATAAACTACAATCTCCTAATGGCGAAATAAATTATAGAGTATCGAATAATGCAGGAGCAATTAATTATGAAGTATCTTATGGCAACGAAAAAATAATAATGCCATCTTCATTAGGATTCAGATTCAAAAATCAACCGGAACTTAGGAATTTAACTTTTGTTGATTCGGGCACTATATCATTTCGGGAAGTTTGGCAGCCGGTTTGGGGACAGACTAAAAATATATTGAATGAGTATAATGAATTAACGGTAACGCTTGAAGAAAAAGAAATTCCAATGAGGAGGATAAGATTAATTATTAGGGCTTATGATGATGGTATCGCATTCCGATATCATTTCGATAAGCAAAAAAGTGAAAATTATTTTGAAATAAAGGATGAACTCACAAATTTTAACTTTGCAGATAATTATTCAGCTTGGTGGATACCGAACGATTATGATAGTGAAGAGTATTTATATCGAAATAGCGAATTAGACAAAATGATGGGAATAAGTACTCCGGTAACCTTAGAGACAAAGAATGGGACTTGTATAGTAATTCATGAGGCGGAACTTAAAAATTATGCGAGTATGACTTTAGAAAAGAATGGCTATCCCGAAAATTCATTTCGTTCGGTTCTCGTTCCATGGGAAGATGGAACACGAGTAAAATTAACTGCTCCATTTGATACTCCTTGGCGAGTGATAATAATCACTCCGAATGCAGAAAAATTAATTTCCTCAAATCTCATATTGAATCTTAATCCTCCTTCACCGGAGGGAAACTATGATTGGATAAAACCGGGTAAGTATGTCGGGGTCTGGTGGGCGATGCATCTTGATAAAGAATCATGGTCGATAGGTCCGAAGCATGGAGCTACGACAGAAAACTTAAAAAGATATATAGATTTTGCTTATGAAAATAATATAGATGCAGTGCTTGCAGAGGGGTGGAATAAAGGGTGGGAAATGTGGGGGAAGGGGAATGGTGCATTTTCATATACTGAACCTTACCCCGATTTCGATATTGAAGATATATCTAATTATGCAAAGTCAAAAAATATTTCCATAATTGGTCATCATGAAACAGGTGGATATTATCTCAATTACGAAAATCAGCTTGATGAGGCATTTAAATTTTATAAAAAATATGGGATTAATATAGTAAAGACAGGATACGCCGGACCGATACAACCTTCGGGGTACCATTACGGTCAGAAAATGGTTGAGCATTATAATTTTGTAATGGAGAAAGCATTTCAATATAAAATAATGTTAGATGTCCATGAACCAATAAAACAAACGGGAATGAGCAGAACATATCCAAATCTTATGACTGCCGAAGGGGCAAGAGGAATGGAATGGAACGCATGGAGCAGCGGGAATACGCCGGAGCATGTTACAGTACTTCCTTTTACACGATGTATATCAGGTCCACTTGATTATACTCCGGGTATATTTGATCTAAAATATGATCTCTATAAGCAGGATGAGTTTGTTAAGTCCACATTAGCAAATCAATTAGCACTTTACGTAGTTTTGTATAGTCCATTCCAAATGGCTGCAGATTTGATAGAAAATTATAAAGAGAAGCCGGCATTTGATTTTATTAAATCAGTGCCTACCAATTGGGACACTACAATTGCACTTAAAGCGGAGATAGGGGATTATATAGTAATAGCGCGTGAGAAGGATAACTATTGGTATATAGGAGCGGTATCAGATGAAGAAAGAAGAGAATTAAAAATTAAATTAGACTTTTTGAAACCCGGAGAATATTTAATGAAATCGTATTCTGATGGTGAAGATGCAGATTACATAAATAATCCATACTCGCTAAATATAAAAGAAGAAAAGATATCATCAAATCAGGAATATATAATTAGGCTAGCTTCAGGCGGCGGTTTCGCCTGTAAGATTGAAAGAATAAAAAAATAGTAATCTTCTCTAATCTCAAAAGGAAATAAATGCATTCATTTAATAATATTACATCGATAAAAAAAATCGTTTTTACTCTATTATTATTTTTTCTGTTTATAAATAATTCATACTCACAGGCATTAATTTCACATACGCCACTAGGATATGAAAATATTTATGAAAGTCGTGAATTAGAGATACCGGTAAATAAAATCGAACGAGAACCACGCGACCCTATTGATGGAGAAAATGTGTTTATTAATTTTAAGTCATCTCCTATTTACAACAAACAGGAATGTTTTGTTAATACAGTAGTGAATGGCAAAATTGAAAAAACGAATAAGGCGGAATTTCAATATAATTATTCGGGGGAAAGTTATTGGAGAACTGATATCGGAAAATTTATTAAGAACGATTCAGTGGAGTACAGAATTGTTTTGAATTATGGGGATAATGAAAAAGCATTTTCCGAAAAATATCATTTTATTACTTACGGGTGGGATTGGATTACGGATGTCAAATCAGTGGAGCTATTAGAGAATGGTTTATTGCTTTTATGTAATTCTACTGATTCAAAAATAAATCCTTTTATGAAAATCAAATTTCATTCAGAAAGCATAATAAAAGTAAGAACCTTTTTCAAAGAGACTCAAAAAGAGGAGAAGGATTTATCGAATAAATGTGATATACAAACTTTTGATAATAAATCGGTTTTAAAAAATGACAAATTAATTTTGGAAATAAATTATAAACCGCTCCATCTAAAACTGATTAACAGGAAAGATAATAATGAAATAGTTAGTCAATATATTTATAATGATCATGGGTCAATAAAATTTCTCAATAATAAAAATGGGATATTAAAGACTGCGGAGAATTATTCTACTACAAATGAGGAGATGTTTTTTGGATTAGGTGAGAGATATAATTCTATCAATCAACGCGGAAACAAGATAGATAACTATGTAGTGAATATATGGAAAGACCAAGGTTTAAAAAGTTATATACCAATTCCTTTTTATTTCACAAATAGGAATTATGGATTATTCCTTAACACTACTTACTACTCAGAGTTTGATTTTGATTCCGAAAAATCAAATCGATGTGAAGTCGTTTCAAATATTGGAAGAAATTATGAAGGTAAATTTGAATACTATCTATTTGCAGATAATGAATCGGCAAAGATTATTTCGGATTTCACAAAATTAACCGGAAAGATTGAAGAGATACCTGTATGGACGTTGGGTCCATGGATATCTGCGAATGAATGGGATAATCAAAAGGAGATAGAAGCTCAGATAGATTCATTAAAAGCTTATGATATACCGAATACTGTTGTTGTGATAGAAGCGTGGAGCGACGAGGAGACATTTTACATTTTTAATGATGCCGAATATAAACTTAAAAAAGCTTCGGAGAGTTATTTATTAAAAGATTTCAAATTTGGCGGAAGATGGCCTGACCCGGTAGGTATGATAAATGATTTACACAAAGACAATATGAAGATTGTTTTATGGAATATACCGGTGTTAAAATCAAGTACAGTTGCAAGTGAGCAAAGGGATAATGACGAGAAATATGCGATTGAGAATAATTATATCGTGAAAAATAGTGATGGCACACCTTATAGGATACCACCAAGTTGGTTTGGTAATAGTTTAAACCTCGATTTTACTAATAAAGATGCTTCAGATTGGTGGATGGAAAAAAGAAGATATCTTGTTGAGGAGATGAAAGTTGATGGATTCAAATGTGATGGAGGTGAATTTATTTGGGGAAGGGACTTACAATTTTATGATGGGAGAAAAGGGGATGAGATGCGAAATCTATTTCCAAATCTATATGTAGATGCATATTATAAGTTTGTTAAATCAATAGATAAAGATGCGATTGTATTTCATAGAGCAGGGACAACGGGCGTTCAGCAGCATCCGCTTGCTTGGAATGGAGACCAATCTTCTTCGTTTCCCGCATTTAAAGAAGCAATTAGATCATGTATAAATTCCTCTATTTCCGGGATATCATTTATCGCTTATGATATAGCAGGATACCATGATGAGACTAATTTAACATCCGAATTATACAAGAGAAGTTTAGCACAAGCTGCTTTTTCTCCTATTATGCAGCTTCATTCGGGCTACTCTGGAGATGCCCACTTAGAAAGAACTCCTTGGAATATTGCAAAATTATTGAATGATAAATCATGTATTGATGTTTATAAAAAATTTGCTAATATCAGGTTTAATTTAATCCCTTATTTATATACAGAAACAAAGTATACTTCTGAGACAGCAATGCCATTAATGCGACCGTTATTGCTTGACTATCCATCAGATAAGAATGTTTATAAATATGAGACCGATTATATACTTGGAAGGAATTTATTAGTTTTTCCTGTAACGGAACCGGGAAAAATAAAAGAGATCTATTTCCCCGAAGGTGATTGGTTCGATTTCTGGTCATTTAAAAAGCATAAGGGTGAAAGGTTGCAAGTAATTGAGATAGCCGATGATAATTTATCTGTTTATATAAAGGATGGGACTATAACCCCGCTTAATTTAGATAAAGATTTTAATCTTGCACTAAATATGACAAATAACTTATCAGCATATAATAATCTTACATTCGTAATATTCCCTTCAAAGAGTATTGAGTATGAATATAATGACTATGTTGAAGGGAATACAAAAAAAATAAAATCAATTTTAGAACCCGGGAAATTAAGAATTGAGATGTCTCAATTTAAAAATGATGTTTCAATAATTATTCATTCGTCTCCGATAAAAGAAATTAAAATTACGGGAGCAAAAATTGAAGCAAGTAATAATTGGGAAGAATTTATATTATCAAAAGGAAAATATTATTATGATGTTGATAAAGAGATGTTGTATTTAAAACAAAATAATTCAAATGAAAAATCAATTATTGAAATTACTACAAAATAGAATATATCATGTCAATATATAAAAATAAATTGATACTTATTTTGATCTTACTGGTTGTGCTATCTAATAGTTTCTTGGCACAAGTAGGTGATTATGATGAAGTGATAGCAGATATAAATGGAGATAAAATTACAGCATCTTTGTTTCAAGAATTATGGGAGATGAGTCCGCACTTAGAGAGTGGGAATATAAATAATAGTTTGTCTGCGAAGATCAATTTTTTAAATACTATAATGGCATATAAACTGTGGTATCATAATAGAGAAGAATATAATTTTGATGATTCATCAGCTTACTTTACGGCAGTTGGAGAGATTGAAAAAATGTATGTTCGGGATGCTTTGTATCGAACTAAGATTCTCGATAAAATAAAAATCGATTCATTAGAATTAACCAATGGAATAGAGAAAGAAAAAAGAACTCTTGAATTTAATTACATAATAGCGAAAGATGAAGAAGAGATTAGAAATGTTTACAAGCTTCTAAATTTGGGAGTACCTTTTGAATTAATATTATCGGCGCGTGAAGAAAATTCAAAACAAACTGAACCAATCCAAATTAAATTTGGAGATTATCCTGAACTAACTGAAAATGAATTATTTTCGATGGCTCCGAATACTTTTTCAAATCCTATTAAATTTAGTGACGGATATTATCTCTTTTATCTTAGAAATGTAATTAAAAAAATCTGGATTAGTGAGGAAGAGGAGAAAAAGGAATTACAAACCGTTCAAGATATTATTAAGAAGCGAAAGGAAACTCTTTTATTGGATAGTTTCATGAAAGACTTCTTGAATAAAAAGAAAGCAGATGTAAATAGAATATTATTCAAAAAGTTAGAAAACAATTTAATAGAAGCATTCGCAAAAAAAACTGCTGAAGAAGGGGCTAATTATATCAGTTTATCAATAGATGAATTTCTAAAGATCGAAAACAAATTTACTAAAGCTGAACTCGAAAGTAATTTTATAAGTTTTGAATCTGACACATTAAAATTTGGTAAGTATCTTAGGGCACTTTATTTCAATGGAATTAAAATGCCAGCAAAGGATTCTCTAACAGTTGCGGCATCATTTGATAGGTACATTAGGAGCTATATAGAGGGGGAATTATTATATAAAGAGGGGATAAAAGAGAAATTATTATACGTACCCGAAGTACAGAAGTATCTTAAAATGTGGAGAGAATACTATTCCTTTGAAACTATAAGAGATGGAATGCTTGATGATGAAAAAATGCGATTTCAGATCACCAAAAAGACGGCTGAATATGCTCTTAAATCGAATATAAAAGTAAATTACGAAGCACTAAAACGAATAGAATTAACGAGAATAAATTCGACAACAATAAGGTATTTCGGTTTCGGTGGGAGTTTAAGCGGGGTGCCGATATACACTCCAAATTATGAATGGACTGAAAGGTTAGAATTAATAAATGCGCCTTTATAACTAAATATATATGAATTACAGAAAAGTGGGTGCCTCCCCATTTGGAAAAGCTCAAGAGAAATTATGAAGCCCTTATTCTCTTGAGTTTTTTTTAAAACCTGCCCTTTAGTCTTCACAAATCTAAGTCAATTATTGAATGTAGCTAAGTTTAAATAAGATAATCAGACAAATAGGTTTGACTTTATTTATTTTTTTCTACAATTTATAGTACCCATAAAACAAATTAGGTGGCTGTATGAAAATGAAATTACCACCATCGACTCAAAACTGGATTTCTTTAGCCGGAGCCCTTATTGCTCTTTCTACTTTCTTCATGATTTTATTTCTCGTCATTATAAGCATTCTAATGGAAACAGGTAACGCTTATCTCGGAATTATTATATATATGATTTTGCCGGCAATCTTATTCTTCGGTTTGCTTTTAATTCCTCTCGGGATGTACTTAAAAATAAAGAAAGAAAAGAGGGAATTGAAAACAAGCGAGAAGGGATATCCGATAATAAATCTGAATGAAAAGGCGCAGAGAAATGCACTTTCGATATTTGTTATTAGCAGTGCGATTTTTGTTTTAGCATCGGCGGTGGGGAGTTATGAAGCATTTCATTACACTGAATCGGTTGAATTTTGCGGTACTGTCTGCCATACCGTAATGAAACCCGAATACACTGCATATCAAAATTCGGCACATGCACGTGTTTCGTGTGTTGAATGCCATGTGGGAGAGGGAGCGGGCTGGTATGCCAAATCGAAATTATCAGGTTTATATCAAGTCTATGCAGTTACGGCGGGAGTCTATCCGACACCAATTCCCACACCAATTAAGAATTTAAGACCGGCAAGGGAAACATGCGAGCAATGTCATTGGCCTCAAAAATTTTATGAAAGAAAGATAAAAAGTTCTAAGTATTATCTTACCGATGATACGAATAGCGAATGGGATTTAATTCTATCGATAAAGATCGGTCCCTCACTAAGTGCGCACGGTTTATCAGAAGGGATTCATTGGCATATTAATTCAGATGTCAAAATTGAATATAAAGCTTTAGATGAAAAGAGAGAGAAAATCCCTTGGGTGCGATATACGAATATAAAGACGGGTGAAGTGAAAGTTTTTGAGGATTCTATCGAACCGATTGATAAAAAAGTTTTGGATGGATTAGAGATTAGGACTGTGGATTGTATGGATTGCCATAATAGACCTTCTCATGATTACAAAGATCCTCGGGCATTTATGAATCAGGCAATTTCTGCAGGATTAATTCCGACTGATTTACCAAGGATTAAATCCGTAGCGCTTGATCTTCTGAATGATAATTATTCTTCTACCGATGAGGCGATGAAATCTATATCGGATGGTCTTACTAAGTATTATAAGCTTTATTACAAGGAAGTATATGAATCCAAACAAAACGAGATTAAGAGGGCAGTAAAAAATATTCAAGCTGAATTTAACAAGAATATTTTTCCTGAAATGAAAGTGAAATGGAATGAATATCCGAATAATATCGGACATTTGATTTTCAATGGTTGTTTCAGATGCCATAACGATACTCATATAACTAAGCAAAAAGAAGCTATATCAAAAAATTGCGATTTATGTCATTCAATAAATTTACAAGGGAAACCGGAAAATCTGCAGTTAGCGGGAATTACCAAATCATTAGAATTTGTTCATCCGGGAGAAGATGTAACCGATGAATGGAAGACAATGTTATGCACTGAATGCCATAGTAAATTGTAAGGTAAATTTACTGATTATATAAAGATTGTTTTTATTACCATTTTCCGTTTATTTTATTCAGGATTATATTCATTAAAATGCTTAATAAATGTCTATCCTCTCCGATAATAGTTTATAGCGACATATATGAGTATGAATGTAAGATGAGTAACCAATAAATAAAAAACGGAGAAGGACGTGAACGATTTAAGAAGTAAGAATAATTTCTATATAATTAAATATGGGAAGCACATTTCATTTCTATTATTGATGTCATTTATTGCCACGACAATTTTAATTACCACTGCATGCAAAGATTCTGCGCCGAGCGAAATAGATGATATGAATCAATCATCGGTTCAAGATGCTTTTAATAACGGCACTTCTCAAAGAGATATGATTGTTATTATCAGCGATTTACATTTAGGGGCAGATCTTACTTATGCGGAGATTAAAGATAATATAAAACCACTTGAAAATTTATTGAACAAAATCCGAGTATCAGCTAACGTGAAGGAGCTAGTAATCGCAGGGGATATGCTGGATGAATGGTTTGTTCCGGCTTATATTGATACTTATAACGGAAAGGATCAACGTGATTTTGTTCAACGAATTGCAGAGACAAACAAAGGGATTATTTCTGCGTTTAATAATATCATTAAGGAAAAGAAAATATTAGTTACTTATGTTCCCGGGAATCATGATTTGACAATTACAGCCGAGAATGTTGAGCTAATCCTGCCCGGTATTAAACAGGCGAGAGACAGAGTTTTAGGATTAGGTACATATTCGCCTGAAGGACAACCTCAAATAGCGATTGAACATGGGCACCGTTATAATTTTTTCTGTGCTCCTGATCCATATTCCAATCAAGATGTTGCACCGGGTACAATAATGCCACCCGGATATTTTTTCACAAGAATTGCGGCACTTCATGTAGATCAAAAATTACCTACGGGTAAAGGAGTAGTAACACCGATCACTCCAAATGTTTCGGGAAACGAAAGCCAAAGTAATTTATACAGATATTGGAAAATCTGGGAATGGGCGGGGACTTATTTAACTATTAAAAATAATTTTAGCGAAAAAATAATCGTTACAAATATCGATGGATTTACTAAAAATTATTCTGTAAATGATTTTTTGCCTTATCAAAAAACTTCGGGCGGCGAGATAGATGTAAATCTCTATAAAGGGATTCAGGATACTTGGGACCTTAGACAGATTTACAATCTCGTGAACGTTAAGATAGAAACTAAAGATGCCATTTTGTATTCTAATGATGATACGGGGACAGATAATATGGCAAAGACACAATATTTTCTTAATCCGCAGTCTAATAAAAGGATAGTCGTTTTTGGGCATACACATCGTTCTGATATTATACCTTCTTATAATTACAAGGGTGAAAAATCAATTTATGCAAATACGGGAACTTGGATTGATCATAGCCCGATTGCGAAAGGACCGACAACCACTTTTATTGTTATAGAACCGCAGAGTAACGAACCTTCATCACAAACTTATGTGAAACTCTATAATTTCTTAGGGGAGAAATTTACAGAGATGGCAAAAAATTCATTACGACTTTAGAGAAGTGAATTAGTAGAAGAGAAAACTTCAACTTTTGTTATTAGCGGGTATTTGAATGGTTAGAACGGATTTTGAATGCCTGTTGATTGCAAAAGTTGAAATTGCTTCATTCATTAAGATACTTTAGAAATATTAAACGCGAATCGAATGATGAGTTAAAACAGCCAATCAAGATTAAATGTGAGCTTAATTTGGTATAGTAAATGAGAATGTGGTGCCTTTATTGATTTGACTTTCTACGCTTAGCTTCCCGCCGTGCCTATCGATCATTTCCTTGCATAAAAATAAACCTATTCCGGTTCCGGTCTCATTGGCAGTTCCTCTTCTGCTTTCCTTATTTCCGATTCGGAATAAATTATCGAGATTTTCTTTCTCGATTCCAATACCGGTATCAGTAACAGAAAATTCAATACTATCTTCTAATACTTTTACAAGAAGCGTAATCTTTCCGCCGGAATTGGTAAACTTAATTGCATTCGATAAAAGATTTCTGATTATAGTCGATAACATATTGATATCTGCCTTTGCAACAATCGAACTATCGATTGAGTAATCAAATGCAATATTTTTATTTAGTGCAGTTTGTTTAATCAATGTAATTGTAGGAAAAAGTTCTATTAAGAGATTGAGGGGCTCAGGATTATAGGTCATTTGTCCCGTTTGCAGTCTCGACCAGTCGAGTAAATTTTCTAAAAGTCTATATGAACTCTGGCTCAAGGCTTCAATACTGCTTATAAATGAAATTTTTTCATCTTCGGATAATTCCGAAAATTGAGTTGATAAAATTTGCGAGAAGCTGATAAGTCCTTGGAAGGGGCTTTTAAGATCGTGAGCAATTATTGAGAAAAATTTATCCTTGGTAGCATTTAATTCAGCAAGCTCAAGATTTTTTCTAATAGTTTCCTGCTCGACTTTTTTTCGTTTGGTGATATCTCGCTCTACGAATAGAACGCTTGTTGGTTTGCCGTTGGAATCGAGCAATAGGGTAGTATTAATATCTATATTAATTCTGCTATTATCTTTTCTTATTGCTAAATATTCAGAGAGTTGATTTCCCCTTTTCCCGGAGATTAATTGATAGAGATTTTCGGTTAATCTCTTATGATCTGAAGGATCAATAAAATCGAGAGCCGGTCTGCCGATAATTTCATCTCTTTCATGCTTGGCATAGCCGTATATTTCGGCAAGTTTATCGGAAATGAGCAACATTTTACCATCGAGGGAGATCATTCCAACACCATCAGGTGATGCTGCAATTAAAGCTTCCCATTTTTGACTGCTATTTTGTAATGCCTCTTCGGCAATAGTGAATTTTATTATTTCTTTATTCAATTCTTCATTTGTTTTCTGAAGTCTCTCATTTATTTCTGAAAGTTGAATGGTTCTTTGGGCAACGAGTTTTTCCAAATATTGATTTCGTTCGACAAGTTCTTTCATCGGATATACTTCACCATCCTTTACGAGATAATATGGAATGGAAATACTGCTGTGGGTAATCTTCCAGTCATTAGATTCCTTGCGGAATATCAATACTAATCGGGCTGTCTCACGAGAAAGAATATGGTCCCGGATTGGTAAATGAATAGTAAAAAATCCTGTGGTTACTGCAATATTATCAGACAATGCCTGAATGGATAAATCTTTCATCTCAATTCGGAGGGATTTCTTAACCTGATCGAAATCCTGACGTGTAATAGCAATCCACTCCTTTTTGTCTTTAACAAGAAAATTACCACCGCCGGTAAAACCGGAGAAGTTATCGCTGAAATAGGTAGTTAGAATATCGTCTCGTCCGGCATACATTCGGATATAATCTTCAAATAATTGGCGAATTGTCTGTTCATCAAGAGATATATTCTCTTCGGTGTATTTTTCTATTGCTTTCTTTGTCATTTAAGGTTTACTATTTATTTCCCTATATATTAATTGTATATAATGAATACTACTTAGTCATAAATTAGTCATTTCATCAATGAAAAAGACAAAAGAATTATTATGAAGAAAAAATTGGCATCTATTACCATTATCGGTCAGGTAATGAGAATGTTTAGTTATGGAGTGGGAGAAATTGAAATAATTTCAAAAGCTAAGTTGACCCAAGAACAGCTTGCTGAAAAACCAGGACTAAGAAAAGTTACATTTTGAAAATTGAAGCCGGTTAAAGTGATATTCAAATTTCTACCTTTTGTAGAATATTAGAACTTGGTTTTACTAAATGTCAGCGCTTCATTATTCCAAGAAATGAGAAAAATTATAACAAAATAATGTTGCACTTTAGGACAACATTATATACTTTTGCATTATGGAAGGTAAACAGAAATATCGTAATATTATTTTCTATAAGAATTATTTTGAAAAATTCTTTAACAAACAGCAGGATAAAGTAAGAAATAAAATTATTTGGACCTTTCAACTTATAGAAGAAATAAATATTGTTCCTGAAACTTATCTAAAACATATTGAAGAAACTGAAGGTTTATATGAAATTAGAGTTCAACAAGGAAGTGATATTTTTCGAATATTCTGTTTTTTTGATAAAGATAAATTAGTAGTTCTTGCAAACGGATTTCAAAAGAAAACTCAAAAGACACCCAAAAAAGAGATTGAAAAAGCAATTAATATAAAGGAAGAATATGAAAACGAAAAGAAATAATATAATGACATTAGAGCAGTTCAAAGATAAACACTATGGCAAGCCCGGAAATAAGAAACGTGACCAACTCGAAACCGATTATGAAAACTTTAAAATCGGGATTTTGATTTATGAAGCAAGAATTGAAAAAGGTTTGACGCAAAGTGAACTTGCTGAAAAAGTTGGAACATCAAAATCGTACATCTCAAAAATTGAGAATAATGTTAAAGAAGCAAGAATTTCTACACTTCAAAAAATCGTAGAGATAGGTCTGGATGGACAATTGCACCTTTCCATTACTCTATAAAGATACTTTTAGGATGTTGTAAAAATGTTATAAAATAAATTTATTAACGGTTTCTATGGTGTTATTTTATTCTCGATTTTATTTATTACATTTTCTATTTGTTGGAAGCCGTTCTGGTATTTTCTTACTTCACCTTCTAGGCGGTAGATTTTATATGATTCCCACGATTCTCTTCCGCCTAAAAGCCAATTTATATCGCATCCAAGGCGGAGAAGTTTTGCTAAGATTTTAGAACCGGGTTCTCTTTTGCCCGATATATATTGCTGGAGCTGTTGAGGAGATATTTTCATTGCTTCGGCGAGATTTTTTAATGTACCATATTTCCTTTGAGCGAATAGGCGCATTCTCTCTCCGATTCCGATCTGAAATTTTTCGTCATCGAATAGGTCTAAAGACTCGCTTTGATCAGCATCGAAGAGGTGCAGTTCAAACTGGTAATCATCTATAACTTTTTTTATCTGTAAATAGAAATCTTCTTCGATTTGAGGGCTTTCATTAATGAGGTAATTAAAAGTATTTGCTTTCATACCTAATTTTTCGGCTACGATAGTTGGTCTGATTCCAAGCGTATTTAACAAGTGTCTTATTTCTTCCTGCCTTGTCATTTTAACCTCATATCAAAATTAAGATGAAAGATAAGAAAAATAAAGCAGAATGTTAATAATACCTTCCAACATTTTTATTTTCATTATTAATCATAATTAAATATCTTTGCAACTTATGAAAATATTCAAGTACGGGGATGTCCATAAAAGTATATTAAAGCTTGCGCTACCTGCGATAGCAGGTTCGATCACACAAATGATTGTATCGCTTGTGGATGCTGCGATGGTGGGGCGTTTAGAGAATGCTGAATACTATTTAGCTGCAATGGGACTTGGCGTGCTTGCCACATGGGCATTAGTAAGTTTTTTCTCTTCACTTGCCACGGGTACTCATGTTGTAATAGCGCGGCGATTCGGAGAAGATGATCCTCGCGGATGTGGGAATGCATTAAATACTTCCTTAGTCATATCAATTCTTATTGGAATAGTTGTTTCGTTTTTGGGAGTGGTTTTTGCATTTCAGATTGCGCATTTCTTTGCAGTCGATAACTTAGTGGGGCAGTATGCGGGTGAATATCTTTATTTCCGATTTATGGGTATTCCATTTTTCCTATTGACCGTTTCTTATAGGGGTTTCTTTTTCGGGATTGGCAAAACTCATATTTTCATGTATTCGGGGATCATAGCGAATTTTCTCAATATAATTTTCAATTATATTTTTATTTATGGAATGTTTGGAATTCCGGGGATGGGATTAGCAGGAGCAGGGATCGGTTCCACATTTGCGACCTTTTTCGATTTCTTGTTTTATTTTATTATTACGCTTCAGCCCGCTTATAGAAAAAGATATCAGTTATTTTCTCATTTCCGATTTATCAAAGAATACGCCATCAACATTGTCAAAATTTCTCTTCCCGTTTCACTCCAAAATATTTTTATCTTAGTAGGATTTTTGAGTTTTATAGCAATCACCGGTCATATCGGTACGGTGGAGCAGGCAGCAAGTAATATAGTTTTTTCATCTTTATTAATTTCATTAATGCCATGTTTTGGTTTTGGAATTGCGGTGCAAACATTAGTAGGCAATAGTCTCGGGAAAGGGGATATAGAACAAGCTAAGATGATGGGATTAGAAACGAGCAAGCTTGCTACGATTTATACATTTATTGCCGGACTTATATTCACAATATTTCCTCAATACGTTTTGCTATTATTAACGAACGATTGGAACGTAATTAATACAGCGGTGCCGGCGATGAGAATTGCGGGAGCGGGGCAGGTATTTTATTCGGTGGGGGTAGTTCTTGCCAATGGACTTCAAGCAGCAGGGAGGACTTTATACGTAATGGTAGCAGAATCGATCTTAAATTGGTTTGTATTCGTCCCGATTGCATATTTATTAGGAGTGGTTTTAGATTTCGGAATTATCGGTGCTTGGTCGGCTCTTCCATTTTATGTAATACTTTATTCGGCAGTAATATTTATAAAATATTATTATGGAGATTGGACTACATTTAAGAAGGTGTAGTCCATTTGCTCCACCATAATTATTGAAATTATTTTTATATTTTCAAAAGCTTTGCATTAATAGCCACTATAATAGTACTTAAAGTCATAAGTCCCGCACCTAGAGCAGGGCTTAATAGTATGCCATAAGAAAATAGAACACCCGCAGCAAGAGGGATAGCAATAACATTATAGCCGGTAGCCCACCATAGATTTTGTACCATCTTTTTATAAGTTGATTTTGCCATTGAAATAATAGAGACAACATCCTGCGGTTTATTTTTAATTAGAATAATATCGGCAGTTTCAATAGCCACATCAGAGCCGGCTCCGATAGCTATACCTACATCAGCTTGAGCCAATGCCGGTGCATCATTCACGCCATCTCCAATCATAGCGGTAATCAAGCCTCTATCTTGCAGCTCTTTTATTTTTGATGATTTCGCCTCCGGCATTACTTCAGCAAAGTATTCATCCAATCCTAATTCCTTAGAAACAAATTCTGCAGTTTTCTTATTATCACCTGTAATCATCACACATTTAATATCCATTTTATGTAATTGATCGATAGCAGATTTCGAATCTTCTCGTATTTTATCTCCGAGACTAATTACACCAATTGCTTTATCCTCAATGACTAATAAAACCGATGTATATCCTTTTTTCTGTAATTCACCCACGATATTTTTGTTATAAGATAAATTCATTTCATTTGCATAATTAGGACTAATTATTAAAGCCGATTTACCATTTACATTACCTTTAACACCTTTGCCTGTAATCGATTCGAAATCTTGAATTTTATATGAATCTTCTGTGGCATCTTTTATTCCTGATGCTATCGGATGTTGAGAATTAGATTCAAGAGCTGCGGCATATTTTAGAATTTCATTACGGTCATAGTCATCTTCAAAACTAATAACATCAGTAACACCGAACTTTCCTTCGGTAAGTGTACCGGTTTTATCAAATACGACTGCGGTAATATTTCGTGCATTTTCAAAAGCAGTTCTATTACGAATTAAGAATCCATTTTTTGCGGCTATACCAGTTGATACTGCCACTACTAATGGAACTGCAAGTCCCAAGGCATGAGGGCATGTAATTACCATTACAGTAACGGTTCTTTCAATAGCAAAAGCAAAATTTTGAGTTGTAAAAAATTCCCAGATAAAAAATGTTATTACGCCTGAAAAAATTGCAATTATAGTTAATATCAAAGCTGCTTTATTTGCCAAGTTTTGTGTTTTTGATTTACTTTCCTGTGCTTTATTTACAAGGTCAATTACTTTTGAAAGAAAGGTATCATTGCCAACTTGCTTAACTTCGATAGTAAGAGAGCCTTCACTATTAATTGAACCGGCAATAATTTTATCTCCTTTTTTCTTTGAAACGGGTCTCGATTCACCGGTCAACATCGATTCATTTACAGAAGAATTGCCTTCTATTACTTCACCATCAGAGGGGATCTTTTCTCCGGGTTTAATAAGTATTTTATCATTAACGTTAATTTCGGTCAGTTCGACATCAGTAATATCTCCATTCTCTGAAACTCTGTGAGCAATATTAGGAAGAAGCTTTGCTAATTCTTCTAAAGCTTTTGATGCACTTAGGATCGATCTCATTTCTATCCAATGTCCAAGAAGCATAATATCAATAAGAGTAGCCAATTCCCAGAAAAAGCCATTGCCGCTATCTGCAAGAGCAATATAACTGCTATATACATACGAAACAGTTATAGCCACAGCAATTAGAGTCATCATCCCGGGCTGCCTCTTTTTTAATTCGGAATAGATTCCTTTGAGGAAAGGGAGTCCGCCATAAAAATAGATTATACTCGAAAAAGCGAAAATGAGATAATCTTCTTGGTTGAATTGAAGCGTGTCTCTTATTCCGAGTAATGTTTGAATCATAGTGGAGAGTAGTAGGACAGGGATAGTAAGAATGAGGGAGACCCAGAACCGTTTTTTAAAATCTTTGATCATCATTCTGTGGTGAGATTGCTGATTGTGTCCGCCATTCGAATGCTCACCATGTTCATCCCTCTTTTTGTGAGCTGAATGCTCGTCGTGTCCGTCTTGATTCTCTTTTTTATCTGTCATAGTTATCCCTCGTTGGTTATTAATAGCTCTTTTTTTAGTTCACGTTTTTTTATTGTAAAATAGATTGCAGGATAGACTGTTAATTCCATAATCATACTTGTTATAATACCGCCAACCATAGGAGCTGCAATTCTTTTCATCACATCAGAACCGGTACCGAGTCCAATGAGAATAGGCAAGAGGCCAAGAAGAGTTGTCATTACGGTCATCATTTTAGGTCTAATTCTTTTTACCGCACCTTCAAAAATTGCTTCACGCAGATCAGAGACAGAATTTAGGAGTTTATTCTTTTTAAATTTTTCGTAAGCGATATCCAGATAAAGGAGCATCACAACACCCGTCTCGGCATCGACACCGAGCAGAGCGATTATACCGACCCATACGGCAACACTCAAATTGAAACCGGCAATATAGAGATACCAGATTGCTCCCACCATTGAGAAAGGAAGGGCTAATAAAACGATTCCCGTTTTCATCATTGATTTAGTATTCATATAAAGCAAAAGAATTACGATCAATAATGTCAGCGGTATTACTAATGCCAGATGTTTAGAAGCTCTTTCCATATATTCATATTGTCCCGACCATTTAATAGAATAACCTGCCGGCAATTTTATTTTTTCATTTATAGTTTCCTTTGCAATTTTAATATAAGAACCCACATCGGTATCAGAATTAAGATCAATATAGACCCAAGTATTTGGTCTTGCATTTTCCGATTTAATCATCGGAGGACCTTTCTTAATTTCTATTGCTCCTAATTGTTCAATCGGTATATTCCCTCCATTTGGCAGCGGTACTAAGACTCGTTTAATATCTTCAATATTATCTCGGTAGTCTCTCATATATCTTAAATTTATTGGATATCGTTCTAATCCTTCTACTGTTTTGGTTATGTTCATTCCACCGATAGCGGACATAAAAACATCCTGCACATCACCGACTGTTAATCCATATCTGGCAATTTCATCTCTATCAATTACATAATCAAGATAATTACCACCGACAGATCTCTCGGCATAAGCCGAACGGGTTCCGGGTATTGTTTTTGCTGCCTCTTCGATCTCTTTACCGAGTTCTTGAAGAGTATTTAAGTCCGGACCTGCTATTTTAATTCCCACAGGAGTTTTTATACCGGTAGAGAGCATATCGA
Source organism: bacterium BRH_c32 (assembly GCA_001516025.1). Lineage (GTDB taxonomy): Bacteria > Bacteroidota > Ignavibacteria > Ignavibacteriales > Melioribacteraceae > BRH-c32. The sequence goes on along the minus strand of LOEU01000009.1, from coordinate 69,009 downwards.
TACGAGTTTTTATCGGCATAGTCCAAGCATTTGTAAGACCCGGAATTTTAATAGCGGCATCCATCACTTCAATTAATTTATCGGGGGTCATTCCATCACGCCATTGATCACTAGGTTTTAATTGAATTGTAGTTTCAATCATAGTCAAAGGGGCGGGGTCGGTGGCTGTTTCGGCTCTTCCTATTTTTCCCATCACAGTTTCAACTTCGGGGAAAGACTTAATTATTTTATCTGTCTGCTGGAGTAATTCTTTAGCTTTAGTAATAGATATACCGGGAAGCGTAGTAGGCATATAGAGTAGATCACCTTCATAAAGAGGGGGCATAAATTCAGAACCTAATTTAGAGAAAGGGATTAGAGTAATTAGTACAATAATTAAGGCAGCACCCATTACCCACCAGCGGCGGTTCATAACGAAATCGACAACCGGATGATAAATTTTTACCAAAAATTTAGTAATTGGGTTATTTTCTTCTTTTTTCATTTTACCGCGAACAAAGTAACCGAGCAATACCGGAACAATTGTAACGGCAAGTATTGCTGCGGCACCCATTGCATAAGTTTTAGTAAATGCAAGTGGTTTGAAAAGTCTTCCTTCCTGCTGTTCAAGAGTGAATACAGGAAGGAAAGATATTGTAATAACTAATAGAGAATAAAAAATAGAAGGACCGACTTCTTTAGCCGATTCTAGAATCAATTGCCAATGAGCTCTCCTTTGATCGGATGGTTTATCACCCTCTTCAGAAAGATGCTTATGAGCATTCTCCACAAGTATTATTGAAGCGTCCACCATTGCCCCGATAGCAATCGCAATACCTCCGAGCGACATTATATTTGCGTTAATTCCCTGAAGTTTCATTATCAAAAATGAAATAAGGACTGCCGTTGGAAGGGTGAAGATTGCTACGAATGAACTTCTAAAATGGAGCAGGAATGCAATTATTACTAAAGCAACGATTATTCCTTCTTCAATCAACTTATCTGATAAATTATCTATGGCACTTTCAATTAGCTTTGAGCGGTCATATCCCGAGACAATTTCAATATCTGCCGGCAGTGATTTTTTCAATTCCGCAATTCGTTCTTTCACTTTTTCAATAACGGTAAGAGCATTTTCTCCGAATCGAATTAATACAATTCCACCTACTACTTCACCTTCACCGTTCCATTCGGCGATTCCTCTTCTGAGTTCGGGACCAATGTTTATGTGGGCTACATCGCCAAGATAGACTGGTGTCCCTGAATTTGCCGAAACACCGATTGCAACTTTCTTAAGGTCATCAATACTTTTAATATAGCCAAGACCTCTGACCATATACTCCATTTCACCTATTTCGAGGAGACGACCTCCGACATCGTTATTGCTTCTTTGAATTGCCATTCTCACTTTTTGAAGCGGGATATTATAAGAAGCCAATATCGTAGGGTCTATATTAACCTGATATTGTTTTACGAATCCACCTACGCTCGCAACTTCGGCAACTCCCGGAATTGAGGTCAATTCATACTTTAAAAAGAAATCTTGTATCGAACGAAGTTCCTGAAGATTTTTTGTCTTTGATTTAAGTACGTATTGATAAACCCAACCTAATCCTGTTGCATCGGGACCAAGCTGCGGATTAACTCCATCGGGTAAAACTCCGCGTAATGAGGAGAGATATTCAAGAACTCTGCTTCGTGCCCAGTAAATATCGGTACCATCTTCGAATATAATATACACCATAGAATAGCCGAACATCGAATAGCCACGAACGTCTTTAGCATAAGGGACAGAAAGCATTTTAGTTGTTAATGGGTAAGTAACTTGGTCTTCTACGATGCGGGGACCTTGTCCCGGATATTCTGTATAAATAATTACTTGAACATCGCTTAGATCAGGGATAGCATCAATCTTTGTATTATATACAGCCCAAATTCCTGCAACAATAATTGCAGCGGTAAATACGATTACTAAAAATTTATTATTAATAGACCATTCAATTATTTTAGCTACAAAGCCATCTTTATTATCACCTGAATGCATTAAAACTCCTACTTTACTTTAAAACCATTATCGATTAAATTTTTCTTTACTGCTTCAATATTCATTTCCATTAGTTCCATACCGCAGAGGGGGCAATCTCCCGGTTCATCTGAAATTACATTCCAATCCATCATATCCTGATATAATTTTCCATCTTTATTTTTGTCTATAATTTTTAGATCGATAATGCCGGTTCTTACTATCGATTCTTCTTTTTTAACTTCTTTGGGTTTATCCTTAGAAGTTATCGGTTCGTTTTTTTTATTATCCTTCATTTCCATAGCCGGCTTTTCTTTTCCAACTTCTTTCCCAACTTCTTTTCCCGACATCGGTTTAGGTTTCGAATTATCGGAAGTAAATTGATTTACGGCAGTTCTAAGATTACTTTCGGAATCGATTAAAAATTGAGCCGAAGTAACGATCTGATCTCCTTCACTCAATCCGTTTAATACCTGATAATAACCATCAGAATACTCACCAAGCAAAACATTTTGCGGTCTGAACCTTCCTTCACCTAATGCAATAATTACGATATCATTTTTACCGCTTCTAATAATTGCGTTTTCAGGAGCTACTAAGGCATTATCTAATTCTTTTCCCATTATAATTACGTTAGCAAGCATATCGGGTTTAAGTTCTCCATTATTTTGGACGTCAATACGAACTTTAACCGTACGAGTTTTTGGTTCGATAGTCGGATAAATAAAAGACACTTTCCCGTTGTAAATCACACCCGGTTTAAAGTTGAATTTTATTTCAGCTTTAGTGCCGAGACTTAATTTCGATAACTCAAATTCATAAACATCTGCCATCAGCCAAAGAGTATTTAAGTTAGTTATTTGAAGCAGAGGCATACCGGGATTAATTTTTTGTCCTTCTAAAACATTCTTAGATATTACTGTTCCGGTTTGTTGAGCATAAAGAGTAACGTAGGTTTTCACATCTTTTGTATTCATTAGTTTCTTTATATCCGAATCAGGCATTTCCAATAGTTGTAATTTTTTGACCGAATTTTTTATTAATTCATCTCCGCTCTTTAGAATATCTTGAATATCGCTATTGCTTATAGCTTGTTGGTATGATACGGCGGTTAAAAGCTCCTGTTGTGCAACTACTAATTCAGGGGAATAGATATCCATTAATTTATCCCCTCTATTTATACGTTTACCCACATAGTTGACGTATAATTTTTGTACGAATCCATTCACACGTGTCGTTACAATATATTCTTCTGTTTCATTTGTAGTAAGAACGCCATTCGTAGTAATTATATTCCTAATTTTTCTCTTTGCCACTTTTTCCGTTTTCACATTAATATTTTGAATAACAGTCGGGCTAATTTTTACGGTTCCATCGGATGAAGCTTCATCATCATAAACCGGTACATAATCCATTCCCATTTCATCTTTACGAGGATATTGGGAAGTAATAGTCGGATCCATTGGTGAACGATAATAGATTATTTTTCTTTCGCCTGAATTGTTATTAGAAGAATTGGAACCTTGTTTAGGAACTAATTTCATTCCACAAATAGGGCAGTTACCCGGTTCATTCATAATTATCTGTGGGTGCATTCCGCAAGTCCAGAGCTGATTATGTTCGCTAATATTATGATCGTTGAATTCACTTCCATTATTATAGAAAATAAAATATCCGGCAATCATTACAATTATAATTGATGCGATTCCGATTAATAAAAATTTCTTACTCATACAACTACTCCGCTTATTTTAATATTTTTGATACATTGGTTCCTGTTAAAAATTCTATTTTAGATAATTCTTTTAGATAATTTATTCTTATTGAATAAAGGTTGAGTTCAATCTCATAAAGTTTATTTTCTGCATCGAGTACATTTATAAAATCGCTATCACCAACTTGATAATTGATTAAAGCAGATTTTAGTGATTGCTCTGCTTGAGGAAGAAGACCTTCTTTAATAAGCTCTTCTCTCTTTTGAAGTTCATTAATTTTTGATATTGAAGTGCCGATATATCGATCGATTAATTGGATAGAAGTTTGATATTGGTTTTCATACATTAGTTGAGAAAGACGAGCCTCTTCGATTTTTGCAGATGTCTTCCCGCCGTAATTTAATGGGAGAGAGATACCAACAATAAATGAGAAGAAATCATTTTGAGGCATACTGCTATTAGCAAGTTCATCTCGCTGTGAATATTGAACCGAGAAATTAAAATTTGGATAGTTATCATATTTAGAGAGGTCTTCCATCAAGATTGATTTTTCTTTAGCAAGAGAAATCCCTTTTAAGAAGGGACGATTTTTAAGAGCACTTGATTTTATTTCATTAAAATTAAGAGAGTCGCCTTTAATCTCCGGTATTGAATCGGTTTGGATATTCTCGAAAGGCTCTTTAAACAAATATGAATTAATAATTGCGAGACTACTATTTTCTTTCCCTTTTAATTCCTCAATCTTTTCTTGAATTTTCGTTAAAGCCACTTCCACTTGAATTAAATTTTGTTGCGAAGCCTTTGATACAGAGTATTTTGCACGTATAATATCTGCAATATGTTCAAGTAGTTTTTTGCTTTTTAATGATATCGTAATTGATTCTCGTGAAAGAATTAAATCGTAATATGCTTTTCTCACATCATTGACAATTTCATTTATCGCATCATCAATCTCTTGCTGATTAATATCGACATCAATTTGGTTTACTTTTGAAGCTTGACTAAGCTTACCCGGGAAGGGAACTGCCTGACTGAGTCCTATAATTTTTGCGGTCATAGGTTCTTGAGAAAGGGAGAATGAATTTACTGGTAGATTTGCAATTCCGAGTGATAGCATCGGATCAGGCAAATTGGATACTTGTGCGATTTTAGTTTCTGATATCGATTTTTTAGTTTGAAGAAAATTTAATTTTGGACTTAACTTAATTGCCGAATCGATATACTTATTAAGTAAAGAATCCGCACTTTGAGCGGTTAAGCTAATTGATGTGAAAAATAAAAAAAGAAGTAAAAACTCTTTTTTCTTCATAAATATTTCCGGACTTATTATTGAATTATTTTTATTAGAATTAATAATTCAATAAGTGTGCCTAACATAAAGAGGATTTACAGCTCAAAAGGATATTTTTCGAAGTGTAAATATTTAAGAAATTAAAACAATTTTAAAATATTTAAAAATATTATTTCTTAGATAATTGATAAATATCGATTTTAGAATAGAGTGTAGGGAGCGAAATACCGAGAATTTTTGCTGCTTCCGGCTTATTCCATTTTGTAAATTCAAGAACATTTTTGACATGTTTAGATTCTACTTCGGCGAGTGAAAGATTCACTGAAAAATCAGATTGTTCATTTAGGTTATTATTTAATAAGATATTTTCTTCTAAGATAATATCGCTATTTGTCATTACGACCGCTTGCATCAAACTATTTTCCAATTCACGAACGTTACCGGTCCAATTGTGGTTCATTAATTTCTTCATTGCTCCATTAGAGACAGTTAAAACATTTTTATGCAATTCGTTATTTATTTTTTGTAATAGATAATTAATTAAAAGGGGGATATCGTCTTTTCGTTCTCTTAGTGGGGGGAGTTCAATTTTTACTACATTCAAGCGATAGAATAAGTCTTCACGAAATTTATTATCGCGGACTAATTGTTCAATATTTCTATTTGTAGCAGTGATAATACGGGCTTTCATCGGTATAATAGTCTCCCCTCCGACTCGTTCGAATTCTTTTTCTTGAAGAACTCTAAGAAGTTTTACTTGAAGATGCTGCGACATTTCCGAGATTTCATCCAAAAAGATCGTACCATTTGCAGCGAGTTCAAATTTACCTTTCTTAGTGCGATCAGCACCGGTAAAAGCTCCTTTCTCATGTCCGAATAATTCACTTTCAAGTAGTGATTCAGTAATGGCTGTACAATTAACGGCAACAAACGGATCATTTTTAGTTACACCGCTATAATGAATTGATTTGGCAACAATTTCTTTACCCGTACCGCTTTCGCCCTGGAGTAAAACAGTTACTTTACTTGAAGATACCTGTCCAATAATTTTATAAACATCGATCATTAATTTAGATTTACCAATTATTTTACGATTAGGTGTAAAATCTTTAGCAGCTTCACCAATTAAAGAATCAATCCTTTCGGAGAGCATTTTAGATTCTAATGCACGCTCGATGGTAACTTTAAGACGATCAATATCGAGCGGTTTTTCTAAATAGTCATACGCACCATTTTGCATCGCATCGATAGTGGTTTGCATTTCATCGTGAGCAGTAATAATTATAACCTTCGCGGCAATTTCTAAATCTTTAAGTTTTTTTAGGAGTTCCAATCCGGTAAGATGCGGCATCCTAATATCAGAGATTATCAAGTCGGGCTGATGTTTAAGGATTAGCTCATATCCTATTAATCCGTCTTCAGCAGAAAGAGTGGAGTATCCTAACCGTTTCAAATAATTTAAAAGAGTTTTCCGGATTGATTCGTCATCATCAATTACTAATATGTTTTCCATTTTCTATTGGCAGTTTAATTTGAAAAATAGTTTCACCCGGTTTAGAAGAGATTAGTTCCAATTGCCCATTATGCTGTTCTATGATTCTTGCTGAAATGGAGAGGCCTAATCCTGTACCGGATGCTTTATTAGTGTAGAAAGGGTCAAATATATGGTCAGCATCAGTGATACCTTTGCCATTATCAACTATTTTAATATAGATAAATTCACTGTTGTTAAAATTAGTGATAGTGATCTTCCCCTCATTTTGAATAGCTTCGATAGAATTTTGAAATAAGTTAAGGAAAACTTGTTTGAATTTATCCGGGTCGATAAATATTTCTGAATTATTAGAATTATTAGAGAAGTGAATTAACTTATTCGACTCATTAGAATTAGCTTGGCTTATAACTTCATCTAAAAAATCATGCAAACTTATTTTATCTAAAGAGAGGGGAGCAGTGCGTGAAATCTGCAGCACTTCTTTAACCAATTTATTAAGACGATTAACTTCTTTACTTATTATTTCAATTGATTCTTTATCCTCCGGTTCTAAGTCATTTGATTTAGAGATCATATCGATATTCATCTTAATAGATGTCAAAGGTGTTTTTATTTCATGCGCTATTGTAGCAGACATTTTACCGAGTGATGCTAATTTTTCTGATCGAATAATTTCCGATTCAAGTTTTTTTCGTTCGGTGATATCGATTTCTATGAATAAATATCCTTTTGGAATTGATTCGGTTGTGGAAATTTTTGTAACGGAAAGCAAAACGAATTTATTTTTTTGATTATCAAACGATTTAATCTCCACTTCATTTATATAGATCGATTCTTTGTTTACTTTTTCAATTATCGAATTAAAGAGAGGGAGGGAATATCTGAATTGAAGAAATTCGATCGATTTTTTCTCATCGAATGATTCATCTAATCCTATCATATTATAAAATTGATTATTGGCTTCAGTTACAAAAAATTCAGAATCGACAATAGCGATTGCTGCTAAAGATTTTTCAAATGCATTAAGAAGTACCGAAATTCTCTCTTCTCTTAATTTTAATTCAGAGATATTACTGCTAAGTGTAAATGCCAGTTTATTAAATGCGTTCGAGAGTTCTCCAATTTCATCATTAGATTGGATATCAGAGCGGGTTGAATAGTCTCCTTTTTCAAATTGAAGAACTTTATTTGTAAGAAGTGAGATTGGATTAGCGATTAGACGCGATATAATAAACGACATGCTGATACTTACTAATAGCCCGATAAAAATACTAATAATGAAAAATCTAATCATTTCCTTGTTAGAATTAATATTGAAAACAATTCTACCTAATGGAATTTGGATTACTAGGATAATAATAGGAACTACGATTAAAGCCGAGAAAATTATTTTTTTATTTAGACTGAAACTCAATACCCTTTTAATGGTATTCGGGAACATATTATATCTTGCTATGGCAAAGGATGTAAATGAAATAAAACCAAATAGGAAAGCGATTGGACTAATTTCGACAAGGTAATAGAAACCGAGCAGCCACGGTAAAAATAAACCAAATGTAAATGTGGCGACATTTGTAATTACTAAACCGAATAGGTAAACAAACAGTTGTCTTCGGTGGATAGTGTTTATTGTTTTATTAATTTTATTAATGATTATAAGTGAATTATAAATAATGAGGAACAGATACCAAAGAAGGAAAAGGGGATAGAGAGAAGAAAAAGAGACCAAAAAATTCGTTATATAAGAATGAGATTCATTAATTAGATATCCCGCCCATAATAAAAATAATAATATAAGAGAGGGAATAATTATAAATAATCCACGCAGAATACCGATTTCTTGTGGTTCGGGATAGTTCCAAGAAAAGAAAGTCAACGAAACTAAGATCATTAATAGCAATGCATGGCATGAGATATCGAGGATAGTTAGATCATTTGCAGGCATAAAAACAAAATGGACAGTATGCGAAATCAGGTAAGCAATTACTAATATTAAAGTAATAATAAATATCCGCGAAGTAACTGCTTTTTTAGAACGCAAATAGACAGTTATAATTAATCCGATTGCTCCCAAAAATGAAGCGAGAAGAAATAGCATTTGAGTAAAATTATAAATCATTTAATTATTCTCTTCGTATTAAAATATAATATAGCTATTTTTAATAAATGTTTTCTTACTAAGCGCCCTCCATTTTTAAGAAATTCGAGAGTTGATATTTTTTAACAATAAATTACTTGACATTATTTACTATATAAGATATATTACTCACATGAAAAAGTACGCTATACAAATTTCTCTTTTCGTTTTACTTTTCGCGGCAATTAATTTTGCAGGGGCGGAGTTATTGAAATTTACTGCACGCAGTGTGAGCGGGAATGTTGTGCTTAATTGGCAGACTTTGAATGAAACGAATCTCAAATTTTACGTTGTAGAGAGAAAAACGGTAAGCGGCGGATTCGTTGAAATAGCCACTGTAGAATCTCGAGCTGACAGAAATTATGAATACACTGATGCTTCTGCATTTAAGGCTACCGATCTACTTTATGTATATCGACTTAAGATAGTAGATAATGATAATTCAGTTTCATATTCGGGAGAAGTAACAGTTCATCATAATGTATCGAGTGTAAAAAGAACTTGGGGTTCGATAAAAGCACTTTTTAGATAGTCCTTCCTCATCATATCCAAATGGTAAAAACAGCAATACCAATATATCTAGCATCCAAATCACCACGAAGAAAAAAACTTTTAGAACAAGTCGGTCTTAAATTTAAACAAGTCAGTTTTGAGCTTGATGAAGAGATTCTTGATGGCGAGCATCCAATAAGGACAGTAAAAAGATTAGCCGAGCATAAACTTACACCTGCAATAAAATCTATTAAGAAAGGAATTATTATTACTGCAGATACTATCGTTGTACTTAATAAAGAGATCATAGGTAAGCCGAAGAATAAAAAAGATGCTAGAGAGATTTTAATTAAATTAAGCGGTAAATCTCATTATGTTTATACCGGATTTGCATTATATAATACTATAACAAAAAAGAAATTCGTATCTTACGAAAAGACTAAAGTAACATTCAATAGATTAACAGAAAAAGAGATAGTAGAATATATTAAAACCGGCAGTCCGATGGATAAAGCAGGTGCTTATGGAATACAGGATGATTTTGGTGCGGTATTCGTAAAAAGAATCAATGGGTGCTATTATAATGTGGTCGGATTACCACTACCAAAACTATATGAATCTTTACAACAATTCTTAAGGTAAAATATTAAATTGAAATTAAAATATAACTAAATAATAAAAATCGGAGTAGCAATGCCGCGTTATAAAAAAATCGAACTTCCAACAGAAGGTGAAAGAATAACTATTCAAGGTGATAACTTAGTAATTCCTGATCAGCCGATAATTCCATTTATTGAAGGTGATGGAACCGGTCCGGATATTTGGAATGCTTCTAAATTAGTTTTTGATGCAGCAGTAAAAAAAGCATATAAAGGAAAAAGAAAAATAGTATGGATGGAAGTATATGCAGGAGAGAAAGCGGTAAAAGTATATGGAAAGAATCAATGGCTTCCGCAGGAAACAATTGATGCGATTAAGGAATTTGTTGTTGCCATAAAAGGTCCGCTTACAACTCCGGTAGGTGGAGGCATTAGAAGTCTTAACGTAGCACTTCGTCAGGAACTTGATCTTTACGCATGCGTTAGACCGGTGAAATATTATTCAGGCACTCCGAGTCCCGTTAAACGTCCGCAGGATTTAGATGTAGTTATATTCAGAGAAAATACTGAAGACGTATATATGGGTGTAGAATTTAAAGCAGAATCTAAAGAAGCGGTTAGCTTAATTAAATATATAAATAAGAAATACGACAAAAATATTCGTACCACTTCCGGAGTAGGAATTAAACCGATAAGTAAATTCGGTACAGAGAGGTTAGTAAAGAAAGCAATTGAATTTGCGATCGAGAATAAGAGAAAGAGCGTTACATTGGTACATAAAGGCAACATTATGAAATTTACTGAAGGTGCTTTCAAGGAATGGGGATACGAGACTGCAAAAAAATTCTTCGCAAATGAAACAATTTCGGAAGATGAGTTGTGGAAGAGTTATAACGGCAAGATGCCGGAAGGTAAGATATTAATAAAAGACAGAATAGCAGATTCAATGTTTCAGCAGGTGCTATTAAGACCTGATGAATATGATGTAGTGGCAACGCCGAATTTAAATGGAGATTATCTCTCTGATGCATGTGCGGCGCAGGTTGGCGGACTCGGGATAGCTCCGGGAGCTAATATGAGTTATCATTATGCAGTATTTGAAGCAACACATGGAACAGCGCCAAAATATGCAGGTTTAGATAAGATTAATCCCGGATCGGTGATTCTATCGGGAGTAATGCTTCTTGAATATCTCGGATGGAAAGAAGCAGCAGCAATGATTGAGAAAGCAATAACAAAAACGATCAAGTCAAAAGTAGTAACTTATGATTTTGCTCGATTGCTCAAAGGTGCAAAAGAAGTAAAATGCTCTGCCTTTGCCAAGGAAATAGTCAAAAACATGAAATAGGAATAAACATCTTTAGACACGGTTATCCTTGATTTTAGAGCATTACAATATTATTTTAATAAAACATTTATAAATACAAATGGAGGTTATTATGAGAGAAGAAAATGGTGTAGCAAAAGGATTATTTATCGGTTTATTAACCGGTGCAGCCCTTGGTTCAGTATTGGCTCTCCTTTATGCTCCGAAGTCAGGTAAGGAATTTCGCTCGGACATTAAATCAAAATCGAAAGATTTATTGGATGACGCAGAAGAATATATAGAACAAGCAAGAGACAAAGCATCACAACTAATCAATGACGGAAAAAAAAAATCCGACAAATTAGTGGCTGAAACAAAAGTAAAAGTTGACGCTTTATTATCTGAAGCAGAAGTGATCTTATCAGAAGCCAAAGACAAAGCAGGTGTATTTGTCGATGCAGGCAAAAGTAAGATAGAGAAAGAGAGCGATAGACTAAAAACCGCAGTTAAAGCTGGTGTTGATGCCTATAAATCAGAGAAAGCATAATCAATATGAATGTGCTTGATATATTTTTAATAATATTAGCATTATCTGCTTCGGCATTATGTATCTCATTTATCTACTACCTTAAAAAGGTAGTAGATAAAGTAGAGAAGATGCAGGAAGACATATCGAAATTGGTAGATACCGCAATACCGGTATTGGAAAATTTGAATGATTCGATTGATAAATCTAACAAGATAATAACCGGAGCAGAATATTATTGGGATGAAATAGAGAATACGATCGAGAAAGTAAAAGAAAAGATTAAATATTTCACTCCATTTTCAATTCTCCGAAGTCAGGATTTTCCGGCGGGCGATCTAATTACAAATTTGAAAGCTTTGTATAAGGGCATCACTACTTTCTGGAGTCGATATAAAACCAAGTAATCATTTAATTAACATGTGTATTTGTAAGGAGATTTAACGTTGAAAGAGTATAATCCCGAGAATATCCGCAACATTGCTTTTGTAGGACATGGCAGCAGTGGTAAAACTTCAATCGCTGAGAATTTTTTATTTCAAGCCGGTGAGATTAATCGAATCGGCAGAATTGAAGAAGGAAACACAGTAGCAGATTACAACCCGAATGAGATAGAGCGACAGATATCTATTTCTCTTGCACCACTTCACTTAGAATGGAATAACACTAAAGTAAATATTATTGATACACCCGGGTTCCCTGATTTTATTGGTCAGGTAATTGCAGGTCTTCATGTAGTTGATACAGCAGTATCGGTAATAAAAAGCGCAGAAGGAATCGAAGTATCCACTGAGCAGACATGGGGTTTTATAAAGGACAAAAGGGTTCCTGCTGCAGTTATAATTAATAAATGCGATAGTGAGCATTCAAAGTTTTTTGAAACATTAGAGCAGGCCAAAGAATTATTAAGCAATGATATCATTCCTGTAACATTTCCTGCTAAAGAGGGTTTAGCATTTAATTCGATAGTTGATCTATTGAAGATGAAACTAGTTACCTATGGCGAATCGGGTTCTAAGAAAGTAACAGAATCTGATATTCCTGCCGATCTAAAAGAGCAGGCAGAGAAGTTACGCGAAGAGCTAATTGAAAAGATTGCAGAATCCGATGAAGAATTAATGAATAGATTCTTTGAAGAAGGCACATTAAATGAGGATGAATTAAAAAGCGGATTAAAAAAAGCTATAATTAATTTAGGATTAATTCCGGCATTTGCGCTTTCTGCTACAAAAGGGGTAGGATTAAATTCATTTTTAGATTTCACGGTAAATTATTTACCGTCGCCGGCTGATCGTTCAGCTGCAATCGCTATTAATAAGGATACTGATGAAGAAGTTGAAATTAAATGTGATCCAAATGGGGAACCGGCATTATTAATTTTCAAATCATTATCGGAACAGCATGTAGGTGAGCTTTCAATTTTCAAAGTTTATTCAGGGTCTTTACGTCCCGGACTCGATATTCTAAATACTCGCAAAGACAAAACAGAAAGATTGGGTCAATTATTTGTGCTAAACGGAAAAACGAGAACAGACGTAAGCACATTGAATGCCGGTGATATCGGAGCGGTAGTGAAATTAAAAGACAGTCATACAGCCGATACATTATGTTCAAAAAGTTTGAATGTTTTATTACCTGAATTAGCATTTCCAAATCCTGTATATCGTGCTGCAATTAAACCAAAATCAAAGGGTGATGAAGATAAAATTTCTTCGGGGTTACACACAGCACATGAAGAAGATACAACATTAAACGTAAGATTTGAACCTGAATTAGGTCAGACAGTTGTATCAGGACAAGGGGAGTTACAATTATTATTAGCAGTAAAAATGTTAAAAGATAGATATAACGTTGATGTAGAACTTATTGAACCACGCATACCATATCGCGAGACAATTAAAGCAGTATGTGAGAACGCCGAATACAAACACAAAAAACAATCAGGCGGCAGAGGTCAATATGGACATGTTCAGTTAAAATTAGAACCACAGCCACGTGGTGTAGGTTTTGAATTTGTTGATGCAATCGTAGGAGGAGTAGTTCCGGGCAGATTTATACCTGCAGTGGAAAAAGGTTTAGCAGAGGTTATGGCTAAAGGTGTTTTAACAGGAAGTAAAGTAATTGACGTAAAAGTTACTCTATTTTTTGGTAGTTATCATGATGTGGATTCAGACGAAGTTTCATTCAAGATAGCTGCATCGCAGGCATTTAGAAAAGGATTCCAAGAAGCAAAACCGATTATTCTTGAACCAATATATGATATTGATGTAAAGATACCTAAAGAATTCATGGGTGATGTAATGGGTGATGTATCAGGAAGAAGAGGAAAGATTCTCGGAATGGATTCGGATGAAAATTATCAGATAATTAAAGCGAAAGTACCGCTTTCTGAACTCTATAAATATTCAACTCAATTGCGTTCATTAACGCAAGCGCGCGGAACGCATACAACTCAATTCTCACATTACGAAGAAGTACCAAAAGACGTTCAACAGAAAATTATTGACGAATATCAAAAATCAAAAGAAGCTGAAGAATAAATTAATAAAGGCGGCAATAAAATGCCGCCTATTTATATTATGGAAAAACTCTGGTCGCCTTGGCGCTCTGCCTATATAGATTCATTCAAATCAGAAAAAACTGAAAATAACTGTATCTTCTGCAATGCAATTAATGAAGATATTAGTTCAGTTAATTCTCTGTTAATCAAAAAATTTGAGCATACACTCGTAATGCTCAACTTGTATCCTTATAATAGCGGTCATCTATTAATCGTACCGAAAAGACATACATCTGATTTTCTAACTTTAAGTGATGAAGAATTATTGGAAGTAAATAGAGTCACGAAGCTTTCAATTACAGCGCTAAAGCAAATAATGAATCCGAATGGAATTAATTATGGTGCTAATTTGGGAAAAGCTGCGGGAGCTGGTATTGAGGATCATATCCATTTTCATATTGTTCCGAGATGGATCGGCGATTCCAATTTTATGCCAGTCCTTGGCGAAGTGAAAGTAATTTCGCAAGATCTACTTGATACTAAGAAAAAATTAATAGAAGCTTTTGCAATACTCTAAGAAAATTCTAATAGCACCAAATTCATTTAAAGAATGTGCGGATTCTTCAGAAGTCTCTCTGCTTATTTCCAAAATCTTAAAAGAAAAACTCTCATCTAATAAAGATAAATTTAGATTTCAATTGCTTCCACTTTCAGATGGAGGCGATGGATTTCTTAATATAATAGCTCTTTCAAAAGAAGTTAAGTTATTGAATTTCACTATTCCCAATACACTTCTTAATTCTCAAATAAATGTGGAAGCAGCATATTGTGAGAGTGAAAAAACAGTTTATATAGAATCTGCAAAAACAATTGGAATCAGTTCTGTAGCGAAAGATCAGAGAGAGATACTAAAGATGTCATCATATCCGATGGGATTACTGATACATAATTTAATAAATCAAAAGAGATTTGGTGAGATCGATTTTAATAAGATAGTAATAGGTATTGGCGGTACGGGAGTTAATGATTTTGGTATCGGAATGCTATCGGTTTTTGGATTTCAACTTTTGGATCGATTGAATTTCCAGCTTAATGCACTTCCGGAGAATTTTGAATTAACGGAAAGGATTGTACTGCCTGAAATCCCGGATGATATAAAATTTGAGATAGTAGTCGATAGTATCAATCCATTAACGGGCGAAAAAGGAGCTTCATTAGTTTACGGACCTCAGAAAGGGGCTACGCCGGATGAAGCAAGAGCTTTAGATGAATCGTTTATAAAATTATTAAAAATATATGAAACACACGGAATAAGAAGAGATGATCTAGTTGGAGCAGGGGGCGGAATAGCTGCAGCATTCCAATTATTTTTTAAGGCCACTAAAATTGATGCTAAATCTTTTATTAATGATTATTTATATTTGGGAAAGGCAATTTCAGAATCTGATCTGGTTATTACCGGTGAAGGGAAAGTGGATAATCAGAATGAATTTGAAAAGGCAATCGGGATTGTTATTGATTCTGCAATAAAGCATGATAAAGAGATTATATTAATTTGCGGAATAGCAGAAAATATTGAATCGAGTGATAAAATAACCGTTATAGAAATGAATAAGTTTTTTGATTCTATCGAAGATTCGATTGCGAATTGGGAAATCGGGATTGAAAAATCGATAGATAAAATGTTATCTTCAATTGAAATGTTTAGGGGAAAATAGATGGAACAGAAATTTGAAAAATTGGAATCGATTAGGGTTCCTGAATTAGATGCAATACTCGGAAAGCCATTTAAAGTACTTGATGATGGATTTGTAAGAGTAGTGGATTATATGGGTTCAGATCAATCGATCGTTCAAGCAGCGAGAGTATCTTATGGAAGCGGGACTAAAAAGATCAGAGAAGATCAGGGATTGATACGCTACCTGCTTCGTCATCATCATACAACACCACTCGAGATGTGTGAAATAAAATTGCATATAAGAGTTCCGATGGATTGCTGGAGGCAATGGATTAGGCATCGTACGGCGAACGTGAATGAATATTCTACTCGTTATTCACTTGCAATCGATTCGGCTCAGATGACGAAGCCGAATGAGTGGCGCACTCAATCAAAATCGAATCGACAAGGGAGCGAAGGTTTTATTGATGAAGTCGTAGGTGCTGAATTTTCAAATCAAGAAAAAGATTTACATGAACTTTCAAAAAAAGTTTATAATAATAGAATAAATTCCGGAATAGCAAGAGAGCAGGCACGAAAGGATTTACCTTTATCAACTTATACCGAAGCATATTGGAAGATTGATCTTCATAATCTTCTTCATTTTCTTGGTTTAAGATTAGAGACTAATGCGCAATTAGAGATAAGAAAATATTCGGAAGCAATTGCCAATGAGATTGTAAAAAAATGGGTTCCGATAGCATGGAGTGCGTTTGAAGATTATCATATAAATGCATTATCATTTTCGGGGTTGGAATTAGAAATCTTACGTTATATTAATTCGGGGGATTATACGGGTGCGGTAGCAAAAGCAGATAGCTTTGAATGGCTCGGAAGAAAAGAAGATGGAGAACTCAAACAGAATTTGGAACGGATAGAATTTGAGCAGAAATTAGAAAAAATAAGCATTTCGATCCCTTGGAAATAATTATTATTACAGCAGCAGCAAGTAATGGTGCTATTGGTAAAGCAGGAATTCAGCCATGGTACTGCAAAGAAGAATTGATTCATTTTAATAAGCGTACTATCGGTTACCCAATGATTATGGGTTCGGCTACGATGATTGAGATAGCTAAACCATTAAAGGGGAGGGAGAACTTGGTGCTCACTTCTAAATCTTATGATGAAGACACTACCGGATTTTTATATTTTAATTCATTAGAAAATGCCATATCTTACTGTAATGATAAGGATTATAAAAAACTATTTATAATCGGCGGGGAATCGGTATATAAACAAGCCATGGAGATAGCTGATCGTATTCTAATTTCTGTTATGGATTTTTCATTTGATGGAGATCGATTCTTCCCAAGAATTGAAGAAGATAAATGGGAATTAGAAAAAGAAGATAGAAGAAAAAATTTTGTTATTTATGATTATAAGAGAAAAGTGTAAAAGTGCAAAAAATTAAGATACTGCCTGAATATATATCAAATAAAATTGCAGCGGGTGAAGTAGTTAATCGACCTGAATCTGTTGTTAAGGAATTGATGGAAAACTCAATTGATGCAAATGCCACATCTATTGAGGTAGTAATAAAAAATTCGGGCAAAAATTTAATTCAGGTGATTGACGATGGCGAGGGGATGTCAGACGAAGATGCAATTCTATCGGTACAAAGACATGCCACGAGTAAAATAAAAACAGTAGAAGACCTTGATGCGATAAACACGTTAGGATTCAGAGGCGAAGCGCTTAGTTCAATTGCCTCTGTTGCGATTTTAGAAATTCAGACTCGAAAAGAATCTGATGAGCTCGGAACGATTATAAAATTTGACGAAACGAATACAATTATTAAAGAGAAAGGAAACGTACCGAAAGGGACTTCGATTTCGGTAAAAAATCTTTTCTATAATACACCTGCAAGAAGAAATTTCCTTAAAAGCAATTCAACTGAATTAAAGCATATTATAGAGACTTTTAAGCGTTTGGCACTTTGCTACCCAAAGATATCATTCAAGTTTTTTCTTGATGATGAGCTTTTATTCGATTATCCGAGAGGATCGAAGGAAGCCAGACTGCAAAAAATATTCGGTGAGAATATCACCGATTTAATTTTTGAAGTGAAGGAAACAACAGAATATATATCGATTCACGGATTTATAGGAAAGCCGGCATATCTAAGGAAGAATAAGGGAGAACAATTCTTTTTCTTAAATAATCGTTATGTACAAAGCAAAGTGGTAGCACATGCAGTATATTCTTCGTTTGAAAATATATTAGATAAAGGCGATTATCCTTTTTTTGTTTTATCACTAACTATTGATCCAAGGAAGATTGACGTTAATGTACATCCCTCGAAATTGGAAGTAAAATTTGAAAACGAGAAAGAGATCTATCTTTTTGTTCAAGCGGTAGTGAAAGGTGCTCTGAAAGTTTATGATATTGTTCCGTCTGTTTCATTATCGGAATCTATGGATGGTAATCTTGATAGATTGAAATTTATCGATTTCAGAAAATCGGAAAGAAATGATTTTTCGGATCGTCCTGCTTTGACTCCGAATAGCATAACAAAAAGGAGTTCAATTTATTCGGGTGATGATATCGATAGATTATTTGATAATTTGAATAAGGATATCAAATCGGCGAATATAGATCCTACGGTTACATCACCATTTGAGAGCGGAAATGCAGCAATTACAGAGGTATATCATGAATCTAATAATATTGACGATGAGAATACATCAGAGCCTTTTATAGTTCTTTTGCATAATAAATATATACTTACGCAGATAAAAAGCGGACTGATGATAATTGATGCACATGTGGCGCATGAAAGAATATTATATGAAAAAGCATTAAAGGCATTTGAGGCAAATATACCATTTTCGCAGCAGTTATTATTTCCTCAGAGTATAGAACTTGATCCCGCAGATATAGAACTCTCTAAAGAGATTTCACCTTATCTTACAAAACTCGGTTTTGAAATAAAATATTTGAATAAAAACATTATTCAGATTGTGGGGGTACCCGGAGACGTTACAATAGGAAGCGAGAACGATACATTTTTAGAAATATTAAGAGAATTTAGAAAAAACCAAATTGAAAAACATTTGGAAGTAACGGATAACATAGCAAAATCATTTTCATGCAAAGCGGCAGTGAAAGCAGGATCCAAGTTAGATGATAAAGAGATGCGTCTATTAGTCGATCAGCTATTTGCTTGTGCTATGCCATATGTTTGTCCTCATGGCAGACCGATAGTAATTAAATTGCCATTAGAAGAATTGGATAAGAGATTCGGAAGAACTTAAATAAACCCTTATGAAAGGAGTGTAATATGTCCAAGAATCAGGTAGAAAAAGAGAACAAAAAATACAGAGATAAAATAGGCAACAATTCAGATACAGGAAATAAATACAGTACAGTTTCAGGCGAAAAAATAGAACCGCTTTACGATCCATTTTCTTATGACGATGAGAGATTTTTAGAGGATATAAATTATCCCGGAGAATATCCCTTTACACGAGGAATACATCCGACAGGTTACCGCGGGAAAATGTGGACGATGAGACAGTTCTCAGGATTTGGATCGCCCGAAGATACCAATCAAAGATTTAAATATTTACTATCACACGGTCAGACGGGTTTATCGGTAGCGTTTGATTTACCTACATTAATGGGGTATGATGCAGATGCACCTTTAAGCAAAGGCGAAGTGGGTATGTGCGGTGTTTCGATATCTTCTTTAAGAGATATGGAAACACTTTTTAATGGGATACCGCTTGCGGATGTATCGACATCAATGACTATAAATTCGCCTGCGGCAATTATTTTTGCTTTTTATTTAGCAGTAGCAAAGAAGCAGGGAGTTTCTTTTGAAAAATTAAGAGGGACCCTTCAGAATGATATATTGAAAGAATATATAGCACAAAAAGAATTTATCTTTCCGCCAAAGCCTTCGATGAGAATTATTACGGATATGATTGAATACTGCACAAAGGAGATTCCGCAATGGAATCCTGTATCTGTAAGCGGTTATCATATTCGCGAAGCGGGTTCGACTGCTGTTCAGGAATTAGCTTATACATTAGCGGATGGATTTGCATATATAGAAGCTTGTATTGAAAGGGGATTGGACGTTGATGAATTTGCTCCGAGGATCTCTTTCTTTTTTAATTCGCATCTTGATTTTTTTGAGGAGATAGCTAAATATAGAGCCGCAAGAAGAATATATGCACGTAAGATGAAAGAAAAGTATGGTGCAAAAAATCCTCGTTCATGGTGGTTAAGATTTCACACACAAACGGCGGGAGTAACATTAACAGCTCAGCAGCCGGAGAATAATATTGTTAGGACTGCATTCCAAGCTCTTGCAGCGGTATTAGGAGGGACGCAATCATTACATACAAATTCGATGGATGAAACACTTGCGCTACCGAGTGAGAAGGCAGTAAAGATAGCATTAAGGACACAGCAATTAATTGCATATGAAACGGGAGTTACAAATACAGTCGATCCGCTTGGAGGTTCTTATTTTATTGAGTCTTTAACAAATACAATGGAAGAGAAAGCGAATAAGATATTTAATGAGATCGAATTATTCGGCGGAGTGATCCCTGCAATTGAAGCGGGTTATTTCCAAAAGGAGATTTCTAATGCAGCATATCGATATCAGAAAGAATTTGAGCGTAAGGAAAAAATTATTGTAGGCGTAAATGAATTTATCGAAGAGAATGAAAAGATTGATATTCCGATTTTGGTTATTCCGCCCGGAGTGGAAAAGAAGCAGATAGATGAATTGAATAGATTGAAAGCAGAACGCGATAATGATAAGGTTGAATCGTGCTTGAAAGAGATTTCTTATGCGATAGAGAATGATATTAATATTATGCCTTCGTTAATAAATGCAGCAGAAAATTATGTTACAATGGGAGAGATAGTTTCCCGGATGAAAGTACATTTTGGCATCTATGAGGAGAGTGCCGTTTTTTAATTTTTTATTATGATTAAAATAATCGTCTATTTATTAATATCATTATTTTCCGCATATTATTTTTATTTGGTAGAAAGTGCGGCGGTACGTTTTAATTCTCATCATTTTGATGAGACCGAAGAGAACAAAAATTATTGCTCATTCTTGGCTAAATATAATAATGAAATTTATGCCTTTTCACTTTTCGGAATGATAGTATCAATCTTGTTTTCATTTTCGGTAATTATTTTATTTGTGATAAATCCTCTTCATATAGTTATCTCTTATTTATTAATTGCTATATTATTTTTGATAATGATAGTGATATTCAATTACGGTAAAAAATCATCGATCGATTTTGATCTAAGCCAATACTATCTATTAATAAAACCGATTAAGTCTTTGATTATTTTTCTCGAAAAAGTTTTGGGTAAATTTAATGCGATACCGATACCGCAATCGAATCTTTACTTTGGTACACCGATAAATTTGAATGCGGAATTTCATGAGATAATTCAAGAGATGCCCGGAATATCGGAACTCAAAGAAGATGAATCTGACGTAATAAATAAAATTATCGAGAACAAGAATCAGAAGATTAATGAAGCGATGACGGCTCGCACTCAAATTGTGGGAGTGGAAATAACTGCTAATATTGATGAAGCATTGAATCTATTTATCGATTCGGGTTATTCTAAAATTCCGGTATATGAAGATAACCTTGATAATATAAAAGGAATAATTTTTTCAAAGGATATGTTTCAGTCACCTAAAGATATTGCTTCTATAATGAGGAAGGTGGTATATGTACCTGAGACTAAGAAAAGTTCCGAAATGTTGAATCAATTTCTTACGGATAATTTTTCATTCGCTGTGGTGGTGGACGAATTTGGCGGTACATCCGGGATTATAACTGTGGAAGATTTGATTGAGGAGATGTTCGGCGAGATAGGGGATGAGTATGACGTCGAAGAGAAACTTATAAGAAAAATTAATGACACTACATATATATTAAGCGGAAAAGTAGAAATTGATTTTTTAAATGAAAATTATGAATTGAACTTGCCTTATGGAGAATATGAGACGATTGCGGGCTTAGTTTCTTCGATCACGGGTAAGATTCCTCAGAAGGGGGAGACTATTTCGTTGGATAATTTCTCATTTCATATAATTAAGTCGGATGAAACTAAGATCGAGATGGTGCGCATGACACTTACTCCTGAAAATTAAAAAAGAATAAACATAGATAATGTTATTATTATATAGGCTTGACAATTAATTGGTTATTCTTTATGTTAATCTTGAGTCGAGAAACCGTTTTAGTCCGGGCTTTACAACGGTGGAAGGGGCTTGCATACCCGGTTTATGTGATAGTCCGTGACGCTCAAATAATTGCTCTCTTGTTCTAATAGGGGAGCAATTATTATTTTAAAGAGTATAACTCTCCTTTTCTAAACGCATTCATAGGTTTGAACCCTTTTCTTAAATCGGACATCTTATAGAATATAAAATTAAGAGAATATCATAGAAATATTAGGATACATATTAACATTATTTATCGGGGTTTCACTCGGATTAATTGGTGCAGGCGGATCGATACTTACGGTACCGTTACTTGTATATTTATTTGGTTTAACTCCTTTTAGCGCAACATCTTACTCTTTATTTATAGTAGGGCTTACAAGTTTATTCGGTGCATATAACTATTACTTGAAAGGATTAATAAAAATAAAATCGGCGGTTGCGTTTGCGATTCCGGCTTTTATTTCTGTAATAATTACTCGATCATTATTTATGCCTTTAGTGCCGAGTACGGTAATAAGTTTTGAAAGTTTTACGATTACAAAAAACTTTATGATAATGATTTTTTTCTCTGTCTTGATGCTATTTTCGGCATTTAAGATGATTACGGATAGGAGTTTAGAGATTGACGATGATCAAAGGAAAGATGGTAAAAGACTTTTTATATCGGGATTAATAGTAGGATTTGTAACCGGAACGGTGGGAGCAGGAGGCGGATTTTTGATTATACCTGCATTAGTAATATTTCTAAAAATCCCAATGAAATCAGCGGTAGGAACGTCATTATTAATAATTTCGCTCAATTCGTTGACCGGTTTTGCCTCCGATCTGATTTTAGGTTTTCAGTTTAATTGGATATTTTTAATAAGTCTTTCGGCGATAGCGATTGGTGGAATTTATTTAGGTAGTTTTATCAGCAAGTTTATTAAAGGAGCTCAACTCAAACCCGCCTTCGGTTGGTTTGTTCTAATCATGAGCGTATTTATTTTAGCTAAAGAATTTAAATTAATATAAGGAATAAAATATGTCATTATTATCTTCGGTATTTGGAAATAGACAACAAGTAATAAATCTCGATTCAGATACATTCAATGAACAAATGAAAAATGATAAAGATGCAGTGCTTATAGATGTAAGGACTTTAGCAGAAAATGAAGATCAAAGGATACCTAATTCATTATTGTTAGATATCATGAGTCCGGTATTTACAAAAGAGATAGAAAAGTTAGATAAAAATAAAAGTTATTATATCTATTGCCGCAGCGGGAATAGAAGCCATCATGCAGCAAAGCAGATGCTTCAAATGGGATTTGAAAGAGTTTATAATCTAGCCGATGGTATTATCGGTTGGAATGGTGAAATTGAATAATAAATTAAGAGGAAAAAATGTTTTTCAAACATATATATGAAACAGGATTAGCGCAGGCAAGTTATATAATCGGATGTCAAGCTTCGGGAGAGGCGATAGTAATCGATCCGAGAAGAGATATAGACGTTTATCTTGAAATTGCCGAGAAAGAAAAATTAAAAATTACGCATATAACAGAAACGCATATACATGCGGATTTCTTAAGCGGAACAAGAGAATTAGCGGCAGCAACTTCGGCACAAGTAATGCTTTCGGAAGAAGGCGGACCGGATTGGCAATATCAATTTGATCATATTGCTCTTAAAGAGGGGCATTCATTCAAAGTAGGTAATCTTCTTTTTGAAGTCATTCATACTCCGGGTCATACACCTGAACATATTAGTTTCTTATTGACAGATACAGCGCGAAGCACGGCACCGGTAATGATTTTCACGGGTGATTTTGTATTTGTCGGTGATGTAGGTCGCCCCGATCTACTAGAAAAAGCAGCGGGATATATCGGTACTCAGGAGATAGGTGCAAGGCAGATGTTTCAATCATTGAAAAAATTTAAGTCGTTACCTGATCATATTCAAGTATGGCCTGCACATGGAGCGGGTTCGGCCTGTGGGAAAGCACTCGGTGCAGTCCCTAGTTCCACAGTCGGATACGAAAAATTTACAAATTGGGCTTTGAATATCGATGATGAAGAGAAATTTATTTCAGTACTTCTCGATGGGCAGCCCGAGCCTCCGAAATATTTTGCAATGATGAAAAAATTGAATAAAACCGGACCGCAAATTCTTGGTGGATTGCCTCATCCGGCGAGATTGACATTACCACAATTTAAGTCAGCACTTGAAAAGGAAATTCGATTAGTTGATACGAGAGATAAACTTTCTTATGCGGGCGGACATATTTGTAAATCGATAAATATTCAGGATAATGCATCATTTTCTACATGGGCGGGATGGCTGCTTGATTATGAAAATCCATTTATGCTAGTAGCAAATGATTCGAATATAGATGAACTTACGAAGTCATTGATTCGGATTGGACTGGATAATATTCATGGCTATATCGCCAATTTAGATACTTATGCGAATGACTGCCACGAACTTGAAACCGTGAATCAGTTGACAGTAGCTGAATTAGAGAAGAAGATGCTTACAGATGAAGTTACGGTGATTGATGTAAGAGGAGCGACCGAATTTGTAGCAGGGCATATTCCCGGAGCTAAGAATATTCATCTAGGTTCACTACTCGATAAAAAAGATTTACTGAAAAATGAAAAAGAGATTGTATTGAATTGTGCAGGAGGTGATAGGTCGAGTATTGGTGTAAGTTTGTTGTTATCGGTGGGAATCAAGAATGTAATAAATCTTACAGGCGGCTATACAGCATGGCAGAATGAAGGGAAGAAGATAGAGAAAGAGGTGCTTCAGGAAGTGAAATAGTTTTTCAGTCGGCATTTGAAGTTACACGATGTTAATGGAAGCAGTATGGAAAATTCTCCGTACTGCTTTTTTTATTTATTTAATCTTGACCTTCATATCGGGTTATTATAAGTTAGAATTTAAAATGTGTTGAAATTATAAAAATGATTAGGCAGATAACTAATTCTAATCCGGAGAAAAAATGCAGCTAATAAAGAAAATATTTTTCCTCTTTTCAATTGCTATATCGATAATAATTGTAAGAGAATTCATCTCCCTATATAATGATTTAAGGTCTATCGATGAATACTGGGGATATGCTTTTTTAATTTTTGTTGCTTTCGTGCTAATCTATTTTGTAATAATCCCTTTGATTAAGACATTAGCGATTCCGAGAAGTTTTTCTCCTACAAAGAATTTAGATGAAATTGAAGCGATCTATTTAAAAAGATTAAAGCGATTTCAAAAGAATAAACATTTAATAGAATATGATTTTAATTGCTCGAAGACAAACGAAGAGAAATACAAAGATTCCATTTTAATTTTGCAAGCTAGAGTAATGGCTTTACGTCAGAGGTATATATCGAAAGTATTTTACAGTACGGCGGTATCGCAGAATGGTTTTCTAGATGCTATCATAATATTATCAGCCAGTATAAATTTAGTGAAAGAGATTTTTATAACATATAACGGACGAGTATCGAATAAAGATCTATTTGGCATCGGGAGAAAGATATATACAGCAATGGCGATTGGCGGTTCGGAAGGTGTCGAATATGCCTCCGATGAAATATTTGCAAGTCTAGCTTCAGATGGAATGAAGAGTATTCCGTTTATAGATAAAATTATGGGTTCGATTGGGGATGGATTCGTAAATGCGATGCTTGTAACTAGAATCTCATTTATCACTGAATACTATTGTCATAAAGTTTATATTAGCAGCGACAAAGATTTGCGACCATCATTCCGTGTAGTTTATGATACGGCAAAATTAATAACTGGGGACGTAAGGGAAAGGATAAAAATTGCTCTTAAAAATATAGCAGTTGAGAAAAAGGAAAATTTTGCAAAATATGCTTTTAATCCGGTTGCTTATGTAATGGATATGGCAAATAAGATTAATGGCGGTAAACCGGGTGATGAAAATAAGGGAAAGAAAACTATTTCCGAGGCAATGGAAACAGTAACGAATAAGATTGAGTATGGTTTTGAAAAAATCACAGGAATTTTCAAAAAGATAAAATTCCCTTAATTAATTTTGTTCAGTATATTAATGTTATGACAAAAAATTATTTATCTAATTTATTCCAAGAATATCAGAAAGGGGATGCGAGGGAGGAATCGTACTATAAGCATCTTGCAGATTTCATTACTCAATATTCTATCTCGGAAAGAAAAAAGAAGATTGATATTACTGTTCTGCCTAAGAAAACTGAAGCTGGTAATCCCGATTTTAGGATTTGGGATGGTAAGCAAAAAATAATCGGTTATATTGAAGCGAAAGATTTAGGTGCTGATTTAGACAAAATTGAAGATACTCCACAGCTTGAAAGATATTTATCGACTTTTCCAAATGTAATTTTAACGAACTTTACCGAATTTCGTTTATATAGAAACGGAGAAAGGATTGATCAGATATCTATCGCTCGTCCATTCGTAATTAGAAAACTCTCCACATCTCCTGCTCTTGAAAATGAAGATAAATTATTTGAACTACTCGAAAGATTTTTAGATTTTTCACTTCCGAGGACTTACACTGCGAAGACTTTGGCAATTGAACTAGCAAAAAGAACAAGATTTTTGAAAGATGAAATTGTAAGCGAGGAATTAAAACTCGGTACAGAATCGATTCATGGTTTTTATGATGCTTTCAAAGAGTTTTTAATTGCAGGAATAAATGAAAATGAATTTGCGGATATTTATTCACAAACGATTACTTATGGTTTATTCGCAGCCCGATTGAGAGCAGAGAAAGATTTCAATAGGAAATTAGCTTTCTCATACATTCCAAAATCGATTGGGATTCTTAGAGATGTATTTAAATTCATTTCGTTAGAAGACCTGCCGTTACAGATGGAAGTAATTATTGATGATATCGCAGAGGTACTAAGTGCGGCTGATGCTAAAAAGATTCTTGATCAATATTACAAGGAAGGGAAAGGAAGCGACCCGGTATTACATTTTTATGAAACATTCCTTTCGGTTTATGATCCCAAAACTAGAGAAAAGAGGGGTGTTTATTATACCCCCGAACCGGTGGTGTCATTTATTGTCCGATCGCTTCATCAAATACTTAAAGAGAAATTTGATATTGGAGATGGACTTGCATCAAAGGATGTAACTTTACTTGATCCTGCAGGCGGCACACTTAGTTTCTTAGCAAAAGCTATTGAAACAGCGGTAGAAGAATTCGAGGGGAAATATGGGAGAGGTGCAGTTAAAACTTTTCTCAAAGAACAGATTTTGCAAAATTATTATTCGTTTGAATTGATGATGGCTCCTTATGCAATAGGGCACATGAAGATGTCGTTTCTATTGGAAGAGCTTGGCTACAGAATGGAAGATGATGAGCGAGTAAAATATTACCTTACCAACACTCTCGAAATGAAAGAACTAGATGAATCACGATTTCCGGGAATGTCATCACTTTCACATGAGAGCCATGAAGCAGGAAAAATTAAAAAACAAGTTCCGATTCTTGTTGTGCTCGGAAATCCGCCATATTCCGGACATTCTTCAAATATCGGTGAATGGATTTCGGAAGAGATAAAAGAGTATTATCAAGTGGATGGGAAACCACTAGGCGAAAAAAATTCTAAATGGCTGCAAGATGACTATGTGAAGTTTATTCGTTTTTCGCAATGGAAAATAGATGAAGCCGGTGAAGGTGTTCTGGGATTTATCACAAATCATAGTTATCTCGATAACCCGACATTTCGAGGTATGCGGAAATCTTTAATGAACACTTTTGATGAAATTTATATTCTCGATTTGCATGGCAATAATTTAAAGAAAGAGAAATCTCCTGATGGAAGCAAAGATGAAAATGTTTTTGATATTCAACAGGGAGTGGCAATAGCATTTTTTATAAAGCACAAAAAATCTAAAACAAAATCAATATATCATCAAGAGATTTTTGGTTTAAGAGATACAAAATATAATTGGCTTAATAAACACTCTATTAAAAATGTAAGATGGAATAGGCTTAAACCCAAAAGTGAATTTTATCTTTTTGTGCCGCAAGATATAACTTTGCGAAAAAGTTATGAAAAATTTATAAAGCTCACAGAAATATTTCCTATTAATAATGTCGGTATAGTTACAGCTCGTGACTCTTTAACTATTGCTTGGAGCGAGGAGGAAATATGGAAACGTGTTCAAAATTTTCTTAGACTCGAGACTGAATTAGCGAGGCAGACTTATGAGCTTGGGAAAGATGTTAGAGATTGGAAGATTGACCTAGCTAAACAAGACTTAAAAAATAGTGGGATGTCAAAAAATAATATTAAACCGATTTTATATCGCCCATTTGATATTCGATATACATATTATACAGGTAATTCTCGAGGATTTCATTGTATGCCTAGAGGAGAAACGATGAGGCATCTACTCAAGGAGAATACTGCTTTATGTGTCGGTCGGCAATCAGGCGTTATTGGTTCTGATACGTATGATATTGTATTTGTCTCGGAAAATATAGTTGATCTAAATTTATTCCGGCGTGGAGGTGAATTAGTATTCCCTCTTTATATTTATCCTGAGCAAAAGAAGAAAAAGAGTTCTCTCGCTTCTCAAATGATGATTTTTGAACCGATGATTGATTATCAAGCTAAGCAGCCGAATATTAATCCCGAAACATTCTTAGAACTTAGTGGAGCATTTCAAAAAGAAGTAACTCCCGAAGAAATATTTTACTATATCTATGGGATTCTTTACAGTAATATTTATCGAACGAAATATGCGGAATTTTTGAAGATCGATTTTCCTCGTATTCCATTCACGAAAGATTATGAACTTTTTATTCAACTTGGTAAGCTCGGAAAGAAACTCGCTGATTTGCATCTACTTAAATCGAAAGAATTGGATAGAACTATTGCCAAATTTCCGATTGAAGAGAGTAAAGGAAATAAGGTAGAAAAATTGACTTATGACGCCGACCAGATCAAAACAGGCAGAGTATGGATAAATAATAATCAATATTTTGAGGGGATAGAGGAGGAAGTTTGGCAGTATCGAATCGGTGGATATCAAGTATGTGAAAAATGGTTAAAGGACAGGAAAGGGAGATCGCTCACCGCAGACGATGTGAGAACATATTGCAAAATCGTTACGGTGATTTCGAAGACTATCGAATTACAAAAAGAGATTGATAAACATTTTGATGTTGTAGAGATTACAGTATAATAATTCTTTCTTTAACTACTCCATTTCATTTATTGCTACCAAGTTACTCTAAGTCATGATCGAAATCAGTGATATATTTATTAATTGAATATAATTTTTTGGTGAGAACAATTTGCAAAGGTCATTCCATATTAAAATCGAATCCGATTTAACACAATAATGAAGTAAGGGCTAAAGGGAGTATCGGCTTTGAGTATTCCTTTAATTACTTTATCTTTATAATTGGGATAAAATTAAATATGATAGGTATAATTGGATTTTCAATTACTAAAAACAGATACAAATTCTAAAGCACGTCTCGGTAAAATAACAACTTCTCATGGTGAAATAGAAACTCCTATCTTTATGCCAGTGGGCACACAAGGGACTGTAAAAGCAGTAACGCCGAAAGCCCTCAAAGAAGATGTGAAAGCGCAAATCATTCTCGGCAATACATATCATTTATATCTTCGACCCGGAACAGAAATATTAGAAAAAGCGGGCGGGCTTCATAAATTTATGGGATGGGATAGACCGATATTGACCGATAGCGGTGGATTTCAGGTCTTTTCTCTTTCGGAATTAAGAAAGTTGAAAGCAGACGGCGTGGAATTTAAGAGTCATCTCGATGGATCGAAGCATTTTTTTTCACCTGAAAAGGTAATTAAGATTCAGCGAAGTATCGGGTCTGATTTCATGATGCCACTTGATGAATGCACACCATTTCCATGCGAATATGACTATGCCAAAAAATCGCAGGAACTTACGAGCAAATGGGCTGTCTTAAACAAGGAAGCTTTTGAAAAAAGCGAACCATTATATGGGCATAAACAATATTTATTTGGTATTATACAGGGAAGCGTTTATAAAGATTTAAGAGAAAAATCCGCTGCTGATCTGATTGCCCTCAATTTTGATGCTTATGCAATCGGGGGATTAGCAGTCGGCGAGCCGATGGAACAGATGTATGAATTGGTGGATTTTACAACTGATTTAATGCCGGTGGAAAAGCCCCGTTATTTAATGGGTGTGGGGCGACCGGAAAATATATTAGAGGCGATTGAGAGGGGTGTGGATATGTTCGATTGTGTGATGCCGACTCGCAATGCACGCAATGCATATTTATTCACTTCAATCGGGGTAGTATCGATGAGGAATGCGGGATATAAGGAGGATTTTTCACCGCTTGATCCGAATTGTTCATGCTATACTTGTCAGAATTTTACGAAATCATATTTACGGCATCTATTTAATGCAAAAGAGATATTAGCTTATGAATTGGCATCAATACATAATTTGACGTTTTATTTAGATTTAGTTCGTCAAGCGAGAGAAAAAATTAAAGAAGGTACTTTTTCCGAGTGGAAGAAGGAAATTATTAATAAATTAATGTATAACATAAATTCAATTTAGGAGAGTACAATGGATCTATTATTAGCAATGGCGCCTACCCCAAACGGCGGCGGCGGAGGAAGTATGGTTAGCACACTTATTATGTTTGGTGCTATATTCGCAATTTTTTATTTTATGATTATCCGTCCACAGCAAAAGAAAACCAAAGAAAGAGAAAAATTGCTTGCGAGTGTGGAAAAAGGGGATAAAGTGATTACTGGCGGCGGCATGCATGCCACTGTTGCTGGTCTTGATGAAAAGACTGTTTTACTTGATCTAGGCAATAACGTTAAAGCTAAATTTGAACGTAGTGCTATTGCTACAATTATTAAAGCTAACGATACAAAATAAATTTTGAAAGGAATTAAAATGAAAGAGCTTGGCATAAAGAAGAATTTTTTAGCAATTGAGGAGCAGTATTCCAATCTGAAAGATTCCGAAATCGTAATTTTATCTGCACCATTCGAAAAGACTGTTAGTTATGGGAAGGGGACGAAGGATGGACCGGCAGAGATTATTAAAGCATCTCATTATGTTGAGTTCTTTGATGAAGAATTAAATCGTGAACTATGCTTTGAAAAGGGGATAGCCACACTATCCCCGA
This sequence comes from bacterium BRH_c32, assembly GCA_001516025.1. Classification (GTDB taxonomy): domain Bacteria; phylum Bacteroidota; class Ignavibacteria; order Ignavibacteriales; family Melioribacteraceae; genus BRH-c32. Next base: position 37,849 of record LOEU01000009.1, on the reverse strand, counting down.
TGAAGCTAGAAAAACTCACTTCTAAGAAGGCACTATCAGAGATTTATAAGAATGTGAAGAAGTATTTGGATATGGGTAAGTTTGTAGTAACACTTGGAGGGGAGCATTCAATATCAAGTGCTCCTGTTTTGGCACATCTTGAAAAGTATCAAAATTTATCTATACTTCAATTTGATGCTCATTCGGATTTACGTGAATCGTACGAGGGGAGCAAGTATTCTCATGCATCCGTAATGGCTAGGGTAGCAGAGCACACAAATGATATTGTTCAAGTAGGAATTAGAGCGCAATGCAAAGAGGAAGCGGTATTTATTCGGGAGCACGGCATAAAAACTTTCTATTCTCGCGGAATCAGAACCGGTTTATACGGCAATTTTTGGATGGAAGAGGTGGTAAATTCGCTTAAAGAGAATGTTTATATTACATTTGATGTGGATGGATTCGACCCATCGTTCATGCCACATACCGGAACTCCTGAACCGGGTGGATTATTCTGGGATGAAACTATGAATCTATTAAAAAGAGTTGGAGAAACAAAAAATATTGTAGGATTTGATGTCGTGGAGCTTGCTCCCGATAAAAAAGATACCTCTTCCTCGTTCGTGGCAGCAAAATTAGTTTACAAAATTCTTAACTATGCTTATAGCAAGAAATAAAATGAAAACAAACCTAATAACTCGTTTATTTATAATAGGTTATCTCCTATTAGCTAACTTACTTATCGCTCAAAGCAATAAAGTATATATCGGAACAATCGAAGGTGATATTGACCTGGGATTGGCGCCTTACGTGCGCCGGGTTATTAGTGAAGCGGAGCAGAATAACGCAAAAGCCGTTTTATTCAAAATAAATACATTCGGTGGCAGAGTTGATGCCGCAACTCAGATTAAGGATGCAATTCTTAATTCAAATGTTTTAACGATAGCATTTATAGATAAACGAGCAATATCCGCGGGAGCATTAATATCACTTTCTTGCGAAAAAATTATCATGGTTCCCGGAGCATCCATTGGAGCAACTACGGTTGTAGATGGAGCAGGGCAAAAGCAATCAGAAAAATATCAATCTTATATGCGTTCAGAGATGCGTGCCACGGCAGAAAAGAATGGTAGGCGAACAGATATTGCCGAAGGAATGGTAGATGAAAAAGTAATTGTTCCTGAATTAAAAGATGATAGTACTACACTTATTACATTGACAGCTAAAGAAGCTGCAAAATATTTAATTGCCGATTCGGTTATAGCTTCAGAAAAAGAAGCACTTGAGGCATTCGGAATTACTAATCCTCAATTTGTAACAATCGGTGCAAACTGGGCAGAAGACGTAGTTCGGTTCTTAAATAATCCTATTATATCATCCCTTCTAATAATGATCGGTTTGGTCGGATTATTTACGGAAATTAAGACACCGGGATGGGGATTTGCCGGAACGGCAGCAATAATTGCGTTAGCACTATTTTTCGGTACAAGTTACATACTTCAACTTGCTTCGGTAATAGAGATATTACTCTTCTTTGCGGGGGTAATTCTATTGATCTTAGAGATATTTGTAATACCGGGATTTGGTGTCTTTGGAATCGCGGGAATAGTAATGATGGTGCTCGGGCTATTTCTTGGTTTGCTGTCGGATTTTGAATTGACGGATTTTTCATTTGTTTCGTTTGCGATAATTCAGTTAGCGTCAATCTTTGTTGCATCGGCTGTATTAATTTTTGTTTTATTAAAGTTTCTACCTAAGTCTCACGCATTTCAGAATCTTGTACTTCATTCCAATATTGGTATAAAGACGGGATTCTCCAATCAGAAGTACGCATTTTTATTAAATACTGTTGGTGAATCTCATACTGATTTACGTCCTTCCGGGATTGTAGTAATCGATGAAGAAAAATATGATGTTGTTACAGAAGGGGATTATATATTAAAAGGTACTCCCGTAAAAGTAATTAAAATCGAAGGTTCAAGAATTGTAGTAGCAAAAATATAATTATGTAAGATCAGCCTGATATAAATATAGGTCATTATTTGCCATTCTAATTCTTAAGAGAATATTATATAAAATAGAGCAACTTATGACAATGATTTAATTTGAAAAAAAATTATGGAGTTTTAATGAATTTTAGGAAAATTGGCTTATATGCTTTAGTCATTTTAGCATTTAGTGCCGTTAGTTCTTTTTCTCAAACAGATTTAGTAAAAGTTAAGTTAAGTAAGAATAGTATTACATCTTCAGTCGGCGGTAGTTTTGAAGTCAAAATAATCGCTGATATAAAAGATGGATTCCATATAAATTCCAATAAACCGTATGATGAATTTCTTATTCCCGTAACGGTTACTTCGGGAAATAAAACATTTCCTATTTCTAAAGTAATATATCCTACTCCGAAAGATGAATTGTTAAAAGTATCTCCGGAACCGGTATCAATTTATAGTGGAGAGATTGCAATCTCACTTAATTTTGTAGTTGCTAAAAATGTAGCACCGGGTGATTATATAGTGCCGATTGAATTTAATTTTCAGGCGTGTGATGATGAATCGTGTTTCCCACCCGATGTAATCAAAGCCAATTTGAACCTCAAAATTGAAAAGGGGAAAGTGGTAACGGGTGCTGCAGTTTCGGAAACAATTGATAGTGCACGAGTTGATAATAATCCGGCTGAATTAGATTCTGCAACTTTAGCAAACGCTAACGATCAAGGAATTCCGGAATCAATGCCGGATAGTTCAAGTTTAGGGGCATCGAATGAATCGGGAGCAGATGAATCGATTTTATTGGCAATTTTATTCGCATTCATAGGCGGAATGATATTGAATCTTATGCCGTGCGTTTTGCCCGTACTCTCATTAAAAGTAATGGGATTTATTAAGCAGGCGGGCGAGGAAAAAAGCAAATTAAGAAAACATGGACTCGCATTTACTTTTGGAGTATTGATCTCATTTTGGGCACTTGCGGGATTATTATTAATACTTAGAGCAGGTGGTGAATATCTTGGCTGGGGATTCCAATTGCAATCTCCTTCATTTGTGATAGTCCTATCGGTTCTTTTATTCTTATTCGGATTAAGTTTATTCGGAGTCTTTGAGATCGGAGTAACACTTACAGCGGTGGGGCAGAATACGCCAAAAGGTTCTACTTATACCGGATCGTTTTTCAGCGGAATATTAGCTACAATAGTTGCCACTCCATGTACGGCACCATTTATGGGTTCGGCATTGGGATTTGCCCTTAGTCAGCCCGCTTATGTATCTATGTTAATTTTCACGGCTCTCGGACTCGGAATGGCTCTTCCGTATGTACTTCTTACATCAATTCCGGCACTATTAAAATATGTACCCAAACCGGGAGCTTGGATGGAAACCTTCAAGCAATTTATGGGATTCTTAATGGTTGCAACAGTTTTATGGTTGATCTGGGTATTAAGTCTTCAAACCGGAGCCGAAGGAGTGTTAATACTTCTCGGATCGCTATTGCTCGTTTCATTAAGCGGATGGATTTATGGAAGATGGAGCGTGCTTCATAAATCGTTAAAAACGAGGAGAATCGCACAATTAATTAGCGGATTGATACTCGCCGGTGCATTAGCATTGTCGCTGATGTATATTAAACCTGTAACTGCATCCACGGGATCGGTACATACTCAAGGATTAATTGAATGGCAAACATTCTCTCCCGAATTAGTAGCGCAGTTACGAAGCGAAAAGAAACCGGTATTTATCGATTTCACGGCTGCATGGTGTTTAAGCTGCCAGGTGAATGAGAAAGTTGCTTTTGGAAGCGAAGAAGTTCAGAAGGCATTTGCTGATAAGGGGATTGCAGCATTAAAGGCAGATTGGACAAATAAAGATGAAGTTATTGCTAAAGAATTAGCGAAGTTCGGACGTAATAGTGTCCCTTTATATGTACTTTATTTGCCTGATAAAGAAGCAGTACTATTGCCCGAAATCCTCACTCCGGATATAGTTCTCGGCTATTTAAAAGACCTCAAATAAACATTTCATTTTATCCAAGCATTTTGCAGTAAGCAGAGTGCTTGGGTAATTCTATAAAATCCAATAAAAATTAGCTCAGAATAAAACTATAAAAATCCATTGGCTACCAATCAAAAGTGTAAATATATTTGATATTTACAGGGCTATTCATTTTTAAAAATTAATCATTTTTCCAACAAAGGAGAAACGTTATGACAAAGTATTTAAGTATTATTATTTTTTATCTATTCTGTTTATCTTATCTATTATAGATAACAGAGTGTTTACAATTAATGACAATGAAGTTCATCCTTAACATATACTGGAAAACCGAATAATTATGATCGCGACGTTCTTTTTGGCACAAATCTTTGGGACCCGATAAAAGTTACATGAGTGGATCATATAAATACTAATGTAACTCAATATAATATATGGAGATTAATAAATGGAGGAACTCCGGTTCTTGTTGGAAGCGTAAATAGAGGAGTTCAACAATTTATTGATCCGGATTATTATTTAGCGAATTGGAAGCAATTTGATAGAGTAGAATATGACCCGAGACCATATTATTCAATTGAAGGAACTAGTGCCACTCCGCTTTTTGTTGAGATTTACGGTATTCAACTAAAGGAAAGCGAGGAAAATCAAATCACTGAGAAGAAGAATATTCCTACTGAATTTACAATCACTAACTATCCTAATCCTTTTAACACGACCACGACAATAAAATATCAATTACCGATTACAAGTAATGTTGTAATAAGAGTATTTGATATAACAGGGAAAGAAGTTGCAGTACTCGTGAATGAAAAGAAAGAAGCAGGATATTATAATGTTAATTTTGACGGTGGAAATTTATCAAGCGGAATTTATATTTGTTCTGTACAAGCAAATGAAAATAGAATCTCAAAGAAAATGCTATTAGTAAAATAGTTTATTCTTGGTGCCGTAGATAATCTGCGGCACCGGATATTATTTTAGTAATAGAATTTCTTAAAAAATAATTTATAAATAAGTTTATATTTGGAGTAATTATGAAAAAATATTTTTTTCTATTAGCCATCGTGTTGTTATTTCAATCAACACAAAATTTATTAGCCCAGACTTATGGAAAGATAATCTCTAAAGAAGAGGCAGATTCCTTATTTGGAGAAATATTAGAATCTAAACCGGTATTAGTAAGTGATTTTAAATTAATATTGGACAAAACGAATTCTTAACTCATGTTTTTATTAGAAGACGGAGAATTAGTTATTAAAAAAGAGGGGCAGGAAATTGTGTATAAAAGCGGTACTAATGAACTGAGCGGTGGAATATTCCATGTTTTTAGTAAGTCAATTATAATGGAATTATTATCAAGGGGTCAATCAGAATTTTTTGTGATTGAAAGAAGAGAAAAAGTATTATGCATCTCATACGAAAATCATATTTTAGAATTTGGTATGGAATGTCCTCCAAACTGTATATAGTATAATATCAAAATCATTATGAATTTACTAAATGTAAATGGGATTAATACGAAATACTAGAGAAACTAACTTATGAAACTTTACATTATTTAAAAATATTAATTATGATTAAACTTATATATATCCAATATCTCTCAATGTTTATATGGCTACTGACTCCCTATAAACAATTTGGTACGAAGTATTTTTGGTTTTTTGTTCTAATGGCTATTTCAGACCCATTGGCGTTTATAGTAATAAAATATACTGATATTTCTTCCATGCAATTTTTTCTATTTATTCTTGCACTTCAATTTTCTTCATTACTTAAGAAAAAAAGAATTGTGATATTTGCTTTACTATCTTTTGTAATAAATTCCTTGATTATCATCTTTATCTCAAACCCAAATATTATCCGCTCAATAGGCGCAATATATCTTATTTCTATTCTTTTAGTCTTGGTCACCGAGCAATATTTCTACTATGAAAATAAATCTATCAATTTATTCCTATCCCTTATGATTCTAAATGTTCTAATTAATTTTATCAGATTTATTTCAATGGCTATCAGTCCTTCTTGGGGAGTTACTACTTTCTATATCGGCTTTATAGTTCAATTAGTTTTTGGGCTTCTTTTTACTTTTATAAATATCAATACTAAGTTTAACACAAAAGTATGAAAGATTATTCTGAGGTAAAATATTAATACAAGTTATGAAATTAATTACGATCATTTTTTTCTCTACTTAATCCCTTATTTGTTGCAATAATACTTGCGGTAGCAATTACTGCTATTTCTATTCTATTTATAGTAAAATATATCACTCCATTAAGAATCAGACTAAAGAAGGAGAGGAAGAGCTATAATATTGAAAGAGCCGGATATTTAGATGAATTAGAGCAGTATAAAAGCAATTTAATAATCCTATCCAATAAATTAGAAACCCAAAACCAGACGATAAAAAATTCTATTTCTGATACATTGCATAATGAAATCGGTCAAATGTTGGGGATACTAAGGATTAAATTATCGCATAGAGATAAATATGATCTGAATGAGTTGCTTGTAGAACTTGCGGCTATTCAAAATACCGTCAGAAATATTTCTCATAATTTTACTAAGTCACAAATTAATTCTCTTGGCTTTATAAACAGCGTTAAAGCAATCGTGGATGATTTTATTACCAATACAAATATCCCGGGCAAATTTGAATTTTCTCTTGATGAAAAAGAGATCGATTTAGTTTTATCCGAAGAGATTAAAAATCTTCTTCTTAACTGCATTCAGGAAGGATTGAATAATATTCTAAAGCACTCAAAAGCAAAATTATTTTTAATCACGATTACAACTCACGAAAATTTAATCGATCTTTCAATTGCTGATGATGGAATAGGTATCAAACGTTCATTCGATAATATAAAATTAACCGAAAATTCCGGTATAGGACTTTTCCGGATTAAAGAGAGGGTGCAAAATTTCTCCGGCTCATTCGATATTGTCGAGAGCGATGAATTTTCCACTCTCTTATTTATTACTTTACCAATTGGGATAAATAATGGAAAAAATTAGATTACTCTTTGCAGACGACCATAATTTAGTAAGGATAGGAATAAAAGGTCTCTTAAATCAAACAGAAGATATTATTGTCATTGGCGAAGCGGAGAATGGGGATGAGGTTATTAATAAATATCAAAAGTATCATCCAGATATAATTCTCTCGGATATAAATATGCTTCAAAAATCGGGCATTGATGCGGCAATTGAAATTCTTAAAATTGATCCCGATGCAAAAATTTTATTTCTCTCGATGTATTTCGATGAGAACTATATTTATAAAATTTTCTCCATAGGAGGAAAGGGATTAATTTCTAAAGATACAATCATTGATGAACTCGCACTTGCAATCAGGAAAGTATATGTAGGGGATTATTATTTCAGCGGGATAAATAATGAAGAGCTTAAAGAGATCGTTGATAAGCATGAAAAATTATTTATTGATAATAAAATGATAAATGAAAATTTTTCTGAACGAGAGAAAAGAGTTATGAAGGAAATTGCCCTAGGGAATTCAAGCGAGCAGATAGCAGAAATTATCGGCATCGGAAAAAGATCAATTGATGCTTATAGATCATCGATAATGAATAAAATGAAATTCAATACCAGTGCTCAACTAATGGCTTATTCTGTTAAAAATTACGGCGAAGAAAAATAAACCTGAATAATTTATTAGTATAACCCCACCGATAAATAGAAAATTTATTTTTTTTCACCGGTAATTGGATGAGTTTCATAGATAAGGAATTTTCGCCGAGGTTTATATCCTGCTCCGTATCTATTCGCATAAACGTAAGTAAATTCAGCTCCGAGAAATAATATTTGAGCCGAATAGTAGATCCATAAAAGTAAAACGACAAGAGAACCTGCAGCGCCATAAGTGGAGCTAAGTGCGCTATTGCCGAGATAGAGACCGATTAAATATTTTCCTAATATAAATAGTAAAGAAGTGGCAAGTCCACCGACCCAAACATCCTTCCACTTAATGTTTACATCGGGTAAGATTTTGAAAATCATCGTAAAGAGTAAAAATATTACCGTAAGCGAAATTAACCCATTAGCTAGGTCTAATAAGAAAATAGGAATAGAGATAAAATTTTCATTAATCTTATTACTTATAAAAGAAAGAATAGCACTTATTACCAATGAAACTAATAGTAGAAATCCGGTGGTAAAAATTAAAGCTAATGACTGAACTCTATCAACCACAAGACCTTTAATTACGCTCCTCTCCGAACTTGGTCTCACTTTCCAAACCATATTCAAAGATTCTTGCAGCTCTACAAAAACTACTGTAGCACTTATTGCAACGGTAAAAAAACTAATAATTAAGGCAAGAATACTTGCTCTTTTTTGATTAGTATTTTGAATAGTTGTTTGAACAATTTCGGCGCCTTCCTGACCTATCAATCCTTGGATTTGATAGAACAGTTCGCCTCGGGCTGCTTGATCCCCGAAAGCTAAACCACCGATTGCAATAACAATAATAAGCAAAGGAGCAAGGGAGAAGATGGTATAGAAGGATAATGCGGCTCCTAATTTTGGTGCTTTATCATCTATAAATTTATCCACCACTTCTTTGAGGAATGACCATGCATCTTTAAAAAATATTTTTAATTTCATTATAAATTCTTCAATCTAAATTTTTGAAGTATTCGCAATTTTCTTGCTTCTTCTTTTAGGGAGACGAAGAAGTTTTTTATTTTCATAAATTTTATTCTTACCGAGCAGAAATCCATATTCTTTTAATGAATCGATTCGATCGAAAATAACTTTAAGTATTGCAATAATGGGGAGCGAGAGGAACATACCTGCGATACCCCATAGTGCGCTTCCTACTAATACTGCTACTATCGCTATAAATTCATTTATACTTACTCTCGAACCGACTATTTTAGGCATAATTATATTGTTATCTACGAATTGAATAAAACTAAAAATTATTGTTACCCATAAAACATAAATCAGTGGTTCGGTGGCAAGAACTACTACCAAGATTAATAACATCGCAACTATTCCGCCGATATAAGGAATCACATTTAAGAGCGCTGCTATGACACCAAGGAGAAGAGAATATTGAATGCCGAGGGCAAATAACCCGATAACATTCATAAGCCCGACAAGCCCTGTTTCTACGATAATACCAACGAGAAATTTTTGGATTAGAACTCTGGATTTCTCCAATATTTCTGCAACGAGTGAGTGTTTCTCTTTATCAAATAAGAGAACTACAAATTCAAGGAAAAATTCTTTATAAAATAATATGAGGAATATATAAACAGGAATTAAAAACATAATTACTAATACGTTCCCGATCGACATTATTGTGGGACCGATAAGAGATTTAAGTCCAGTTATACCTTTATCCTTTGATTCGGCAAGCCAGCTATTTACTTTACCATGGCTTACGTCAAAAGAACGCGCTGCCCAGTCAGTTCCGCTTTTAATAATAGAATCGAATTTATCATTTAATTGAGGCAGCATATCGCCGAACATAATTATTTGAACAGTCAAGAAATAGATCAATCCGGCTAATAAAAGAAATGATATTAGGATGGAAATAAGTATTGCAATAATTCTATTAATTCTATATTTGACAAAATATTCTACAATCGGGTCTAATAAAATTGCGAAGATGAGGGAGAACAAAATAGGTACAATGATATCCGTACCGATATAAAGTATAAAAAAGAACCCAATAATCCCCAAGGTCATTAAGGAAAATTTTTGATATAGTGGAATATCACTCTTTGTTGGCATTCGATTCCTACTATTTATCTTGAGAAAAAATTAATGTACTATACCCGTATTCTTTACATTCATTACCAGATATATAAATAATAGCTTCCATTCCTTGTCGGTTATTCTTATTTATTTCTTTATTCATAATTTCGGATGCCTTTAATTTTGTATTGTTTAAAATATGGTAAGAAGAGTATTATAAAACAGAGTATAACTTTCATTAATTTTGTAAATAATCGGGATTAAGGTTGTAGTGAAAATTATTAAATACATGTAGTTTATTATACTACTTTTCAATAAAAATCTTGCAATTATCCATAGTGTTTATGTAAATTGACTTTTATTATACAATGAGAGTTTATATGGATTTTTATTCATTAATGCCTTCAATAGCGCTTTTGGTGAATGCTCTCTTGATGTATTATATTATCATTCAAAAACAAAATTCGCCCATAAATAAAAATTATATTTTTTATTCACTCAATCTTCTGTTTCTAATATTAATTGAATTAGTAACTTTGAATCTTGGAGCTGAATCACTTGAGATTTGGTTCCGAATCGCATCAATATTTTGGCTCTCAATCGGATTTTGGTTTCTGAATTTTGCCTATGCTTTCACAAGTAAGAAAAGAGATTGGAAATTTTTTATAATGAACTTCATCACTCTTTTAAGTGTAATAGTGTCTTTATTTACAAATCAGGTAATAAAAGGAGTGAGATATTCGGCTTCAGGACCCGATGAAGTAATAGGTAATCTTTTTTATCCACTTGTAATAATATCGATTGCAATTCCGTTGGTAATCGGCTTATATCTAATAATGCAGCATGGAATGATAACAAAAAATAACTCCCAAAGAAGAGCAGCTAACCTTATATTTATGGGAGGGATATTTAGTTTATTAATTGCAATTTTAGCATATCTCATATTACCTTCAGTATTCAACATTAAAAGTCCATTCCGATTTGCAGAGTCAATGAGTGTAATCCACTCATTTTTTATTTTCCTTGCCATTCACGATCAAAGAATTTTTTCATTAAAACTTGAGGATATTTCTTCTAATTTATTTAGTTCGATGGTTGATGGGGTAATTGTCCTAAATGAATCAAAGGAAATTATCCATATTAATGATACGGCAAAAGAAATATTTAATTTAGAAAACGATAATGATAGAAATCCTTTATTATCCAGAATATTGGAAGAAGCATATAGTATTAATGAAAATAGAAGAGAGGAAAAGGAGTATCAAATAAATGGAGAGAATAAATTTATTCTAATTACAAGAAGTACGATAAATAGCAATGAACATAAAATTGGAGATATGTTTTTCTTTAAAGATATTACATCTAGGAAAGAGACAGAAAAAAAATTAATTGAGAGTGAAACAAAATATAGAAATATTGTAGAGAAGCATCCACATGGAATAATAGAAACCGATTTAGATGGAATGATTACGATTGTCAATCAAGCTTATGCAGATTTGTATGAATTTAATATGGAAGAAATGATAGGAAAAAAAGCATGGGAAATTCATACGGATGAGGAGTTTATTAAAAAGATATTGGATTTTTTAGTAATATCTAAAGACGGGACATTAGAACCCACGACTCAAATTGCGCCACGAAAAACCAAATCGGGTAAAATAATTGAAATTCAGATCGATTGGATTTATAAAAGGGATTCAAATGGAAAAGCTACCGGGCATCTTACGGTAGTTACTGATGTAACTGAAAAACGAAAAAATGAGAGAAGATTAATTCAGCAAAAAACCATGTTAGCACAAGCCGAAGAATTAGCTCATCTTGGAAGCTGGGAATATAATATTAAAACTAATATGCTCCATTGGTCTGAGGAGTTATATAAGATTTTTGGTGTAAGCGAAATGGTACATACTCCATCATTAGATGCTTTAGAAAAAATACTTCATCCGGATTATAGAGACAGAATATTAAAAAATCTTAAAAATTTTATCGCTAAAGGGGAGACTCTTTCGCAGTACGAAAAGATTGTAAGACCGGATGGAGAAATAAGACATCTGCAAACAAATGCAATTAAGCGAAAAGACGAGAACGGGGAAGTAACTAAAATAATAGGTGCTACTTTAGACGTTACCGATTTAAGAAAAATGGAGTATGAATTATTACTGTCTCAGAAACAATTAAGGGCATTAACCGAAAAACTGCAATTAACTCGTGAAGATGAAAGGAAATTCTTAGCACGTGAAATTCATGATGAGTTTGGTCAGTTATTGACAGCTTTAAAGATGGATGTGGATTTAATGATAGATGAATTAGAGAACAATAATCCAAAAACAGAATTAATGATACTAAATTTACAAGCGATCGAATCTCTGATAATAAAAGCGATTGCTTCTGTGCAAAATATAGCCACTATGCTTCGTCCGGATGTACTTGATCATTTAGATTTTGTATCTGCTCTCGAATGGCAGTTAAAAGAGTTTGAAGATCGATTTAAAATAAAAACCTCTATAAAAAAAGAAGTAATTGAATACAACTTTGACGATAAAACCAGACTTGGTTTATTTAGAATTTTTCAAGAAGGTTTAACAAATGTTGCAAGGCACTCGAATGCAACAGAAGTAAAAGTTGATTTAATAATAAATAATTCTATATTTGAGATGAAGATTATTGATAACGGCATCGGAATAAGTCAAGATAGCTTGGATAGTCTTAAATCAATTGGATTAATAGGAATGAGAGAAAGAATTATATTATTGGATGGAGAAATAGATATAAAGAATCATGAAGCGGGGGGAGTGGAACTTCATTTAAAAATGCCTATACATAAGGATAGTTATGAAAGTAATATTAGTGGATGATTTCGAATTAATCCGAGATGGATTAAAAAAAGTAATTGCAAAAGAGAAGGATATTGAAATAGTCGGTGAAGCAACTAGTGCCGAAGAGCTTTTTGAATTACTTCAGACAACAAAAGTAGATATAATAATATTAGATATAGCATTACCGGGAAGAAGTGGATTAGATATTATTAAGGACGTACTATTTCAACAGCCGGAAGTAAAGATATTAATTTTAAGTATGCACCCTGAAGACAGAATGGCAGTAACGGCTCTTAGAGCCGGTGCTTCGGGATATGTAACAAAGGCAATGGCTTCTAAGACAGTAGTAGAAGCTTTAAGAAAGATACAAGAAGGAAGAAGATATATTAGCTCTAATCTTGCCGAATATCTTGCTCAGGAATTAAATACCGATTATGAAAAGCCTCTTCATGAAACATTATCCACTCGTGAATTTGAAGTTATGAAATTAATTGCAGAAGGAAAGCCGGTAAGAGATATAGCAGAATTGCTCTTTATTAGCGTAAATACGGTTACTTCATACCGCTCAAGAATCATGGAAAAAATGAGAATGAAAACGAATGCTGAAATCATCCGATATGCAATTGAAAAAGAACTAATTTAATTAGTAAAGATAACTAAAAGCTTGTGGTGGTTCATGCCACAAGGCTGTGCAAACATTTGCCTCAATTACAATTTTGCAATACCTACATTAATCACACATTAATTGCTCTACCAAAAGAGCTCTTGCCTTTCTTAAGTTTAGAATAACAAAAAAGGAGAGGTAACCATGAAGCACATAAAACATACGTAAATCAATCAATAGATGATACAGAAAATTGGTTAGAGAATGCTAAGCTGGACGTGCAAAAAGGATTAAATATGGATATTAAATAATTTATTATAAATAGAAGGAGTAAAAATTATGCTATGGACAATATTTGTAATCTTGATGATTTTATGGCTATTAGGTTTTGTTACCGGATATACAATCGGCGGGTTCATTCATATCCTTTTAGTTATTGCTATTGTTGTTGTACTGATAAGAGTAATTACGGGACGAAAACCGATCTAAAGTAATTTCGGTAATCAATGTAATATGTAACATTTTTTCACTAAATATAGGAGTACATTATGGATACATTAAGAATAAAAGGTAAATGGAATCAAGTAAAAGGGAAGTTAAAACAAGAATATGCTGATTTAACCGACGATGATTTAATGTACGTTGATGGAAAGGAAGATGAACTACTTGGAAAACTTCAAGAAAAAATCGGGAAATCTAAGGACAAAACGATTGAACTAATTAACACTTATGCAGATGAGTATGATGATAATGATATAATCTGATGGTAATTAATTAATCTTTTCCTTTAGAGGGAAATGATTTCAATCTATCCGAAATTCCTGAGAATTATAGAAATGAATTTCGGATAGATTTATTTTTTTCTAAAGAAGGATAAACCATTGGGAGAGAGGTGAATGGTTAATATGATGGGACGATCAAAAATACAAGGAAATTGGGAGCTGATAAGGAATAGATTAAAAGAAAACTTCAAAAATTTAACAGAAGAAGAACTTGAATATAATGATGATGAAGAAGAGCTTTTTAATAATATTCAGAAGAAAATAAAAGTTTCTCGTGAAGAACTATTATATTTATTTTACTTATATGTATATGGATAGGAGAGAGAGATGAAAGAAAATAATTATATGAAAATGTTCCTAATGATGTTGACCTCATTTATAATAATGTATTTGGTAATGTTTCTAAATATAACAGAATTCGATCATTTTTATATCAGCTTAACAAGAATTTATATGGCACTATTAATGGTACTGCCAATGGTAATAGTCATGATAAACTTTATGCCCGGGATGTATCAAAATCAAAAATTAAATAAAATATTAATTTCGACCAGTTCAATATTATTTTTCGTAGTTGTATTTTTCTTACGGCAGCAAATATTTGTTACAGACAGCCAATATATGAAAGCTATGATTCCTCACCATTCATCTGCTATACTCACAAGTGAAAAAGCTAACATAAGAGATATCGAAGTGAGGAAACTTGCTAACGATATAATAGAAGCTCAAGAGAGGGAGATTAAATTAATGGAAGAATACTTGCTGAGAATAAATCAATAGAGAAAATATAAATGAATCTACATTCCGATTACCTGTTTTGGTTAATAAAAGATGAGATACAAAAGCAAAATACAGATATAAAAATCTTCTCATTCGATAGAGATAAAATCAAGAAAGATAAAGTCTAACAAACATTTACACACTTTATTTTTATTTCCTCGTCCTCAAAAAAATATGATAAAGCATGCAAATATTTGGTTAGACCAAAAACCACTCCCGTTATCAAAATGTCGAGCATCTTCTTTTGTCTTATCGAAAAGGTCTCTCATTTCTTCATGATTTTCCAATTGCGCCTCAACAATATTTATTGCGTCCTTCAATTAATGGAAAATTAAAATTTATATTTATCTCTGGATTTCCTATAGCTTTTTTTTATTCTCTCTTTTAGGTTATCAGCTTCTTCCATAATTCTTGTAGTTCTTCTGCGTTTTTCGGTTTGAGGGGAGTTAGCAAAAAGAATTGCTTTTTCTCTGCAAAGTCCAAGATTTATTAAGGTTTCGTATTGTTCGTCATATAGTGAAAAACTATTTATGAGTGACATATAAACTCCTTTATTAATTTGTACTAAATGTAAATAGAGTGTTACTTAAAAATCTTGAGTATAATTTAGGTTTTTGGGGTGTAGAATTAAAGAGCAATATATGTGTATTTGGTGTAAAGATTAAAAAACTGCTATTGAAGCGTATTCATTAATGCCCATGTAGTAAAAAATACCACATGGTTTAACACTATTTATTCCGAAGATTGAGCACAGCTTTAGCAAGAAAGTTAAACTAGTAATTATTCTATTTATTGAAACTTTTATGGTGAATTATATCAATTCTGAGATGAGAAATTTCCGGCATTGAAGGGGTTCAATGCCGGAGGGGAATATTTAAAGTAGTTCTACAATATTTCTATTCATAGTTTTTTCTGTGCGAGTAGTTTTTTTCATCTTGCCTGTGGAGTCTTTTGCCTGCATTGAGACTGAAAGTTCCAAACCTGTTCCGGTATCAGATTTCTTTACGATACCTCTATCGATATCGAATAAAATAACTCCATCGCCTGAGATTACAGGGTTTTTATATTCGTATTCAATACCTTCTTGAGTGCCTTTGTTTTTCCCTTCCCATGTAACGGATAATTTTGCAGAAATAACGGCGGCTTTGTTATCACCGTTTTTTACAAAATCTTCGAGTTTGAAATTGACTTTATTCTTCAATTGAAATACACCGATAGAACCGGGGTATTCATCAGTCCAAACTGAATCTTTATTGATTTGATGAGCAGGTAATTTACGGAATACCAATTGAGTCATCGGTTTGATTGCGCCTTGTTCAAAATTTTCGATTAATCCTAAACGTTGTTCCGGCGGAACTTTCTGTCCCTTTGCCTGAACTGCAAGCATTTCATCAACCATTTTTTCTAAACCTGTAACATCTTTAATCTCGCCTGATTGATCCATTACGATTTTATATGGATGATCAATTAAGACTGTGTATTGAAGAAACTGCTGTTTTTCTTCGGGAGTGTACTGTTTCTTGGAATCGAAATCAAATTTCTGCCCGTTCATCTCGGCATTGATTGCGATAGCTTTGATATTGACATTTAGATCATACTCAGCACCTTTTTTATTAAGCACTTCAAAATCGAATGTGTAATATGTGGTCTCTTTTGAGTCAGCTTTGATAGTAGAATCAGCTTCAATCACAGCATTGGTCGAAGAGATAGTAGTAAGTTTAAAACTAAACTTATCACCTTTTTTGAATTTATAAAGAATATTTAGATCAGCAACATCATCATCATACGATTCTAAATTACCTAGAACATCTTTATACTTTGCATCGGCAGTAACCGTGTCTTTCTTTTCATCTTTGCTGCATCCGAATAGGAGAGCGATTAATAATACAACTAATAATTTTTTCATATTTATTAAAATCCGTTAATTTCTAAAAGTTCTTTTCTTGAAAAAAAGTGAGATATCTCTTTTGCTGCATTCTCATCCGAGTCTGAACCATGAATAATATTTTCTTGAATACTTTCGGCGTATAATTTTCTTATTGTACCATCTGCAGCTTTTTGTGGATCAGTAGCACCGATAAGTTTTCTGAAATTTTCAACAGCATTTTCTCTTTCCAAAACAATTGGCACGCATGGACCGGAAGTCATATAATCTATTAGTTCGCCGAAGAAAGGTCTTTCTTTATGAATCTCATAAAAACCGCCGGCTGAATCTTTTGTTAATCTAACCATCTTAAGTGCGATAACCTTGAATCCGTCATCAGTGATTTTAGTAATTACTTCTCCTATTAATCCTTTTCTTACGCAATCCGGTTTAAGAATTGCTAAAGTTTTGTTGCTCAAATTATCCTCCAATTATTATACTATTTATAAACCAAGTGCTTTTTTCATTGTGATACCGATTTCTGCAGGGGATTGAACTACATGAATGCCTGCTTTTTCCATTACTTCCATTTTTTCTGCTGCCGTACCTTTACCGCCGGAGATGATTGCTCCAGCATGTCCCATTCTTCTTCCGGGAGGTGCGGTTCTTCCTGCGATAAATCCGACTACGGGCTTCTTAACATTTTCTTTAATATATTCGGCAGCTTCTTCTTCTGCCGAGCCGCCAATTTCACCGATCATTACAATTCCTTCGGTATCAGGATCTTCGTTGAATAATTTTATTATATCTTTGAATTGCGAACCGATAACGGGATCGCCGCCTATACCGACGCATGAAGATTGACCGATGCCGAGATCGCTAAGTTGTTTCACCGCTTCATAGGTGAGAGTACCGCTGCGTGAAACCACGCCAACTTTACCTTCTTTATGTATGAAGCCGGGCATGATACCGATTTTTGCCTTACCGGGTGAAATTATTCCCGGGCAGTTTGGACCAATTAATCTAACATCTTTATTCTTTATACTATTGAAAACATTGACCATATCTTTGGCGGGAATGCCTTCGGTGATACAAATAATTACTTTTATTCCTGCATTAGCTGCTTCTAAGATTGCATCTGCTGCAAATGCCGGTGGGACGAATATTGCCGATGCTTCGGCTCCCGTTGCTTTTACTGCATCTTCGACTGTATTAAATACGGGTATTCCTTCATGTACCGTACCGCCTTTACCCGGAGTAATTCCTGCTACTACATTTGTTCCATATTCAATCATCTGCAAAGCATGAAAAGAACCTTCGCTGCCCGTTACCCCTTGCACAGCTACTTTTGTATTTTTATCAAGTAGAATACTCATTAAATATACCCTGTTTATTTATAAAATTATTTTTTTAATTCGCTTATATGATTAGCGATTGCTACTAAGTTTTCTTCTTTAAATTGATTAGCGAGAAATTGAACTCCGATCGGTAAATCCTGTTCATCAAATCCAATAGGGATGCTTATCCCCGGAATGCCTGCAAGATTAGCAGAGGTGGTATAAATATCGCTTAAATACATCTCCATCGGATCGCTAAGTTTTGCTCCGATATCAAATGCTGTAAAAGGGGAAGTTGGAGTAAGGATTAAATCAACCTCCTCGAATGCCTTCATAAAATCGTTCTTAATCATTCTTCTTACTTTCTGTGCCTTCTTATAATAAGCATCGTAATAACCCGACGAGAGAACGTAAGTGCCGAGCATAATTCTTCTTTTTACTTCTTTGCCAAATCCCTCGCTGCGTGAATTGCGATATAGATTTTCTAAATTATTTGATTCTTTGCTTCGATAACCGTACTTAGCACCGTCATATCGTGCAAGATTAGACGAAGTCTCGGCAGTAGTAAGAATATAATATGTCGCAATAGTGTATTCACTATTCGGAAGCGAAATTTCTTTAATCTCAAAACCATTTTCCTTCAACTTCGAAATTAATTTATCGATCGCCTCTCTTACTTCTTTTTGAAGTCCTTCACCAAAATATTCTTTGGGGATACCGATTCGTTTAATTTTGTCCGTTTCATTTTTTATTGCACTGAATTTGGGTACATCGAGCGGACTTGATGTGGAATCTTTTTCATCATGACCTGAGAGGACTTCGAGTAATAAAGAAAGGTCAGAACTATTATTAGCAAACGGACCGATAGAATCGAAAGATGAAGCGAATGCAGTTAAGCCATAACGTGAAACTCTTCCGTAGGTAGGTTTAAGTCCATAGATGCCCGTAAATGAAGCGGGCTGTCTGATAGATCCTCCGGTATCTGTGCCTAAAGAAACATCGCATAGACCGGCTGCCACAGCAGCAGCGGAGCCACCGCTCGAACCACCCGGGACTTTAGATCTATTTACAGGATTTTTTACCGCTCCGAAAAATGAATTTTCATTTGAAGAACCCATCGCAAATTCATCGCAATTAGTCTTGCCGATAATTATACCGTCTTCTTTTTTAATCTTCTCAATAACGGTTGCATCATAGAGGGCATTAAAATTTTCTAACATTTTAGATGAGCAAGTAAGCGGTTTATCTTTAATAGAAATAACATCTTTGATCGCTATAACCATTCCGGCTAATTTACCGGCAGTTCCCGAATTTATCTTCTCTTCAATATTTTCTGCTTCAAGTACGCAATCTTCAAAAACAAAATTGAATGCATTAAGATCTTTTTGAGACTTAATTTCATTAATAAAATAGAGCACATTCTCACGCAACGAGAGTGTGCCATTTTTAATTAGTTCAATCTTCTCCGAATGATTTGCGTATGGAATCAAATTTATACCGATTAGCTTTTTTTATTGCTATCTGATGAATCGTCCTTATCGCTAATTTTGATATCTTCTTCGACATCTCTTAAAGCTTTTTTAAATTCTTTCATTCCTTTGCCAATGCCTTGAGCTAATTCAGGGATTTTCTTTGCCCCGAATAAGATTATTATTGCCAATACGATTAATACTATTTCTCCGGCGCCTAAATTACCGAACATAATTACCTCTTATTTTAATAAATTACTAATTACTGAATTAAATATTGCACTTCCATCGCCGTTACTGATTATTGTGTCTGCACATCTTTCGGGATGCGGCATCATTCCCAAAACATTTCCTTCTTTATTAATTATACCGGCAATATCCTTGATTGATCCATTAGGGTTAGAGTCTTGATACCTGAAAACTATTTGATTATTCTTTTCCAATTCCTCGATTGTCTTATCATCTGCGAAATAATTCCCATCGCCATGAGCAATCGGAATCGTTAAAAATTCTTGTTCAATTTTATTTGTGAAGATAGAATTTTTATTTTCTATTTTTAATCGAGTATCTTCACAAACGAATTTAAGTGAATCGTTTTGAAGAAGTACACCTGGCAGTAATCCCGATTCGCAGAGCACTTGGAAACCATTACAAATGCCGATTACAATTCCGCCTGCGGCGGCAAATTCTTTTACCTTTTCCATTATAGGAGAGAGTTGCGCAATAGCGCCGGTTCTTAAATAATCGCCGTAACTGAATCCGCCCGGCAAAATGATTACATCAGAACCTTTAAGATCAAGATCTTTATGCCAAAGAAATTCGGCATCTTGATTCATAATTTTTTTAGCGGCATAGTAAGCATCGTGATCGCAATTAGATCCGGGGAATACAACCACACCGAATTTTATCTTATTCATTCTCTCTCTAGCCTATATTCATAATCTTCCATAATCGGATTCGAAAGTAATTTATCGCAAAATTCTTTCACTTCCTTCGTAGCATCGTCTTCGGAATCGGTATTGATCTTAAACTCAATATACTTCCCGATTCTTGTATCAAGCATATTATTAAATCCCAATAATTTTGCGCCTTGTTCTACTGCTTTACCCTGTGGGTCTAATATTTTCGGTCTTCTTTTTACTATTACAGTTACTTTAAACAAATTTTCCTCTATCTGCTTTTATTCAAAAGTATATTATAAAAACTTCTTATCAATCCGCTTAATATAATGGCAAAAAAGATGTAAAACAAAACTTCGCCGCGAGTGATAAAAGAGATTATTAAGCTTATTGCAAGCAAAATTGCAATGACAGATTTTCTCTTAATACTCTGATTTTTTAATTTCGGAAATGAGTTGTATTTAAGAGTACTTACCATCAGAAGAGAAAATAAAATCACTAACGGAATCAAGAAATCATTATACGGTTCAATTATCATCCCATTTTTATAAAACGAAATAATAAAGAATGCGAGAGTAATAGCAGAGAGGGGAATAGGAAGACCTCTGAAATCACCTTTGGTTTCAATATTCTCTAACTGAACATTAAAACGCGCCAATCTAAAAGCACCAAATACTAATATCAATGAACTAATAAATATTCCTGCATAACCGAATTGATAGAGATAAGCTTTATAGATTAAGAAAGCCGGAGCCGCACCAAAACTCACTACATCCGAAAGCGAATCTAACTCCACTCCGAACTTGCTCGATGTTTTTAATAATCGAGCTACAATTCCATCCAAACTATCAAATATAGCTGCAGCAATAATAAATATTGCGGAGAGGAAATAATGAGCCTCGCTTGCAAGTACAATCGATATAAAACCGCAAAACACGTTTAGTGCTGTAACTAAATTTGCAACATAAGATCTGTAATTTAATTTAGTCGTCATTCCCTTTCTCGAATAAAATTGTTTCGCCTGCGGTTACTTTATCCCCAAGCTTCACTTTTAAGTTCCAGTCACTTCCCACAACTACGTCGGAACGGCTGCCGAATTTAATCATACCGAATCTATTGCCTGCTGTTACAGAATCACCTTCGGAAAGGTTATAAACAATTCTTCTTGCAATTGTTCCTGCTACTTGAGTAAAAAGAACTTTACCCCATTGGCTTGCGATCCCGATTTCGCTTCTCTCGTTTCTTTCATCTGCTTTCTCATAGAATGCAACTAAATATTCACCCTTTATGTAACGAAGATATTCCACTTTACCGGTAATCGGTATTCGATTAACGTGAACATCCAAAGGAGACATAAATATAGAAATCTGTTTTGCTTTCCCGTTGATAAATCTTTTATCTTCGATATCTTTTACGATAATAATTTTTCCATCGGCGGGAGAAAAAACTGCCGCATCTTTATTGGGAGTAACTCTTTCCGGATCTCTGAAAAAATTAATTGTGAATAGTGCTAAAACTATTCCTGCGATTATTAAGATATATTTTAATATATTATTGCCGACGAATATACCGGAGGCGATAATAATTAAAGCCACTAAAAGTGTGATATAAAATGTACTTAGTCCGTATTTAGTAATCATTACCTTTTTTCTTTAATTAACTAACTAATTTAATATTTTTTGCCTTTAATTTCTTGTCTTATTTTTTTTTCTTAATTTTCCGTTTCTAAAAATGAAATTTATTAAACCGGAGTAAATAAATGAAACCAAATATGTCGAATATGCTAAAACAGATTCAAAAGATGCAGTCTGATATGGAAAAAGTACAAAACGAATTAGCAAATAAAGTAGTAACCGAGGAAAGCGGCGGTGGAATGGTGAAAGCAACTGCCAACGGTAAGAAAGAGATCGTTACAATTGTTATTGATCCTGAAGTACTCTCATCGGGCGATAAAGAGATGATCGAAGACCTTGTGGTAGCGGCAGTAAATAAAGCATTATCATCCGCAGGCAAATTAGCCGAAGATGAAATGGCAAGCGTTACAAAAGGTATGATCCCTCCGGGTATGAATATTCCGGGATTTTAATGCAGATTGCAGAGCCGCTTCAAATATTAATAGATGAATTAAATAAACTTCCTTCAATCGGGAAAAAGACCGCTCAAAGGCTTGCTCTTTATATTCTTAAAAACGATAGAGAATATGTTGATCGGCTTACGAATGCGATGATAGACGTTAAAGAAAAAATTCATTTTTGTTCGATTTGCTTCAATCTCGCTACCGAAGATATTTGTACTATATGCGCTAATCCTAAGCGGGATAAATCGCTTATTTGTGTCGTAGAAGAAGCAAGCGATATTATAGCAATCGAAAAGACGAATGAATATAACGGTCTTTATCATGTATTAGGCGGAGTGCTTAATCCTCTTGATGGAATAGGTCCCGAGACTCTTAAGATAGCCGAACTAATCAATAGAATTAAGGATGGAGGAATCAAGGAGATAGTTCTGGCTCTTAATCCCGATGCAGAAGGGGATTCCACCTCTTTATTCTTGGCAAAACTAATTCTCCCTTATGAAATAAAAATCACTCGAATTGCGCGAGGACTCCCGATTGGGAGTAATCTCGAATATGCCGATGAAGCTACAATCGGACGCGCATTCTTGGGAAGAATCTCAGTATAATGGGCAAATGGTATAAAGATTGGTTCTCGTCCGAATTTTATACAAGCGTATATGCCCATCGCAACGATTCCGATGCTAAACTTCTCTCAGATCTGATACTCTCAAAAATTGAATTAAAGAAAGATGATTATATTTTGGATGCTGCCTGCGGTGCGGGCAGATATTCTAAAATATTCGCTTCCCTTGAATTCAACGTTGTCGGGTTCGATCTTAGCTTAGCCCTGTTAAATATGGCCCAAAACGATAATCCTCATTTTAATAAAAATCAGTTCCTTATCAATTCCGATATCCGCACGACTTACTTCAAAAAGAGATTCAATTTAATTATTAATCTTTTTACGAGCTTCGGATATTTTCAATCCGAAAAAGAGAATTTCCAATTCTTTGAAAATGCTCTCGGCTTCCTTGAAAAAAATGGTGTAGTAGTCTTCGATTATTTTAATTCATCTTACATCATGAAAAGCTTAGTCCCATATTCGGAAAAGAACGTTGATGGATACTTAGTTAAAGAAACACGCACAACTAAAGATAATAGGGTAATAAAAAATATAGACGTAACGGGCAATAACAGCACACTCTCTTTTTTTGAATCCGTGGCTCTTTATGATTCTCATTTTCTTATTGATAAATTCAATTTGTTGGGTTATAATATCATTGATGTTTATGGCGATTATAAAGGTTCACCATTTAATGAGGATAATTCCGAACGAATAATTATTTTTATGAAGAAGAAATGAAATTTATTTTTATCATAATGATTTTTGTATTGGTATCGTGCGATCTTGTAACCACACGGGATGCCGAAGCGCCTGAATTAATCGGTTCAAAATTCTCGGTAGCCACAACACCCGCAATATTATTCCAAAATCTTTCATTCGCATTTGAAGAAAAAATCCTCGAAAATTATTCTGCCTGCTTTATCGATCAAGCATTTCTTAAAAGAGATTTTGAATTTATTCCATCTTCTAATTCCGAATCACAATATCCCGTATTAAGGGATTGGAATTTCGATGCCGAGAAACAATATTTTAATAACTTAATTAATACTTCTTCAAAGAGCAATCCGCTCTCTCTTAAATTGAGTAACTTAATAGCCACACCGCAAGGGGATAGCGCGGTATATCAATACGATTACAAGATATCACTTACGGCAAATGAATCCGCACTCCCTAATGAATTTTCGGGTACGGCACTTTTTAAAATTCTTCTCGATAGCAGAAATCAATGGGTAATCGTAGAAATTCAAGATATTAAAAAAGATAATATCCCTTCGTGGAGCGATTTGCGTGGGAGATTGTATTAAATTATTAAGCGGATTTATCGTAATTTTGTTTTTGGGTTTCGGATGCACTAATCCATTCGCTCCTGCATTGGATAGATCACCATCCACAGGCGATGGAATTATCTCCGACCAAAAAAATATTGATGGCGTTTTCAAAAATCTTCAATATTCTTATGCTTTCAAAGATACTTTGATATATAGCGGTCTTTTGAATGAGAAATTTAATTTTACTTATCGCGATTACGATCTAGGTGCCGATATCTCGTGGGGCAAAGAAGAGGAGATGAAAGTTACTTATGGTATGTTCCAAAATTCGCAACGGCTTGATCTTATTTGGAATAATATCGTTACTATTACAGATGATTCAACCCGCATTATAAGGGGCTTTAACTTAACTATTACTTTTAATCCGACAGATATTATCTATATTGATGGAAGGGTAAATCTTGAACTTAAAAAAACAGATTCAAAGTGGGAAATTCTCCGTTGGATCGATGAATCTAATTTCTAAGGAATTATGATACTATTTTATTTCGCAGAAGCATTCCGACTTTTTAAGAGGACTCCGCTCGGCTCGATTGTTACGATTATAACAGTCGCTGCGGCAATATCTCTTACATCCATTTCTATTCTTTTGATCTATTTTTCTAATTCGCTCCAGCAATCGGTGAAGAATCAGGTGGAGCTTTCGGTTTTTCTTAAACCGGGATTAACGAAATCAGAGATCGATTCGCTTCAAGATGAAATCACAGAGTTCAAACTCGTTAAAAAAGTTACATTCATAGATAGCGAATCGGCAAAGAAAATTTTTATAAAGGAAACAGGGGAGGATTTCACTTCCGTGCTCGAATCAAATCCGCTTCCCAATTCATTTAAGGTACTCGTAAGACCTGAATTTGCAGGCAAGCCGGATCTCGATAAATTGACCGCTACTTTAAAGGGGATGAAAGAGATCGATGAAGTGATTTTTGATTTCGATACAGTGTCAAAAATTCTCTCCGTTCTTGGTTCGGCGCAGAATATAATATATATTGTCTCTTTTATTTTTATAATTCTTTCTGTTTATCTCGTTTATTCCAATTGTCTTCTCCATATTAATTCGAGAAATGAGATTTATGACATAATGAAATTAATCGGTTCAAAGCTTAATTCGATCAAAATGCCGATAATTATTAATGCAATTGTGATCGGTGTCATATCTTCCTTACTTGTAATGGGGATGATGTTTGTAACGAATCTTTTATTGACTAAATTTTACACAAGCTTTAAATTTGATAAAGTTTTATATTTTTTGTACCCTTTGATTCTGTTTTTGGGTATCTTATACAGCTTAATTGGAAGTATTCTTTCCACGAAGGATATTTCGCTTAAACTTAACAACTAACCATTTCTATTGAGGGCAAATCAATGAAGAAATTTTTTATTATAGTTCTATTCCTATTCTCTTCTTCACATATATTTTCACAGATTGAAGATTATACACTTGGATCGGATAATCCATTAAGAAATTATAACGGTGGATTTTATGATTATTCGGATCAAGATGTAGTGAATATTAAAGTTGCAGTATGGGGTGCAGTTAAATACCCCGGACGTTATGCAGTTCCTAATTACATAACAATTAATGACCTTATTTCATATTCAGGCGGACCGGTTGAAAGCTCAAATCTCGAAGATGTCCGAGTTTACCGCACAGATGAAAACGGTAGGCAACAATTACTAAAGATTAATCTGAATGATCTGATGTGGGAAGATGAACTTCAAAATGATAGAAAAATAATGCCTAAATTAGAAGCAGGTGATATAGTAGTTGTTCCAATTGAACCTCGTTACTATTTCCGTCAAGACTTTAGTTTCTGGCTCTCGGTAATAAGTACTTTATCAACGTTAACTATTGTTATACTTAATTTCTTAAAAAATTAATATAGAGGGGCTCAGTGAATAACAGTAATAATAACAATACTAATAGTGCTAATAATAATCCGATGCGAAGCAATTATTTAGAGCAGGATTCCCACACTCTCCGCGATTATATTAATCTGATAAAACTCAATTTTGTACCGATACTTTTGATTACAATTACCGGACTTGTTGTCGCAATTATATATGCCATAAATGCACCGAATATTTATAAATCTACCACAGCTCTAAAAATATCGAAACCATCGGGTAGTATCCTTAGCTCATCAATTATGCCGGAGTTTCAGGATTTCGGAAGTGATCGTTTTATAGCTAATGAGATTGAAATCCTTAAAAGCTATTCTCTTCGCGAAAGAGTTACTCATACCTTAGTAGATAGTTTTTATAACCTTAAAGAAGATTCCAAATTCTCAATCATCTTTGAGGGTTATTCGGCATTTAGCAAAAGCGAAAAAAAATCGCTAAAGACGACAGATGATATTGTAAAATCTCTTGCAACAGCGGTATCGATCGATCAAAAAAGAGGACTTGATATAGTCGAAATTTCTGCTGAATCGGAATCTCCATTTGAATCGGCTCTTATTGCAAACGTTTATGCCAATGCCTATCGATTGATAAACCTATCCTATAACCGTACACAATTAGTATCGGTGAAGGAATTTCTTGCACGTCAGCGTGAGGAAAAATTAAATGAGCTCGCTACTGTTGAGGAAACACTCCGCAATTATCAGGAGCAGAAGGGAATAGTTGAAATCGGTGCTCAAGCTACTTCATTAATCGAGCAATCAGCCGAATTCGATGCAAAGAAAAATTCTACACAAATCGAACTTACTATCTCGCAAAATACTTTAAAACAATATAAAGAAGAACTTGCACGCAAAGACCCCGATATTAAAGCTTATGTGGAACGTTTCGCTTCGGAACCTTATATTCAAAATCTTCAGAAACAGATTGCCGACTTAAAAGGTCAAAAAGATCGTGCACTTGCTGGCGGCGTTTCAAATCAAAAGAAAACTGAAGTAGTAGCTCAATACGATCAACGTATAAGTGAATTGACCGATAAATTAAATTCACAATTATCCGTATATCAAGCGGGAATTCTTGCTTCGAGCCCGGACGAAATTAAGGAATTAACACAAAAGGTTTTAGAAGCGGAAATAAAAACTCAGGCAATGTCTGCTTCATATAAACGACTTTCGGAAATCGTAAATGATTACGATAGAAAAATGTCTGAACTCCCTACAAGCTCTATCGATCTTGCACGCTTGAAAAGAGAACAATCGGCTTATGAAAAATTATATTTGACGGTAGAAGAAAAATATCAGGAAGCATTGATTAACGAGCAATCAACTCCGGGCAACGTAATTATTATCGATGCGGGTTTGATCCCTACATCACCTGCAAAACCGAATAGAATACTTATTATTGTAGTCGGGTTCGTGCTCGGTGCGGGTCTCGGTCTCGGCTATTCATTCCTCAGAAATTATTTTGATAATACTATCAAAACTCCGGAAGATATTCAAAACAGAAATATCAATATTCTTGCATGGATTCCACAGATTGAAGGAGTGGGAGCAGAGAAGAAGGAGTTCGAGTTTATTGTTGCTAAAAAGCCCGATTCTACTGTGAGTGAGGCGTTCCGTGCACTCCGAACAAGAATTAAATTCTCTAAGATTGGAGATAAAAACCTCAAGACAATTTTGGTTACTTCATCTACTTCGGGAGAAGGAAAAACTACTGTATCGGTAAACTTAGCAGGAAGTTTTGCTCAAGCCAACTTCAAGACTTTATTAATCGATTGCGATTTAAGAAAGCCGCGTGTTCATACAATCTTCGGACAGAAGCGATTCCCGGGTATTACCGATTATTTCTTCGGTCAAGCAGAATATGATGAAATCGTCCGCTCTACAAATGTTAATAATCTTGATTATATCACATCGGGTACAATTCCACCTAACCCTTCAGAAATTCTCGGTTCTAATCAGATGGAAGAATTTTTAGAGAAAATTAAAGAGATTTATGATTATATAATCATCGATTCACCTCCGTTGATTGCTGTAACGGATTCCGAAATTATCTCCCGATTTGTGGATGCTTCGCTTCTTGTAGTATCAGCAAATCAAACTGAAGTGGAATTAATGGAAAAAGCAGTTACGATGCTCAATCACGAACAAAATACCTTTATTGGTACTGTACTCAATAATTTCTCTTACAAGAGCGGTTATTCATCTTATTATAAATATTACTATTATTATTCACGTCCTGCGGGCGGGGATAAAAAATCACGCGCTAAAGTATAACTAATGAATAAACAAGTTTCAATCGTTACAGGTGGAGCCGGGTTTCTCGGCTCCCATCTTTGCGAACGTCTCCTTAAAGAAAATCACTACGTAATCTGTATCGATAATCTCCTTACCGGCTCACTTAATAATATCAATCACCTTTTTCTTAATAACGATTTTACATTCATAAAAGCTGATGTAACGAATTTTATACACGTCCCCGGTGATGTGGATAATGTTCTCCATTTCGCGTCTCCTGCAAGTCCGATCGATTACCTTAAATACCCTATTCAAACTCTCAAAGTCGGTGCCTTGGGCACTCATAAAGCTTTGGGCTTGGCAAAGGATAAGAAAGCTCGATTCCTATTGGCATCCACATCCGAAGTCTATGGCGATCCATTAATTCATCCTCAAAAGGAAGATTATTGGGGTAACGTTAATCCCGTTGGACCGCGCGGAGTTTATGATGAAGCAAAACGGTTCGCCGAGGCACTAACTATGGCATACCACCGTACTCATTCAGTCGATACCAAAATTGCGAGAATTTTTAATACTTATGGACCTCGAATGAGACGTGATGACGGACGTGCGCTTCCAGTATTTATTAATCAAGCTCTAAAAGGTGAGCCGATTACTATCTTCGGAGACGGCTCTCAAACCCGCAGCTTCTGCTATGTTTCCGATCTTGTCGATGGAATTATTAAACTCCTTTTTTCCGATATAAACGATCCTATTAATCTCGGCAATACCGATGAGATTACGATTAATCAATTAGCCGAAGAGATTCTGCTTCAAACAAAATCGAAGAGTAAAATAGTTTATCAGGAACTTCCCGAAGACGATCCAAAAATCCGCAAACCCGATATATCCGCAGCAAATCTGTTGCTTAACTGGCATCCGATTGTCAATAGGGAAGAGGGTCTTAAACTTACTATACCATATTTTCAGTGAAAGTGGGATTGTGGCACGATCGACCGCAATAAAAATAGAGAATTTCTAATCGTGTTTTCATTGCTTAATCATCCCTAAATATATAACTTGTATTCACTTCCTCGTCCAACTTCGGTAGTAAAAAGTAGCATTCAAATATTCCAAACGCAGCAGAATATGTAAATTAATATTCAATACGGAATTATCGAGTTTCAATATTTATTCATTAAATAGGAGGAATTTATGAAAAAAATTCCAAAATCACTTTTTGTAATGGTTGTTATGACAGGATTAATGGCATTCGGATGCGGAGGCAGTGCAGTTATGGTAGATAGCGAAGCACCTACTTCCGCAATCAGAGCAGCCGAAGAATTGGGAGCGGCAAAAGTTCCCGAAGCAACTCTTTATCTGCAATTAGCTAAAGAGGGTCTTCAACAAGGGATGGCTTTCGCAGCAAGCGGCGATAAGGCAGAGGCAGAATCAAAACTTAACCGCGCTCAAGCAGATGCTGAATTAGCAATTGCACTATCTCATAAAGCCTCCGATAAAAAAGATGCTGAAGAAGCTTTAGAGAAAGTAAAAAAACTCCGCTCGGAAAATCAAAAATCAATGGGAGGGAATTAATTTATGAAAAAATTAAATTATATAGCGATAATCTTATTCGTCACTTTAGCAATCGCATGCTCAGCAAGCCAGCCTCCTAAAGAATTAACCGATGCACGAGATGCTTACCGGAAAGCGGAAACAAGTCAAGCAGAAAAATATGTACCCGCCGAACTTCATAAAGCAAAAGATGCTCTTAATGCAGCAGAAAATTCTTTCAAAGATGATTCTGATTCATTCACAACTAAAGATTTAGCTTACATTGCTGATAGAAAAGCTAAATTGGCAGAAGTTCAAGCTGAAAGCGCTATGGCAAAAGAGAATGCAACTAAAGCCAAGGAAGAGTTTCAAGCTCTTCAAGCAAAGTTATTAGAAAAAAGTAAAGATAAAGTATCTGACCTTGAAAAAAGCGATGCTGTAAAAAGCGAAAAATTAGCAGCTGAGCAGAGAGCAAGACTCGAAGCAGAGGCACAAGCTGCTAAAGCACTAGCTGATCTGGCAAAATTAGAAGCTAAAGAGGAGGAAAGAGGTCTTGTAATTACTCTTTCGGGAAGTGTCCTTTTCCAATCGAATAAGTCGGCACTTCTTCCGCAGGCACAGGCTAAACTTAATGAAGTGGCTGATGCTTTATTAGCAACTAAAGAGAGGAGATTAATAGTGGAAGGACATACCGATTCGCAAGGATCGGATTCACATAATCTTACTTTATCACAGCAGCGCGCAGAATCCGTGCGTTCATTCCTAATTTCACGTGGTTATGATGCCGGATTAATTGAAGCAAAAGGTATTGGCGAAAGCCGTCCGATTGCCGATAATTCAAGTCCCGAAGGCAGGGCAAATAACCGTCGAGTTGAAATCGTGATTCAGAAAAAATCTAATTAAAATAATTAGAATACGGAATTTATTTATGACTGGTACGTTTTAAATATCGCAGAACCGCTAATAATATTCTTCATTAGATAACGGGGCTTGTTTTTGGTTCAAAACCATTAAATAGGTCTCGTTTTTTAATTCTTTTTTCATTCGCTTAGTAATTAAAATTTATTAAAAATTTTTATATTGAGGTAATTATGGCAGTTAAAGCACTCGGAATTTTAATATTAGTAATCGGTCTCCTATTTTCAATCTATACCGGATTAGAATTCGAAACGAAAGAAAAAGTAGTGGATCTCGGAAGCGTAGAAATAACTAAAGATACTGAGCATAAAGTTAATTGGTCTCCTTTATGGGGAGTGGGAGCTATGATTATTGGAGGTGTCCTCTTTGTTGTAGGCTCAAAGAAAAAATTAGTTTAAGTAAAATAGATTAATCAAGGTTGCCCGATCAAGCAGCCTTTTCTATTCGATCCAATTCAGCAGATGTTAAAAATATTTGCTATATTAATTCTCTATTTATCGCCGGAGTGATGAAATAAGTGGATATTGATCTAATAATTCCTGATGAATTTAAAAAATATTTTTGGGACGTTGAGTTCAATAAACTGAACTTCAAAGAGCATCCTAAATATATACTTAGTAAACTTATGACCTATGGCGAGATCGAAGCAATACAATGGATATTAAAAAACCTCCCTCAAAAAGAGATTACCGATTTTGTAAATAAATATGGAAACACAAAACTCGACCGCAGAAGTTATCTATTCTGGTCAAAAATCATTGATGAGAACGATCTATGGAAGAATTGAAGTACGAAATACTCGATGATATCGATATTACGCCGATCAGTTTTCAACATGGTTTTGAAGTATCAGAAAAACAAGTTTTCGGTAGCATTAAAAAACTTGCTTCAAATCGTTTGCGATAAAAAGAAATAAAGTATTATCTCATTGGTTTAATAGAAATCGATTCCCACTTGCCTTAACTTCTTGCATAGAGGAATATCTCTCTTACTTTATCTTCAACCTCTTTTTCGGAAAGCTCGGATAGAAATGCTTGATACTCATCTTCTTCAATTCCCAAGCGGTTTTATATAACTCCATAGCAATCTGAAGTTTTTTTTCACCTGAAAAATTTTTATAACGGGATTCCACCGGATCTAAATTCTTTTCTGTTTCATTCATAAATATTCACAAATAATTACGAGTAATATAATCAAATAATTCCCAACATACGCACCAATAAATTTATGGCAGTCAGGGAATCATTGAGCTGAACTTACTCTGCAGGTGATAATAAAATCTATTGTTATTCCCCGATCAATAAACGTCTTCCGGAATCAGATTCATAAAAAGCATTATGACCTTTTAAATATATATTCAATTCGTTGTAGTCATTAGTCTGTAAATTAGCACTGAATTTATGAGCTTTTAAAAGCATATCAACATAAGCAGCAGGGTCTTTCTCTCTTGTTAATTTTCGCAACGTAAGTAAATAATCGTCTCTGTAAACCGTTGGAATTATAATCCTGCATTGATTTTGATTTACAAATTCAGCATTCATCATAACACGAGCAATCCTGCCATTGCCATCTTCAAATGGATGGACTTCGCTAACAATGAACATGATAAAAGCGGCACGTGCAAATGAATTGACTAATACATTGTAAAAATTAAAACCGCGCATAAGAGTCCCGCGCACGAGCTTATAATCAACGAAGTGTGGTTCTCCCGCTCTATTATTTTTTGATTTAAATTCGCCGGGATGTTTATCGATACGAGAAGAAAGTAAAATATAATGTCTTTCTTGCAATAATTTTATAAATTCATCTTCAGTTTTAGGAACTTTTTTCATCTCATTATTATCGGATACCAATTGGTACGTTCCTAAAACATCATGAGAATCCCCGGTTCTCGCAGGCAGTGGAATTCCGGAATCAACAATCGCTTTTGCCTCCGATACTTCAAACGTTGTCCCTTCAATATAATTTGAAAAATAGGCTTCAAAGAATGCAAAATTCCTAAATGATTTTATTGTTACATTATTTTCGGGGTAATCAGGAAATGTTCTATTATGCAAGTGGTTGAAAAGAATCTCAAAAATTTCAATTCGATATTTATCATAAGGAAAACCCAATGAACGGGAAAGGGCAATATCTGATTTTAATATCTTTGAAGGCTTAGTACTATATAATGCTCCAATTATTTTATCGAGCATTTCAAATTCTTTATTCATGCCTAAAATTGTCGAGATTTGTCGTGCTCTATCGCGCAAATCATTTAATCCGCTCTTTCCTTTGATTCGAAGAATGTCATCTAATTTTTCTTCAACCTGAGAAATACTAAGAGTTTTGGAATCAGGACCGGTTTTTTTTGTCTGCTGTAGATTTTCCAAAATTCTTCTCGGCTCTGAGGCAACAAAGAGCTCGCCAATCATTTTATTATCACCTTCAATCGGACTTTTCCCTTGAAGAAAATTAATTATAATACCGGGATACTTTACTTTTTTGGTGTATTTATAAGTAACAAATAAATTGTCTGTAACGGTCGGTCTAAATTCAAAAGCTGAGCGATGACTAAGTATAGCATTAGGATAAAGATTTCCTAATATTTCAAGAATATTTCGTTTAATAATTACCGCTGGTTCTTCTTCAAAATTTGTAGTATATATTCGTGCTGCAATTTTCCGAATTTTCTTTTTCTGCAATAATTTTGATATTTTATAATTCTCTTTTCGATCTGCAGAGGAGAATATTAATTCCTTCATCGTAGTTTTTTTCCATAATAATTACAAATATGATACTAAATTGTAATTATTTTCCAGAATAAGCAAGTATTTTTGTATTATTTTCTATTAAGAGATTTCCACCAATAAAAAAGCCCCTCGAAAGGGGCTTTATAATATATTCGGACTTCTCATTATTGACTCTCATCTCGTGAATGCCGCTGCTTTCGCAAACACCAAATAAAACACTCCATCCATATAACATCCTTACCCGTTGGGATTGAGCAGCTCGTTAATACGAACTCTCGCCACAGTCGGGATAGGGGAGTCTATTAATACATTCCGTCCATTCCGCCGCCCGGCATAGGAGGCATTGGTTTTTCATCTTCTTTTCTCTCATAAACTACTGCTTCTGTTGTAAGCAATAATGCCGATACCGAAGCTGCATTCTCTAAAGCGGTTCTTGTTACCTTTGTAGGATCAATTACACCGGCTTTAATTAAGTTTTCATATTCTTCAGTAGCTGCATTGAATCCGTAATCATCTTTTCCTTCAAGCACTTTATTCAATATTACTGCACCTTCCATTCCGGAATTTGCTGCAATCTGTTTCAATGGCTCTTCTAATGCTTTCATGATTATCTTGATACCTGTATTCTGGTCAAGATTTTCACCTTGTACATCTGCAAGTGCTTTAATAGCTCTTACTAATGCAACACCACCGCCCGGAACGATACCTTCTTCCACTGCAGCTCTCGTAGCGTGTAATGCATCTTCCACTCTTGCTTTCTTCTCTTTAAGTTCAATCTCAGTTGCTGCACCGATTTTTAATACCGCTACACCACCCGATAATTTTGCTAATCTTTCCTGTAATTTCTCTTTATCGTAATCTGATGTTGTCTTTTCAATCTGAGCTCTGATTTCGTTGATCTTTTTCTTGATATCGTCTGATTGACCCGCACCTTCTACAATCACGGTGTTGTCTTTATCAATATTTACTCTCTTAGCTTGACCTAAATATTCGATTGTAGCATTCTCTAATTTGAAACCTCTTTCTTCGGAGATAACAGTACCTGCTGTAAGAACTGCGATATCTTCTAACATTGCTTTTCTTCTATCGCCGAATCCCGGAGCTTTTACTGCTGCAACTTTCAATGTACCACGAAGTTTATTTACTACTAATGTAGCTAATGCTTCGCCTTCTAAGTCTTCGGCTATTATTACTAAGCCTCTTCCTGTCTGAGCAACTTTCTCTAATATCGGTAATAAATCTTTCATTGCAGAAAGTTTTTTATCGTGAATTAAAATGAATGGATCTTCTAATGAAGCTTCCATCGATTCTGAATTGGTTACGAAATAAGGGGAGATGTAACCTCTATCGAATTGCATACCTTCAACAACTTCTAAAGTTGTATCTGCTGATTTGCTCTCTTCCACTGTGATAACGCCATCTTTACCTACTTTCTCCATTGCCTCAGCAATTAAGTTGCCGATACTCTTATCGTTATTAGCTGAAATAGAACCAACCTGAGCAATTTCGTCTTTTCCGCCGACTTCTTTGCTTAATGTTTTTAAGTAATCAATTACTTTTATCACTGCTATATCGATGCCTCTTTTCAAATCCATCGGATTAGCACCTGCTGTAACGTTCTTTAATCCTTCACGATAAATTGCTTGCGCTAAAACAGTAGCAGTAGTTGTACCATCACCTGCTACATCACTTGTTTTAGAAGCAACTTCTCTTACCATCTGAGCACCCATATTTTCAATCGGGTCTTCTAATTCAATCTCTTTAGCTACCGAAACACCATCTTTTGTTACCGTAGGAGCACCGAATTTTTTGTCTAAAATAACGTTGCGGCCTTTTGGTCCTAATGTTACTTTCACTGCATTAGCTAATTTATCTACTCCATTTTTCAATTTGGAGCGTGCATCTGTACCAAATTCTATAATTTTTGTTGCCATTTTCTATATCTCCAATTTTTATAATTATTTTACAATTCCGTAAATGTCGCTTTCGCGCATAATTAAATATTCTTCGCCATCGATTTTTACTTCTGTGCCTGAATATTTGCCGTAAAGAACTACATCACCAACCTTAACGGTTAATTCTGTTACTTTTCCGTCTTCCGATACTTTGCCGCTGCCAATAGCCATAACGGTACCTTCAATCGGTTTCTCTTTTGCTGTATCAGGTAAGAATAAACCGCTTTTTGTTGTTTCTTCAGCCTCTTTGGCTTTGATTATTACACGGTCATGTAATGGTGTTATTTTGAAACTGCCCATATAGAACCTCCATTTATTGTTATTTAGTTAAAATTATTGCTTTTGAGTTAGCACTCATAATTCACGAGTGCTAATATACTGTAATCGAAGTATAATTTCAACTGAAAAAGATTAGAAAAGTAAAAAATATGATTTATTGCGACTTCATTGTCAGCCGTGATTCTTTGCTTACTTTCTCATCTAGGAGAAAGTAGGAGACCCCCTCCTGCCTCAAGGAACAGCCACTCCGAAGCACTCGGAGAAAGTTAGAGAACATCTCCTTGGTTTAAGGAGAATCTATCCCCCTTGCTTTTCATAAAATAACTACTTAGTTTTGTTACCATAAGGTAACATATGTTACATAAAGGAAACAAAAGAGCTAATGATAATTAATAACGTACTTAATGAAATATTTTCTAAAAGATCAAATGTATCAGTCCTTAGAATACTAAATAAGCACCTTACCGGAATAACCGGACGAGAAGTAGCTAGATTAGCCGGCTTAAGTCCTAAGAATTGTTTAATCTCACTGACTGATCTTGAGAATCTTGGTATAATAACAAGAGTTCGTGGCGGACGTGATCACCATTTTACAATTAATAGAAAAAATTTCTTAGTAAAAAATTCAATAATCCCATTGCTCAAATCAGAGAGTAATTACGAAGAATCAATATATCAAATGATCATAAATAAAATGCAATCCAAGTGTATTAGTGTAATCCTTTTCGGAAGTGTCGCTCGCAAAGAAGAAAGAATAAGTAGCGATTTAGATTTATGCCTTGTATATGATGAAAAGGATTCATTGGAAGCGATTGAGGATGCGATGTCAGAATTGCAGGCAGAATTTAGGAAGAAATTTCATATAACTGCCTCACCATTTTATATAACTGAATCAGAGTTTAAGTTAAGAAGTAAAAAAAATCGACCACCTGTTACAGATATTATTAAAGAAGGTAAATTAATATTTGGAAAAACAATAAATGGTTTGTTAAATGACACGCGAAATAAAAAAAGTATTCGTAGAAAAGTCAGACTACATTAAATTCCGTACAATCGCACAAAAATTTTATGAAGGAGCATTATCAGAAATAAAAATGATGCGATGGAATGCTGCCGGATTATTAATTGTTCATTCAGCAATTGCTTATGCTGATTCTCTGACTGTAAAATATGATGGATGCAAAAGTAAAAGTGATAATCATCAGGATACAGTAATTTTATTAGAACAATTAATGCCAACTGAATCTCAAAAGAATAATGCCATTCTACAATTAGGTAGATTAATCGATCATAAAACTACTGTCGCCTATTCAGGTGATTTATATGACAAAGATGATATAGATAAACTATTGAAGCATTTGGAAAGATTTAAAACGTGGGTGGAGAAACAGTATTAACTATAATGAATATTATTCAAAAATTTCTTATTATTGAGCTATGCGTCTATCAAAAGAAGAAATAGAGGTTATTAATAAATCTGTATTGGATATCGATCCCGATGCACAGATTAAACTCTTCGGCTCTCGCACCGATGATAATAAATTGGGAGGGGATATCGACCTATTATTAATTTCTGATAAACTTACTTTCAGCGATAAATTGACTATTCTTATAAATATCAAAAAGTATCTAGGCGAGAGAAAAATAGATATTATCTTATTTAATAAAGAAGACCTATTCCATAACTATATCAATTCCGAAGCGATATTACTATAAGTGGAATGAAGAAGCACTACTTCCTCATTTCAAAGAAATCATTTATCTCACTCCATACCTTTTTGATTCTTTCGATAGAATCAAAAACTACACTCAGAAATTTAAATAACGAAAAATACCTTAAATCAAAGTGTTTCTAAAAAGTAATATATGTTACCTAAATGAAACACTTACAATATTCTTTTCAAGCTTAGGTATTCTCAAATTTTAGAACATCATTGAATTGGGGAAGGTGTGAATTATTATATATCATTGGTTTTTGTATCAAAGATTTGGCTTCCCGGCATTAAATAAATTCAGCAAAATAATCTTATGAATTTCAGTT
>LOEU01000008.1 GCA_001516025.1 bacterium BRH_c32 | reverse complement strand
TGAATGGCATTCAAGAGGTCATCGGTTCGAACCCGTTTAGCTCCACTTGTTAAGCAGTTATCACTTAACACTTTAGCCACTTTTATCCAGTGGCTATTTTTTTGTCCTTACCAAATTGTATAAATTGACGAGCGAAAAACAGTTTACATTTTATCAATAATGCTCTGCATATCAGTTACAATATAATGCCTCATAGTAACTTTTATATCAGCATGTCGCATTACTTTCATTAATTCATTTGGCATTAATTTCTTTGACATTCTTGTTCCAAATGTTCTTCTAATATCATGAAGTGTGTATGGATGTTTTAGGGTCTTTCTTGCCCTATTCCAGAATTTCAAACTGTTTCTATCTTTGTATTCAAATAGTTTGCCTGTTTCTTTTCTGAATAATAATAAGAATTCCTTCAGTTCTGGATATAATGGAAATGAATCAATTCGTTTTGCTTTAGTGTTTTTGACATAGAGTATATTATTACTGAAATCTATTTCTGTCCATTCCAGATTAATTGCTTCTGATACTCTGAAACCTGTTAAATAAAGCAGTCTAATGTATCTATGACCTTGTTCGTTTCTTGGTTTGATATAATTTTCAATTGATTTAAATAAAGGGTCTGGAATGATTCTAATGATCTTAGGGATGGCTTTAAGGTTGTGAAATTTTGGTGTTTTTTACTATAATTAATTAATTGCATCATTTTGATTCTCATAGCATTGTCCAGAGACTTTTATGATCTGTCAGAAAGATGGATTGAAGTATTAAGAAGAAAAATATAATGAATCCATTAACACTTTTTATAATCAATAACCACAATGTTAATGAATAAAAATAATTTTAGTGCCTATTTTTAAGTGCTCATAAATAGCTTCAGCTTTTTTTATTAACCTTTTATCTCTGGTAATAAAGAAATCTGAATAGATAGCATTCCCGGCATGTCTATGATCATTAATAAAGGGAATGAACTTATTATCATTACGAAGGTTTTTGTCAGGATGATACCCAATGCTATTCAATAGATTGTATAATCCATTCACTTTCATTACTACCGAAATTTTCTGGTTCGGATAATATTTAGTCAATCCATCACCAAACAAATCGTCATAAGTTAAATTGACATTATTATTTTTTATACCCGTTTTAATCTTGTCCCATATTTTATTTATAATATTGGGGGGCTCAATTTCATTTAGTTTATCAAAATTGATATCTAACAACTTACGCAAATCATTCAATGGATTCTCAGTGTTATAATTACTTTCTTTGATTTGCTTAGTCGATTTGTCTATCAACTCAGAGTAAACTGAATTCATTTGTTGAGCCTGATTTTTAATAATTCTTTATTAATAAATGGATTGTCTTCTAAAGAATCTAGAGTAACAGTTATGAAATCAATTAGCTGATG
This sequence comes from bacterium BRH_c32, assembly GCA_001516025.1. GTDB lineage: Bacteria > Bacteroidota > Ignavibacteria > Ignavibacteriales > Melioribacteraceae > BRH-c32. The sequence goes on along the minus strand of LOEU01000008.1, from coordinate 3,630 downwards.
AAAGGAGTTTTTCTGTGACACAGCAATATCATCAAAAGATAAATATTTTTTCCCACCTAAAAATTTATGCATCATTCCTAGCATGGAATCCTCTAGATCAACATAAATCTTGTTGACAGAATTAATTTCATTGAATTTTTCGAATGGGACAGTTTCTTCAAAATGTGCTATTTCATTATCATCAATCCAGAAATATTTAGCATTAACCTCCTTTAGATAATCTAGGTAATACTTACGCTGTTATTCATTTTCAATTCGTGCAAATTCTTTCAACGTCACATAGGAATATACTATTTCTGAGTTTTCAATATGATAAATCAGCTCATTGATAGAATCAAGATTACCTTTTATTAAGTAATCGATTACATTTTGATCAAGATAGAATTTCATCTTATTTTGATTAGTATCTTCATTACTTAATTGATATAACTACGTTGTCAAGATTTGAAACAATACTAAATTGAAATGAGCTAGACGTGTTGAGTTGCTCGTTATATACACTATATACTGATTCCACTAGTATACTCTAAAATATCTTTATAGCTTATTTCATCATTATGTAAATTTTCTTCTTCATAAACAGCAATATTTTGATACTCATCAACATAATTGGGTTTGGAAAACAGTTTAATTTCACCAGTTTTATCAAAGTCCCTACAGATAAAATTCCACCTAATTAATATTTCTGTCTCTTCAAATTTGGGTAAAATAGACAGTATAAAAGGTTTCCAATCTTTTTGAACAATAAGTGATTCTGATTTATTAGGTTTATAAACGACATAATTTTCTGTTATAGTAACTGGATGATTAATTCTGAATAATTTAGGAACATCACTATCAAGCCCTCTATAATTTCCATCCAACTCTAAGGTTAACTTAAAATCTTCTAAAACTTTTGAACCACTGTTGAACATAATAATTTTAAAATTCTCCCAACTTTTGTTAATAGTATTCATATAAGGTAAGAATGTAAACTGATTGTCAAGATAAGATTGATTTAATAGAATACTTGATAGTCCCATATTCACTGTCAGATTATACTTTTTTATATGTCTTTTAAACTTGGGTTGGATTGCAAATTCTTGCTTTGCATTTTCGAAAAGAATATCAACATCATATTTTTCTATAAATTTTAATTCAGCTACATACCACTTAAAAGTATTAGCATTTTCATTTATCAAGTCAACAATATCTTCCCAACAATAGAGTTCAATAGAAAATAAGTCTTTATTCAAATATTCTAAATTCTTTTGTCGTACATATTCTTCAATTATAGAATCTTTTGAAGAAGTTGTGGCGATAAGAAGTGATTTTAGTTTCGGTCTAAAATTGATTGCTTTAACTAGAGTGGAATTAATATCGTCAGCAGTTATTTTAGAATCCAGATTTTCATCTTTACATTTACACTGTATACCATAATATTCCTTTTCATCTTTTGGTATAGCGTAAATATCTACACCAGTTTGATTTTGACCACTTCTTCCATTCTTCTTAATATTATTTGGACAATCCCACATTTCACCCCATAACTTTTTACAAAGTGATTCAAAGTCTTGCCAATTTTTTGGTCTTTGTAAATTCTTTTCCATATTTAACGTGAATATAACAACGTTTCAGTTTACAGGCAACTCATAACAGCAATGCCAATTAACAGTGGCTACTTTCATTTATAATGAAGTTTCTTTGAACAACCTACCTTTAAGAACAGATTAACTGTTTAAACACAACTTATAATTACATAGATGCCACACTTAAAAACGCTGGGTGAGTTGAGTCAACCATGATCTCTCTGCCTTAAATTTCTTATTTGATTGACCATTTGAAATGGTTCATTTGCAGCAGCTTGTTAAATGCGATTTAATCTGAAAAAACTTGGATACTACCATCTGAGAATATTGATAGATCCATATTCTCCTTAATTTTATGAAAATCCTTTAGATTTGTTCCAATTAGATCTAATTTATTCCGTAAAATATTCTCGTAATAATCGGTTCGAATACCTTGAAATATCCGTGAATTAAGCAAAGAATTCTTTGAGTAATCGTATTTATAAAGATTCTGATACCTTTTAGATTTCTCCGGTAACCAGTTATTTGTCCACATACCTAAAAACTTAATATCATTGAATTCGTATTCTGAAATTTCGTTCTCATTCGTCGATTTAACATTTTCCGAAAGAATTTCTCCAGTTTTAAAATATTTTCTAGAATTATTATATAATGAATATGCTGCGCTTGTAAGACCAGCAAATTGAAGCACTCTTGTGTAGTGGCGCATCTTAAAAAAATAGTTACTTTCTTTTGAAAAAGTATACTCGTGAATTCTGAACTTTGGATCGCCGATTAATAAACGAGGAGAAGAACCTTGAGCTCCAATAAAAGAAGAAACAATTAACTCGATGTCATTAAAATGGTTTTGAGCATGATAATGTTCTTTTTTTCTTATACTATCTTCAACCTGACTTTTTTGATTATAGGAATGCTTTGTTCCCTTGGCTTCGAAAATGCAGTTTAATCCATTACTCTTACCTCTATAATCAAATCTGGTCTCTTTACCAGGAATTGATTCTAATTTATCCCAGGGTATTTTGAAATATTTATTTGCTAACAAACACATGAATCCAATACCCATTTCATTACTTCTTGAGGTTTGTAGATCAGAATCGACATCAACCAAATAAGAGAAATTATTAGAGCTAAAATCAAGAATATTAGTATATAAATGTGCTGAACGTATAGCTTCATCTTTTTGACTCATTGGTAAAGCCGCCGTTTTACAACCAATCACATGTAATAGCTCTTTCACTTTAAAAGTAAATCCAGTTTGAGGAAGATTCCGTAAGGGGTCATAGCATGTTTTATTAATTGGTAATGGGGCTGTAGTATAAATCTCTACAGGTATAGTATATAATTTATTAAGTGCTGTTCTCAATTGGGCATTTGTTAATGGCATCTAAATTAATCCTTTTCGTATATAATGATTGCTTAAGTTACATGTAATTAATTATTAGTTTCGGTATAGATGAGCAAAGGTTTGATAAACCTCGTTTCTCTCTATCCTATTCGATTATATATTCGCAATATTTTTTGATAGGTGTGCATATAATTAATACTGCACACTTGCAATTCTGAAACCTGAAACAAAAATCTATATGGTAAAACTTTTATTCCTTCGACCAGGGTTTTCGAAATGATAAAAACAACCCCAATTCAACTTAAAGCATAATTTATGAATAGTCAACATTGTTAACCCACAGGCCTCTGAAATTATAATTGGATGGTTTTTTCTATTGAATCCTGATATGGATAGTGACTATTGCACTGATTGTTACTTCTATGAACTATTCCCTGTTTAGTAAACAATAAGTTAAGCAACTTTTGAATTTAATAATTCTTGTTTCTCTTTCAAATTTCCTTTTACAAAATCTACCGGGCTTAAATAACCTAAAGATGAATGTAATCTCTGCCTGTTATAATATACTTCAATAAATTCAAAAACAGAACTCATCAGTTTCTCTCTTGTCTTAAATTCTTCAAGATAAATAAGTTCTTTCTTAAAAGTACTAAAAAAAGTTTCAGTAATTGCATTATCATAACAGTTACCCTTACCGCTCATAGATTGCCTGAAGCC
>LOEU01000007.1 GCA_001516025.1 bacterium BRH_c32 | reverse complement strand
CTTTGTAGACTTGTATTAAATGCTTTTCATATTTATTAGCGTCCTGCTTGGAGACAACACAGACAATTTCTCGAATTACATTTCCCCATGTAAATTCTCTAACATCTTTCTTAGTTGCTGGAACTAAGCAAGCACGATGTTTTGCAAACCTATTTGTTATGTCACATGATTGACCAACATAAACTTTTGAGTTTGGGAAAGTGAGCTTGTAGATGGTCATGTAATCCATATCGTTTTGCATTTCTTCTTGAACAGCTTTTTCAAATTTACCTTGCTTCATAAAAATTCTTTCTTGTAAGTTTTTAATCTAATAAATATCACATTTAAAAAATGTTATTGTATTAAAATTGTATTAATTTTGCAGTAGGAGATTGGGTAAAAAAAGGCTTATATATTGCTGTTTTCCGCGTTATTTATCATTTTTGAGTTAAATTATGGTGAATGGCATTCAAGAGGTCATCGGTTCGAACCCGTTTAGCTCCACAATAAGAACCTGTTTTTGTAAATAAAAACAGGTTTTTTAGTATATTTTTGGTAAATAGAATTGGATTTATTGAGAATGGGGGACCATTCAATTTATAGCAATTAAAGGCAATTCAGGAAGTAATAACGCTAACTATTTTTACTTTATTCACAGTCATCTATTTCAAAAATGATACCCTTCGATTAAATCATATAATTGGATTTGCATTTCTAATACTTGCAAGCGCACAATCTTGTGAGCATAAATTTAAATTGTAAGGATGCCATTCTTAATGCCAGTAATGATTAAGCGACAGATAATATTGCAAAGATTCAATATTTTTTAAACCCACAGTCTAAAAAGAGGAAAGATGTGTTTGGGCATACACATCGTTTTGTTAATTAATCCGATTTTGCTGTTGATATCCGAAATAGCATTTAATGGATAATATGCGCAATATTGTATAGAGAATTTTGTAATATTAAACATTAATTGGATAAATAAAGAGGGTAGCGGAATAGAATATAAATTTTAATCAACCGATAAAGGAGTGGAAGAAAATTGCATTTACTATGCAACGTTTCATACCGCTAAAAATTATACACAATAAAAAAATAGAGAACATGAAAACAAACTTCAATTTAACAATAATTGTAACAATTGTTTTGTCATTGTTTACAGGCAATTGTTTCGCTCAAAAATCTTCCGGTGGAGTATTTGTTTTAGGGGGTATCCATCAGGGACATGAAACAGCTAAATTTTATTCTTATAATAGGATGGGAGAGATTTATCTACAGCTAAACCCCGATATTCTTTGTGTCGAGACACAGCAAAAGTATGTTGATGATGGCAGTTATCGAGGAACTCCTTATGATTTTAAGAAATTCATTATACCATATGCACAAAAAGATAAGACACCAATTTATGGTATTGATTGGTGGGATGATGAGAAAGGGGAGAGATGGCAGAAATTGCAGCAAAAAGCTTTCAAAGATTCGATCCTTGAATCAGATGTTAATCTATTTGGCGGGATGTTTTCCATTATTAATAAATATTTTAAAGAAAAAGATTTTGAGGATATAAACTCCATTTATATTACAAAATTATGGAAAGCTAAAAACGAATTCAAATACCACGTAATCTCACAATATCCTGAGTATCAATTTATTGCAGAATTTGAAAATGAAAGGAACAACCACATTGTTGAAAACATACGGAGAGTGGTTGAAGAAAACCCGGACAAAAATGTGTTGATTGCAATTGGAATAGATCACAAGTATTACATTGAAGAAGAGCTTCAAAAACTTGGGATAAAAGTTTATCAAGTTGAAAACATTGAACAGTTTGAAAAATAAGGATGTATGACACCTTTACAATAATATAAGGGGAAAAATTAATACAGACTAATAAATGGCAGAATCAAAAATCTTTATAACTAAACAAAAGGAATTGCAATGAAAAAGATATTTTTTATGATAATAATTTCGGTTTTCACTTTATCGCTATTTGCTCAAGATAAGAGTCATGAAGTTGTTTCGGAAGTAAAAGAACTTACAGATTTTCATGAAGTGATTTACCAAATATGGCATACGGGCTGGGCAGAGAAGGATATTAAATTATTAAGCTCGGTTGCAGCAGAACTAGAAAAAAGTGGTGAAAGTGTTGTAAAAGCGAAATTGCCCGGTATATTACGAGATAAAAAAGCAAAATGGGACGAAAATGTAAAGAATCTAATCGGGTGCATTAATGAATATAAAGCAGCTGTAACAAAAAAAGATTCAGTTGGTTTATTAAATGCTGCCGAAAAGCTACATACTCAATACGAAATACTAGTTAGAATTGTAAAACCAAAATTGAAAGAAATTGACGCATTTCATCAAGTGTTATATACACTATATCATTATTATTCTCCGGAAAATCAGTATGAAAAAATTAAAGAAGCAGTTGCACAATTAAAAGAAAAAATTGTTGATATTTCAAAGGCTCAATTATCTGCAAAACAAAAAGCAAAAGAAGAAACATTTAAAAAATTAGCGACTGAACTAAGTACTGCTGTTGACAAATTAGAGATTGTTGTAAATGAAGGTAATAATAAAAAGAGTATTCAGGAAGCTGTAGAGAATATGCATTCAAAATATGAAGAATTAGAAAAAGTATTTGATTAAAGAAACATGAGTGAAATTGTAATATATCAAACACAAGATAGGAAAACGCAAGTTGAAGTGCAGTTTGAGGAGGAAACCTGTTGGCTCAATCAGTCTCAATTAGAAGACCTTTTTGAAGCCAACAGGACTTCAATTTTAAAACGTGCAGTCACGGAGCAAGCCACAGCAGACGACAGCCAGATACTGCAACTCTTTTCAAAAGGATTGGGATTATTAGACGATTTCGACTACGAACAATTAGATTGCAAAGGAAAGAATGATTAAAAAACCAATTATCCGACCAAAGAAGAATATCTGAAAATCATTGACAAAATGCAGATAGAATTTTCATCCAATGGAAATAATTTTGGAAGATTCCTTAGGAATTCTTCCCGAAAATAAATTAGTTTGGATTTCACCCGAAAGGGAATTATTGTTTACATATCATAAAGCAAAGAAAAAGTAACGAGTGAAAATAAATCAAGAGAAATTAAAAATGAAAAGACAGATTAAATTAACCGCAGTGATTCTTATATGTGCTACCTCGCTGATATTTGCGCAAGAATCTATCTCTTTACGAGAAAGAATAACTCAAATTATCGAAGGTAAAGATGCTATTGTAGGAATTGCAGTGGAAGGGTATGATGGAAAAGATACGTTATCAATAAATGGTTCTAAGAGATTTCCAATGCAGAGCGTATTTAAATTTCATATTGCATTAGCAGTCTTAAATGAGGTTGATAAAGGGGAATTAAATCTAAACCAAAAAATAACAATCACGAAGGAAGATTTAATCCCTGATTTATATAGCCCCATCCGCGATAAATACCCGAATGGTACGACTATGAAATTATCTGAAATTCTAACATATACGGTTGGAGAAAGTGATAATGTCGGTTGTGATATATTATTAAAACTTATTGGAGGTCCGCAAGTAGTCGAAAAATATTTACACAGCAAAAATATTGATGATGTTGCTATAATATATAATGAAAAAGATCAACAAAGTAACTGGGAAAATCAATTTCAAAATTGGACAACTCCACATTCCGCTAATCAGACACTGATAAAATATTACGAGAACAAAAACAATTTACTTTCCAAAAGGAGTTATGATTTTTTATGGAAGACGATGGAGGGCAGTAAAACGGGCAAAAAAAGTATTAGAGGTGAATTACCAAAAAACAGTGTGGTTGCCCATAAAACCGGTCATTCAGGAAAAAATAAAAATGGCATTACCGCAGCAGTTAATGATATCAGAATAGTTTTCCTTCCAAATGGGAAATACTTTTATTTAACTGTTTTTGTAAGCAATTCAAAGGAAGATGAAGAAATAAATCAGAAAATTATTGCAGAAGTATCAAGAGCAAGTTGGGATTATTTTATTAAAAAATAAGAAGAAAAAAGAAAGTAAAATGGATAAAGAAAAAATTAAATCGGAAATTAAAAAATCCTACGGTGAAATTGCAAAAGGTAATATTCAGGTAGGGTGCTGTTCAACGGATAATGGATGCTGCTCAACAGACGAATTTAGCACATGTATGGCTGAAGATTATTCGGAAATAATTGGCTATCAAAAAGATGCCGACTTATCATTGGGTTGTGGACTTCCCACTGAAATTGCTAATATTAAAGAAGGCGATACAGTTATTGATCTTGGTTCAGGAGCAGGGAATGATGCTTTTATTGCACGGAGCATAGTAGGCGAATCAGGGAAAGTAATTGGAATTGATATGACACAAGAAATGGTAACTCGAGCATTACAAAACAACCAGAAATTGGGTTATAGAAATGTCGAATTTGTATTAGGTGAAATTGAAAATATGCAATCTATTCAAAGTAGTATTGCAGACGTTATAATCAGCAATTGTGTTATGAATCTTGTGCTTGATAAAGAAAAAGCGTTCAAGGAAATTTTTAGAGTAATGAAACCAGGCGGACATTTTAGTATTTCTGATATAGTATATAGCGGCTCAATTCCAGTTGGCGTATTAAATGCATCTGAAATGCATGTCGGTTGTGTATCCGGTGCGAGTGAGAAAGACGAATATTTGAGAATTATCGAAAAAGAAGGATTCAGAAATATTCAAATCAAAAAAGAAAGAAAGATTGAATTGCCGGATGACTTACTTTTGAAATATATGAACAATCAAGATTTGATAGACTACAAAAATTCAAGTTCAGGAATATATAGCGTAACAATTTATGCCGATAAATTAGAAGGAAGGAATTGTTCTGATTCATCAGGCGGCTGTTGCTGCAATGGTGAAACTAATACAAGTAAAGAAGAAACGAAAAAATCGACTTGTTGTTGAAGAATAAGAGAGATAAGTGAATGATAGAAACAGAAAGATTATTAATAAGACCATTGAGTGCGGAAGAGCTAAAGAAGCATTACAATTCACCCGATGCATTTGCAAAAGAATTAGGATTGAAACCTTCTCAATCATTAGTTGATAATGAGACTAAAGATGCCATTTTAAGTCTATTTTTGCCAAATATTGAAGACGCGAAAAAAGATCCTCACTTTTACACAATGTGGATAGTGATTGAGAAAACTCAGAAAGTAATGATAGGGGGTATCTGTTTTCATGGAGAGCCGAATGAGAATGGAGAAGTGGAGATTGGTTATGGAACAGATACCGAATATCGGAATAAAGGATATATGACAGAGACAATTTCCGGAATGATTAGTTGGATTCGTGGAAATAAAAAGATAAAAATAATTAAGGCAGAAACAGAGATAGAAAATCAATCCTCAATTAAGGTATTGGAAAAGAATAATTTTAAAGTGATTGAGCAGATTGATAAAGCGGTATTTTTGCAGTATCAATTGTAATAGGATTTAATGAATTAATTTGAGAGAAATTCATTTTCTGATTTTGGACGAGCACCGTTAAGTGCAATTTTTAACATCATAAATATCCTTTTAATTAATGCTGACTAACAGCGTGGCTGCTAACTGGATTTTTAGTTGATTTTTCAAAAAGATTTGCTATTTCATTTATAGGAAATGGAAGTATCAAGAAGCGGATATCATAAGTATTTGAAATCAAAGATGTATTAAAACATAAGTGCAGATATGGTAGTAAGGGCAATTAAACAGTCACTATTATATCGAATACCGGTAGGAGGAATGATTTTTCACTCAGATCGTGGAAGTCAGTATGCATCTGTGGCAGTAAGAAATATACTAAATCAGAATAAAATTATTCAGAGCAT
>LOEU01000006.1 GCA_001516025.1 bacterium BRH_c32 | reverse complement strand
TCTAATGTTGTGGAAAATGATGGAGATGATGCCATAGGATTTCACAGTCCGGTGCACAAATCATTGTCAAGAATAGAGATGCCAAGTGTTTTATTTTTCTTTGGAATATTGATGGCAGTGGCCGCTTTAGAATCACTGGGATTATTATTTATTGGTGCTGAAGCCTTAAAAGCAGTGGTGCCAAATATTGATATTGTGGTGATGGCTTTAGGTGTTGGTTCAGCAGTGATTGACAATGTTCCTTTGGTGGCTGCCAGTATGGGAATGTTTAATGACCCTATCGACAGTCATTTATGGCACTTTGTGGCTTATTCTGCAGGAACTGGCGGAAGTATGTTAATTATAGGTTCTGCAGCCGGTGTTGTGGCTATGGGAATGGAGAAAATTAATTTTATGTGGTACTTAAAAAATATCGCTTGGTTGGCAGCGATAGGGTTTGTTACCGGGGCAATTGCATTTATGTTGATAAGGAATTTAACTTTTTAAGGATAGTGACCCAAGATGTATCTCTGGTGTTTTATGTTTAAGAATTCTTTTTATTAAAATTTGCCGCATTAGTCCGCCAAAATAATATGCAATTTATGATATGCCGGTATCGGTACTTTGTTATTGGTTTTTTTACGATTCAAACTAATTATAAAATTATTAATTTTTACCTATGGAGAATATTTTAATTTTAATTTTCATTTTGGGTTATTTGTCTATAACTCTGGAACATTCCATAAAAATAGATAAGCTGATTCCTGCATTAATTATGATGGTAATTATGTGGGCCGTAATTTCAATTGGTCAATTTGACATTTACGCAGTTGATGAAGCACTCAAAATATTAGTTCCAGCCAACTTTGAGGAAACATTGTTGCATCATTTTGGAAAAACCGCGGAAATTTTAATTTTCTTGGTAGGCGCTATGACCATTGTTGAAATTATTGATCATTTTGATGGTTTTTCGGTGATTAAAGGATTTGTAAAAACTGAAAGTAAGCGGAAACTCATTTGGGTATTTTGCATTATTGGGTTCTTTCTATCAGCAGTAATCGATAATTTAACTACTACCATCATTTTAATTTCTATCCTCAGGAAAATAGTCAAAACAGGTGAACTCCGAATTTGGTATGCAAGTTTAATCGTAATTGCTGCAAATGCAGGAGGTGCCTGGTCACCAATTGGCGATGTTACAACTACAATGTTATGGATTGCCAATAAAGTTACGACAGTAAATTTAATTACAAATTTATTTATTCCATCCGTTATATCCATTTTTATACCTGCGTTTATTGCTTCATATCTGCCAATCTTCAAAGGCAATATTGAGCAGGTTGTTATTGAGGATAAATCATCTTCGAAATACGGAAATATTATGTTTTATTTGGGTATGGGAGCAATTGTTTTTGTGCCTATTTTTAAAACGATTACTCATTTACCACCTTATTTAAGTATGATGCTATCCCTGGCAATTGTGGCCATATTTGCTGAGATTTTAAGCCTAAAAAAAATGGAATTCACAACTTTAGAGAGTGAAAAGAGTCATCTCAGCCCTATCCATAAATCACTTTCACGAATAGAAATGCCAAGTGTTTTATTTTTTCTTGGGATATTGATGGCTGTCGCTGCCCTTGAATCTGTTGGGATGTTATTTCAATTTTCCGAATGGCTTAAAATAACTATACCTAATCCTGATTTGGTGGTATTAATATTGGGGTTTAGTTCTTCTGTGATAGATAATGTTCCTTTAGTTGCAGCAAGTATTGGAATGTTTCATAATGGTATTGACGATTCACTTTGGCATTTTGTGGCCTATTCTGCAGGAACAGGCGGAAGTATGTTAATTATAGGTTCTGCAGCCGGTGTTGTGGCTATGGGAATGGAGAAAATTAATTTTATGTGGTACTTAAAAAATATCGCTTGGCTGGCTGCAATAGGGTTTATTTCCGGGGCAATAGCTTTTATGTTAATTCGCAATTTTAATATGTGATGGCATAGAAGATTGATTTATACCAATTTTTTTATAAAAAAGGATATACAATTTTAAATTTTTATTTTCGTTTAATGAAAATAAGACTAAAACTAAAAAAATAATCAACGTTTTAATTATGATACAAGATCCAGCGCAAGTTATACAAGATCCAACTCAAGTTTTACAGGAGACAGTTCCCCAAGAAAAATCGCTTTCTGTTTACAATCTTATTATGGATGGCGGTTTGGGAGGCCAAATTATCATTGCCATACTTTTAGTTTTGTTAACTGTTGCGTTGTATATTTATTTTGAACGTTATTTTGCCATAAAAGCAGCTTCAAAAACCGACAGTAATTTTATGAATCAAATCAGGGATTATGTGTCTCACGGTAAATTAGATTCCGCTAAGGTTTTATGCGCCCAGGCAAATTCACCCGCATCACGATTGATAGAAAAAGGAATTTCCCGTATTGGAAAACCTTTGGCCGATATCAATACCGCCATTGAAAATGCAGGTCGCCTTGAAATTTACAAACTTGAAAAAAACGTTAGCGTATTGGCCACCATTGCAGGTGCAGCACCAATGTTAGGGTTTTTAGGAACTGTGATTGGGATGATTATCGCCATTCACCAAATAGCAAATGCAGGCGGACAAATTGACATTAAAATGCTTTCTGACGGATTGTATACTGCGATGACCACCACGGTTGCAGGTTTAATAGTGGGAATTATCGCCTATATTCAATACAACCATTTGGTGGTTAGAACCAATAAAGTGGTGTATGAAATGGAAGCGCATTCAGTAGAATTTTTAGATTTGCTAAACGAACCGGTTTAAGTTAATTAATAATTAAAAAAGAGAGAATAAAGAGAAGAGAAAAGAGAAAATCCCGAGTTTTATCTTTTTAACCTTTAACCTTTCAACCACATAGAATATGGATATAAGAGGCCGAAATAAAATAAGTCCGGAATTTAGTATGTCGTCTATGACGGACATTGTTTTTTTGTTGCTTATATTTTTTATGATCACTTCAACATTGGTCACCACCAGTGCTTTGGATATTTTGTTGCCGAAAGCAAGCGGCATCACCGAAAATAAAAAAGCCACTTCAGTAACCATCACAAAGGATTTGGCTTTTTATATTGACAATGAATTAGTGGATGAAGAAATTTTGGAACAGGATTTGCTTGCATTATTGGCAGGAAAAGAGGAACCAACCATTGTTTTACGAGCCGAGGAAGGTGTTCCTATTGAAAAAGCTGTTAAAGTGATGGATATTGCAAACCGAAACAGATATAAAGTAATATTGGCCGTTCGCCCAAAATAATAAATATGTCAAATTTTTTAGATACCGATTATAAAAGAAAGTCCGCAGCACTAACAAGTTTGGTAATGAGCTTGATAGTGGTGGCACTTTTTTTCTTCGGATTGACCTATTTAGATCCACCTGAAGAATTTGGGATTGCCTTAAATTTTGGAACTTCTGAAGTGGGTCAGGGCGATATTCAGCCTACAGAAGCTTTACGGCCAGCGGCTTCCCAAGAAGCTGTGCAAGAACAACAGGAAGCCGTTAAAGAGCAAGTAACAAAAGCTGCACCTAAAATTGCGGAAGAAGTACTTACCCAGGATACGGAAGATGCCATTGTGATTAAAAAACAATTGGAAGCAAAGAAGATAGCCGATGAAGTTGCCCGAAAAGAAAGAATTCAACGAGAAGCGATTGCAAAACGACAAGCTGAAGAACTTGAAAAAAGAAAAAAACTGGATGCATTAATCGGTGGTGTGAGCAATTCTAACGGAACGGCTACAGGCGGACAAGGAAATGACAATACTGCCGGAGATAAAGGTAAAATTACCGGCGATCCAAACGCTAGCGGCTACTATGGAAATGGCGCAGGCGGCGGCGGCGGCGATTATCAATTGGGTAACCGAAAACCAATCAGCAGGCCAAAACCAGACTATATTTGCGATGAAGAAGGATTGGTGGTGGTGAGTATTGAAGTCAACGTTTCCGGACGGGTGATTAACGCAACGCCTGGCATAAAAGGATCTACCAATACCGCCGCGTGTTTGCTGTCGCAGGCAAAAGAAGCTGCTTTAAAAACCACTTGGCAACCCGATCCAAATGCGCCTTCCAAACAAATTGGCGTTATAAAATACAGATTTTCCTTATCTCAATAATTTTTAATGGATTATTCAAACACCCTAAAGTGGATGTTTTCACAATTGCCGATGTATCAAAGGCAAGGAGAAACAGCTTTCAGAAAAGATTTAACCAACAGCTTAGCACTTTCCAAACATCTTAATTTCCCCGAAGCAACTTTCAAAAGCATTCACGTGGCAGGAACCAACGGCAAAGGATCCACAAGCCATATGTTGGCTTCCGTATTTCAGGAAGCGGGTTATAAGGTTGGTTTGTATACTTCGCCGCATTTAAAAGATTTTAGGGAGCGCATTAAAATCAATGGCAAACTCATCAAAAAAATGGAGGTCGTAAATTTTATAAAAAACAACAAATCTTTTTTTGAGGCCAACAATCTCTCTTTTTTTGAAATGACCGTGGGATTGGCTTTCGACTGTTTCGCCAAACATAAAATTGATATTGCCGTTGTTGAAGTGGGGCTGGGAGGAAGGCTCGATTCTACCAACATTATAACGCCTGAAATTTCAGTAATTACGAACATAGGCTATGACCATACACAATTTTTGGGAGAAACTTTGCCCGAAATTGCTTTTGAAAAAGCAGGAATCATCAAAAATAAGGTTCCGGTGGTTGTTGGAGAATACCAAGCAGAAACATTTCCGGTTTTTGAGAAAATTGCTTCAGAAAATTTGGCACCTTTATTTTTGGCTTCAAGCAGCGAGAATCATCAATATATATCCGATTTAAAAGGATCTTATCAAATCCACAACATTAAAACGGTGCTTCAGACCATCGAAGTTTTAAAAACGAAAGGCTATGCCATTTCAGAAAAAAATATAAGAAACGGATTGCAAAAAGTGGTTAAAAATACCGGACTTTTGGGCAGATGGCAGGTTTTAAACGAGCTGCCAAAAGTAATTTGCGACACCGCCCACAATGCCGAAGGATTGCGTTATGTGCTCAAACAACTTCAGGAAGAAAAATTTGGGCGACTTCACATAGTTTTAGGCGTTGTAAATGACAAAGATTTAAAATCGGTGCTGCCGTTATTTCCTAAAAATGCCACCTATTATTTTTGCAGGCCAAATATTCCCAGGGGTTTGGATGAGATGGAATTTCAACAGCAATGCGCCAAATTCCAATTAATGGGTAAAACCTATAAAACGGTGCAAACCGCTTATGAAACAGCATTAGATAATGCTGGAAAAAACGATTTAATTTTTATCGGCGGCAGCACTTTTGTGGTCGCTGAGGTGGTGTAAAATAATTTAAGTAAATTTCTGTTTCTAGGTAAATTTTTTCTGTTTTTTTGTTTTATATCCCAAAAATATTATATTTATAAAATAATTACAGCATTGTTACTGGTTCAGTAACCGACCTTTATAGCAAATTTGACCCCAAATTGCTACTGTAAACCTCATTTATTGTTTATCATTATTAATCATTTTAATGTATTATTTTTTTCATTTAACTAGGCATTTTATGCTGAATTGAAATTCTGATTTAATTATTTACTAACCAAAATTATCTACTTATGAAATTATTAAAAAACTTTTCGTTTGGAATACTTGTATTCCTATTTATTTTTACTTCAAAAGCCATTGGCCAACAAACGCAAACTACCGAATTTAAACCTGTTTTTTTAACCATTACAACGCTGCATAGGAGCAGTGACCCCAATGTGGACTTTACCGATTGGAGAAAAACCGAAGAAGAATATTACAATAAAGTGACCGCCAAAAACGATTTAATTATTGGCTCGGGTTATTATATGCATTATTTTACGCCAGATGATTCTGAAATTTTATCGGTATCGGTTTACAATTCTTGGGAAGATATTGAAAAAGCAAACGAGATTACTAACAAATTAGTGATGGAAGCTTGGCCGGATGAAGCTAAAAGAACCGCTTTTTTCGAAAAACAAAACAGCTATTATGCACCCAAACACAGCGATGAGATTTATGCTTCAATGAATTATACCAAACCGGTAAAAACCGATTCAAAAGAGCCATTGATTTATTATGTAAAGAAGAATAAATCGGGCAGAGGCGGTTCTGGTTACAAGGAATATTTTGACAATGTAACTATGAAAAATTCTTATGTCAAAGGGTTTTATACGATGAGACACAGATATGGATCTAACAGTCGTGATGTGTTGGAAGTTTCCGTTTTTGAAAATTTAGCTGATATAGAGAAATCTTTCGCGGAAAACACAAAGTTGGAAGATGCACATTGGACCGATAAGGCCAAAGGAGATGAGTTTTTTAAAAAATATGCTAAATTATTTGCCGGACACGGCGATGCCATTTACAGAAATGTTCCAAGTTTGGAAAAATAATATTTAATTAAAATTGTGGCGCTGAACTTATTGGTTCAGCGCCTTTTTTAGGTTGTTTCTTACAAATGGTGTTATTTGATGAAATCTAATAAATATTTTATTATTTTTCTAAAAAAGCTTTGCTTTAAACAAAAACTCGTTATATATTTGCAACCGCTTAGGGCAATTAGCTCAGCTGGTTCAGAGCACCTCGTTTACACCGAGGGGGTCGGGGGTTCGAACCCCTCATTGCCCACCTAAGGAAAATCCCACAAGAAATTGTGGGATTTTTTTATGCCTATTATTTTTTAGAACCTCTGATTCTATTATGTTTCTTCCATTTATATTAAATACTCTTTTTTTGAAAATACATCTACAAAATAGATGTATTTAATTTGTGAATAGTCCAAGAACCTTAAGGAGAATAAGGAAGTTTAGTGTCATCAAAGTCATCATCATTTTCAAAATAGCTATCTTGAGATTCACAAGTATTTTCTGAATAAACATTTGGATTTCTAAAACCACCCACCACCTTCAGCATCAATTGCAGAAATAGTTATTCTACTTCAAAAATATAATTATCCAGGCATCGTGTTTCACCTCCTAACACAGGTGTTGAAACGAAACTGTTGGGATCAATTGTAACTTCAACAAAGGTTGCATTATCGATCCTTCCAGAAAAATTAGTGTAGGAATTAATAGTAATTGTCCCAGAATTAGCAAGAAAAATTCGCGTACCGCCTTGACCATCATCTTCAAAAATTAGTAGGATTAAAGTACTTTCTGCGTAATTAGTGTTGGTAATGGTATGTGGTGTTCCCACTCCCAAAATATCATACATTTCAATAGACAGAGAAGATGAGTTAGTGGAGTTCTGTGCAGTGTAATTGAGGAAAGATAAATCTATTGTTACTTGCTGACCACCTGAATTATCAAAAGTGCAGCCAATACAATCTTCATCAATCTGACCATCACAATTATTATCTTTACCATCACCACAAACTTCAGTAGCATTAGGATATATAGATGAGTCATCATCATTACAATCACCATTATATAATACATAGCCAGCAGGAGCTTCACAAACAACCCCATCAAATATAACGTTTCCATAACCATCACCATCTGCATCTTTGTAATACGTAGCAGGTGCATGATCTCCATGCGCAATATGCTTGTCATAAGCAGCGTCTGCTATGTTAATAATAAAGTACTCTCCAGAATTTGCGTCCCAATGGCAAATATCTGATTTTTCTGCTCTGCTAGATACTTCTACTTTAGCAGATAATACTTCTACTTTTTGAAGTGTCTGTAATTCATCTACTCCTATAGAAGATTTTTCACAAGCAATAATTGTAACAAGCATAATCCCTAAAACTACTAATAAATAATAAAACTTTTTCATGATATATAAATTTAGTTAATAATTAAAATTCAACATATAACTATTTAGAACTATCAAAAAAATGATAGAACAAGGAGTTTTTGCGGGGTTGGGTATAGCAAAAATATATGATAAGGGGAACTATATTTTCATGGGAAATTCTTTTTCATAATTTAAATGTAATAATTAATTTTTATAAAATATAAAAAAATTTATATAAATTCACTATCTATATATATTTTAAATAGCTAAAGGTCAATGTTTTCATATTTATTTATCATAAATTAAGGAACATCAAAAACACGCACTCATTGCCCACCTAAGGAAAATCCCACAAGAAATTGTGGGATTTTTTTGTGCCTATATTTTGCGTAACTCCTGATTTTATTGAAAAGCTCAGGTTGGGTTTAATATCCTAATTCTCCTATTTCTTATTTTATTAGGCTTAAAAAAAGCTATCAATTTTTCTTTTTGGCTATCAATTTTTATTTCAGTTTTCAAATAATATAAAATCAATAAATTATGAATAAGTATAAACTTAATATATTATTTGTAATTGCAAATAATAGAACCAGAAAAGATGGAAAAGCTCCCATAATTTGTAGACTTACATATAAAAGTAAAAGGAAAGAATTTGCAACTGGACAATTTACAAATCCTGATTATTGGAAGAGTAAGGACCAAATGGCAAGTCCACCTAATGAGAATTATGTTAATAATCAACTTAGCCTGATAAGCCAAAAACTTAATCAGGCTTTTTTATTGCTCCAATTTAAAGAAGTTGATTTCAATGTGGATGATATTTATAATAGTTTTTTAGGGAAGAAATCTAATGCTGAAAAAACAATAAAGGATGCATTTGAATATCACACAAATAGAATGCAAAAGCTTGTAGGGATAGATGTAAAGCAGGTATCAGTTCAGAAATATTTTCAAACTTTGGAGCATGTGAAAACATTTTTAAAGTTTAAATACAACAAAAATGATTATTTATTGAAAGACTTAAAGATGAATTTCATTAATGATTTTGAATATTACTTAAAAACTGAAAAGAAATTCAAACCTCATTCTGTATATAAAGCTATTCAAAGATTTAGAAGAGTAATCAGAGTTTCAGTTTCTGCAGATTATATTTTAAAAGACCCATTTGTATTTCACAAGATTAAAAAGCCAAAAAAACAAATAGTTTATCTTACTCAAACTGAATTGGCAAGTTTGGAAAAGCATAAGTTCTCACAAGTTAGATTAGAGCAAGTGAGGGATTGTTTTATATTTTGTTGTTATACAGGATTAGCCTTTCAAGAAATGACAAATCTTGATGCTAAAAATATCATTAAAGGTTTTGATGGAAAACAGTGGATTAGTATGGAAAGGCAAAAAACAGGAAAACAATTTTCAATTCCTTTACTGTTGAAACCTAAGAAAATATTAGAAAATTTTCTCAGGAGCTCAAATGATAGTAATAATAAATTATTACCAATTATTTCAAATCAAAAGTTTAATTCCTATCTGAAAGAGATTGCTGAAATTGTTGGGATAGATAAAAATTTGACCCATCATATAGCAAGAAAGACCTTTGCAACCACTGTTTTGCTTTATAATGATGTTCCTATGGAAATTGTGTCAGAATTGTTAGGGCATTCAAAAATGTCTATCACTCAGGAACATTATGGTAAAATTGTGCAAAAAAAAGTAAGTGAACAGATGATTTTTCTTTCAAAGAAGTTAAATTTGAAGAATAACAAATAGCTGCAAAAATGGAAAATCATCAAAATTTCAAAATCATTGATAAAGAAATTATCTATAGAAAATTCTCAAATACTGATTTTAGTGAACCAGGTTTTAATGTAATTCAGAAAGAAATTTCTCCAAATGATGAAGGTTATGTAAGTGAGGGGATTCTTTCAATTGTAGGGGACACTTTAAATGATAAAAATTCAACTGTTATAAATGCTGCTGTAGGTCAAGGAAAAACTACAGCAGTTTTTGAATTAATAAAAAAGTATTTTGAAGAAACCGAAGAAATAATTGTAATTGCTGTCCCTTATAGAGCATTGGTAAGTAAATATGCTAATAGAATTAAAGATGAAATAACCTCAGATGGTTTTTCTACTATATTTGATTTAGAAAAAGATTTTGAAAATAGAAATGAATTGGATGCCATTATTGGAAAAAGAATACATATTGTAACAGTTAATTTATTATTAAGAAATTCTGGAGATTTTTTCTTTCAAAATAAAATAAAACAAAGGTATTTAGATAATTTTATTACAAGAGCTACTAAAAGAAACAGAAAATTGATTTTCTTTTTTGATGAAATACATGCAGCAGTTCACAACTTTAGTTCTGAAAACATTTTTTCATTTCTGAAGTTTAAAGAAATTACTAAAAAAATATTTTATATAAGTGCCACTTACACAGAAGCTACACTTATGGTAGTTAAGTTATTATCCATTTTAACTGATAACAATATTTTGTTGATTGATGCCAAGAGAATAAGAAATTCTAAAGCAAACTTACATTTGCTTATAACTCCTAAAAGGTATTCAAGTAAGAATACTGAAATATTAAGATATTTATTAGGCAATGTTATTAAATCAGCCATAAGAGGTAATAAACAGCTGAATATATTGAGTTACAGCAAAGAATTAGCTAAAAGTATTGGCGGTAAAGGAGTAAATAAAGAAGCTATGAGTTTGTATTCAGTTTTTAATAAATTAGGAGTTAAGGACAAATTAAATATTATAGTAAGTAAAGATAATTATAAAACAAGTGCGCAAGACTCAGTAGAAATAGATGAAGTTAAAATTAATATTGGCACAACTTTTAACACAGGAATTGATATTACTGGTGGCACTTTTATAATAATTATGCCTGATGCCACAATATTGAATGATATCTCAGATAATTATGGCGTATTTACAGAAGGCGCCAATGCTATTTTTCAAGCAGTAGGTAGAATGAGGGGTGAAGGAGATATTTATATTGTTATGGGTAAATCTAAAGAATTGATATATCCAATTCATACTAGATATGACCTTCATTTAGGAATTTCAAAATATTTTAGAATGAGTAATGTCCCTTCAGATTTTCCTTTCAATTCAAATGATGATAGTATGTTGTTGGAGAGATATTATGATAAAAAATATTCAGATAATGAAAATGAAATAAATAAATATCAAAAACTTTCTTCTGAAAAAGGTAAGGAGCTGACATTAAGATATCCATCCTATTCTGAATGGGTTATGCAAAATGGACAAAATTTTTTATCAAGTGAATATTTATTCTATGGAAAAAAATTAACACCTATAACAGTTTGGGCAGCATTACACAATCAATTTCAGAATTGTACCCTTAAAAGCATTGAATTATTTGCTATCAGAGTTGATTTTAGTAAAGCAAATTTATTTGAAGACTGCTATAATTTTATAGAAGATATATATTCAGAGAATTTAGGAGAAATGGAAATAGAAGAAGGTATTATTCTTTCTGGAATTGTTGATAATTTAGAACATAGATTATATAAACTGTCAGATTATGAAATATTTAATTTGTTAATTGATAAATTAAATGAATATTCAATTTTTATAGATGATAAAGAATTAACAAACGGAGTTGATGTAGCTCTTAAATCAGTTATCCTAAAAGTTATAGGGAAAAGGAAAAAGGGTATTGATAATTATAGTAAAGAAAACTATTTATTAGACTTGATAAGCTTTTCAAAACAATTTAATGCAAATAATCAGCCACTTGATACGGAAACAGAATTTAGAAATGATGAATTGGTTGGGCTAGGCAAAGAATTAGATGAGCTGATAAGTGAATTATCTTTAATTTTAAATACAAGAGGGTATATCTATAAAGAATTTAAATCAGACCCTTTGAAGGAGACTTATAGGCAGTTAATGGAGCAAATTGTTCAAAAGTGCAGAAAAATAGGAGAAAAGGATAAATTAATTTCTCTTAATGGTTTTGATTTATTTAGAACAGAAAACATTGGTTTAATATACAAACAAATATATTTATCATTATTTGAGACCAGAGAATTTGAACCACCAAGAAGAGGCTTTAGTTTAGATATAAATGGTACTTCTGGTAAAGTTATTGAATTAATAGAAAGAAAACCTTATTCAACTTTATCAACTGGTATTAACAGTTTATACACTTATAAATATGATACTATAAAATGGTATAGTCATACTGGATTAGTTGTATTGTAGAAATTTTCTTGACAGTTTGTGATATTTGTATATATAGGAGATATCACAAACTGTTTTTAACCTGCTAAAAAATAGCAGGTTTTTTTATGCTTAAAATTTAAAAACAATCATATTATGAATTTAAGACAATCAACAAGAAGTAGTGCCAAGATGAAAATGGCATTACAAGCTCCTAGTGGGGCAGGAAAAACAATGTCAGCATTACTGTTGGCTAAAGGACTTACAAATGACAATTTATCAAAAGTAGCTGTCATTGATACAGAAAATGGAAGTGCAGATTTATATGCTCATTTGGGAGATTACAATGTGCTATTGATGACACCACCATTTACTCCTGAAAAGTATATTGAAGCAATTGATATTTGCTTAAAAGGAGGGATGGAAGTTATTATTATTGACAGTATTTCACATTGCTGGGATTATTTAATTGAGTATCATGCTTCAATGCCAGGAAACAGTTTTACCAATTGGGGCAAAATAACACCTATGC
This sequence comes from bacterium BRH_c32, assembly GCA_001516025.1. GTDB lineage: Bacteria > Bacteroidota > Ignavibacteria > Ignavibacteriales > Melioribacteraceae > BRH-c32. The sequence goes on along the minus strand of LOEU01000006.1, from coordinate 6,829 downwards.
AAAATAATTTCATCAATAAGATTTTGCAATCCAATGCTCATTTCATTGCAACCATCAGAACAAAGCAAGATTATGTTTTGAATAATAAAAATGGCAAGATGGTCCCAGAAAAAGTTGGATTAAAAGCAATTCAGAGAGATGGGGTTGACTATGAATTTACTTTGGTCTTTGACATCAATATTAACCATCAGGTTATATGTTCAAAAGACAGAACAGGAATGTTTGCTGATAAGCCAGAGTTTATCATCACAGCTGGAACAGGAAAAAGAATCAAAGATTGGTGTAACTCAGGAACTGATTTAGAGGATGTGAAAAAGCAAATCAAATCTTGTGTTACTCTTGAACAATTAAGGGCATTGTACACAACCCATTCAGCTTATAAGGATGTCCTTAATGATGAGTTTGTAAGCCAACAGGAAGCAATTAAAAAACAACAATTTTTAAACAATACTAAATACACTCAAAATGGAAGCACTAATGGAATTGCAAGTAGTTAATAGAGAAAAAGTAATGGGGCTAAGTGGGGCTCAGAGTGATTTAAAATCCCCATTCATAGAAGCAAACACAAAAGAGGTAACTCTGAATCATTTAAAGAGAGATTGCACAATACCAGTTTTTGCAAAAGATAATGAAGTAACCATAAGTCATTATGAATTTATAGAAAGTATGCAACATTGTGTGGGTACCTTATTTAAAACACACCTGAGCACTGCTCCAGAAATAAGGGTATCCCATATGATTAAAGGAAGAACTCCTGAAGCAATCAGAAAATCTGTGAATGAGTTACTTCCTAGTGAGAAAACCATTTATTATGAAAGATGTGCTTTTATTATAGAAATACCATCAATAAAAGAAACTGTTGCAGGTAATTCTTTGAGTTTAACAGTTGGAGGTGTCAGAGCTTACAACCAGGAAAATTTGTACTCAAAGAAAACCATTGAGAAATTCAAGGTATTTATTGGTTTTAAAAATTCAGTTTGTACCAACTTATGTATTTCAACTGATGGTTTCTCAGATGAGTTAAGAGTAGGAAGTATTTTAGAATTACAGGAAAAAATGTATGCACTGTTTTCCAGTTATAATATTAAAAACCATTCTGAGAAATTTAAGGCTCTGGAAAATCAGTTTTTAACTGAAAGGCAATTTGCACAATTATTAGGGAAAGCCAGGCTTTACAATCATTTACCAAATAAGATAAAGGATAGTTTACCACTTCTCAGTTTTAATGATGGTCAGCTCAATGCAGTAGCAAGAGATTACTATGAAGATGAAAGTTTCTGTAGAGATAAAGAAGGAAATATAAACCTTTGGAATGTTTACAATTTATTTACAGGAGCAAACAAGAGCAGTTACATTGATTCTTTTTTAGATAGAAATGTAAATGCTTATACCTTTACCAATTCTGTTTCTGAGGCTTTAAAAGGCAACAGTAATTACCATTGGTTTTTGAGTTGAGTGATGCCCAGCCCCTTTAATTAGGGGTTGGGTTTTTTTTTAAAACTGTTTTTGTTAAAAAATAATTAACAATTTATTTAAAAAATTCTGTTATGTCTTCTGAAGCCTTATTATTATAACTTAATTAACTTATTTATCTATTATTTAATATCTATTGTGTTTATTGTAATTCTCCTCTCTAAAACAACTATTACATAGGCTATGCCAATCTTCAGTAACTTGATTATTACAACCATGTGCTTGACATTCTCCTATCCCATAATAAATACTAAAAGCCTGTCCTTCATAAAGTCCACCCCAAAATACAAAGCCTTGTAATCCTTTATCTTTTATTACTTTTGCTATCATCTTTCTTCTTTCCTCATGGTCAGACTTTTTATTAAAAGAATATGAGTTAAAAGACCATCCTCTTGATTTATAATATGATAACTCCTTGTTGGCATTAAATAGTTCAACTAAATGATGAGATAGATACTCTGAGTTATCTTCTTTGTAGGTCTCTTTAAACTGTCCATTTATATCAATATATTTTTCTATATTTTTTTTGTGTTCTGATATAGATAATATCAATCTTTCTTCTTTATTTAATTCTCTTGGTTCATTAGATTTGTTAATTACTACTACTAATAGCATATATCCTACTCCAATCCAATAAAGAGCAACAGTAAAATCAGTAAATCCTCTTTCCCAAGATTTTCCTGGTGCTACTTGAAACCTAATAATAGATAAAATGATAACTATAAGGAATAATGGTAGACAACCTACACCAACTTTTTCCTTGCCCATATTTTATTAGTTTTATATCCTAATTATTTTTGATTTCTGTCCAACCACTTTAAATGGAGGTTGGGTTTTTTAAATTATTTAAGGCATTTATAAGCAAATTCATATCCTCAAAATCTTCAAGGGGCTTAAATTCTCCAACTGTTTTTTGTTTAAAAATATCATTTGCAATCTGTATTTTTTTTAACATTGGCAAAATGTATTTTGAATAATGGTTGAAGTATTGATAAACATCTAATTTACTTGCAGCTAATTTATATCCACTTTTATGATTTGTTGAAACAATTAAAATTCCTTCAAACCTCATATCCCTAATCATCAGTCTTAAAGATTCAGTTGTTATTTCCTTGCCAAAATGATATTTAATATAATTTTCAATTTCATATGTTTGAAGGTATGCATTTGGGGCAACTCTCTGGTACCACAGTAATTGTTCAAGTATAGCTTTTTTAATTTCATCTTTTTCCTTTTCTAATAATTCTAAGGAATCTTTCCTTGCAATATTATAAATTACTTCATCAACTGAGTTTTCTGAATGAACTGGTTTGATATCACTTTTATATTCTTTTGGGAAAAAGGATATATCTTGAATATTTGGTTCAATAATTTTAAAAATATCATCATTTATATTAGAGTTGAAATCTTTATTAAAACATTTGCCAAAAGACCCTGCAATTAAATCAGCAAATTGGATTAATGGTGCTTCATCATCACTTAAAAAGTTATACTTTTCAAATAAAGAACTATTTATTTTTTTAGTTAAGTATGTTTTAAGTTCAGCGCCATACTTTTCATCAATAGTATGATGCATATTAATTTCAAAATCATCATATCTATTATTAATTTCTGCAAAAAAAATCTTTTGAAAGAATTTATAAAAAACATCTTTAAATCTTAATCCTCCCTTATCCTGCTCAAGTTTTTCCTTATCTACAACTAAAAAATGAGTTATAAAATCCAAATTATCATACAAGTGGTTAAGGCAATCAAGTCTCCTTTTGTCATTTTTTAAAGCTGTTGAACTTGATTTAATTTTTTCATTGAAAAGAAATTTCTGGCTTATTTCATCTCTAACTTTTCTTGCTTTTTCAAGATTAGATTCTTTTATAACTATTGAACAGTAGACAAATTTTGTAATATTTTTTACATCATTTTGTAGTAAAGTTGAAGTCCCAAACTCATCACAAAAAATAAATACTTTTTCCATATTTTACCTCTTCTCTACAATTTAGGGTAATGATCACCTAGAGCATTATTAATTTCATTGTCTAAATTTATTACATCTAACAAAGTGTCAATCAATTTTTTATATGAACTATATATAGAAGCTGCTGTCAATCTTGTAACATTTTGACCACTTGAGTTAATAAATTGTTTGTTGTATGCTAGAACAAATAAAGGAAGTTTAACATTATTTGTAAACTTTTCAGAATCAGAAATAGCGTATTGGTACCCAAAATTTTCCATTTGTTTTTTATAAATATGAATGATATTTCCATTTTTACATTCACCTAAAAAATTTCCAGCTGAAGACCATTTTCCACCAATCACTTCATTGAATTCAAGAATTCTTTTACTCATAATATTTTATTTAAGTATTATTAATCAACTCTTCTCAACAATTTTTATTTCCTCATTTGTTAACCCATATAGTTCATAAACCATTTGGTCTATTTCTTTATCAGTAGTATCTATATTGTTTTTTAACTCTAAGGCTTTTTTGCTTTCTTGTAAAAAGTAATCTTCCCATTCACCTTTTTGAGATAAGGAAAGCTTTACTTTTTTCTTTTCTAATTCTTTTATAAACTCTGTAAAAGAAAGTAAATACCAGTCTTGTAATTTTTTAGGCAAACTATCTAAACCAAATTCTCTTTCTAAAGCTCTTTGAAATTTTTGAGATACTTCATGTACTTCCTTATTAAATAATAACATTTTGTCACAATAACTATCAAGAATTTCAAAATCTTTGTCAGATAATTCAGGTATTGGAATTTGTTTAACAGATGCAAGTTTTATTTCTATATCAGTATCAAAATATTTATACCAAATATTAATAAGTTTTGAATTGATAATGCATAATAATGATTTTAAAGAATGTGAATCTTTATGCTTTTTAGTAATTACTGAACAGGTATATAGCCCATGGAAATGGTTATTATCATAACAAGCAACAATTCTTGGAAATAATGATATTTTTCTCATTCTTTGAAAATATATTTTATTTCCAAAAACAATGTCCCTTGAAATTATACTATGTACATTTTCAGACCTTTTAACATAATCATTTTCATATTCTAAATAATATTGTGAAATATTTCTGCCATTGATAGCTTTTTCCCAAGTGTCATCATACTTTTCTTTAGAGATTAATTCAATTTCTTTAAATTCTTTAATACCATATGGCTTAGTGCCTTGTCTTAAGTTAAAATAATCTCCTAAAACACTAAGCTTAATTAATTTGTTTTTAATTGTGTCAAAAGCAAAATCAGCTCTTAAATTGATTTTTAAATCTACATCCTTTTTTAAGGATTCTATATTTAGCTTTTGGTCAATACTCCAATTAGCATTTTCTATTTCATTATATAAAACATTATGATAAGCTACTCTTGCTCTGAATTCACTGCTTATTGAATTATTAATAAAACTAATGATTACTGTTACTACATCTGGCGCATCTTCAAAAATATTTTTCCTCAATTCAACAGCATCATAAATGGATGCCTTTTCAAAAATTAATTTCCTAAGTGAATATGATTGAATATTATACATAAATGTGTTTGGAACTATTAAAGAAATTAAAGATTTTTTATTTCCTATAATAAAACACTTTTCTATAAAAATTCTATAAGTGTCAATCTTTCCAGTTGTACTTAAAGGGTATATTTTTTTAAAATAGCCTTTATCATTAACACCCAAATCAGCACCATAAGGAGGATTCCCTATCACCACATCAAAACCACCTTTGGCAAATATTTGAGGAAATTCCTGTTGCCAATTAAAGGCTTTGTCACCAGCTATTTCAACATCATCTATTAAACTATTGCCACATTTAATATTGTTGTTTAAATCATTTAATTTTCTGTTAGGTTGTGCTGTTCTAAGCCATAAAGAAAGCTTTGCTATTTCTACACTTTCCTCATTTAAATCAACTCCAAATAAATTGTTTTCCAAGATGCTTTTTTCAACATCACTCAACACCATAGCATCACCAAACAGTTTGGCTTGTAACTCATCAATATACTTGTGTTCTAAAATTAAAAAATCTAATGCCTGGTTTAAAAATGCACCTGAGCCACAAGCTGGGTCACAAATAGTTAATTGCAACAACCAATTTCTATAGTCTGTAAGCTTGTCAAGTAATATTTTTATTGTTTTCTTTTGTCTTTTCTTATCAGTAATATATTCATTTTCTACAATTTCAAATTCAGCTTTCTTTTCTTCACACAACTTTCCAACAGTATTTTCAACTATATATTTTGTGATGTATTTAGGGGTGTAAAATACTCCATCCTTTTTTCTTTTGGTTTTAGATTTGTCAACTGCATGCCCTTCAAGTTGTGCTTTTATTTCATCTAATTCATTCAAGGAATTTTCAAAAATATGCCCTAAAATATTTACATCAACCTCACTTATAAAATCATACTCAGATAGTTTTAAAGTATGTAGGTATAACAAGTCATCATCAATAGTGATGTTGTCTAAAATTTCATCAGGTAAAAATAAACCTCCATTATAGGCATATACATCATATTGTTTTCCTTTATGACCAGTATTTAAGTAGCCAAAGTATTTTTTGAATCTGTCAAACAGTGGGGAATAGGCATCCAGTTCTTTTAATTGTTTCCATTGATTCAGTATTAACCTTACTGAGTTTGGAGGCAGTAATTGCCTGTCCTCAGCAAAGAATAAAAAGAGGAACCTATCTAATAATTTTTGTGATTTTTGAAATAAAGTTAAAGCATCAAACTGTGGGTTTAAAATTACCAGACTTTGGTGCAGTTCTCTTTTGAATAAAGAGTAATCATTATATAGTTTTTTGGTAATTGCATCTTCTTGGCTAATTGATTCCTTTTTAATATTTTTAGGAATATCATTTTGGATATTCTCAAAAGCTAAACAAAGGTATAACAGCTCAAAATCCTTTTCAGTAAGTGTAAATAAATTGAACTCAATGTGTTCAATGGCATTATCTATATAAAACCTGAGTTTTTCAAAATTAGAAGTGATGACATAAGTACACTCAAGTTGGTTATTTTTATAGCCAAAAGCCTGAACTTCAATTTTACCTAAGTCAGTTGTGTTTGTTCCTTTTAACTCTATAACTGCAAATTCCAGTGATATTGACCACCCAATTTCAATTTAAAGTGACCACCTAATTCCAATTCAAAGTGACCACCTAATTTCGGAGCAAATTGACCACCCCCATTTTTCATCTAAAACTACTTTTTTTCATCTGTTAATTTATACTCAAATATACTTAAAAATTATGCCTTGTTTAAGCTTTTTTCTTTCTCATCGATTCTCCGTGTAATTCAATTCTATGGGATTGATGTATAAGTCTATCCAAAATGGCATCTGCTATGGTTTTTTC
>LOEU01000005.1 GCA_001516025.1 bacterium BRH_c32 | reverse complement strand
GTAATTGTGGGAATTGTATGGGGCGGATTTATTTTTTTTGTTTCAACTGCCATAAAATTTGAAAAGGGGAAAAAATCTAAAAATGTCTAAATCTCAATCTATTCCTTCAATTTTTGATACTTTAAAAACTCTTTCCAAAGATAAATTACTTCCGGTTTACTTATTATCAGGGGACGATGATTTCCTAATAAGTGAAATTGCGACCAAAATTAACGATTTCGCAGAGACTCTAATAGAATCCGATTTTGATAAAGAATCTTTTAGCATTGATAAAAGTGATAATTTTAGTTCTATACTAGATCTTGCAATTGCTTTCCCATTCGGGACCGGGAAAAAAGTAATTACTGTAAAAAATTTTGAAAAGGTTAGTGATAAGAAATTATTAAGTGAATATATAAGTAATCCGGCTGAATTTACTTGCTTGATTCTAACTAATTTCGGAAAAATTAGCTCACCATTAAAAGAACCATTTATTGAATTAGCAAATAAAGGTTTTTTATTCGAGACTCCGAAAAAAGATACAAGGGGATTAGTAAGCTGGATATTACATAGAAGCGGAGAATTAAATTTTAAAATAAGTGAAGAAAATGCTTTGTTGGTTGCCGAAATTGTTGGTGAGGAAAAAGGTCTTATTGAAATGCAACTCCGCAAATATTCAGATTATATCGGTGGCGGCGGTAATATCGATGCCGAAACGATTAATAAATTAACATCCACAACCAAAGAATACACCGTTTTTAATCTTCAAGATCAAATTGCAGCAGGTAATAAATCGAAAGCTCTTGAAATAGCTTATAATCTTTTAGATGGAAATTATGAGATAGTTCAGATTATAACGATGATAACTAAATTTATTTCTACCGTAGCTCAAGTGCATGAACTCGCTCCTTTACATCAAAATGATTTTGCAGCAGCTAAAATTGCTAATGTAAGTCCATACTATTATATAAACTGCAAAAAGGGCGTTAGAGTATTCAGTCACAAAAGATTAATGAAATCAGCGCAGGCACTTTTATCAGCAGACTTAATGGTAAAAACTACTGCTTCTGATCCAAAAACTATAATAACTTTATTGCTTTCGGAGATTTTATCTTAATTTGTTGAAATGAAACAAATATTTTTCCGATTTATTTACTATTTTTTGAAACATTTTATAATTAGACAAGTATAAATATTGATTAATGATTTGGACAAACTAAAAGACGAAGACCTCATAAAAGAGTTTCAAGATAACAATACAATAGCAGCTTATGAGATTTTGGTGAAACGATATAAAGATCCGCTGACAAATTTTGTTTTTAGATTTGTTGGTGATAGGGATGCGTGTACTGATATAGTTCAAGATACGATGATTAAGTTTTATTTGAATAAGGATTCTTATAAATCGTTTGCAAAGTTTTCTACTTGGATTTATACAATTGCAGGAAACCTTGCCAAGAACGAATTGAAAAGAAGAAGGAGAAGGAGTTTTATTTCTGTCTCAGGTGATGATGATGAAAGAACTCCCCAGATAGAAGATAAAATGTATATTTCTCCTGAAAGAGCTGCTGATAATTCAATTAAAAGTGACATTATTCAGAAAGCATTATTGAAAGTGAAACCGGTTTATCGTGAAGTAGTAATTTTAAGAGATATAGAGAATTTATCGTATGAAGAGATTGCTGATATCACTGAACTTTCTATTGGTACTGTAAAATCAAGGATTAATCGGGGGAGAACACAATTGCAAAAATTATTAAAAAAAATCTATCATGAGTAGCTTATGAATAAAAACTTTTACAATGAAGATGAGAAATTCAAAAATTTAATTAATGATCTAAAAGATTTACCGAAGGTAAACGCCTCCGATGATTTTGAATTTAAATTGATGATGAAAATTCAAAATGGTCAATTTGAAAAAACTGAAAAGAAAGAGAAGTCATTTAGCCTCTTTAAATTTTTAGCACCAGCCTTTGGAATTTCTTTCGCTGCAATAATGCTATTCGTATTATTCCCATTTAGTAACATTGAAGAGATTGATCCTTTAATGCAAGAGCCGCTCCCTTACCAAGCTAATATTTCAAGAGAAGCCGCTTCAATCTCCAAACCAATTAATGAAGAAAAAATCACTGAACCGAATAAAACTAAGGAAACAGGAAAGCAAAATTCGGCTTTAGGAAACCCTAATCAAGTAGCACAAAGTTCTATTAATCAATTCCCTTTGAACCCAAGAAATAATATTAATATTGATGATGCAATTTCAGGGAGTAAGAGTAATCGTGGTAATTTAGAAAGAGGTGCTCTAGTTAGTTCAGGGCAAGATCAATTTGGGTTTAATGAATTTTTAGTGCTTGAGCAACCGGACTCTGCTTCTGCTGCAAGGCATAAAGCTATTCAAGATTCAATTAAGGAAGCTCGAAAAAATAATTCGAAATCAAAAGCGAAGTAATTAAAAATATTTGATATTTTTGTAACAATTAGTTATTTTAATGATTCTAAAATAAAGAGTATGAGAAATGAAAAAAGGAATACATCCGGTTTATCAACGTTGCGAGGTTTCATGCGTCTGCGGTAATAATTTTGTTACGAGATCGACTGTAAACTCAATAAAATTAGAAATTTGTTCAGAATGTCATCCATTTTTTACAGGCAAACAGAAGATGTTAGATTCTACTGGACGCGTTGAGAGATTTAAGAAAAAATACGGGCTTAAAGAAGCCAAATAGTTTTCTAAGAAAGGGCTGCTATGCAGCCCTTTTTGTTTTCAGATACTCTCCAAATTTCATATCTTTAATTTCTTTTATTTATTTTTGTGATTATGGAACAAACAACTGATAATTTTTCACCTAATTTATATCTCGGTGTGCGAGGTCTTGCTATTAAAATCCTTAATCGTATCGATAGGACTGACGCATATTTAGATAAACTTCTTGAAATCGAAATAAGAAATTCCGATCTATCCGGTCAAGATAAAGCACTCCTTTTTGAAATCGTCCATGGAGTTATTAGATGGTTAGGCAGAATTGATTGGATTTTAAATGGATTTTATAAAGGACAATTTTCTAAGGCAGTTCCAAATATCAAAAATGCTCTCCGTGTTGCTGTATATCAAATGCTGTTTTTAGATAAAGTACCTGATTATGCTGCTGTTAATGAATCTGTTGATTTTGTAAAAAAATTACAAGGACAGAAACATGCTGACCAGACTAATGCAGTCTTAAGAAATATTCTTCGTACAAAAGATGCTATAAATTACCCAAACCCCGATGAAGACATAGTAAATTATCTCGCTACATATTATTCCCATCCATATTGGATGGTAAAGCGTTGGCTGGCTCGATTCGGAAAAGATCAGACTGAACAATTATTAATTGCTAATAATGCTAAACCATCCTTATCCCTGCGAGTTAATAATATTGTAACAAATAAAACTGAATTAAAATCACTTCTTGATAAAGTCAATCTTAAGTACACAGAATCTATTTACGTAAAAGATTTTATCAAATTAAATATCCTGACAAATATTACCGATTGGGGATATTTTGCTAATGGATATTTTAGTGTTCAAGATGAAAGTACCGGAATTCCTGTTTACTTATTGGATCCAAATCCGGGAATGAGAGTTTTAGATCTTTGTGCAGCTCCGGGTGGTAAGACCGGCTTAATTGCCGATCTAATGAATAACGAAGGAGAGATTGTTGCTCTTGATAAATATGAAAGTCGAACGAAAATATTAGAAAAAAATCTACTAAGACTAAAAGTAACTAATGTGAAGATTGTAGTAGCAGATGCTCTTGAATATAATGATGGTTTATTTGATCGTGTTTTAATTGATGCTCCATGCTCCGGTCTTGGGACTCTTACAAAAAAACCGGATGTAAAATGGAAGAAAGATTTAGGAGATATTCGTAAATTAAATGCAACTCAATTTGAGCTTTTGGAAAAAGGTGCTTCTCTAGTTAAGCCGGGCGGATATCTTGTTTATAGCACTTGCACAATGGAGCCGGAAGAAAATTATTCAATAATTCATAAATTTCTGTTTGGCAACCCTCATTTTGAATTGGACATAGACAAGACAATCTTTCCAAAAGAGCTTTATGATGAGAATGGATGTCTAAGTGCACTGCCTCATCTTCATAATATCGATGGCTCATACTCTGCAAGAATTAAAAGGATCAGTTGATTAATAGGTATATATGAATGAATTACTAAAAAATTTTGGTGATGAACTAAAATCTCTTAGAGAAGAGAAAGGTATTTCACTTCAACAGGTATATAATAAAATTAGGATTGATGTTAAATTCCTTTCTGCTATTGAGTCCGGGAATTTTGAAGTTCTTCCTGAAATATATATTCGTGCATTTATAAAAGAATATGCACTTTATCTGAATCTTGATGTAAGTGAAACTATAAAAAAATTTGATCAAGCAAAGAAAGGTTACATAGTTAATCAAGACTTACCTCCAAACGAATCACACTCCGAAACGATTAACAAACCGAAAAAAGAATTCATAAATGAAACTGAAGCTGTTGATTCAATCTCTAAAAATAATTTAGAAACAAAAACAATTTCTTTGGGAACATTAAAATTAGAAAAGAAAACTTTCTTAAGTGCTTTATTAATTGCTATCATATTTTTAGTAGCAGGAACGATTGCGGTTTTTTTATTGATAGATTCAGAACCAAAAATTATAAATGATAATTCTTATAGTGAGAATAATACTGAATCGGAATCGAGATATGAGGAGATTCAAAAACCTGTCTTAAATGAAATGAGTGCACCTCTTTCTCCTGATAGTTTAGCTCTTTCAATATCGGCAACAAAAGCTACGTGGATTAAGGTTTCGGCAGATAGAAGGGAACTGTTCAGAGAAGTACTAACTCCTGATCATCCAATCGAAATAAAAGCAGATACTTTATTTGAAATATCGATTCAATTTCCTGCTGTAATTATTGCTAAATTAAATGGAAAAAATTTAGGGGTATTAGCTTCTGCGAATGAACTATGGCATATAAAGATAGATTCCACAGGAGTTTTCAAATCTTTTAAAATAGTTAATACTAAGAATGATACAGGTAAATGAAAATAGGATTTTTTTGCTCCGGCAAACAATAAGGAAGCATGAATATCTATATTACGTTAAAAACGATCCTCAAATTTCTGATTTGGAATACGATAAATTATTAGAGGAACTAATTGAGCTAGAAAAAAAGTATCCTGAATTAGTTACACCCGATTCTCCTACACAAAGGGTATCGTCTGACCTTTCAAAATCTTTTCCTGAAATTAAGCATTCTTCACCTATGCTTAGTCTTTCAAATTCATATAACCAAAATGAATTATTGGAGTTTGATAGACGTGTAAGAGAAAATCTCCCTGATGCTGAAACAATTGAATATATATGTGAATTAAAGATTGATGGTGCTTCTATTAGTATTCGATATCGCAATGGGATTTATGAAAAAGCAGTTACTAGAGGAGATGGAACTTCCGGAGAGGACGTAACTCAGAATATTAAAACAATAAAATCTCTTCCTCTAAAAGTGAATAGAATTGAATTAAATGGTGAGACCCTTCAAAATTTTGAAGTAAGAGGAGAAATATTTTTGGATTTAGAATCGTTTAATAAAATAAATGAATTACGGTTACTAAATGAAGAAAAATTATTTGCTAATCCAAGAAACTCTGCTGCCGGCACTATTAAGCTTCATGATTCAAAAATTGTTGCCGCAAGAAATTTACAGGTATTCTTGTATTATCTTTTTACCGAGGAGATAGCAATTGTTTCACAAAATGAAAATTTAAAAATTTTGGATGAGCTAGGTTTCAAAGTAAATGCGAACTATAAATTATGTAAGAACATTAATGAAGTAATCGAATTTTGTAATGAGTGGGAAGAAAAAAGAGATAAACTTCCTTATGAGATAGATGGCGTTGTCATAAAAGTTAATTCAAAAAAACAACAAGAGATTCTCGGTACGATTGCAAAATCCCCTCGATGGGCAATTGCCTATAAATTTAAAGCTAAACAAGTAGAAACGGTTTTAGAAAATATTACTTGGCAGGTAGGAAGAACAGGTGCCATCACTCCGGTGGCAGAATTAAAACCTATTCTCTTAGCAGGTTCTACGATAAGCCGCGCAACATTGCATAATTATGATGAGATACTTCGTAAGGATTTAAGAATCAATGACACAGTAATAATAGAGAAAGGCGGAGACGTAATTCCCAAAGTTGTATCTGTCGTAAAAGAAAAAAGAGGTGAAAATTCAAACATCACTCTACCGCCCGAGAGGTGTCCCGAATGCCGCAGTGAGTTAATTAAAACCGATGAAGAAGTGGCTCTTTATTGTGGAAATTATTCTTGTCCCGCACAAGTAAAAGGGAGAATTATCCATTTCGCATCACGAGGTGCTATGAATATTGATGGACTCGGTGAGGCATTAGTTAATTTGTTTGTTGAAAAGGGTTACCTAAATTCTATTTATGATATTTATTTATTGAATAACCATAGAGACGAATTAATAAAAATCGATAGATTAGGTGAGAAGAGTATCAGTAATTTATTGGCTTCTATTGAAAATAGTAAATCACGTCCTTTTGAAAAAGTATTATTTGCTATCGGGATTCGATATGTAGGATTAGGGGCAGCTCAAAAATTAGCAGAGCATTTTGGTTCAATCGATAAACTGATGGCAGCTGATACTGATGCCATTTCATCTATATATGAAATCGGGCCAAGCATTAGTAATAGCGTAATCGAGTTTTTTTCACAGCAGACTAATAAAGACTTAATTGGAAAACTCAAAGAAGCCGGATTAATTTTTGAAAAAGAAACAAATCAAGGCGAAATGAAATTTTCAGGAAAGAATTTTATTATTACAGGAACTCTTTCATCCATGTCCCGAGATAAAGCAAAAGATATTATTATTGCAAATGGGGGAAAGGTATTGAGTGCAATTTCAAAAAATTTAACTTACGTAGTAGTTGGAGAAAATGCAGGTTCCAAATATGATAAAGCTCTTAAATTAGGATTAAATATAATCGATGAAGAGGCCTTCCTAAAATTGACGGGAATTAATTAAAGTGAATAAAATTTATCTGAAAATTGGTTATATGCTTTTGAAATTTCGCTATTCTAAAAAAGATAGAGAGCAGCAAAATATCAAGGAAAAATTTCTTAATTCAGAAATAATTGTATTCATTTTTCCCAAAAATGTTACGAAGTTTAGCGACTATTCATACATAATTAATTTTTTCCTTTCGATTGGGAAAAGGGCAATATTTATTATCGAGGATAATTTGACAAGTAGTTTTCCAATTCTTTCAGGGACTAAATTTCTTACATATAATGAACATGATATTTCCCGTTATGGAATACCCAAGAAAGAATTTTTAGAAAAATATAAAAATGAAAGAAAAGATTTAGTTATTGATCTTAATTATGAAGATGATTTTTTTGCAACTACTCTGTCGGCTAATTCGTCTAATAGTTTATCGATAGGGTATTTTAAAGAATATTCTGAATTATTTTATGATATAATTATCAAATCTTCCGATAATCTTTCCGATAAGGGGAAATTTATCGTAAATCTTTTAATGATGTTTAGTAACAAATAATTCATTATAATGTTTTAATAATTCCTATTAATTAGTAAATTATATTTAATTTCCATAAAAATTTGGCGATATATGAGTGATAATATTAATTATGAAATAAAGAAAAGTGGAGATATCGTTATATTTAAATTAAACGAGAAACGATTTGATTCATCGATAGCCGGCTTTGTAAAAGGTGAATTTACAATTCTTTTACATACAGAAGAATCAAAGAAACTTGTTATTGATCTCTCGGAAGTGGACTATTGCGATAGCTCCGGATTAAGTGCTATTCTATTAGCTTTCAGGATACTTCAATCTTCTGAAGGACATATCCGGCTGGCATCACCGACAAAAAATGTTAAAACTCTCATCGAAATTTCTCAGCTTGATAGAGTGTTACCTGTTTTTAATACAGTAAACGAAGCTGTAAAAGAACTCGAAAGTCTATAATTACTTTTCGATAAGTATCTGTCAGTATATTTTTCACAAAATTCATAGATAATGGTAACCAAAGAAAGACTTAAAAAGATAAAATTAGTGGTTTTCGATTTGGATGGTACTCTTTTGAATAATGAGGGTATGATCGGAGAAGAAAGCTTACAACTAACGGAGGAATTGAAAAAATTTGGAGTTTCGTTTTCCTTTGCTACCGGCAGACTTCATTCTGCTGTATCCGCATATGTAGAAGAGATGAAAATTGATATACCTATTATTTCTCTTGACGGTGCCTTAATACAAAAAGATACCGATACAAAACCAATTCATAAGACTTTTATTAAACCTAAGTATGTCAAAAAAGCTTTAAAATTAGCAGATAAGTATTTCCTAAAGATTGCTTTATGTCATCCTTCGGCAATTTATTATACAGAAGATAATTCAACAATCCCTGATGTTTTAGATAAGTTTGGTGCTGTATATAAACCGGTTTATTCTTATGAACATTATTTGAATGAAGTACTTGAAATAGTAATGACAAGTGATTATGGTGATTACGTAAAGCATGTATCTCAAAAATTAATTTTTCCTTACACATTTGGATTGCAAACTTCCTATTACAAATCCAATTCCAAAGGAGGAATTTATTATCTTGAAGTACGTAATCTTGGTTCCAGCAAGGGGAATGGGTTAAAGAAATTATGCAAACATCTCAAAATCAAAGAGAAAGAGGCGGCGGTAATTGGTGATTGGCACAACGATAAATCTTTATTTGAAACAGATGCCTTAAAAATAGCGGTGGCAAATGCTGTGCCTGAATTAAAGAAAATGGCTGACATGGTTACTAAAAGAACAAATGATGAAGATGGAACTGCTGATTTCTTAAGAATTCTTTTGAAAGCAAAAGAAACTTAAAAATGAACGATGAAAAGAAAAATAAAATTAGACATAGTCTTAGAGTAAAATTAACAATTTTATTCGTACTAGTTTTATTGATAGTCTTAATGTTTCCCAAAGGAGAATCGATTGAATCTGAAATCACAATCGGTTCAATTTGGATTGAAGAGGACCTAATTGCTTCAAAGACTTTTGAAATTCTTAAAAGCAAAGACCTATACGCAAAGGAACAAAAAGAAGCCGGAGAAAAGATACATCAAATATTTCTTCGCGATTCTTCCGCAATTTTTTCTTCATTGGATTCTATTAGTAATTATAATTCTTATATTAGCCGCAGAATTATCACATCATCAAAAACTTCCGAACCTATTGAAGAGATCTCTTTTCTGAGCAAACAATCTTTAGAAACAATTAAAAATCGTTTTGGCTCCAATCTATCAAATAGAATTTATGGTAAATCTTTTCAAGATTTTCTTTCATTTTCTAAAACCATTTTAGAGCGAATCTTTCAAAGAGGATTGCTGAATATTAATTATGGTGAGATTAAAAAAGATTCGATAGCATTAAGAGATGGGAGATTTGAAAGAATTGTTCCTAAAAGAATATTTTTGGACTACAATTCTCAGAATGATTTTATAAATCTATATTTTAGAAATTCGTTTGGCGGGGATAATTCTCTTAATAGTGCATTAACTGAATACTTGGATCATTTCTTAAAACCAAACATTATTTATTCTTCATCTCTAACAGAAAAAGCTATTGAACAGGCGAAAGACCGTATTTCAAAAAATATCGGTATCGTTAATGAAAATGAAAGAATTATTGCCAAACATGATAGAATTACTCCCGAATCCAAATTAAAAATAGATTCTTATAGAATAGCCAAAGGGGAAGAAATTGGAGTTTGGGGACGTCTTGCACAGCTATTTGGCAAATTCCTTCATATTATCTTAATTATTATTCTACTAATAATTTATCTATATCTATTCCGGAAAAAATTATTCAATGATAATCTAAAACTTCTTCTTATCGCAATATTAATATTATTTATTAGTTTTCTCACTTTTATAGTATTTCAAATAAATGTAAAAGCTCCTGTGGAGTATCTTGTTTTAGTGCCGGTGGCTTCGATGTTACTTACAATTATTTTTGATTCCAGAGTGGGGTTTTATGGCACTATTGTTATTGCTCTTACATGCGGTGGATTAAGAGGCAATGATTATGTCTTTTCTGTAATTAATATTCTTGCGGGTGCATTCGCAGCTTATACAGTTAGAGACATTAAAAATCGCACTCAGATTTTCCGTTCATTCTTATTTATATTCCTCGGTTATGCTTTGGGTATTTTGGCTTTCGGTTTAGAACGATTCGAGTCCTATGATCAAATTTTGATAACTGCCGGATTCGCATTTACTAATGCGCTAGTTAGCCCAATACTTACTTATGGATTAATAATATTTATCGAAAGAATTTTCAAAATAACTACTGATCTTACTCTACTTGAATTAACTGATTTTAATAGACCGGGATTAAAAGAGATCGCACGATCAGCACCGGGGACTTTTACTCATTCGATGACTATTGGTACAATGGTGGAAAGTGCGGCGGAGGCAATTGGCGCCAAGCCGATCCTTGCTCGTGTGGGCGCATACTATCATGATCTTGGCAAGATAATAGACCCTTCGAGTTTTGTAGAAAATCAGATGGATAGAGGTAATAAACATGAAGAGCTATCCCCTGAAGAAAGTGCTAATATTATACTTGAACATGTTTCAAAGGGCATTGAATTAGCAAAGAGATATCAATTGCCACAAGAGATTATCGATTTTATTCCGATGCATCATGGTACTTTAGTAATTTCATTTTTTTATGAAAAGGCAAAAGAACTCTATGGTGAAGAGAATGTTGATATAAAAAAATTCCGTTATGACGGTCCTAAACCGAACACGAAGGAAACTGCATTGGTAATGTTAGCCGATGCATGCGAATCAACCGTAAGAGCAATGAATGACCCGGAACCGGGCAAAATTGAAAACGTTATAAATAATTTGATTAATTATCGAATTAGTGATGGTCAGTTAAATGATGCCCCAATAACTTTTAGTGATATTACAAAAATCAAACAGTCGTTCCTAGCAAGTTTAGTAATGCAGCATCATAAGAGAATTCGTTATCCTAATCAATCGGAGATAGAAAATAAATCAACCGATATAAGTGTTTAGTATGGATCAGTTTATTAAAGAATACTTATCTATTATTAAATTGGAAAAGAATCTATCTGACAATACAATCTTCTCATACAAAAATGATTTGATGAAGTTATTAGCTTATTTGGAGAAAGAAAATATTACTGATTATAGTGAAATAAATTCTGAAACCATTATAAACTACTTCTCATTGATTAAGAAAGAAGGATTAGGCAGTTCGACAGTCGCTCGATATATATCTGCTTTGAAGGGTTTCTTTAAATTTCTTATGAAGAATGAATATATTGCAAAAAATCCGATGATGAAAATACCACCTGTAAAAAGAAAAAAAACTCTTCCGGATGTTCTCTCATTTCAGGAAATTGAATTGATTCTAAATTCTGCCGATGGCGATGACATTCGAGGAAAGAGAGATAAAGCATTACTCGAATTGTTTTATTCGTCAGGACTAAGAATTTCCGAATTGATTAATCTTACAGTAAATAATGTTTTTGTTAAAGAAGAAATGGTTCGAGTTCTTGGAAAAGGTTCTAAGGAAAGATTAGTGCCTGTCGGCTCTTCTGCTCTTATTTGTATAAAAGATTATTTATTAAACTCTCGTCCGCATCTTGAAAATAAATTAACAAGTGAAAACATTTTATTTCTTAATAGCAGGGGTAAAAAATTATCACGTATGGGCGTTTGGAAAATTGTAGATATTTATGTGAAAAAATCAGGAATTAAAAAAAATATTCATCCTCATACATTCAGACATTCATTTGCTACTCATTTAATCGAGGGGGGTGCAGATTTAAGGTCGGTGCAGGAGATGCTTGGGCATTCCGATATTTCCACTACCCAGATTTATACTCATATCGATAATGACTTTGTTAAACAGGAGCATCATGATCATCATCCGCGCGGGAAAATGGATTAATACTTTATGAAAACCTATTCACGTTTATTACGATATTTAAAACCATATAAAAAGCAAATATCTTTATCGATGCTATTTACAGTACTATTCTCTTTATTAAATGGCGCATCGGTTTATCTCACAATCCCATTATTGGATACTTTGTTTAATAAGAAAGATTCTGTTCAGGTTGTTTCACAAAATCAAATTCCGGAAAAACTGAATTTTATTTCAGAAATATTTGATAATATAAAAAATATCTTTTCTGATTGGATTTTCTCCGGAACTACTATTGATACCTTAATGAAAATATGTATTCTCATCCTCCTAACATTCTTCCTAAAAAATGTATCCGGTTATTTGCAAGCCTATTTTCTTGCACATGTAGAACAGGGAGTAATTAAAGATATTAGAAACGAAGCTTATAGGCATCTTCATAAATTGCCAATGAGTTATTTCAAAAATGAAAAGACAGGGAATTTAATTTCTCGAATTACTAACGACGTAAATGTCGTCCAGACAAGTATCTCCGCAGTATTTTTAAATTTAATTAGAGAACCATTATCAATAATCGTATTTCTCGGAATAGCAATTTCTATTAGTTGGAAGCTAACTCTCTTCTCCTTTGTTATTCTTCCTTTCTCTTTAATAATAATTAGTTGGATTGGATTAAAACTAAGAAAGCATTCCGGTTTCCTTCAAGAGAAGATGGCAGATATTACTACTGTGCTTCACGAAACTATTACGGGTGTTAAGATCGTTAAAGCATTTGGTATGGAAGAATATGAGAATAAAAAGTTTATGGAGCAGACTAAGGGATTTTTTAAATTATCTTTAAAAATGGTGAGGATTAGAAACACCGCTGCTCCGGTAACTGAATTTTTAAGTGTAGTTGTAGGGGTTCTTATTATATTCTTTGGTGCTCAATTAGTGTTAGTGGAAAACACTTTAAAGGCGAGTGAATTTTTAGGTTTTTTATTTGCAATTTTTCAGTTGATGCCGCCAATTAAGGAATTAAGCAGCGTGAATAATAGAATTCAAGAATCGAGTGCTGCTGCCGACAGGATTTTTGAAATACTTGATACTGAACCAAGAATAAAAAATAGTGAAGACTCAATTAATTTCAAAGATTTTAATGGTAATATGGAATTTGATAATGTCAGCTTCTATTATGATGATGCTGAAAAAGATGATACAGTTTTGAATGATATCTCTTTTTCTATTAAGAAAGGGGAAATTATTGCATTAGTCGGAAGTAGCGGTTCCGGCAAAACAACATTGGTAGATCTGATACCTCGATTTTATGATCCCACTTCGGGATTAATTAAAATAGACGGAATCGATATAAAGAAAATTCGGCTTGAAGACTTAAGAAAATTGATGGGAATTGTTACTCAAGAAACCGTCTTATTCAATGAGAGCATAATTAAAAATATTGCTTATGGATTGGAAAAATATCCTGAGGAAGAGATAATAAATGCAGCAATAGCAGCTAATGCACATGAATTTATTTTGCATCTCCCATTGAAGTACGAAACTATTATTGGTGAAAAAGGGATTAAACTTTCAGGTGGTCAAAGGCAAAGAATTTCTATTGCTCGTGCGCTTCTTAAGAATCCTCCTATTATGATTTTTGATGAGGCAACTTCTGCACTTGATAATGAATCTGAAGTTTTAGTGCAAGAAGCAATTGAAAGACTTATGATTGATAGAACAACTTTTGTAATTGCGCATCGGCTAAGTACGATAAGAAATGCCGATAGAATACTAGTGCTAGATAAAGGAAGAATCGTGCAAGACGGTAAGCATGATCAATTGCTCGAAGATCATTCCGGTCTATATAGAAAACTATATGAATTACAATTTAGAGAATAATAAAAGTGAAAGAAAAAATTGAAAAATATTTTGATAAGGGAGTGATAGTATTATTATTCCTTTTTGCTGCCACACTGACTAATTCGATTTTTCTTAATCAAATTGGTTATTTCGGTGCTCTTATACTTTTTATATTCAAATACGTTAAAGATAGAAAAAACCCATTTTCTAAAATTGGTTTAGAGTATTTATTTATTCTTTTTCTTGTAGCAGAATTTATCTCTGCTCTTTTATCGGGGAATAAGGAACAAGCATTTCAGAATTTATCTAAGCGGGCACTCCTTATCCCTATCGTATATGTAATGGTTTCATCTCTTAATACTTCAAAAAGAACTGAACTTATTTTAAACACATTTTTATATTCTGCTTTTATAACAATAATAATATATATAGGAGCGGCATATAAGCATTTTGTGCATCAGTTATACTATCTTGAATCAAAAGGTCCTTCTACATTTCAGTACGTTATGACTGCCGGCGGACTAATTAGTTTCTTTGTCGTTATTAGTTTTGCATTTCTTATTAATGAAAAGTTTAATAAGAAAAAATTTTTTATTTATCTCTCTTTTTTCATTGTCGGGATCATCGGCCTAATTGCCAGCTATACAAGAGCTGCATGGTTAGGAACTATCGTTGCTCTAATTACAATATTAATTCTTAAGAGACAATGGTTAGTTCTTACCTTAGGTACTGCTATTATAACTTTCTTCTTAATCTATTCTCAAAACGAAAGTAATATTAGCGTTATTAATCTCAAAGAAGATGGAAATCAACTATATGAGAAGATAACTACGAATGGAAGAATTCAAGAAATAGCAGTAATAGATTCACTCTATTATGGTGCTGATTACGAAGGTGGTTTGAAAGTTTTTTACAATAATCAATTATCGAGTAATTACGAAACGCCTTCTCCGGTATCAGGCGTAAGGGATTGGAATAAAGATTATTTGATTGCTTTTCTTGTTGATTCGAGGATTGTGTTATTCAAAAAAGATTCTACTTCCAATAAATTGGAAAAAGAGGATGAATTTGTTTCTCCGGGCAGAACAATGGATTATAAGACTTTTGATGCGAAACTATATATTGCTGATTTAGATAGCGGACTAACTATTTTTAATAATCCCGAAAATTTAGATGATAAAACTAGATTAGAAAAATATAAAGAAATAAACGGTTTCTCGGTTAATGAAAACTATTTTGCCTGGTTCTCAAATAAAAGGGATTCACTTTTTGTCGAAAGTATGGGAAATAATATTCCGTCAAAAATAATTTATTCTGATAAACTAAAAGGGAATTATACTAAAATCTGGTTATCGGATACTTTGATGTTCATTCAGGAAGATAATATACTTAATATTTTTACTGCGGATAAAGAGGGAGTTGCTAAAATTCAGGAGATTAATAGTAGGATACCGATAGATAAAATAAAGATTAGAAATAATGAGATATATGCCTCTTCGGTATACGGAATCATTTATAGACTTGAAAAGAGAAAAAAATTCTCCCTAGTTGAATTTTATACTCATCAAAAGAGAATTACTGATTTTGATATCATTAAAAACCAACTTTTAGTTGGTGATTTTAAGAGAAATAGATTGGCATCAATTTTCGATTTGTATCACGATACAAATATTGAAAGAATGAATCAGTGGCGAACAGGATATAAGATATTTCAAGACCACCCCCTTTTTGGTGTCGGCGATATTGATTTGCAACATATTTATTCCGAATATAAAGATTATTACTTGAAAGAAAATTTTGGTCATCTTCATAATAATTATATACATTTTATAGTGATTCTTGGTTTGTTTGGGTTCTTCAGCGTATTAGGACTTTTTTATAAAATGGGACTTATTTATAAAAATATATATAAATCTCTCAAAGAAATTCCGATAGCGTCTTCGTTTTCTATCGGTGCGTTTGCTTCTTTTATCGGTTTCTTATTCTCCGGATTAGCCGAATGGAATTTTGGAGACCAAGAAATCATCACAATGGTATGGTTTGTTCTTGGTTTATCTATAGCCTTTTTCAAAGTAAATAAAGATGCTGACTAATCATGAAAAAAATTTCTTCTATAACAATAGTTAAGAATGATGAAACTAATATAAGAGGCTGCATTTATAGTTTAAAGAAATGTTCAGATGAAGTGATTGTACTTGTAGATTCATCATCTTCTGATAGAACTTTAGAAATAGTGAAATCGATATCTTCTATTAAATATGAAGAAGTAGAATGGAAAGGATTTGCCCTTACTAAACAGTATGCAGTTTCTAAATCAACAAATAATTATATACTTTGGCTCGATTCAGATGAAGTTTTATCTGATGAATTAATAATTGAGATAAATAAATTGAAAGCCGACAATGAAATTGGTGATGCTTATTCTATCCCTCGCAAAGCAATATTTATTGGTAAATGGATTAAGCATAGTGGCTGGTATCCGGGAAGAGTAGTCCGACTCTTCAATAAAAGCAAAGCATCGTTTAACGATAACAAAGTACATGAAGGATTAAAGTTTATTACAAATAATACCCCGATTGAATTAAAAAATGATATTATTCATTATACAGATAGAAATTTAGTTCACTATCTTAATAAACTAAATACATATACAAGCTTGGCTGCCCAGGATTTAATAGCGAAAGGGAAAAATATTTCACTTTTAGATATTATCTTTAGACCTTTTTGGATTTTTCTAAAAATGTATTTAATTAAAGCCGGGTTTTTAGATGGTATGCATGGATTTTTACTTGCATCCTACTCTTCTTTTTATGTGTTTGTAAAATACACTAAACTTTGGGAATTAAAGCAAGGTAAATAATGAAAATCGGGATAATACCAAATACAACAAAGCAAAACATTATCGAGACAGTTGAAAAAATCCTAATCTCGCTTAGAAAATATGATGTAGAGGCATTCCTTGGCGATACAATTCTCCGATTAGGAAAACCGGAAAGTGAGATAATAAAACACACTTCTATTATTGCTGAACCGGAGCTAATTGCTATATCCGATTTTGTAGTTTCGCTCGGCGGCGATGGAACAATGTTGAATACTGCATTTGAAGTAAAAGATTATGATACTCCTATTTTAGGAGTAAATGTTGGTAAACTTGGTTTCCTGGCAGAATTTGATTTTGATAGCTTTGATTCTTTTATTCCTGATTTAATTAACGGAAATTATATTATTCAGGATAGAATTGCTTTAGAAGCAGCTCTTAATGGGGGAAATGAAAAACTCTTTGCTCTCAATGATATTGTAATTGACAAAGGGCCTTGGCCAAAAATGATTGAATTGGATTTATCAATAAACGGAGAATTTGTTGCTACATTTGCAGCAGATGGACTTATAATAGCAACTCCAACTGGGTCAACTGGCTATTCATTATCAGCCGGCGGACCAATTGTAAATCCTAAATCAAATGTTATTACTATTATTCCGATTGCACCTCACACCTTAACCATGCGTCCGTTGGTATTGGATAGTAATGAAGAAATTATTGTGGAAGTAAAATCGGGATTAGAAAAAATTCAAATAAATTGCGATGGACAAAGAGTTAATTTTATCTCCCCTCCTCTTAGAATAAAAATAAAAAGGAACAGCCGACCAATTCGACTTGTACACTCAAAAGAAATAAGCTATTTTCAAGTTCTTAGAAACAAATTATATTGGGGTATTGATGCAAGAAATAATCAAAATTAAATGTAATAATAGTTTGTTGCTGATAATCTTCTTTCTTTTTTCTTTTTCATTAAATGCACAGACCTATAACAAAGTATTGCCGGATTCAAAGTCAGGAAAACCAATGTTATTCGGTGTTTGCGATATGGAAGCATTCCAAGACAGCAGTTTTAAAAAGTGGTATGATCCTGAATATGAATTTTATGATGTCGATTCAACTAAACTACCGAATGCTGAATTGTTCGAAGGAGTTACAATTAAAATAGTTTTTGGTTCTTGGTGCAGCGATAGCAAAAGGGAAGTGCCAAGATTCATCAAAATGATGGAAACATTAAACTATGATATTAGCAAAATTGAGATTTATGGAGTTGATAGGAACAAAATTAGCCCGGATGGTGAAGTAGAAAAATTGAATGTAGAATTAGTCCCTACATTTATAATCTATCGGGAGGGGAATGAAATCGGCAGAATTGTTGAAAGTCCTAAGAAAAGTTTGGAAGAAGATTTAAAAGATATTCTTACGAATTAAAAGATAGAGAACTATCCACTTAGATGAATAGTTCTCTATTTAAAACTAATTATTACTTGGAAAAAATTCAGACATTTTGATTTCGGTAATATCCTTAAAGTTTTTTGGTGTTTTTGTCTCACCGTTTTTCTTATTAGATATTTCTACAGAGATTTTATTATCTGAATCTTTACTCTCTTTAACGTCTCTATAAACATACACTTCATTTTTATAGTTTCTTAATACAATTCTATCTTCATCTCTATGAAGAACATATTGAGGAAGAATTGGGATCTTACCGCCTCCACCGGGTGCATCAATGACAAAGTGAGGTATCGCAAGCCCGCTTATATGTCCGCGAAGCTTATAAATAATTTCCATTCCCGTATCGATGGAAGTTCTGAAATGAGTGGCTCCCTTTGTTTCGTCTGCCATAAATAAGTAATATGGCTTAACACGGATTTTTAGAAGTTTTATTAAAAGTTCTCTCATTACTTCGGCATTATCATTTACACCTTTCATAAGCACGGATTGATTTCCCACTACAATACCTGCATTAACGAGCATTTCGCATGCCTTAGTAGATTCGGGGGTAATTTCCCAAGGGTGATTAAAGTGAGTATTAACATATATAGGGTGATATTTTTTGAGCATTTCCACAAGTTTAGGAGTAATTCTTTGTGGAAGAACGCATGGCATTTTTGAACCGATTCGGATTATTTCGATATGGGGAATAGTTCTGAGTCGTTTGATAATTTTTTCGAGCATCACGTCAGTTAACATTAAAGGGTCGCCGCCAGAAAGAATCACATCACGAATTTCAGTATGAGTTTCGAGATATTTAAAAGCTGATTCAAGCTGCTTCATCGAAATTTTTTCGGAATCTCCTACTTTTCTTTTTCTGGTACAAAACCTACAATACATTCCACATTGACTTGTAGTGAGGAAAAGAGCTCTATCAGGATAGCGATGAGTAATATTAGGAACGGGACTCATTTCATCTTCTTTAAGAGGGTCTTCAAATCCGTCCAGATCATTTAATTCTTGTTTATCCGGTACACATTGCAGCCAAATCGGATCGCCGGGATATCGAATAAGATTCAAATAATATGGATTTATTCTCGCTTGAAAAAATTCATCAAGTTCTTCAGCGACTTTGCGATCTAAACCGAATTTATCCACCAACTGGTCAACCGAATGTACGCTGTCACGGACCATTTGCTGCCATAGTTCCATTGTATAACCCTTTATTTTGTTATATATTTTCCAAATACCATCAAGTCATCATTGAGTTTATAGAAATCCTTTATCTCGGAGACTATCGAGTATTTGTTTCTTAAGTAAAATTTTTGGGTGGCGACATATTTGTCGGTTGACGATGTCTCTGCCAAAATCCACCTTCCATCTCTTTCTTTTACAAAATTTTCAGCATGCTCAAGCAAACTTTTTCCGGCACCTTCTTTTCTGAATTCCGGATCGGTTACTATCCAATAAATATCATACACGCCATCGGTTAAGGGTCTCAAACCAATGCAATAGTAGCCTATTAATTTCAAATCTTTTATATACACATAAATTGTATAATGACTTTTTTCGCCATTTAAAACTTTATCGTCAATTAGCTCTAAAGCGATTAATTTTTCTTCTTGAGTAAAATTATCGATTCTTTGAATCATAGATTCAATCGAATCACGATCTTCCTTTTGAAAATCTCTAATCATTTTTTCGTCCTATTAGCTGCAATCATAGCAATTCTAAAAAGCAATTCTTCATAATTAATTCCGGCAGCATTAGCCGCCCTCGCAAATCCTGCATCGGAAGAAACATCCGGATTGGGGTTTACCTCTATTACAAAAGGAACATTTTTTTTACTCAATCTAATATCTACTCTTGCATAATCGCGGCATTCAAGAGCTTTATACGCTTCATAAGCCGTTTTCTCTAATCGCTTCCTTATTCCGGTCTTAATTGTAGCCGGACATTTGGGGATAGTATTTTTATAATATATACTATCCTCAGACCATTTTGCTTCGTAAGTAACAATTTTAGGAAGATGAGCCGGTAATGATTCAAATACAATTTCAGAAATCGGCAAAAGTTCATCTCCAAGAATTGCTACGTTAAATTCTCGTCCATCAATATATTCTTCAATTAGCATTGGCTGATTGAAATTATCTTTTAAGTATTTTACCCTCTTTAGTAAATTCTCAAAAGTATAGACAACCGAATTTTCCGATATACCTATACTTGCATCTTCGTTAAGAAGTTTCACAATCACCGGAAATTTTAAATCAAATTTTGGTTTTGATAATTTTCCGTTACTCTCCAATTTTATAAATTTTGGAGTGTTGATACCGAAAGAAGTCAAAATTTGTTTTGTCCTCGATTTATAAAGACAATTTTCCAAAGCCATCGGTGTATTCCCGGTATAAGAGATTCCAAGAATCTCATACAATCCGGCGAAGTAGCTTTCAAAATTTGACTTCCCTTCAATAGTTTCCACAAAATTTATTATTAAATCCGGATTATATTCTTTTATATCGGTGATGCTTTTTAATAAATCTCTACCAATAGCAAGTGAATTAACGGATTTAAATCTTTTAGAGAGGAGTTTTTTAGTAGAATTAAGCTGTGAAATAAAATTCCTTTCCGAGAGATCTAAAACCTCTGAACCGGAATCAAGCTCTTTGCCTAAATAATTTTGGTAAAAAGTAAAGGGCTCGTTATAACATATAAGAACGCGATAATTTAGTTTCATAAAAGTTTATTTCTCTTCGCCGCAGCAAATAGGACAGAATTAATCATCTCTTCATATTTATAGCCGGCGGCGCGGGCAGCTTTTGGAAAACAGGAATTATCATCAACTTCAGGTAAAATTCCGGGCAGAGGATTCACTTCTACGATATTCGGAACTCCTTCTGAATCTAACCTAACATCAATTCTGCTCCAATCTCTACATTCAAGAACATTATATGTCTTTTTTACAATCTCATTTATACTATTTGCTGTTTCCACATCTAACTTTGCGGGACAGGTGAAAATATCTAAAGGATTCGCTTTAGTATCGAGCACCCACTTTGCTTCATAAGAATAGATAGGGACAATTCCTTCGGGTAATTCGGAGAAATTAATTTCTACTATTGGTAGAATTTTTATCTCGTCATCATTGCCAAGAACAGCAACTGTAAATTCTCTTCCAGGAAGATATTCTTCAATTATAAACGGTTGCTGATAATGAGAGAGCATTTCACTTAAGCGCTTTTGTAATTCATTATATTCTGAAATAAAAGAAGAATTAAAAATTCCTTTGCTTGATCCTTCTCCTAATGGCTTTAAGATTATTGGGAATTTCAAATCGAAATTCTGGAGATCATCTAAAGATTTTGCTTTTAGGAATTTTGAAGTAGGAATATTGTGGTAAGATAAAATTTCTTTTGTTCTAGCTTTATCAAGACATAAAGATAAAGTAAGAGGATTAGAACCGGAATAGGGGATTGAAAGAAGATCGAGCATTGCAGGTATTTGAGCTTCTCTGCTAATTCCATTCACACCTTCCGCGATATTAAAAACAATGTCCGGCTGCTCGGTTCTAAATTTATCGTATGCATCAATATCTGCCTCTATCATAATAACTTCATGATAGATTTCTAAAGCCTTCTTGACGGCATTTATAGTTTCCAAAGTATCCCACTCTGCATATTTATCATCAAATTTTTGGTCGGTTGAATTTTGGGGAAAGTTATCCGGTACGAAGTTTTCTTTTTCTTCGGGTTTGAGATTATAAGTGAGTGCAACTTTAAATTTTTTATTTGGTAAATATGAATTAATATAAATTCCTAAAAAAAATTTTAAAAAATTTTCCACCAATATAATGATTTAAAAATTATATGCAACTCTACTTAATAAAAATATGAAATCTTTTTTCTAAGCTATGCTACTTATCACTAAATGTTGTGCGTAATTTTTTTTCAAAGTGTTTTTGATGAGAGAATTTTCTTTTCTTCTTAGTGAGGGATCCTCAGAAATTATTTTGAAGGCATGGCTCTTAGCTGCTTCAATAAGCTCTATATCGGTGGTTACGTCTGTATATTGAAGATTAGGAAGACCGCTCTGTTGGGTGCTGAAAATATCTCCGGGTCCTCTTAGTTTTAAATCGATTTCAGAAAGTTTAAAACCGCTGGTGTGCTGAACCATTGAATGAAGACGGATGAATGTTTTATACTTTTCAATTTCTCTTTCAGATAAATAATTGAGATCAAAATTGGAAGCGAAACCTGAATTAGCAAGTGAATCTTCTGTTACTAAAATGCAGTAACCCTGCATCCCACTTCTACCAACTCTTCCTCTTAATTGATGCAATTGCGATAAACCAAATCGATGAGCATCATTAATTATGATAATATTTGCATCGGGAATATCTATTCCGACTTCAATAACTGTGGTAGAGACCAAAACGTCATATTTCTTATTAAGAAAATCGAGCATAACAGATTCTTTCTCTTTCCAATTCATTCTTCCATGAACTAACCCAATAGATAATCCGGATAAATATTCTTCTTTTAGAGATATATAATAAGTCTCTGCTGCTTTTAGGGTTAGCTTTTCGGATTCTTCCACTAATGGATATACAATGAAGGATTGATAACCTTCTTCTTTCATTTTTATGACGAATTTATAAATTTCAGGGAGCTTACTTTCACCTCTTAGAGCAGTTTTAATCGGTTTCCTGTTCTGTGGCATCTCTTTAATAATGGAAACATCAAGGTCACCATAAATTGTCATCGTAAGTGTTCGGGGAATCGGTGTGGCGGTCATAATCAAAACGTTTGGTATAGTTCCTTTTTTGATAAGAGTGCCTCTTTGTAAAACGCCAAAGCGATGTTGTTCGTCAATTACGATTAGTCCGAGATTTCGGAATTCAACATTTCCTTCTATCAGCGCATGAGTGCCAATTACAATGTTAGTTTCACCGGTTCTAATCGATTCTAAAATTGCTTTACGTTTTTTAGATAACTGTCCGCCAAGCAGAAGTTCTATTTGTAATCCTAAAGCATCGAGGAGTCTAGATATTACTCTAAAGTGTTGGTCTGCCAGAATCTCCGTAGGAGCCATTAGAGCGCATTGGTAGCCGCTTTTACACATCATTAGTATAGATATCAAAGAGACGATCGTTTTGCCGCTGCCAACGTCTCCTTGAAGCAATCGATTCATCGGTTTCGGACTTTCTAAATCTTTTTTTATCTCGTTTAATGATTTCTTTTGATCCTTAGTAAGCTTATATGGAAGTTTCTTGACGAAATCATTCGCATAATCGGTATCTAATTTTGTAACTGATTCTTTCTCAATACTATCGTGGAGTTTTTTCCTAATAGCAACGAGACATTCAAAATAAAACAGCTCTTCAAATTTTAATCTGCGCTTTGCTTCCTCTAAGATTTCGTTGCTTTCAGGAAAGTGAGAGTTCTTTACTGTCTCCTTAAGTGATATTAATTTTTGCTCGTTAATAATAAAATCGGGAAGTGATTCCGTAATTAAATCAGCATAATTCTCTACAACTGAATAGATTAATTTACGTATTGAGAAATCACCGAAACTTGTTTTCCTTAGCTCACCGGGGATTCTATAAAAAGGAATAATTTTGCCGGTATGAAGGAAATCATCTGATTCGGATTTTCCAAGCCTGTCAAAATCGGGATGTATAAATTGCAGTTTATGGTATTTATTAATTTGAGGTTTGCCTGAAATGGCAAATGAATCACCTTCCTTAAACATATCCTTGAAATAGGATACAGCTTGAAACCATGTGGCTTCAAAAAACCCGGTATTGTCTTTGAAAATAATTGTAAGAATAGTTTTCTTTCCGAAACGTTTTACTTCTTTATCATAAACTTCGCCGATTATTGTAACTTCACCGGCGTAACCATCCAAGATGTAGTCATATACTTTAACTGAGTTTAATATTGTGGAGCGATCGAGATATTTTGACGGGAAATAAAATAATAGGTCTTTTACTGTATTTATTCCGATCTTAGAAAAAGATTCAGCGCGCTTTTGACCGATAGATTTGAGATATTGAACTGATTTATCTAATTCTGAAGCCATTTTAATGCTCTGACTTCATGTCTCGAGTCATTAATTCATAAGTTGATTTTATTGGATCTTTTTCATCAAAAAGAATTTCATATACTCCATGACAAATTGGAGCAAGAATTTTATGTTCAGTGGTAAGTTCATAAACCGATTTACATGTTTCCACACCTTCGGCAACCATATTCATACTTTCGATAACGTGTTTTAATTTTTTCCCCTTTCCAATCTGTTCGCCGACAAATCTATTGCGACTATGCTTACTCATACATGTAACAATGAGATCCCCCATACCGGAAAGTCCTGAAAAAGTTTCCGGTTTTGCTCCAAGAGAGATTCCAAGACGGGAAATCTCCGCTATTCCGCGAGTCATAATAGCTGCTTTGGTATTATCACCAAATCCCGCACCATCTACAATCCCGGCACCTATTGCAATTACGTTTTTTAATGCCCCTCCATACTCGACTCCAAGAATATCATCTGAATGATAGACTCTAAAATAAGAATTCATAAAAGCTGCTTGAATCATTTTAGCTGTTTCCAAATCTTCAGATGCAGAAACAACGGCTGTAGGAATTTTTTTGCTTACTTCTTCTGCATGACTTGGCCCGGAAAGTACGCCAATATTTGAACTCGAAATCCCCTTTAGTTCGTCTTTTATTATATTTGATACTGTCATTAGAGTATGTTTTTCAATCCCTTTCGATACACTTATGAATGTGGTATTCTTAAAATCATATTTTCGGAGATCATGCATAACAGATCGAATAAATTGCGTTGGGATAGCAATAACGATCATATGTTTATTGTTGGAAGCTTCTTCTAAATCGTGTGTTATATTTATTTCTTTGGGTATGAAGACACCAGGAAGATATAATTTATTCTCCCGAGCCTTGTGCATCGATTTGGCATAACTTTTTTTATATTCCCATATATCAACGTTATGCCCATTATTGTGAAGAAGAATGGCTAGAGTCGTTCCCCAGCCACCGGCACCTAATACAGAAATTCTCATTTAGTTTTTCTTTTTTGATAAAGAAATTTTTCTCTCACTTCCTTTTATTAATCTATCGATATTTGCTCTATGAGTATATACAACAAGAAGAACTGTTATAATCGAAAATGGAAGTATCGTATGATAACCGTTTATTTGTGCGTGAAATAAATTTTCTCTGATTACTAATATTAAAGGAACAGAGATAGCTGCGGATATTGAACCTAAAGAGATATATTTTGATAAATATACCACTACAAAGAAAACTGCTAAGGCTAGGAGCATATCAACAGTAATTATTGTAATTAAAAATCCAAGAGCAGTGGCAATACCTTTTCCGCCTTTGAATCCGGCAAAAACTGTCCATATATGTCCCACTACTGCAGCAATTCCACAAAAGATTTGAACTAAAGTAAAATCATCAAACGGTGTAACATTTGCAAAAGGAAAATTGTCTAAATATAGACGGGCAATAATAATTACTGCTAATGCACCTTTGAGCGCATCAAGTATAATTACTAAAACGCCATATTTCCAGCCCATTACTCTGAATACGTTGGTTCCGCCTGCGTTCCCGCTGCCGAAATCGCGTATATCAATTCCTTTAACTAATTTGCTTACAATAATACTTGTCGGAATAGAACCCGCTAAGTACGCAAGAATAATTACTACTAATAAATTGAGCATATTTTTATACTATATAAGTTATATATTCTAACTAATTTATAGAAATTTAATCTATAATACAATGGAATATTATTGCACTATTTTGGTTTGACTAAACTCTTAAACAACTGAAGGTCATCCTTACTCGTTATCTTAAAATTAAGTGATGATCCTTCTACAATAAATATTTTTTTACCACATTTTTTTACTAACATCGATTCATCGGTACCAAGAAAATTATCTTTGTTAGCTTTTTTAAATGCATTCTGAATATCTATTCCATTAAACACTTGTGGAGTTTGAACATAATAAGTGTTATTTCTATCTAAATACTTAGAAACGAAATCAGTACCCTTAAAAAGTGTATCCTTTGCTTTAATTGCAACAACTGCATTGCCATGTTCAATTGAAGCCTTAATTGCATCTTTAATAATCTTTGGAGATACTAAGGGTCTAACTGCATCATGAATCAATACTATATTATCGGAAGATGGATTGATTAATTTAATTGCATTCTCAACCGAATATTGACGTTCCTTTCCTCCTTCAACTAAAAAAGAGACTTTTGACAAATCATATTTTTTAATGATTTTTTGAAGCAGCTTGAAATAGAAAGGGTCTGCGGCAATTATTATTTCATCAATTTCTTTAATCTTTTGAAAGGCAAGAAGAGTATAAGCAATAATTTCTTTGCCAAAGATTTTAAGATACTGCTTTGGGAGCGGAGTATTAATCCGCTTCCCTAAACCGCCTGAAGGTATAATAACAGAAATTTTCATATTATTTAATAAGCATGGCATCGCCATAGCTTAAAAATCTATATCCTTCTTTTAATGCTTTTTTATAAGCTTTCATAAGATTTTCATAGCCACCGAATGCTGCTGCAAGCATCATCAAAGTCGATTCGGGAGCGTGGAAATTTGTAATGAGTCTTCTTGCTATCTTGAAATCATAAGGTGGGAAGATAAATTTATCTGTCCATCCGTAATTGCTTTTTACGAATCCTTCTGCTGTTACGCTGCTTTCAAGTGCTCTTGTGGAACTAGTTCCAACAACAAATACTTTTTTCTTATCTTCTAAAGCTTTATTAATTACTTTTGCAGTTTCATCAGGGATTTCAAAATACTCTGAATCCATTCTATGTTTTGTTAAGTCTTCCACTTCTACCGGTCTGAAAGTTCCTAATCCAATATGAAGAATAACCGGAACAATTTTAATCCCTTTTTTAGTAATCTTTTTTACTAATGAAGGAGTGAAATGCAAACCTGCGGTTGGAGCTGCTACTGAACCATCGATCTCTGCAAATATTGTTTGATATGAATCTCTGTCTTCGGGGACTGCATCTCTTTTTATATATGGCGGTAGGGGAGTAAGTCCTATCTTTTCTATCGCTTTAAAAATATCTCCGGCATCTTCATTGAATCTTACAGTTCTTCCGCGTGAAGTAGTGTTATCAATTACTTCGCACCATAGATTATCATTAAAATAAATTCTATTCCCAATTCTTACTTTTCTCGCCGGGTCAACTATTACGTCCCAAATTTTTTCTTCTTTATTTAATTCTCTTAAAACAAAAACTTCAATTTTAGCATTTGTTCTTTCTTTCTTGCCATAAAGACGTGCCTGCATAACCTTAGTTTGATTAACTGCAATAACATCTCCCTTATCCATATAATCAGCAATATCTGAAAACAGTTTGTGTTCTATTTCGCCTGTCTTCTTATCAAGAACTAAAAGCTTTGCTGAATCGCGTGGTTCAACTGGAAATTTTGGTATAGAAGTTTTGGGGAGGTTATACTTAAAATCAGACAGTTTCATTTTTTCTTCTAACATTATACACCTATATTCTCTTGAGTTAAAAAAATCGGGGAAGGAAAATCCCTCCCCGCATATAACTTATTTTTTACCTTTTTTTGCTGCTTTTTTAACTGTCTTTTTTGCTGGTGCTGCAGGTTTATAAATTAATGCCGCTCTAGCTGCTGCCAATCTTGCAATCGGCACTCTGAATGGTGAGCAACTTACATAATTCATACCTACTTTATGACAGAATTCTACTGAATCCGGGTCTCCGCCATGTTCACCGCAAATACCGATCTTAAGGTTTTCGCTTGTAGTACGACCAAGTTTTACACCCATTTCAACAAGTTTACCAACGCCTGCTTGGTCTAAGCTTTCAAATGGATCTTTTGCTAAGATATCTTTTTCAACATACTTAGGTAAGAATTTACCTGCGTCATCTCTCGAAAGACCAAATGTGGTTTGAGTTAAGTCGTTTGTACCAAAGCTAAAGAATTCTGCAACAGTAGCAATTTCATCTGCTGTAACACAAGCTCTAGGTAATTCAATCATAGTTCCGACAAGATAATCAACTTTTTTCTTGTTTTCTTTGAAAACAGCAGTTGCCGTATCTCTAACAATTTTTGCCTGAAGTTTTAATTCTTCTACTGTACTTACTAAAGGAATCATAATCTCAGGTTTTACTTTAATACCTTTTTTGCTAACGTTTACTGCGGCTTCAAAAATAGCTCTTGCTTGCATTTCTGTAATTTCAGGATATTGGATTCCAAGACGGCACCCTCTGAAACCAAGCATTGGGTTAAATTCATGCAGTGACTCAATTTTTTCTTTTACTCTTGCAGAAGGAATGCCAAGTTCTTTTGCTACTTCGGCAATCTCTTTATCTGTATGAGGTAAGAATTCATGAAGTGGTGGATCCAATGTTCTAACAGTTACCGGTTTTCCTTTCATCACTTTGAAGATACCTTCAAAATCATCTCTCTGATTTGGAAGAATTTTAGCTAAAGCTTTTTTTCTGCCTTCTTCGCTTTCGGAAAGAATCATTTCGCGTACATGAAGAATTCTATCACCACCAAAGAACATATGTTCTGTACGGCATAGACCGATACCTTCGGCGCCAAAGGAAAGGGCATTCTCTGATTGATCTGGCTGATCAGCGTTTGTTCTTACGCCGATTGTTCTTGTTTGATCTGCCCAGCTCATTAAATCCTTGTAAGTTTTATATACATCTGATTTATTAGGAGCTAATTCTTTGGTAATTAATACTTGGATTACTTCTGATGGTCTGGTTTCGATTTCACCTGCAAAAACTTCTCCGGTTGATCCATCGATAGAAATATAATCACCTTCTTTAACAACGATTTTGCTGGTTTCTGATTTCATTGTAAGCTTATTATAATCGATCGTTAACGAGCCGCAGCCTGCAACGCAAACTTTACCCATTTGACGAGCAACTAAAGCAGCATGTGAAGTCATTCCGCCTCTTGCTGTTAAAATACCTTCTGAAGCGTTCATTCCCTTTATATCTTCAGGTGATGTTTCAATTCTTACTAAAATTACTTTATCGCCTTTTGCAGCCATTTCTTCAGCGTCTTGTGCCGAGAAAGCTACTTTACCTGATGCAGCACCGGGACCGGCATTTAAACCTTTTGCTAATAATTTACCTTCATCGATAGCTTGTTTCTTCTGTTTTAGATTGAAGATTGGTCTTAATAATTGATTTAATTGATTTGGCTCGATTCTTAATAAAGCTTCTTCTTTACTTATTAATTTTTCTCTTACCATATCAACAGCTATTTTAACGGCAGCAAAACCGGTTCTCTTACCAACACGGCATTGAAGCATCCATAATTTACCCTGTTGAATTGTGAACTCAACATCCATCATATCTTTATAGTGTTTCTCTAAGATTTTACGAATGTTATCTAATTCTTTGTAAAGTTTTGCATTATCTTTTTTAAGGTCAGAAATAGGAAGAGGAGTTCTTGTACCTGCCACAACGTCTTCACCTTGAGCATTAAATAAATACTCGCCATAGAATACGTTTTCGCCTGAAGCTGCATCTCTTGTGAATGCAACGCCTGTACCTGAATCTTCTCCCATATTACCGAATACCATCGACTGAATATTAACAGCAGTTCCCCAGCTTTCAGGAATTGAGTTCAATTTTCTGTAAACGTTAGCTCTTTCGTTCATCCATGATCCGAATACTGCGCCAACAGCACCCCATAATTGATCCATTGGATTTTCAGGGAATTCAACGCCTTTAATTTTTTTGATCTCAGCTTTAAATTCTG
Organism: bacterium BRH_c32; assembly: GCA_001516025.1. GTDB lineage: Bacteria > Bacteroidota > Ignavibacteria > Ignavibacteriales > Melioribacteraceae > BRH-c32. The sequence goes on along the minus strand of LOEU01000005.1, from coordinate 69,848 downwards.
CAACTAATTCTTTCAACATTTCTGCTGTTAAATCAGTATCCTTAGTAACTTTGTTATCAGATTTCTTTTTGTCTAAGAGTACTTCAAATGGATCATGATCAAGTTTATTAACAGGTTTAAGATCAAGAACAACATCTCCATACATAGCAACGAATCTTCTATAAGAATCATAAGCAAAGCGAGCATTTCCTGTCTTAGCAATCAGTCCTTCAACTGTCTTATCATTTAATCCAAGATTAAGAATAGTATCCATCATACCCGGCATAGAAGCACGAGCACCGCTTCTTACAGAAACGAGCAATGGATTTTTTGCATCACCGAATTTTGCTCCCATCTCTTTTTCCACTTTTGCAAGAGCATCGAGTACTTGTTTCTTTAATTCAGTAGGGTATTTCTTATTATTACCATAATAAGCAGTACATACTTCTGTTGTAATGGTAAAACCTGCGGGAACAGGTAAACCGATATTAACCATTTCAGCTAAATTTGCACCCTTACCGCCTAATAAAGCTTTCATATCAGCTTTACCATCAGCACGTTTACCGCCGAAAAAGTAAACATATTTAGGTGTTTTTGCTTTTGCCATTCATTACCTCCAGCAATTAATTAGTTTTGTTATTGTTCATTTTGTTTATTAAAATACTTTCAAATTTTTCTTTGTTCTCTATCTTTAAAGCAATCTTAAGATAGTATATATCAATATCATCTAATTCTTTTGAATAATTAGTGAGCTTTACGGCATCCTTATGAGTAGTAACTACCGAAAAAGCATTTGTATCATAAAACTTTTTTCTTATTAACTGAACTTCTTTTTCAGCATAAGCTTGATGGTCAGTGAAAATCAATTTATTAGTAAAATCAATTTTATTCTTTTCGAGCACGTTGAAGAATGAATACGGTTTTGCAATACCGCAAACCACTAAACTTTTTTGCCCCTGAAATTCAGTTATATCAAAAAAATTATGAGTTTTTAAGTCATATAAACCAACTGCTTCATAAGAAGCGAAAAAGAGTTTAGCATCATCTATATATTTATTAATCCAATAAGGAAGTTCAATTTTCTCAGAAAATTTTCTATTAATAATAATAACATCGGCGCGCTTTAAAGAACTAAAGGGTTCTCGTAAATGTCCCAATGGAAGCATTGCTTTTTCACAATTACTTTTAATTACAAATCTTTGGTCTATTAAGACAATATCTAAATCTCTATGAATCCAACGATGTTGGAATGCATCATCAAGAACAATTGTATCAAGATTAATGTCCTTTAAGAATTTTTCAGCCCCTTCGACTCTTCTTTCTGAAACGGCAGCGGGTATATTTAATTCATCTGCTGCCATATAAATTTCATCTCCGCAAATATTTACCGGTACTTTAATCTCATTGCCGTCTGATACTAATTTATATCCTTTTGAATCTCTTCGATAACCACGACTTAAAACACCGACTTTTAAGCCATGCGATTTTAAGAATGAGGAAACATAAAGTACAGTTGGAGTCTTACCACTTCCCCCGACAGTTATGTTCCCAATAGATAAAACCTTTGCATCCACTTTTGTAATATTAAAAATCCCATTATCGAAAAGACAATTTCTGACTTTTACTATTATCCAAAATATTAAGGTGAATGGAGACAATATGTATCTAAGAATATTTACCACTTTATTTATTCATTTCCTTAAGCCGGCTTTCTGCTTTTAGTATTATTTCGTTTGTCTCATCGTAGTTTAATGATTCTTCAATCCAAATTGGATTAGAGTAAGTAACGGTAACGGAAGAGAAGGGCAACGGAATCTCAAAACTATCCCAACTTTTCAAAATCTTTTTATTCTCCATTCTTATACCCGTTAAGAGTAAAGGTAGTTTCTTTTTTTTACAAATAATTACTGCGCCTGCTTTCATTTTCTCTGCGGGACCTTTGGGCCCATCGGGTGTAATAACTAAATTCATTTTTTTATCTGCTAATTCCAACATCTTTACTAATGCCTCTTTGCCACTATCATTACTTGATCCTCTAACAACCTTATAATTCCAATTAACTAATAAATTTGTAAGAATCTCACCATCTTTACTTGGACTAATTAGTGCAGCACTATTATATTTACGAAATAGATACCAACCGATAAGCATCTTTCCATGCCAAAAGACTGCCGTGAAGTTTTGATTTTTTTTAATTAGATCTTCCGGAATCTCTGAATTTTCAATTTTGATTCTAACAGTAAGTAAAAGAACATTTATTAAAAACGGTGAAATATATAAACCGGCAAAAGAGAGTATTTCTTTTTTAAATTTGTTAATTTTCATTTATTTCTTGTAATATAATTTGTGCTGCTTTTTTTGATCCGCCCGCAATACCAACTTTTTCTTTTACGATTTTAAGTCTGTCCTTTAATTCTTCATATATCCTGTTATTATCGAGATATTTCTTTACCACATTATACACATTATCTTCTGAAACATCGTTTTGAATTAATTCTTCAACAATGTTTTCACCTGCAATGATATTTGCCATTGCAATATTATCTAATTTAATCAAGGATTTGCCTATCGTATAAGTAATTCCTGAAGTCTTATATACAACAATAAACGGTAATAAAAAAATCGAAGCTTCGATTGTCGATGTTCCCGATTTAATTATACCAAATTTGGAATAAGAAAAAAGCTCGTAATTATAACCGCTGATTATTTTGAAATTTACATCTCCTGCAAATTGGGAATAAGACTCTCTATCAATATTATCAGGATTTGCTACAACAATCTGCATATTAAACTCATTAGCAATCTTTTCTGCTGCTTTAATTACATCAGGAAGGATTCTGCTAATTTCTTGCTTCCTGCTCCCCGGAAGTAGCAATAAAATCTCTTTCGATGCGTCCAGATTATTTTTTGAAATAAAATCTTTTTTTGATAGTAAGGTATATTCTTCCAGACGATCAATTAATGGATGTCCCGAAAATTCAACCTCAATCCCATGCTTCTTATAAAATTCTTTTTCAAATTCAAAAATAACTATCATCTTATCGACAAGTGTTCTTACTTTTTCTACTCTTTTCTGTCCCCAAGCCCAAAGCTGAGGAGAGATATAATAAATAACTTTTACTCCGAGTGATTTAAATTTTTTTGCAATATTAAGATTAAACCCGGGATAATCTATAAGTATAACGGTCTTTATATTATTTTCAATTACTGCCGAGATCAATTCTTTTTTAACTTTTCTAATAAAAGGGAGATGCTTAACAACTTCCCAGAAACCAAGAAACGCCATTTCAGAAACAGAATAAAATGATATTAGACCGGCGCTTTTCATTTTATCACCACCGATTCCAAAGAAAGTGATGGAATTATCCAATGCATTAATTTCACGCATTAATTTCTCTCCATGTAAATCGCCCGATGCTTCGCCGGCTATAATCAAAATATTCGTCATTATATTGCTTTAACCAAAAATTGCAGAATGATTATCAATACTACTATTAATATTGCTTGGAGTGAACGTTTCTCTGATCTTAAACCTTTCGTTATATCATATTCAGGCTGTTCAATTCCCGGATTCTTAAATGCTCTAATCGATGGAATTAATGAAGGTACATTTTTCTTAAACTGTTTATAACTTTCACCAAATTTTTGTGTAAGAAACTCTTCTTCTTCGGTAATTATTAACTGATATTGAAGAAGGAAAAAGAGGAGGGCAACAAATTGAAGATATGGGAAGAGACTCATAGACATTACACCAATTCCTAAATAAATAAGAATATTGCCAAGATATAAGGGATTTCTAAGATGAGAATAAGCACCTGAAACGACAAGAAAAGATCCGCCTACTCCACCCGTAGTTCTTGTTTCGCTTCCTGCCACACTAACACCCCAAAGCCGGAACGATTCACCAACCAATAGCATTATAAAACCTATTATCATTGATATTAAAGTAGCATCATGGAATGCTATCATTAATAGCACAAATGGAATTGGTGTATAGCTTCTATACTTAAAAAATATTTGGGCTAATTTTTTCATTATCATCCTTGTGAATAAACTTCTTTTCTTTTTAGAGTTGCCTGATGTCTTTTTTTTAATCTTTTCTTGCTACCTAATTCATTAAGTTTTTTTGATACATCATCAAAATCGTTATAAGGGAAATAAGTAATTCTATTTATTTCGCAATATTTTAACAAAGAATTTTTTGCGAATATAAAATCGCAAAACTGAGCCGGACAGGTATCAGAATAACCATCTCCGATATAAACCGTAAAATCATCATCGGAACTTAAATTTAGTATATGATTCCTTTTGCAATTAGCACATAACTTACATTCCTCATCACCATATGGAAAATTTGGGATCATTTTATTATCAATAAACTCTAGGTTATTGGAATAAATTGAAACATCTTCCGTGAATTTTTTCTTCACAATATGTGCGATGTAATAATCCAATCCATCGCTAAGTATATTAATTTCAGAACCTGCATCTCTGAAATTTTTAACAAAAGGGAAAAAAGATTCATCCACCTCAATTGTATCAAGAAAACTATTCATTTTTTCAATATCGGGATTCTCAATTGTTTTACACATTAACTGCCAAGTGTCTTTTGAAGTAATCTTCTTATCAATCCAGTCTTGAACAATTAATTTACATTTCTCTGCATCACCGAACTCAAGAAAAAGATGTTCACCAACATCAGTTTTTGTAATCGTTCCATCAAAATCAACAAATATTTTGAATGTATTTATCATTAATTTAATTCTATTTCATCGTTAAACTGAACAGAGGCAAGTTTTGAGATACCTGTCTCTTGCATAGTTACTCCATACATATTCTCGGAAGATTCCATAGTACGTTTATTGTGAGTTATCAGAATAAATTGAGTTCTATTTGTAAACTCAATTAACAGCTTTGAGAATTTATCGATATTAGCATCATCCAATGGAGCATCAACTTCATCAAGAATACAGAAAGGACTTGGTTTGACTAAATAGATAGCGAATAATAGTGCTATCGCTGAAAGAGTTCTCTCACCTCCGGAAAGCTGCTCAATATTAGTTGGGCGTTTCCCTTTGGGTTTTGCCATGATCTCAATCTTTGATTCTAAGGGGTCTATTCCATCTTCTAGTATTATATCAGATTCGTCGCCTTCATTAAACAATGTTTGGAAGATTGTCTTGAAATTAGTCCTTATTTGTTCAAATGTTTCTATAAATAATTGCTGTGCAGTTTGATTAATTTCATTAATTGTATTGATTAAATCTTTCTCCGAGTCGATTAAATCATTTCTCTGTTTATGGAAAAACTCCATTCTTGTTCTTTCTTCTTCATATTCTGAAAATGAAAGCAAGTTAACCGGTCCGATATTTCTTAATTTTTCTTTGAGAGAATTTACTTCCTCGTTTCTTTCTTTATAGTTGAATGTTTCTAAGTCCTCATATTCCTTCACTTGTAATTCTAGTGAATATGTTACAAGAATATTATTGATAAGATTTTCTAATCTAAGGCTCAATTCATTATGTTTGATCTGTAAATTGTGAATTTTATCCGATATCTCTTGACGTTTATTTCTTATCTCTCTTAGAGCTTTTTCCTTTTCAGTCGATTCTTCTTTTAGATTTCTTAATCGTAATTCAATTTCTGTTTGTTGATTAAAAAGAGTATGCCTAATTTCATTAATTCTCGTCAGAGAATCATTCAATTGATATGTGATACCTTTGAGTTCATCAATTTCTTCTTCGGTTTCTTTTATATCCTCTTGACGTTTATCTATTCCGTCTCGTAATTGCTTAATTGATTCTTTCGTTCTAAGAATTGTACTCGATAAGTTGGAGGATTGACCCTTTAGTTTTTCTAGTTCAATTTTACGATAGTTAATTTCTGAATAAAATGAATTGTAGTCCTCTTCAATTAGCTTTAGATTAGATTCTAATTCAGATATTTCACTTAGTTTTGTTGTTCTCTCCAGGTTTACATCATTGATTAATGAAGTAAGTCTAGTTTTTTCATTATCAAGATCATTTGAGCGAGCTGCAAGTTCTTGAATCTGTTTCTGTGTATTTTCTACTTCTTCATTGGCTTTCTTTTTCTCAAACTCAAATTGAGATATCTGTTTTTCGGTATTGTTTATATCATTTAATAAAACTTTTGTAGATTCATTGATATCATTCAGATCAATTGAAGCAATTCTTTCTTCTACGGAAGCCATAATGCTTTTTAGATTATTTAGTTTTTCTTCGAGAAGAGGATATTCTGTAATTAAATCTTCTAATAACTGTTTCCTGCCAAAAAGAGTTTCATCAAGTTTTGGAAGTGAACCGGCTTCTATTATTCCATTTGCTTTGACTATATCACCATCCAGAGTCGCTACATCAAATTCAGGAAATTTCTGATTTATTACGATAGCGTTTTCTAATGTGTCTGCAATAATAGTCTGTGAAAGAACTTTTAAGAAATAGGGCTGCCATTCGATCTCTGAATTAACTAATTCTGATGCACAATTAATAAAACCGGCCTCTTTTTTTATCTTTGCTGCTTTTCTGCCGATACTAAATTTATAAAGACGATCAATAAGCGAAGGTTTTATACCTCCATTTTTATTAAGAAGAAAGAATGAAGCTTTACCAAGTTCATTATTTTTTAAAAAGCTTATTGCGCTTTTAACATCTTCAAAGCTATCAACCAATAAATTATTTAAAACATTTTTTAGAGCGGCTTCCAAGGCATATCTAAATTCATCGATGGCATTTCCCACATCGGCAAAAATATACTTACTCTTGGGAGTCCAATTTGAACTTTCTATCAATACTTTAGAACCTTTAGAAACGCCTTCCAAATTTGTTATTAAGTTTTGAAAGATATTTATTTTCTCTCTAAGAGCTGCAATTGCGGTTCGCTCTTCTACTTCCTGATCCTTTAATTTGCTTAGTTCTTTATCTAAACTTTCTTTTTCATTTTTCTTTTTGAAATAGAATGATTCTGTTTCTTCAAATTTCTTAACCGTTACAGCTTTTTCGTTATTAAGTTCTTCAATATACCCGACTGTCTTAGCGATCGTGTTAGTAGTCGTTAATATCCTTTGATCATATTTTTCTATCGTAGCTTTGATTTTTTCAAATTCAGATTCACTATTCTTTAACTGATTTTGAGCATCGCGCAAATTCTTTTCAATAGTAACAAATTGCTCATTAAGTTCTTTAGTAACTAATTTCTTCGAATCAAGATTTATTTTCTTTTCTTCCAATGATAAGAGACTATTGTCAGAATCGATATTGTTTTTAGAAATATCAGAATCGACTTCCGCTAATTTTTCATAATTTTCTTCAATCAATTCATCGTTGCGTTCAATTTGATTCTCAAAATCTGCGCATTCATTCTTTAGACGTATAATAGTATTATTCAGAGATTTTAATTTCTCTTCATTCACGGATACTGTTTTTTGTATGTTGTGAAGTTCGTCTGTATTCTTATTTATTTCCAATCTTTTTTGCGATAATTGACTTTCGACGTTCATAACATCATTACGCAGATTTAAGAGTACAGTTTCTGAATCTGAAATGTGATTATCAATTTCTTGACGCAAAACAGAAAATTCTGATATTTGCGATTCAATTTCATCTTTCTTTCTTGTGTTAAGAGTATATTCACGTTCGGATAAATCAATCTCTTTCTCTTTAAGGATAGACTGTATCTGATTATGTTGATCTGCTCTTTTTGCTTGCCTTTCTAAAGATCGAACATTTTTTTCGACTTCTGCTACAATATCATTTACTCTAGTTAGATCGAGCTTTACGTCATCAAGTTTTTTTAAGGATAATTTACGGCGGACTTTATATTTATTTACTCCGGCAGCTTCTTCAAACATCTTTCTTACGTCATCTGCCTTTCCGCTAACGATCGGTTCGATCATTTTTAGCTCGATAATAGAATAGGCGTTTGTACCCATTCCGGTATCCATAAAAAGATTTGTAATATCTTTAAGGCGGCAGATATTTTTATTTAAGAGATATTCGCTTTCGCCTGATCTAAAAATCCTTCGGGTTATCGTTACTTCGCTATATTCGGTTGGAAGAAGTCCGGCATCATTGACTAGGGTTAATGAAACTTCGGACATTCCCATTGGTTTTTTAGTGGCTGTTCCATTAAATATTACATTTTCCATTTTATCGCTTCGGAGTGTGGATGTTTTCTGTTCACCCAAAGACCAACGGATAGCATCAACTATATTGGTCTTACCGCAGCCATTCGGTCCCACAATTCCTGTAATTCCTTTAGTGAAATTGATTACAGTTTTATTTGCGAACGACTTAAATCCGAATATTTCGAGTCTCGATAGATACAAATGCTTCCTCTAATAATTCATTAACTGAATCTGTTTAATTACGTTCATAATGTAATAAACAGATTGATTTGAAAAATGTAAATAAATAACTGATATGACAATAATTCCTAAAATAGTTGCAAAAGAATAACTGTACACTCTTAATGCACTCGTATCGAAAATAATATACACACCTTTAATAATTCTAAATAGTACCCAGATAAACCATAAACCTATTATAATAAAAATGAAGCTATTTGCTAAACCCGTTTCCAATAATTTATATAAAACTAATTCTAATGGAAGAAGTAATGTTAAAGGGAGTAATGACCAACTGACAACATAAAATATTTTTTGAATACCAACTTTTGTTTTTACCAGAAAAGAGAACCCTTTAATAATGATAATTATTATTCCTGTTTTAATTAATGCTAATGTAAAAAGAGCAATAAATGAGGATAGAGGATTCCATGAAAGAGAAAGAATTGTGTTTGTTAAGCTCCCTAATCCCGAAGATATTATTAATTTTTCTACGAATATATTGTCCTTGAAATAGAATAGGAGAATTGAAAAAAGAATTGCAGCCGTAGCTAAACTAAAAAGCATAACAAATAAAGAAGCAATTCCTGTATAAATTCTATTATCTCTTACGTCAGCGAAATAATTATAAGATTTTAACAAGGCTCTCGAAAAATCTTCTCTAATTTTTCTTTTTGCATTTATTACAATTGTAAGTAAAAGTGTAATAATAATCGGTGTAATAATAAAAGATATTGGAGAATCTCCTTTGTCAGTCCCGATAGAAATATTAGGTGTATTAGTACCGGTAAACGAACCTTTAATGGCTCTAAAGGCAAAGGAATTATCGGAAAATGGATTATCTAAAATTTTTGTACGATAAAATTCCCAATCGTTATTACCACCATAAGATGAGATAAAATCACCTCTAAAACCAAATATAGAATTAATTACTAACCCAGAATTGTTCTTTTTAAGAATATTCGGAATAAAATCAGTGAAAAATTTTGCTTGCGCTTCGGATGAATATGCTGATAAATAACCCGATGATTTGCCATAATAATCAGGATAACTAACTTCACTCACGAATGTTGGTTTATCTTTATCTGAAATAAGGTTAATAAAGTTATTTGTATTCGTTGTTCGGTTTGCGTTTAATTCAAAACCGTAAAGTCCGAGTCCATCTATCCTTTTACCGGAAAAACCAAGAAAAGAGGCAAAGCTAATTTTATCGGTTTTATTATTTATAAGTTCAGTGAATTTAGAAATAAAATCTCTATTAATATCAGAATCTAATAGGAATGAACTTCCAAGACCGATTGCTCCAACTGCTGAATAGGTTGAATATTCCTTAATGAAATTCGATAACGTATTTTCGTAGCGTTCACTGAATTCAGGATTAAGCAAAAGTTCTTCAGGTATAGAATTTATAGGAACTTCTATAAAAGCCAATAAACCAATCTCTTCACAAATTTTTAGAGCATCAGTACTAGGGAAATGTTTGTAAAACCGTATAGTATTAAATCCTGCTTCTTTGAGTAATATAAGTTCGTATTTAAGATTGCTAATATCTTTAGTGCCGGTATAAGTATTGTATGAGATATATGTTGAACCCTTAATAACGAATTTATTATCATTTAGCGAAAGTTCTGAACCGTCTGAAGAGAATTTGTAAAAAGAGACTGTGGATTGTTCTTGATCAATTGAATTACCTTCTTGTGCTAACGATATCTTAATTGAATACAAGTCTGGATTTTCGGGAGACCAAAGCATTAATCCGGTCAATGGAATTTTTACTCTTATAGTTTTTGAACGGCTATTGGGAATTACGTTTATTTTGCTTTCTCCAACGAAAACTTGATTCCCGGTTTTTGAAGTTATTGCCACGTTAATAGCATAAGAATTATTACTACTATCCTGATTAATCGTTTTTTTTACCGGGAGAGAATTCATTACTGTTATATCGATATCTAAAGAACCTGATTGGGTTTTTGCATTTATACTTTTCTTAAAAGAAAAACCGTCAATATATACATTAGGTAATATTGATAAATATACATTTCTGATAATACCACCATTCTGAGCGGGGAATAAGAATCGTGGTTTAACCGGAATAGAGTTTTCTGAATCTAAAGTTTTGGTAACTTTAACTTTCAGAAGGTTCGATCTGTTATGGAAAAGATTTTCCTTAGGAAGATTTATACTAAACGGGATTCCACCACCATAATAATTATAAATATTTTTCCCATTTAACAAAATTTCAGCAGAATAACTAAGACCTTCAAATACTATTTGAATACTTTTATTTTCTATCTGATTTTGAGATAAAGTAAAATATTTTTCATAAGTAAGTTTTTCGGATCCTTTAAATGAAGCAGGGATATTGATCTTTTTAGATTCTTCTTTATTATCGGAATAATAGACTGACCAATTGTTATTTAGGTCTATTTTTTCCCTTAAAGAATTAATTCTAATAGATGAAGAATCCACAAATTTGGATTCTTTTTTTTCTAATTCATAAGTTCTGATTTGAGGTTTAACCAGAACCGGAAACATTAGTAATAGAAAAAGGGGGTAGTATAATTTTAGATTCATAGTTTTAAAAATTATTAAAATACAATCTACAAATATACTAAAAAAGGGAGGGGATATCAATTAATAAGATATTGATATCCCCTTAATTTTGTTAGTTTTTAACAGCTTTTATTATTCCCAGAAAAGAATCTGCTTTAAGGCATGCTCCGCCGACCAATGCACCATCAATATCCTTTTGAGAAAGGAGTTCAAAAGCATTTTCGGGTTTTACACTTCCACCATACTGTATGATTACTTTTTCTGCTGTTTCTTTGCTATATTTTTCTTCAAGTAGTGTACGAATAAATTCATGAACTTCCTGTGCTTGTTCAGGAGAAGCTGTTTTGCCTGTTCCAATTGCCCATACAGGCTCATATGCTATTATTATTCCTTCTGCTTGATCCGACGAGACAGAATCTAAACCTACCAATAATTGTTTCTTTACTACATCTTTCGTAATGTTTTTTTCTCTTTCTTCTAATGATTCACCAACACAGAGGATAGGAATTAAGTTTTCTGAAAGAGCCTTATGAACTTTTTTATTTATGAATTCATTGCTTTCGCCAAATATTGCTCTTCTTTCTGAATGACCAAGAATTACGTATTTGCACCCAACACTTTTAAGCATAGAGGCGGAAATTTCTCCCGTAAAAGCTCCCGATGTTTCGTTATGCATATTTTGAGCACCAAGTTCTATTTGGCTTCCTTTTATTAATGCATTAGCTGTTTCAAGTGAAGTAAACGGAGGACAGATAATTACTTTAATATCTGTTTCGTTAAGTCCCTGCTTTAATTCAGAAATTAATTTTACTGATTCTTCAATGGAATTATTCATTTTCCAATTGCCTGCAATAACTTTGTTTCTCATTTGTATTACCTTATATATAAATTATTAGTTAACAGCTTCGACTCTTCTAATTCCGGGAATCTCACGAATTAAAGCTCTTTCCACTCCGGCTCGAAGAGTCATCTGAGACATTGGACAATCGCTGCATGCACCCGTAAGTCTCACTTCTACTATTCCTTCGTCCGATACGTTTACAAGTTCTACATCTCCACCGTCTGCCATTAAATATGGACGAATAGTCTCTAATGCTTTTTGAACTTTTTCGAACATAGGGTTTGTCATCTCCGACTCCATTTAAATTATAATTCTATTTCTAAATCGTTACTGCTGCCGTTTTTATTCTCTATTTGGGCCACTAAGTTTTTAGCTATTTTATTTAGCTCTTCTTCATGAACTGTACCCTCCAAATCATAAGCAACTGGTTTTCCGGCATCGCCACCTTCTCTAATTCTTGGATCAATCGGTATCTGACCTAAGAGAGCAACATCAAATTCTTTAGCTAAACTCTCACCTCCGCCTGAACCAAAAATATCATAACGTGTTTTAGTATCAGGTGCTAAGAAATAACTCATATTTTCTACAATACCAAAAATAGGAACATTTACCCTAATAAACATCTTTACTGCTTTTCGAACATCAATTAATGACATATTCTGAGGTGTAGTAACTACAATAGCTCCGGAAAGTGGAATTGCTTGAACTAACGTCAACTGTATATCTCCCGTGCCCGGAGGCAGGTCAAAAAGTAAATAATCTAACTCACCCCAGTTCACATCTGTCATGAATTGTTTTACTGCACCACTTGCCATTGGTCCGCGCCATATTACCGGATCATCATCACTAATCAAAAATCCTATCGACATTAATTTAACGCCATAGTTTTCTAAAGGCATCATTTTTTGTGTTAGTGAGTCTTGAAATATTTTTGCATCTTTTTTGAATCCGAGCATTAATGGAATACTTGGCCCATAAATATCAGCATCGATTAGTCCAACTTTGTAACCTTGCTTAGCAAGGGATACCGCAAGATTTACGGCTACTGTGCTTTTACCTACTCCTCCTTTACCACTTGCTATTGCAATTGTATGTTTAACTCCGGGTAGAATTGATTCATTTATTGACATGTAATCTCCTTTATAATAAATCTAATTTAACTAACGGTCTTAATAGATACCGTCCTATATTCTTTTAATGTATTCTTATTCATTAGTTTTAGTGAGTCTATGGCTTCGGTTGCCCTTTCAATTAATTCGTCTGGCCCACAAATATAGAAATCTGTCTTTTCTAATTCAGCGGGACTAAAAAATGTCAAAAAATCTTTAATAAACTCATCCGTAATTCTTCCTTTATTGCCGGTATAAGTTCCTTCCGGTCGGCTCAAAAAGTGTGTTACATTTACTCTATCCTTATTCTCGGATATCATATTCTCTATTTCATTATAAAAAATAATATTTTTTTGGTTCCTATTTCCATATAAAAGATAGATCTTACTTTTTTTCTCATGTTCTAAAACTTGATTGGCTATTGAAATTAAGGGAGTGATGCCACTTCCTACACCTATTAATATATAATTTTTTTCATTATCAGGGGTTGCTTCATTATAAAAATTACCTGCTGGTAGATATGCCTCTATTTCATCATTTATTTTCAATGAGTCAATAATATTTTCTGTCTCTATATCATTTTCCGTGATTTTAATAGTTACGCGTAATTTTGGAAGGAGAGAAGGAGAAGTAGATATTGAGTAGTATCTATATATTATACTACTTTCATAATTAAAAAGGAGAGTAATAAATTGTCCGGCATGAAACGAGTTAATCTTTCCTGATGTATCTTCTAAAATTAAACTGATAGTATCGTCGGTTTCTTGCTTTTTTTCTCTAAGATATAATTTTAAGGTATTTTCCATAATTTAGATAACAAATATATAAAAAAAGTAGTTCTATATAAAAACAGCCATGGTGAGGGCATACCATGGCTGTTTAATGTGCGTTTTGGGGGGGTACATATATATGTACCTTTAATAAAACAACTTATGTGCCAAAGAAAGCATTTAATATGATCTGAAATTTAAAGATCAATTTGGGTTTTTCTAAATAATAGGAATTGGGGTCTTATTATTCTATTAAAAAAGAGAATAATAGGACAAATCTAAAAATGAGATTTTAATATTATCTTCATTGTAGTCCCTTGAGTGATAACGGAGTTTTTTACGAATATTTTGCCTCCATGGTAATTTTCTACAATTCTTTTTGATAAACTAAGTCCCAACCCCCATCCTCTGCGCTTGGTACTGAAACCGGGTTTGAATATATCATTTTTATTCTTTTGTTCAATCCCTTTTCCATTATCAGTAACTTCAATTTCGATACCGTTTTTGGTTTTTAGAACATCAATCTCAATTTTACCTTCTTTATTCTCAATGGCGTCCAATGAATTTTTAATTAGATTTTCAATTACCCATTCAAAAAGATCAGGATTAAGCAAAGTAATTATATCTTTATCCCCGTTTAATGTAAGCTCCACTTTTTTACCTGTTTGTGGAAGTCTTCTTTGGAAATATGAAACTACTTTTTCTAATAAAGTATATAATTCTTCTTTTTTGAGTTCAGGTTTAGAGCCGATTTTTGAAAACCGAGTAGTGATTTTATTAAGTCTTACTAAATCACTTTCAATCTCGTAAGTTGCATCCATAACTTTATCAGGATTCCTGTAATTCATTCTCAAAATTTCATTCCACCCCATCAAACTTGAAATTGGTGTACCTAATTGATGAGCAGTTTCTTTAGACATTCCTACCCAGATACTGCTCTGCTCGCTTCGCTTGAGATAATTAAAACTTGAGTATGCAATTATTATAAAAAGGAATGCAAAAATAATTTGAAAATAGGGATAGTATTTTAGTCTTTGGACAATATCAGATTCTCCGAAATAGATCTTCTGAATTACAGTACTATCTCGAAGAGTAACTAATATTGGCGGATGAATTTTTCTTAATTCAATTAATTGTTGATTTAGAAAAGCTCTTTTTTCATGCTCCGAAAGGGTCGAATCTATTTCAATATTCTTAAACCCTGAACCGGCTTTTGTGGAGCTAATAATATCTTCGGGACTAGTTAATATTAGAGGGAAATCGATTCTTTGAATAATATTCTGAAAAATAAATGTAAAATCGATATTATCTTCTGTGGAATTGGCTATAAATTCCAAGCTCTGAGCGTAAAGTTTTACAATCTCTCTTTCACGATTCTGAAGTTTTTGAACTATCGATTGCGTGTAGAATAATGTTCCGGCAGCTATTAATATTGCCAATAAAAGTAAAATTAGTTTAATATTTTTAGATGCCGGATTATAATTTATTTTCATTTTAACTGCTAAAGCTCTATTGTTTGTTCTCTTTTTGGTCCGACAGAAATAATTTTTATTTCAATTCCGCTTTCCTGAGAAATAAAGCTTAAGTATTCTTTACATTCAGCAGGGAGGTCATTGAAACTTCTTGCCCCTGAAATATCTTGCCTCCAACCTTTTAAGGTTTCATAAACGGGTGTAACATTTTCTAACTGACTAATGTCAGTTGGATAAGATTTTAATTTTTTGCCGTTTTTTTCATAACCGACGCAGACTTTAATTTCATCAAGATAGCCAAGAACATCTAATTTAGTAATTGCAGTTCTTTCAATTCCATTTATCATTCTGGAATAATTAAGAAGGAAAGCATCGAACCAGCCACATCTTCTCGGTCGTCCTGTTGTTGCCCCAAATTCAGCGCCGGTTTTTCTTAATTCTTCACCCTCATCTCCAAATAATTCGGTGGGGAATGGTCCGTTGCCTACTCTTGTGGTATATGCTTTTACAATTCCGAAAACAGAAGAAATTTTTGTAGGAGGGATTCCGGTTCCTGTACATGCGCCTCCTGATGTAGGATTAGATGATGTAACAAATGGATAGGTGCCATGATCGACATCTAACATTGTTCCTTGTGCACCTTCAATTAATACCGATTGTCCTTCTAAAATAGCATTATTTAATAAAGATGGAGCATCTGTAATATATTGATCAATCTGTTTATCAAATTCCACATATTCGTTTATTATTTTCTCGACATCTAATTCTGCATGGTTATAAACTTTTTTAAGAAGATTATTTTTTTCTTCTAAATTTAATTTTATTTTTTCCTTCAATACATTTCTATCTAGGAGGTCAACAATTCTAATTCCTTTTCTTGCGTATTTATCGATGTAGCAAGGTCCAATGCCTCTTCCTGTAGTGCCAATTTTATTGGCGCCGCTTTCATTAATCTGATCTAAGAGTTTATGATATGGCATTATCAGATGTGCATTATGACTAATAAATAAACGTCCTTTTGTACTAATACCGGAAGATTCAAGGAATTGAATTTCATCAAGAAGAGCTTGAGGATCGATTACAACTCCATTACCAATTACACATTTTACATTTTCTCTTAAAATGCCTGATGGAACGAGATGTAAAATGAATTGTTGATCGCCAATAATAACAGTATGACCGGCATTAGCACCACCTTGATAACGAGCAACAAAATCGTATCGATCACTGAGAATATCAACTATCTTTCCTTTACCTTCGTCTCCCCATTGGCTGCCAACCAAAACGGTAACTTCCATAAACGCACTCCGAATTAATTTTAAAAACAAAAAAAAAGCCGTACTAAAGTGATTTAGTCACTCCGGTACAGCTAAGAAAAAAAATGACTAACTTATTTGAAGCTATCTACTGCTTTATCAACAGATTCAAAATGTTCGAAGATTGTTATTAATTTTGTAATAACTAACAAGCTTTCGATTTTATCAGTAGCATTAGCTAGTTTTAAACTTCCACCACCATTTTTCATTGTGGTGTAACCGCTAATTAACATACCCAAACCGGAGCTATTCATAAATTTTGTTTCTGATAGATCGACAACAATATTATGTTTGCCTTCATCAACAAATTTGTGTAGAAGTTCTCCAAATTCTTGAGCTTCAGGTCCGCCCATAACGTTTCCTTTTAACTCAATTACTAGTGCATTGTACTTTTCATAGGTTTTTACTTTCATACAACCTCTCCGAATTAATTTTATTCAAAAGTATTTGTAAACATGTTTATAAACAATAATTGGCTTTAATAATCTATAAATAATTATATTGTAAGATAAGTTATTGAATATATGTGTAAAAATAAAGAATTATTTATAGGAACATTATATTAATATCATCGTCTAAAGTATGGATAGTTTAGAAAACCAAAATAATGCTTTCGAGTTTAATGATTCTAATTCCGAAGAGGATGAAGATTTCGCTCTTATTAAAAGATTTATTGATGGCGAGCAAATCGTATTCAAAACTCTCGTTATGAAGCATAAGGAAAAGGTTCGCAATCTCGTTTTTGTTACTCTTGGTGATAATGATTTTGTTGATGATATATCTCAAGATGTTTTCATTAACGTTTATCACAAGCTAAAAGATTTCAGGTTCGAATCTAAATTTACTACTTGGCTTTATAGAATTACAATCAATAAATGCAAAGACTACTTAAGGAAGAAGAAGGTTAGAAGTATCTTTGTTCCTTTGGAAGATTCTGATACTCAATATGGTACTAAACCATTTTCAGAGGATATTGATGTTCCGCAAATTGTTAGGGGGGCAATTGAAAAACTTCCCGAAAAATTACGTGTTCCTCTTATCCTTAGAGATATTGACGGACTTTCATATAAAGAAATTGCCGATCAATTAGATTGCGAAGTTGGCACTATTAAATCGAGAATTTTTAGAGCCCGTGAAAGTTTAAAATTTTTATTGGAGCCGTACCACAAAGAATTAAGGACCTAAATTGCACGAATTAAATAAGAAAAAAAATAACTTTGTAAAATTCATTCCTTATTTCGGTCTTGCAGCTTTAACTATTGGTTTAATGTTTTTTTTCAAGTCTAATAAAGATAAGTATAATAGCTTTATTGATGAGAATAAAAATAGCCTTACTACTTTTTATACTGCTAATCTTAAACCATTATTTGTAAGTAATGAATTAAGCAAAGAAGATATTTTTAATTTTGCTTACTATCAGAATCTCCCTATCGATAAAGAAAATAATAGAATACTATTCATAAATGAAGACCCTGATAATGGGGAAGTACTCGAAGTTAAGCAGGCCATGATTAAAGAAAATACTGATAACTATCAGAAATTTAAGGAGCATTTTAACCTTGATACTCGGCAGTTAGCAATGGCAGATTCAATCCTCGATTCATATAAAGATGAAATCTATTCTTCAGTATGGACTAATGAACAAAACACTATCGCAGTTAGTCCGAGACTCCCCGATTTAAGGAGATTAATTTTTGCTGATTTGATGGAACATATTCAAAAAATTACAGGTGATAAAAAATTAAAAATTCCAATAAATGCTTCGGGACTAGCAGAATTAGAAAAATCATTTTATGCGAATAAGAATAATGATTTCATTTTTATAGCTAGTGATACAGTATTTAAATCAACTGTGGGTTTGGATAGGAAACAACTTAAAAATCAGATTGCAATGAGTTTTAAAAAGAATGGTTATGAATTTAATTTCCCGATATCCCCTACACCACCGCCTCCACCTCCTTCAGAGGGAAAAAAAAGTAAGGAATTTGAGAATATAACAAAATATGTTTTTGACGGAAATCAAATAAAAGTTTATTCAAATGATCCAAATAAAATAAAAATTGAAATTCCTGCTAATACAAAAGAGATGGAGAATATTAATCTTGAATTTAATATCAAAGAACTGACTAACGATTTAAGCAGAACATTAAGGGAAACGGCGAAGACTAACGACCCTAAAAAATGGGAAGAATTTGGACTTAAATGGGATTCAATTGGTAATATGTATTCTAAAATGGCAAGAGATTCTATCCAGAGGAAATACAAGATGAAATTAGAGAAAGAAAGAAAAATTCAAGAAAAAGATTCTAACGCAAATTCAGATAGATAAAATGAAATTTAACTTACAAAAAATAGCACGCTCAAGAAAACTAGAATATTCTATTTTCGTTTTTATTCTCTTATTCTTATATAATATTGTCTTCCCAATGCACGATGTTCTGGTATTGTTTATTATTCATGAGATGTTGGTATTCGCAGCAGCATTTATTTTGTTTGAATATCTTAAAGATTTTTTTACCTCCAGAATGGTGCAACCGATATCATTGGTGCTTAATATAGGTATTTTTGCAGCGGTGATATTTTTAGTGGCTTCTATAACCAAATTTACACTCTCGTCAAATAATATCAATATTGAAACAAGAAATTTTATTAGTGCTCTTTTTAGTATTCTTGCAATTTTTATATTGATTGGCATTGTAATATTTATCTTTTCTTCACTAAGAGAATTATTTTTCCTAAGGCAGAAAAAGGATCCTTCTGTTTATATGAATACAATGCTTGTTTTTTTCATGTTTACATTTTTCTCTAATATTTTTGTAAAGATCAATCCCGAATATGATTTTATAAAAGAATCGTTTTATGTAGTTTCAATAATTCTGATTTCTCTAAATTCGCTCAGAGTATCATGGATAGGGTTCCTTCCGAAAAAACAAAAAGTTTATCTTATTCTAATCTCGGTTGTTTTAATCCTCGTTTTTTCATTTAATTTTGGAATGATATCCGGAGACGATAGTTTCGAGACTATTGTTGTTTCTTTTTCTCCCGGACTTCTTACTTTAATTAATTTAATTATGTTGTATGGAATAATCTTTTCTACTGTATTATTCTTTACGACTCTATTCCATTTACCTACTGCAGAAGCATTCGACAGGAAAAGAGAAGAAGTTTCTTCTCTTATCGACCTTACAAAATTAATTACGCAAGTATTTGATTTTAAGGAGCTTGCTGAATCTGTTACTTTACTTACGTCTAAAATTTGTAATTCAGATGCTTCTTGGTTAGTAATTAAACAGGGAGACGAATTTGAATTAAAATCAGTGAATAATATTGGATATCTTGAAGCTGATGAATTAACAAAGTTTATTCTTGGACAAAAGTATGATATGGATGAGGGTGTAACTATTGTTACTCGGCATAATCTAGCTCCATTTGTAAAAAATAGTAATTCGCAATTCAATTTTGATTCAATTGCATTCTCTTGCTTAATGCATCACGAAGATATAAGCGGATATTTGTTTGCTGCGAGAAGTTTAGAAATTAAATATGATGATGATGATAGAAAGGCTATTAGTGCATTTGCTAATTATGCGGCGGTTGCTTTAGAAAATGCTAAACTAATTGAAGAATCGATTGAAAAAGAAAGAATGGAAAAAGAATTAGATGTGGCTAGAGAAATCCAACGAAAAATTCTACCTCACCAAGTACCTGAATTAGATGAATATCAGTTCTCGGCTCTTTTTATACCGGCATTTGAGGTTGGAGGCGATTATTATGATTTCTTCAAATTAGATGAAGAAAATTATGCAGTTGTCGTTGCTGATGTTTCGGGTAAAGGGATTTCTGCTGCATTTATTATGGCAGAAGTTAAAGGAATATTTGGCTCTCTTTCTAAGATTTTTTCAAATCCTAAGGAATTATTAGTTCGTGTTAATGATGTTTTGAAAGATACTTTGGATAGAAAAACTTTTGTAACATCTATTTATTATGTAATTAATATAAAGACAGGAAAATTATCATTTGCTCGAAGCGGACATACACCGGCTCTTTTATGTAGTAATGGAGTAATTCAAAAAATACAGCCGCCCGGAATTGGGCTTGGTCTTGATTATGGAATTAGTTTTGAAAATTCATTAAAAGAGATGGAAATTTCTCTAAATTATAATGATATTTTGGTTCTCTATTCTGATGGTATTCCTGAATCGAAGAACTCAAATTTTGAAGATTTTGGCTATGAAAGAATTGAGAAAATAGTTTCAGATTCATGTCATTTATCTGCTAGTGAAATTAGTAACAAAATAATGACAGAATTAACTACATTTTCACTTGATAATTCACAGCATGATGATATAACTTTAGTTATATTAAAAAGGTTAAATAATAATAAATAATTGGAGATATTAATGGCGGATTTTAATGTCAACTTGCGAGGAGTTGGCTCTGTCAGTGTTATAGATGTTAAGGGATATCTCGATGCTCATACGGCTCCTGAATTAGAGAATATGTTCTCTAAGCTCATTACTGATAAGCAGTTCAAAGTGGTTGTTAATTTTGACCAATTGAATTATATAAGTAGCGCGGGCTTAGGTGTTTTCATGGCGTTTGTTGAGCAGATGAGAGACAATCAAGGGGATATCAAATTCTCTAATATGAATGATAGCGTCTATAATATTTTTGATCTGCTCGGATTTCCCGTTCTTTATGAATTTTATAAAGATGAGAAAGAAGCAGTTAATAAGTTTTCCAACCTGAGTTAACTTTGAGTTTAGCTGAATTAAAATTCCCACTGGAATTATCGGTTAAAAGTTCTACTGATAACTTATCTGTTATCAGAGACTTTATTAAGAATACAGCTCTAAGCTTAGGGTATTCTAATGCTGCAATTGGTAATATAATCTTGGCTGTAGATGAAGCATGCACGAATATAATCAAGCATGCTTATAAATATTCTCCTACCGGAGATATACAAATAGAACTTAACCGAATTGCAAACAAGTTTATAATAACCATTCTCGATAGTGGAATAGAGTTTGACCCTAATCTTATTCCGGAGCCCGATATAAAAGAGTATTATAAACAAAGAAGAATCGGCGGACTTGGAATGTACCTAATGAAAAAAATGATGGACGAAGTAGTTTACACAAAAAATAAAAATAAAAATCAGGTTAAAATGGTAAAGTATTTACCCTAATTATGATCCCAGATAAAAATATAATCGCGCATAGAAATCTTGCTGCTTTAGTTGACTACAGCAATCTAATTAATTCTTCACTCGATCTAAGCTTCATTCTTAATAATATCCTTCTAACATGTTTCTCGAAATTCCAAATAACAAAGGGAATAATAGCATTAATTGATAATAATAATTTTTTGGAACTGAAGGTTATTAAAGGATTTTCAATTAGTGATAAAGAAAAATTTCCCAAAGTTAAACTTGAAGAACTAAATTCTAATCCTAAAATGCAGGCATTTATTACACAATATAAAATTGGCGTAATAGAAAAAATTGAATCTAATTCTGGCACTAAAGGAATAGTTCTATTAGGAAGTAAACTTTCGAGAAGCCCTTTTACAAATGAAGATTTAGAATTTTTAAAAACACTTCTTAATCTCGGTGCAACGGCAGTAGAGAATTCACTTACAGTTGAAAGATTAAAAAATGTAAATAGGGAATTGGATTCCAAAGTTAATCAGCTCAGTTCTCTCTTTGATTTGAGCAAGGAATTTAGCGGTATTTTGGAAGTTGAAGTAATTGGCAAGTTGCTCGTATATTCTATTATTGGGCAGTTAATGGTGTCAAAATACGCAGTAGTAACTTGCAGCGATAAATCGATTAATATTATTGAAAGTAAATATGATATTGAACAAATTAAAGAGTCGTTGAAAATATGTGAATATGATAAAATAAATGAAAGTTTAGATAAAGAGCAGATAGCAAAAAGATATCCCGACTTAAATAAGTTTGAAATTGAGTGTATAGTTCCGATGAAAATTAAATCTATAACAAAGGGATTAATTTTATTAGGAAAGCGGATTACAAATAAACCGTTTTCTAAGTCCGATGTTGAATATATTTCATCAGTCGGAAGTTTGGCGATTATATCGATTGAGAATGCAAGCATGATAAAGGGACTTCTTGAGAAAGAGAAACTTGAGAAAGATATAGAAATCGCTCGGAATATTCAGCAGAACTTGCTTCCAAAGAAGATACCTCAATTTAAAGAAGTAAGTATTTCTGCATATAACCTTTCTGCTAAAACAGTGGGTGGCGATTATTATGATGTTGTAAAGTTGGATAATGATAGAGTCCTATTAGCCATAGCAGACGTATCCGGCAAGGGGGTGCCAGCAGCTTTAATTATGGCAAACTTACAAGCATTCCTTAAATCAATTTGTAAACAGAATCTCCCTCTTGATGAATCAACTAATTTAATTAATGATCTGATTTCAGAGAATACGAGTAACGGTAGTTTCATTACATTCTTTTGGGGAATATTTGATAAATCAAAATTAGAATTTACCTATGTCAATGCAGGTCATAATCCACCATTATTAATTAGGAACGCTCAAATACAGAAGCTCAAAAAAGGGGGAATGATAATAGGCGTTATGCCAACTTTGATTCCTTACGTCTCCGAAACAATTAAAATGGAAAAAGATGACGTTATAGTTTTCTTCACTGACGGAATTTCTGAGGCGATGAATATTGATTTTGAAGAATTTTCTGATGAGAAATTGGAACGAATTGCACTTGAGGAACGTCTTAAAAGTAGTGATGAGATTTTAGAAAAAATTAAGAATGAAGTACATGAATATACCAAAGGAGCTGAACAATCGGACGATATTACATGTTTGATTATAAAAGTAAATTAAATGAATAAAATTAAACAAATATTGCAATCAAATAGAAAAGGTGTAATAATTTTCTCCTTTTTGATTCTATTGATTCTTTCTTCAGTCAATTATTATTCAATATTTTTTGTTACTGCACAATCGAATGATGAATGCCTTTGGGTATTAAAAGTAAATGACGAAGGTAAAACATTCATTCAATTCGATCAAGTAAAATTTGAGGGTGTGGCATGGAATGCCGGTGTAAGAGATGGGGATATATTACTTTCTATTGATGGTGTAAAGGTTAATAATTTAGTTAAAGCGAGCCAAATCCTTGACAGTGTCCAAAAAGGAGACTATGCCACTTACGAATTTTCGAGGTATGGTCAAGTATATGAAGGAAAGGTTCAAGTAAAGAAATTTATAGATTTTCCCGGGCTTTCTTTTACTCTTCTTGGAACCATTTGGATTTTAGTCGGATTTTTTGTTCTGATGGCGAAGCCCGAAGGGAAAACGCAACAAAGTTTTTTTATGATCGGGGCTAATATTGTTCTCTATTCTATGGCAACGCTCTTTTTCAGAGAATCTTTTACTAATTCTATAATATACCAAAGCATCTTTGTAGCAATAGCTGCTATGGTATTATGGACAATTGGCGCATCATTCTTGCCATTTTATATATTACAATTTTTTTCTATTTTTCCAAGAAAATTTAAGTATTCAGAAAAATCATGGTTTATCCGATTAATTAAATATACCCCAATTGTAATTGCATTGTTATCGATTTGTCTTAGAATATTTTTTGCAGTTAGTGGACAACAAAAGTACAATCATTTTGTGAGCTTATTTCATCTCAATTTAATTATTACTTCTTTTGGCATCGGATTGACGCTTCTAATAATTAATTATTCTCACCTCAGTGATAAACGTGAGAGAAACGCAATATTTATTATTTTGGTTTCATACACAATCGGACTTATCGCATTAATTTATACATATACTATTGCTAATGCTATTATCGGTTTAATCTTCAATAATCCTGAATATATGATGCCAATTATATTATTGGCATTTCTCCCAATTTCTTTTGGCTATTCGATCTTTAAATATTCATTAATGGATATTAGTGATGTTGTAAAAAATACGATGATGTATGGCTTAGCTACCATCTCGTTAGCGGCCACCTATTTCTTGGTAATATACCTGCTTGGACAGACAGTTAGCAGTGTTGTAAGTTCTGAATACCAAGGGATAATAGCCGGATCCGTATTCATATTTTTAGCGATTGTTTTTCAATCGACAAAAGATAAATTTCAAGATTATATCACATCTAAGTTTTATCCAGAACAGTATGAATTTAGAAATAAGCTTGTTCAATTTAGCTCTGATGTTTCAAGCATTGTCGGATTAAATAATATATTAAATAAAACGGAAGAGATATTTGTAAATGCTCTTAAATTAAAACACTTCGGAATTGCTGTAAAAAGAAATAATAGTAGTTTTGAATTGATTAGGGAAGAGGGATTTGTAAATAAGAATTTTGAGATTTTTAACAGACAGAAAAATTTGGAAAAATTTATTGACCATCTCAAAGAGAATATAAAGCGACCTGTTATTGAAAGTATAGATTTCGATTTAGTATTCGTGAATGAAGCAGAAAAATTAATTAAAGAAGAAATTTTTACTGTAATACCGCTTTTAGTTAAAGGGGAAATTAATGGCTTGCTATTTCTTGGATTAACACATTCGGGGGCACAATTCGCAAATAAAGATTTAGATTTATTATTGGTAGCGGCTAATCATACTGCCATAGCTATTGAAAATGCTCGTCTTTATCATTCAGAAGCTGAAAAAATAAAGATGGAAAAAGAAATTGAAACTGCTGCAAAGATTCAGGAAAGTTTACTTCCTAAGGTACTTCCTAAGATAAATGGACTTGATATTGCAGGGAAAATGATTCCTGCAATGCACATAGGAGGGGATTACTTCGATTTTATTAGAATATCCGATACCAAGATGTATGCAGTTATTGGAGACGTCTCCGGCAAGGGTCTTCCTGCTTCTTTTTATATGTCAAAACTTCAGACTATGATTAAATTGTTTTGCGATAAAGAGGATTCACTTAAGAATATAATCTCTGAAATTAATAAACGAATTTACGCTGAAATTGATAAGAATTGGTTTATTACTTTAACTCTTCTATTGATTGATACAGATGAAGAGAAAGTTACTGCCGTAAGAGCAGGACATACACCAATAATTATTGTTCGAGATAGAGAGATTTTGAAATATCAGCCGCAAGGCCTTGGTATTGGTTTAGAGAAAGGTGAGTTATTTAATAATACAATAGAAATGATTACATTCGACCTAATAAATGATGATACTATATTTTTATTCTCTGATGGGGTTACGGAAAACAAAAATTCAAATGACCGGTTCTATGGCGATGAGAGAATGGAAAAAGTTTTATTAAATAATTACCATAATAACGCAAAGACAACTTTAGAAAATTTGATAAAGGATTTAGAAGTTTTTAAAGGAGATGAAGCTCAATTTGATGATATTACCTGTATGATAATAAAGTATAATAAATAGTTTCATTCCAACAGGATAAAAAAAAGCCGGCATTTAATGCCGGCTTTTTAATGTATTTTCAATTAGATTAAAATTCGATTTTGCCTTTAGTTCTATTATCATATTCTAAAACAAATGCACTTGCAACGAAGATTGAGGAATATGTACCGATAATAATACCGATAAATAGCGCGAATGCAAATCCTCTAAGTACCTCACCGCCAATAAACATTAAAATTATAACTACTATAAAGGTAGTAAGTCCTGTAATAATAGTACGGCTCATTGTTTTATTAATTGCCCTATTCATATTAACTTCGAGGGGAAGTGATTTATGAATTTTAACATCTTCTCTTACTCGGTCAAATACAATAACTGTATCATTTATCGAATATCCTGTAAGAGTTAAGAACGCTGCAACTATACTAATAGAAATTTCAAGATTAAGCCCCGGGATAACACCATAAAGAGCAGCGAAAATACCAAGAGTAATAAATACGTCATGGAAGAGAGCTGCTACGGCACCAATTGCAAAAGCAAATTTGAAACGGAATCCAAGGTAAATTAAGATTACTACTAAAGAAAGGAATACAGCAATTAAAGCGTCTGTCTTTAATTCTTCACCAATCTTAGGTCCTACTTTTTCTTCCTTCAATACGGTAAATGGATTATCGGTATAGTGAGATGTAAGATTCTCTTTAATCCAATCAGCAATACCTATACGAACTACAACACCCTTATTCGATGGTTCTTCAGATACTTTTGC
Organism: bacterium BRH_c32; assembly: GCA_001516025.1. Lineage (GTDB taxonomy): Bacteria > Bacteroidota > Ignavibacteria > Ignavibacteriales > Melioribacteraceae > BRH-c32. The sequence continues at coordinate 43,275 of LOEU01000005.1, read as the reverse complement.
AGTTTGAAATCCAGCTTGATATAACTTATTATTCATTACCTCTGCAATAGAAGAATCAGGGAATTCAAATGTAATGCTATTATTTGATGAATCTATAATAGTGCCCGTTACACCTGGATATGTATTGCTAATAATGGTATTAATCCTATCAAATACTTTTGGAATTTCTCTCGAAGGTATTTCTTGAGCATCAGTTCTGATTAAAACACCGGTAGATCCCCCAAAAGTTTTTACTTCAACGTTTCCAAGACCAATTTTATCAACTTGATTTCTTACATCGGCAATTTCAATTGATTTTGTAAATTGGATACCGATTTCTGAACCTCCTTTAAAATCAATACCATATTGCATTCCTCTAACAAAAATTCCGATTAAGCTCAAAATGATTAATAAACCGGATACATAGTAGAAAAGTTTCCTTTTCCCCATAAAATCGACATTAAGATTTTCAAAAACTCTCATTTATTTCAATTCTCCTAAACTAAATTAACCGACATTAATTTTAGCACCTTTTGAAGCGAAGTAGTCAAAAATAACTCTTGATACAACTAAGGCACCGAATAAACTGGCTACTATACCAATCATTAGAGTCAATGCGAAACCTTGAATCGGTCCACTGCCAAATTGATAAAGAATAATACCAGTAAAGAATGTTGTAATATTTGAATCAAAAATAGCTGAGAAAGACATTGAATAGCCCGATTGAATGGCGGCTTTCATAGTTTTCCCGGTAGCTAATTCTTCTCTAATTCTTTCATAAATAATTACGTTCGCATCAACCGCCATACCTATGGTTAAAACTATACCTGCAATGCCGGGGAGTGTAAGAGTAGCATGGAATCCCGCTAAAACACCAATTGTAACAAGTATTGTAGTGGTTAAGCCAAGTACCGAAATATTACCGGCTGCTTTATAATAAAACATCATAAAAAAGGCAACTAAAGCAAAACCTAATAAACCTGAATTAAGACCGCCACTAATAGAATCTTGACCTAAAGATGGTCCAACAGTTCTTTCTTCCATAATTTCAATTGGAGCAGGAAGAGCACCGGCTTTTAGAACAATCTCTAATAGTTTTGCTTCTTCTAAAGTCCCGCTGCCTGAAATCTGTGAATTACCGGAAGGAATTTTATTCTGAATTACCGGTGCTGAATAAACTACTCCATCAAGAACAATTGCACATCTCTTATCGATATTAGAACCTGTGATTCTAGCCCATTCTCTTGCACCTTCTGTATTCATCTGCATCGTAACAATTGGGGCAGATGTGGATGGATCAATATTTGCCTGTGCATCAACAACTACACCACCGGTTAATTCAGGATTCTTGTTTAACATGTATAGCTTAAAATATGATTTACCTTCGGGTGTAATATCAGGTTTAGCATCATATACTAATTCTGCATTATCAGGAAGGATTGACTGTATTTCAGGTCTTTCTAAAAATGCACTTAATTTCCCTTTATTACCTTCTTCAACAACGAGATCAGCAATTCGGCCTTGTGGATCCATCGGTTGAGCTATTGCAAAGAATGGATTCTTCTTGCTAAATTCTGCTTCACTTAAGTTTGCATTAGATGTATCTCTATTTGCAGCTAATGAATCAGTTGCTAAGCTATCAAGACTGCCGCCGCTTGCAAGAACATCATTGATTCTCTGATAAATAGGGAATGCAAAACTTGCTTCTTTGACCAATTTAAACTCGAGCAAAGCTCTTCCTTGTAATAATCTTTTAGCTTCTTCTTCACGAGCGATACCCGGAAGTTCGACGATTATTCTGCGAGAACCTTGCTGTTGAATTGTTGGCTCAGAAACTCCGTATTGATTAACGCGATTTGATATAACTTCGATAGCACGGGTTACTGCATCTTTTTCCTGCTGTTGAAGTTTACCAATTATATCAACATCTTTCTCGCGAATTGTTCCAAAATATCTGCTAAGACTTACACCCTTGGCTTGCAATTTATTGGCGAGTATTGAAACAACATCTTCATCAGAGATTTTACTTTCATTCTCTGCTTCAGCTAGCAATGCTCTGAATTGCGGATCGGGGGCTTTAGCTAATTTTTCTAATAACTTTGCCGTGTTTACTTCCATAACAAGGTACATTCCGCCCTGTAAGTCCAAACCTAATTTAATTCTTTTCTCGCGTGCGGATTTATAATCCGGATTGCTAGAAAGGATACTATCTTTTTTTACTGTAATAATTTCTTTTAGTTCAAGATCAGTAATGTTTGGATTGGATTTTTTAATTTGTTGACTTACAACTTCGAGTTGTGTGTTGACTTCCTTGCCATTTAAATAATCCTGGAATGTAGGGTATAGTAGGTATAAAGACAAAGCAACAGCACTTACGATAATGATTAATCTAAGACGTATTTCTTTCATCACTCATTCTGCTAATGGTTATAAAAAATTCAAAATTAATTAAGACTCTAAATATAGACTGATACGTTAAAAAAGTCAATTTAAATGCTGATTTGCTAAGCATTTAATGACCATAAAAAAAGCCGGTATTGACCGGCTTTTTTAGAGTTAGCTCTAAAACTACTCTTCTCTTACAACCCAAGTTTTTACTACTGCATTTACGTTTGAGTGCAATTTAATTTGAACACTGTAAATACCAAGAGCTTTAATTTGTTCTGTAATTTCGATCTTTCTTTTATCGATTTCAAAACCTTTTTCGCTAATGGCATCAGCAATCATTTGGCTTGTAACGGAACCGAAAATCTTATCTTCTTCACCAACTTTAACGGCAATAGAGATAGAAACTTTTTCAAGTTCAGTAGCTAATGCTTTTGCAGCATCTAATTCCTTTGCTTCTTTTTTCTCAAAGAGTTTTTTCTCTTCTTGAAGAGCAAGTATGTTTCCTTTTGTAGCCTGATAAGCTATTTGACGTGGGAGAAGGAAGTTTCTTGCGAAACCATTCTTCACTTCTACAACTTCGCCAACTTTACCAAGTTGTTCATAATTTTTACGTAATATTACTTTCATCATATCCTCCTACTTCACCGCTTCGGAAACAAATGGTAAAATCGCTAAATGCCTTGCTCTCTTTATTGCCTGAACAAGTTCTCTATGTTGTTTAGCAGTAAGACCTGTAATTCTTCTTGGAATTATCTTCCCTTGGTCGGTTAAAAATTTCTGTAACTGTTTTGAATCTTTGTAATCAATGTATCCGTCAACGGACCTTTTTACTTTTTTTACGTTTTTAACGTTTTTCATTCTAACTCCAACTAATTATTCTTCATTAAGTCAGATTCTTCATCGGTAAGAAATTTATCGAATGAATTATCTTCATAATCGGTATCGTCATCCTCGCTAAAGGATGTGTCGTCCGATCCATTGTTTGACTTGCTGAATTTATTTAAAAATTGTATCCTTTTTGCTTTAATTTCAACTATGGTTCTATTTTTGCCGTCTTCTGTTTTGAAAGTTCTGCTTTGAAGTTCACCATCTACTAAAACTGCGCTTCCTTTTCTTAGTCGATCCTTGCAGCTATCAGCTAATTTATTCCAAGCAACAACACCTACGTAACAAACATCTTCCTGCCATTGGTTACTGCTATCTTTATATCTTCTATTAGCAGCAACGTGAAAATTAACAACTGGTGTATTATTTGATGTAGTTCTGAATACCGGGTCTTTAGTTAAATTACCTGCAACTATCACACTATTAAGTTCTGGCATCTTCAATTCGGCCATCGTAACCTCCATTATAGCTATAAAATATTTATCTTAACTTTCTTTTGGTTCATCCACTGCTGCAGATTCTTCTGTAGCTGTTTCTTGGGAAGCAGCTGCTTCTACTTCTGCCACAGCATCTGCTTCAGCTTGAGCTAATTCATTAGCTACTTTTAATTTCTGCTTAGCAATTGCTTCTATTGCTTTTTTATCTAAAGCAATGGTTAGGTATCTAATAACAGTTTCATCAAGGCGTAAACCTCTTTCATAAATTGCAATTAATGAAGTATCAGATTCAAATCTCAAAATTACATAATAACCTGTTTTAGATTTTTGTACCGGGTATGCTAATCTTTTACGTCCCCATTTGTCAACTTCAATAAGTTCACCACCATGGGTTGTAATAGATTCTTTAATTCGATTGATGATGGCATCGATTTGCTCATCTTCTAGTGCGGCATTAATTAATACAACACTTTCATACTGCTGTTGTTTCACTTTTCGACCTCCCTTTGGACGTTAGGCTCTTACTCAATTTTTTGGTAAAAGCAGGGTTTATAAAAAAATAGACCCTTAAAATAGCTTTATTTTATCTATGGCGCAATAACTAAAGCTATCGCACTCATTAATTTCTTTGAATTATACCAATTTAATATATTTAGAGATTTCAATCATTTTCCTTAATCTCTTTTGATATTTTACTAAAATGATCGCTCATTGATTTAATACCGCCGATTATAAATTGTAGAATCAAATCATTGCAGAGATCAAAACTTGGTTTTATTTGGGCTAGAGTAGTTTCATCAAATTTATCTAGGACGTAATCAGCCATTTCACCTCTATCAAAATCGTTACCAATACCTATTCGTAAGCGAGGGAAATTATTTGTTTGAAGATGATAGATAATAGATTTTAGACCATTATGCCCGCCGTCAGAACCGCCTTTTTTAATCCTTATTCTTCCTTCTTCTAAATTTATATCATCAGCGACAATAAGAAGATCTTCAGGCTTGATATTAAATTCATTTACAATATCGTTGGCAGCGACACCGCTTAAATTTACATACGTGGTGGGTTTTACTAAAAAAAAGTCGGTGGCACCAATAGCACCACCGGCTTTATAGTAATCTTTCTTTGAAGGCTTAAACTTGAGGCGATGTTTAATGGCAAAATAATCAAGTGCCATAAACCCGGCATTATGCCGTGTCAATTCATATTTGGAACCGGGATTTCCGATTCCTAGAATTACTCTCAAATCTTTATTTATTCCTCGTCTTCAGACTTACCTTTTTTAATCACTTCAGGTTCTGTTGATTCTTCAGTCTCTTCTTCAACTTCAACAGCTTCATGAGATCTAGGAACTACCACAGATAAAACTATAACTTCCTCTAGTTGTTTAAATTCATATTTAAACATTCCCATTAAGTCTTTAACGTGGATAGCATCACCTATACCAAGATTTGTTACATCAATCTCAAGATGATTTGGGATATCATTAGGCAAACAGGAAATCATAACTTTATGTAAAGTTTGTTGTAAAACTCCACCATCTTTGATTCCTTTGGCAGAACCGGTAACAGAAATAGGAACTTCAACTTCAACTGCTTCTTTTACGTTTATACCAAGAAGATCAAAATGAATGATTTTATCTGTAACAGGGTGGAATTGAATATGCTTAATGATCGATTTTAATCCTTCTGCTCCATCAATTTGCAAGTCAACAATATGAGTTTGCGATGTGAAAACTAATGGTTTTAAAGAACCTTCAGTTACGGAAATAGGAATAGTTTCCTGATTATTTGCATAATAAACACCGGGAACACTTCCTTTTCTTCTTAATTCGTTTACGGCTCCTTTTGTACTTAGAGCTCTTTTCTGTGCTTTTAGACTGATTTCAGCCATTTCTTAATATACTCCTAACTAACTTTTATCAATTTCAAATAAAGAACTTATAGATTCGTTTCTATAAGAACGTATAATTGCCTCGGCCAAAAGCTCCGAAGCTGATCGTACTACAATTTTATCAGAAACAATATTCCTTTCAATTGGAATGCTGTCTGTAACAAAAACTTTTGTTAATGGGCTTGATTCTATATTTTCAACAGCATTACCGGATAAAATAGGATGCGTAATTGCTCCGTAAATTTCTTTTGCACCTTTTTCTTTAAGCATTTTAGCTGCTGCCACAAAAGTGCCACCTGTATCAATCATATCATCTACTAAAAGAACATTTTTACCATCAACATCTCCAATCACATTCATTACTTCTACAACATTATGTGTCGGTCTTCTTTTATCAATCACTACCAAGCCTGCATTTAATCTTCTTGCATACGACCTTGCAAGTTTAATACCTCCAATATCGGGAGATACAACAGTCAAATTCTCTAATTTATATTCATCTTTAAACAATACAGTAAAAATAGGAGATGCATAAAGGTGATCAAACGGAATATCAAAAAAACCTTGAATCTGCGCTGCGTGTAAATCCATTGTGATAACTCTATCAGCACCTGCAACGGTTACTAAGTTTGCTACCAATTTAGCCGTTATTGCCACGCGCGGCTGATCTTTTCTATCCTGCCTTGCATAACCAAAATAGGGCATTATGGCAGTAACTCTTTTAGCTGATGCTCTTTTAGCAGCATCCAACATAATCAAAAGTTCCATTAAGTTTTCCGCAGGCGGTTGTGTTGGCTGTACTATAAATACATCCCTGCCTCGAATATTTTCATGGAATTTAACCCAGATTTCTCCATCGCTAAATTTCTTTGTATCTACTCTTCCTTGCTCTAACCCCAAATAATTACAGATTTTACTTGTAAGTTCAGGATTTGAATTTCCGGAAAAAATCAATGGGTCTTGAATCAAGATAAAACTGTTTCCTATTTTAAAGATAGACTCAAAATATAAAGAAAAGTCAAGGGTATGTCAAATTAAGAGTAATATCAATCGCTATTTACTTTTCTTAGTGAAAAGATAAACAATCACAATTAAAAGGACAAAACCGGCAGCAATATAGATCCAAAGCGGTGTTTCCTTTAGTTTAAATGGGCGGAAAGTTGCAGTTATATATTTCCCTGTACCAATTTCAGTCAATGAATAGTCCCATCTTAATTCATTCTTTGCAACCGACGTAGCGTTATGACTTAATATTTCACCCGGAAGATAATAGATGTAACTTATTTTAATATTCTTTGCTTCAAAACCGAATCCGGTAGCTATCGGTTGAATAAATTGAGAAAATATTTTTGTATCATCTTCTCCATCAATCATCTTTAATTCTGCACCTTTAAAAGCATTTGCGTTATTCAATGAATCAAGACTGGCAAACTCAAATAAAATTTTAGCATGTACCGTGCTATCGGAATTATCTTTATAAACTTCCACATCCTTTATTTTACTATAATTAGAAGTGAATTCTTTATAAACAGAATCTCTATTAAAAAATCCTAAAGATTCTATTACAGAAGAATCTCTTTCACTATTCCAGTGCATGTAATAGTGTATAAACATTGAACCGGAACCATCTTTTTTAATTGTGGTTATTTGAGTGTAATTTAAGCATCCTTGCAAAAGAATTAAGGAGGCGATAAGATATTTTAATTTTTTCATAATTTTATTTTTTTTATTAACCCAAATATGCAAAAAAGTAGGGAAATAATTATGCTATTTGAATTAATAAAATAGATATTTATTTTTACACACGAATTTTATTCATGTAAGGAAATATATGCCCAATTATGATTACAAATGCATAGGATGTGGAAAAGTATTTGAGTTTTTCCAAAGTATAAATGCAGAACCGATTAATGAGTGTCCTGAATGTAATGGGGAATTGAAAAAATTAATTGGTGCAGGTTCAACTCCTATTTTCAAAGGGACAGGATTTTACCAGACAGATTATAAATCGAAACCCCAAAAATCTTCTGATAGTACAAAAAAATAATGCCGGCTAACCGGCATTATTTTTTCTAAATTAGAAATCTAATCCAATAGATATGTAGTATTTAGGCTGCGAGAAACGATCAAGATCATAAGTCCAGGCTACATCAAAACGCCACAAAAAGATAAAATACATTCTTGCACCAAATCCACCACCCAATAATAGATCTTTAGTAACAGTAGTTCCATCAGCATTTTTGCTTAATAGTTGTAAAGATTTAGTATTATTCCAAGCAGAACCGGCATCTATAAAAGCGGCTCCTAAAATGTTTTGGAATAACAATGGAAGAGGACCCGTAACCAAATATCTAATCAAAGGCATTCTTAGTTCGAGATTCAGTAGGGTATATTTACTTCCGATTTGTTCTGCATAATTAAATCCTCTCATAGGCATAGCAGGCGAGAGGAAAGCAAAATCGGAAGCATTATTCACAGGTATATCTCCGGTTGAGAATGTTCTGTTAATCCAGTTCTCAGTTCCGCCAAGGAAGAATCTTTGAGGATTTGCACCTCCTGAATACCCACCCGATAATCTAAAGACGAACGAGTTATCATACCAGAAGCGCATATAGTTTCTAAAATCCCATACAAATGAATAAAAGCTTTGGCGGCTATTTGTGAAACCGGGATTTCCAAATAAAGTAAATTTATATCTCGTACCTTGGATTGGTGAATAATAACCCCATAAAATATTATCTTTTACAAAACTGACTGAAGGAACTATATAAGTGGCTTTATCAGAGGCCGCAGATATATTATCTAAATTATCCGATGTAACATTCAATACACTCAAACTTCCTTCAAGACGATAAAACCGATCTAGAGGATAACTTAATGAAAATACAGCACCAAAATTTCTGAAACGATTTAATTCGCTTCCATAATACCCACTTAAATATACAAATCTAGCCGTATGGAAAAATTCAACACCTACGTCCAATCTGTTTTTTAAATAATAATATGCTAATCCATAATCACTATTTTTTATATCAATCTGCAAACTAGTCATCCCAACAATTCTATGATTACCGAGCATGTCGCTAAAAGATAAAACAGTAGTACCTAATAATCCATATAAAGTGCTATAGCCGGCATTGGCATAAATAATATCTGGAGAAAAAGTTGTACGATATCTATTAACAAGGAAGTTTCCTTCGTCATCTAAAGTTTCTTTGAATACAACTTGTCTTTCTTTTACCAAAGTTGAATCAGAAGCTTTTTCATTTACTCCGAATATATATCGTGAATAATCCACTTTTGCACTATCGGTTTTTGGTTCTTTCTTTGAAATATATTTACCGGTATAAAATCTTTTTCCTTCTTTGTCGGTAGAAGTACTATCAGGAGTTTCTTTTAGTTCTTTGGTTTCTCCCAAAGCTATAATCCCGGTTGAGTCAATAACCGTTGAATCTTCGATTGCCGAGCTGCCATTTCTCAATCGATTCATATATGCAGTTAGTTCTAATGTATCACTATCCACACTCATATCGAAAGGATTATTAAGAAGATAGATATTATATCCCATGTTATATAGTGAAGTGAAGACAAGTTTTTTCCCGTCTTGAGAAATTGAGATTTGAGAGACTTCACTTAAAGAGTTTGTAATTGGTAAATTTTTTCCGGTTGTTGGATTTGTTAAATCGATCTCTCTTTTATAAATATTATTAATTCCATTATAATCAGAGACAAATAATATGTTCTTTCCATCTGAAGAAAAAACTGCATATTTCTCATCGCTCAATTCCCAATCTGTAAGACGATAAATACTTCTATCCTCAAGTGATGTCATATACAAATCTAATTGTTTGAAATCATGATTGAAGATATTGAAATCCTCACCGGCATCTTTTTCTTTAAGGAACTTACCACGGTCAGAAGAAAAAAGAATATACTTACTATCAGGGCTCCATGAAGGATCACTATCTGAAAAAATATCATTAGTAACATGAGATAGTGATTCTGTTTTTAAATTATATACATAAATATCAGACTGTGTAGAATTGTGTCCGCTGAAGGCAATCTTTTCACCATCGGGAGACCAACTAACAGACTCAATACCATCAAATGGAACAGGTAATTCGGTTACATCCTCCGTCTCGGTATCGATAATATTAATGATATCGGAGCCGCCCTTCTTAAATGAAAGTGCAATTCTCTTATTATCGGGTGCCCATGTAAGTGAAGGATGAAGAAGATTTAATTCTTCAAAATTTGTTGTCTGTCCGCTGGAAATTATACTTTTAATTATTTTACCATCTTGCGCATTCATTAAGTAAACTTTTAAGAATATATCACGATCAGTAATAAATGCAATCTTATCACCTTGCGGACTAAGAGTGGGGCTGGTATTATAAAAACCTCCATCTTCTTTATTGTAGGTTAATCTTTTAGCAAATTCATCTGGATCGGACATTCTGGCTATATCGGGCCAATATTCTTTTTTAATTGATTTCTTCCATCGTTCACTAAATTCTTTTAAACCGAGTCCAATTGAAGCTTTCATTCCAGCTTCCAGACCGCCAAGATTTTGAGTCTTGCTCATTAATTCTGCGATTTTTTTACGACCATAAGTATCAGAGATATATTTAAAAACTGCTTGCCCACCGCGATAGCTTAAGTAACCATCTAAATTATTTACATCAGGGAGCACTTCGCTTATTATCGCATTACGAATAAACATATCAGAATTAGTTTCCCATTCTTGAGACAAAAATTCTGCACTTCCTTCCCAGAACCATTGTGGGAGCTGTAAGGTTATCCCTTTAGCAACTATGTTTTGAACCGTTCCTCCATAATACATATCGCGCATTACTGCATGTACCAATTCATGATAAATTACATGTTCAAATTTTTGATATGACCCTTCAAAAGGGAAGACCACTCTATTCTTAAATGGTTCTGTGAATCCGCCAACGCCCTGACTTGTATATTCGTCCGTTACATTTGTTTCTTGGAAATCATTGTGCGAATTATATACAATTAGTGAAATCCTATTATTTACTTTGAAATTAATATCATTCTGAATTCTGTCTAAAGCATATTCAGCAACAGAAGCTGTAAACTCCGCTATTCTTTCACCGTTATATGTGTAATAAACATCAAAGTGTTTAGTTTGGATATAAAACCAATCCAAATCTTTATGCTGAACTTTGTTTTGTCCAAATTGAGCATAGATTTGCGAAGAGCCAATTAAAATAAAAATAATAAATATATAAAATCTTCTCATAGATAATCCTTAATAACTTAATAATTACCGGTAAGAATAAAATCGATCTCTTTTTTCTCCGGGTCAATTCTATAAATTTTTACAGTTACTTTATCGCCAAGACGAATGCGTTTCTTAGATTTTCTTCCGACTACGGAATAATTTTTTTCGTCAAAGAAATAATAATCACCTTCTAATAATCGATAGGGAATTAAACCTTCAGCGAGCGAATCACTTAGTTCGACAAAAATTCCGAAATTAGTAATTCCTGAAACGATACCATTAAATTCCTCACCAATTTTATTCTTCAAGTAGTCAATTTGTTTCATCTTAATTGACATTCTTTCTGCTAAGACAGCATTCCTTTCTTTTGATGATGCATAATTGCAAATTTCATCCAAATCCGAAATGGATAAATTTTTGCCCTTGTTTTCTTCGATATAATCATATATAAGTTGATGGACTATTAAATCAGGGAATCTGCGGATAGGGGAAGTGAAATGTGTATAGTATTTGAATGCCAATCCATAGTGTCCAATATTCTTAATTGAATAAATAGCTTTAGCCATTGAACGGATAGCGACTTCATTAATAACTGCTTCTTCTGCAGTTCCTTTTATAGCATCCAAAAGTTTTTGGAATTCTTTTGATTTATTTGCAGCATTGGGGTCGAAGCTATAACCAAGACTTTTAACGAATCTCGAAAATTCAGTGATTTTCTCCTCATCAGGAAGATCATGAATTCTATAAACAAATGGAATAGGATTTTTGGTTTTATTTACGTGAGAAGCCACAATTTGATTCGCCAATAACATTAGTTCTTCTATTAGATAATGGCTTTCATTAGATTCTCTGATTGCAACTGCAATTGGATTGCCATCGTCATCCAGTGTAAACTGTACTTCGGAGCTATGGAAATTAATACTTCCATTTTTCATCCTCTTTTGTCTAAGAGTTGTGGATATCTTTAATAAAGTCTCAATTTCATCTTTGAAATCGCCCTCTTTCTTTTCAATAATATCCTGCACTTCTTCATAGGTGAATCTACGCTTACTATTAATTATTGATTTCTTTATTTCATAATTCTCAACTTTTCCACGCTTCGTTATTTCTGCAATAACTGAATAGGTAAGCCGGTCTTTATAAGGGACAAGCGAACAGATATTATTTGAAAGTTTTTCCGGAAGCATAGGTATTACTTTCCCGACAAGATAAACACTTGTTCCACGGCTTAGTGCTTCCTTATAAACCGGACTATTCTTTGGTGTATAATGGCTCACATCTGCAATATGGATTCCAACGCGATAATTACCATTACCTAATAATTCAACTGATACTGCATCATCAAAATCTTTTGCATCCAATGGATCAATTGTAATAATATTTTCATTCCTAAGATCTAATCTTTTCTTTATTTCATCGGCAGAAATTATATCAGAAATTGAATCAACGTATTTTAATACTTCATCAGGGAATTTATATCTTATTCCAAATTCTTTGGCAATAGATGCAATCTCTGCATCATAAGTTCCGGCTTTGCCGAGTATCTCTTTTATTTTAGCTTCCGGATTAAGAGAATCATCCACCCACTCAATATCTGAAATTGTTACTTTATCTCCGCTAACTGCACCATTTAGGTCTTTCTCGTTTATATAAAAATCTCTATGGATTTTTTTATTATCTAATGAAACGAAATAAAATGATTTTGTTTTTTTGAGTATTCCAACATATTCATCTTTTTCTCGTTCGATTATTTTTATCACTTCTCCTTCGAGATTTTTGCCTCTTCGATTTGGCAGAAGAGCAATCTCCACACTATCTCCTTCAAGTGAAGTGCTTAGATATTGACCGGGAATAAAAATATCTTCAAGATCGGAATTTTTTAGTCGAACGAATCCATATTCACCTTTATTAATAATATTAATATTTCCTATTAATTTATCGGAAAGTTTTTTGGCTAATTCGTAACGTTTACCAAATTTTTCTAAATATCCTTGTTCATCAAGTTGATGAAGAAAATGTTTTAGCTCGGCGTATTCAAATTCTTCTGTAATTTCTAATCGCTTAGCTAATTCTTTTGCTTTAATCCTTATTCCGGGATTTTCTTTGAAGAATGATTTTATTTTATTTTTCATTTAGAACTCGAACCTATATTTAAGACCTAATTCGTTAATTTTATCTTCATAATTATTATTATTTACTACCGGATCTTTCCTTTCTATACGAATAAGAAATCGCGGATTAAAAAGATACTCAAACTTTATATTTGCTTTGGAAAAGTTTTGAAATACTTCAGTAGTACCTCCGAAGCTATATTTTAGTTTTTGATACTTTCCGGATAAGGCAAATTTTGTGTATTCGCCTGATTGACTTACCGATATATTGCTAATGAGATCACCAACCGCTCCATTAACAAAATTAGTAAGAATGGGGCCTAAGAAAGATGTAGCCGTACTTCCTAATGCATTAGTTTGTCCGGCTACCGATGCTTTATCTGATGCTGTTAAATCATCTTTGAATTTACCTGTAAGGATAAATGCGAAGGCATCCGCATTATCATATCTTGAATCTCTCGTATCACTTTGAATATTTTTAGACCCAATATAAACTCCAATGCTTCCGGGATTCTTCGCCAGATTAGCCCCAATATCTTTAAGCTCACCATTTATTTTAATTTTTACAGCAACATCCTGAGGCGTACCGGTTTCATCCCGCGGATCAATATATTCATTTATGTAAGTTGCTACAATATCTAAATAGGGATTAGCGATGCTGCTTTCGAATCGTATAGAACCGGTTGCATCAAACGTTTTGAAAAATTCAAGCATAGAACCATCTTTTAGTTCAAAAGCACCTTGAATCTGTTGAATCCCTTTTACGTCTTCAAACTTTAGATCTCCGCTAAGAACTACAATTAATTTTTGATTAGCAACTTCAGACAAAACAAAAACTATATCTGCTTCTTCCTCGATACTTAGATTTAATTGGTAATCGAACGAGCCGGAGCTTTCTTTCTTGCTGATTTTTCTGTTTTTATTCAATTCTGCAATTAATTCATCGAATCGTTTTTTCTCATTGTCTAAGTGTGTTGAATCTTCTATTATTCTAAAATCATAATCTTTTATTGCACTTGCGTAACTGTTTTCAGTTGTTGTATAAGTTAAATCTGTTTTCTTAAGAATAATATCACCTGCGAAGAAAGAGCGATTATTTGAATATCTAAATTTCCATTCGTTGCCTGCGGCTATTAATAAATCCCCATACAGATTTGGAGAAGTAACTTGAGAAGCCTTTCCAAGAATTGATAATTCTCCATTTACGTTGAGATTAATATTAGCCAAATTAAACCCATCTAATTCCACGTCTCCCTTAATGCTCATTTTACCCGGATGTGTAACCATCCTTGTATTCATCAAATTAAGAGATTCAATAACAAGTTTATTCCCTTGGAATTGTAGTTTGGTATTAAAATTATAGTCGAGATTAGTATAATCAACTGTAAAGAAAGCATCACCAATATCAAGTCCTCCTTCAAATTGAGGATTTGAATAAGTGCCGGTAATCTTTAAATCAGATTTTACCAAACCGGATTGATGGTTTACGAATGGGACTAATTGACCTAAAGCAGCGAGATTAAAATTTTCTGTGTTTAGAGCTATATTAATCGGCTCTGTTTCTATAAGTCGAGTTTTACCCTCGCCTACGGTAAGATCAAAAGGTAGAGATGCAGTTAAAGCTAATAATGGCTGATTAATATTATATGTAGTATCCAAAAACTTTATATCTGCTTTGAATAGTTTATCTTTATAATTAAGATATCCTAATAACGAACCAAATTTATTTTTTTCATAAGAGAAATCATTTAATTTTAGTGTGCTCTTAAAAGTAGGATCATTGAAGGTACCTGAAAGTAATGCAGTAAATTCACCGGATAAATTAAACTCAGGATCATTAGTGCCAAATAAGTAGTTGCTTATTAAATAACTTTCAATGCTATCCGCTTCTACAACAAGATTATTAAATTTATTATTTTCAATCGACCCTTTGAGGTTAATTGCGGTTTTTCCTGTTCCAATAGTAAACTTATTGAATTTGAGTGATTCGGGAGTAAATGCTACACTTAGCGTATCCCTATTCTTCCATTCCAACCCCTGCATGATAACAGAAAGGTCGTTTATTCTTATCTCCTGTTGTTGCGGAGACATTATGACCTCACCTGATGTACTTGCAGTAATTAGGCTATCATACTCCAATGCGGCCATAAAAAATAATTTACTTTGGTTGAATGCAATATCCATATTGAAATTATTTATAGTACTTCCAAAGAAAAGTCTCTTACCAGAGATTGAAGTAGTTCCTAAAAGTTTATCGAATGATAGATATCTATTATCTCTGACAAAATTTAAATTCAAGTCGGAATCAGATAGGTATATAATTGATTCCCCACTTTTAAGAATGAAATAATCGATTTCCATATCAGTTGTAACTACGAAGTTATTGTCTTTATTATCAATTGTTCCTTCGCCACTTCCTTCAAGATCTATTCTGTCATTGCCAATCAAGCGTGCAATAAGATCAAAATCCTTGAATTTAAATTCATAGTTAATATGAATAGGGCTGCTTGCTGACTCGGGAATTTCAATTATCTCTTCTTCTTTTGATTCAGTGGATTTTAATACTTGAAGCGGATTAAGAGAGGATAATTTCTCTTGTACTACTTTTGCAATAGCAGAGGCTTCATAAGAGACTAAGTCAATAGCTTGATTGGCAGAGAAATCGCCGAAGATTCTAAAATCAATAAAATCAGAAACTAATTTAATTTCTCTAAAAGAAGCTTCCGTTTTTGCTGTTATATCAATACTCGTAAAATCAATATCAAAATCTTTATATCGTGAGTTTTCCACTCCTAATGAAATTCTTGTATTAAGTGAATCCAGATCGAAGCTTTCTCCTTCAGCACTAAAAAAGAAATTAAGATTGCTGGAATAGTTTTCATCATTTAAGAATTTAGATAAATCTAAATTATAAATATTACCTATTGCGCTATATGAAGGTACATTTTCTTGGTCAAAAACAATCTGGCTTGATAAATAAATATTGCTTTTTTTGCTATTACCCTCGGCTGTAATATCTATTTTTCTATTAGCCGCTGTGAATTTAAGTGAAAGGTCATCTACTAAAGTACTATCAATTACTGTGCTTATTAATTTAACATCTCCTGAAGAATTGAGATTTTGAGGTGAAGTTCCTTTACCTTTAATTGAAATCGCTGAATTTAAATCTGTATTAAGCCCAATGATCGGCATTAAGTTAAAATTGGTTGTTTCACCGGTTACATCGTATTCAATGATATTTGGTTTTAAATTCATTTTTGCATTTAATTTTATTTCACCGTCATTGAGCTTTGCCGAAATG
Source organism: bacterium BRH_c32 (assembly GCA_001516025.1). Lineage (GTDB taxonomy): Bacteria > Bacteroidota > Ignavibacteria > Ignavibacteriales > Melioribacteraceae > BRH-c32. Next base: position 27,027 of record LOEU01000005.1, on the reverse strand, counting down.
GTGGAAGAAAAATTTTGTGGTTCACCATCAAAACTTATATTTATATCCTCTAAATACAATTGAGCAAATTTTGGTATTTCCAAGGTTGGCAATAATTCATTTACATCTTTATAATAAACACTGCTATTGACTATATTAGCATTAAAATAGAGACTTTCCGGTTTATTTAAGTTCTGTGCTCTACCATTAAGATCAATTTTTGTATCAAGATATTCCACTAGCAGACGATCAATTCTAATATCTCCGAATTTACCATGTGCACTAAATAAAATTTCAGGTGCTCCTCTTAAAATCTCTGTGCTGTTTATATATGATGATAGATCTGAAAAATTAAATGGTTTTGCTTCTAAAGAAGCTCTAATTGGATAATTTCTAAAATCGATAAGTTCTGTACCACTAAATATATTTACGCTATCTAATCGTGCATTAATAGTTATATCGCTGCTATCGGTAACAAGTTTAAAATTTCTTACGCTTAGGAAACTTTCTGTTGCTGTAAAAACTCCGGAAAATTTATTTAAGCTAAATCGAGTAAGATTAGGAGTGAAAGCAAGATTATTAAGTGTAAATACATAATCATTATTACCTAAATCTAATACTGCATTGGCATCTAAAGAAAAATTATTTATTACCAAGTCATCCATATTTAGATTTTGATAACGTTCTCCGGAACCTCTATTCTCAAAAGTCTGCTTAACTATATCAATATTTTGGAACAAAATATTATTTGCTATGATGGTAAAATCAAATGTACTTTTACTAGTAGTTGTGTCAGGATCAGGTTTTACCAGATTTTCAAAATTCCATGTGGAATCTCGATTTTGCAGCAAATTAACTTTTACATCAGATAAGCCTAATGATCTGATATAAATTCTTTTTAAAATTAATTGTAAGGGACTGATTACTACTTCAATTTTACCTGCAGAAATTAATGTGTCTTTTTCGATTGTCAGTACAGTATTATTAATAGAAAAAGATGTAAGAAGGGTGCCATCAATAGAACCGATCGTCAGTTTGCCATTCAGATTCTCATCTGCAAGATCAACTACAAAATCTTTTAAATAGTCTCTAAAAGTGGAAGTTTGTGAAAAACCAAATAAAAGTAAAATAATAAATACAAAAACACCCATGGAAACGAGCAATACATTGAATGCTTTCCTAATAAAAGATCTTTTTATTTTTTTTGGTGTTTCTTTTTCATCCATTCTTTATTTATATCTTTCTTGAATAGTTTTTATAATGTTAGTTGTAGATTGGAAGTTGACAAACTTAATAGTTTTTACCTCACCTCCATTTTTTTCTACAATATCTTTTCCTACAACATTTTCAATACTCCAGTCATCACCTTTAACGAGAATATCAGGTGCAAGAGACTTAATTAATTCATAAGGCGTATCTTCATCAAATAATATAACAAAATCGACAGACTTTAGGGATGCAATAATAAAGGCACGTTCATTTTCAGGTACTATTGGTCGTTTTTCTCCTTTGATTCTTTTTACTGATGAATCCGAATTAAGACCTACGATTAAAACGTCACCCATTTCTTTTGCTTTTTCGATATAATCAACATGACCTGCATGCAGAATATCAAAACACCCATTGGTGAAAACAACTTTTTTGTTCTCACGCTTTAGCTCTTTTCTTATCTGAACAAGTTCATCTAAACGATAAATGTATTTTTTCATTTTAATTCTTCTTTAACTGATTTAATTAAATTAGTAATATCAATAGGAACAATCCCAACTTCTTCGCAAACAATTCCACCTGCAAAATTTGCCAGATATGATGCTTCATCAATTGAATATCCTGCTGCCAAAGAGGAAGTAAGAGTAGCGATGACTGTATCACCGGCTCCCGAAACATCGGCAACTTTCCTCGCCTTTGTAGGGATTCTTCTGACCGGTTTATCTTTCTCGAAAAGGGCAATTCCTTCTTCCCCTAAAGTAAGTAATAAATAAGTAGGATTTAATTTATCTAGTAATTTATTGCCCGCATATTCAAGGTCCTTACTCGTTCTAATTCTTATTCCAAGTGCATCTTCGGTCTCTTTCCGATTTGGTTTAAATACTGTAACATTTTTATATTCAAAAAAGTTGTTAAACTTAGGATCGACAGAGATTATTTTCCCTGCATCTAAAGTCATTTTGATAACTTCCTTAATTATATTTGGAGTAAGCACGCCTTTATTATAATCTTCTAAAATTACTGCATCTAATTGATCGATAATCGAAGATAAATATTTAATTATTTTTTTTTCAATTTTTGAATCAATTGGGTTAATGTTTTCTTTATCAATTCTAATAACGTGCTGCTTGTGTGCTATTACCCTTGTTTTTGTAGTAGTATGTCTTGAACTGTCCTTTATCAAACCTTTTCCGTCTATGTTACTTTCACTTAATAATTTATGGAAAATAGCAGAATCAGAATCATTACCTACTACTCCGATAGGGAATGGGATGCCTCCAAGACTTTGGATATTTTTAGCAACATTCATTGCTCCGCCGAATCGAGAAAATTCATTATCGACTTCGAGTACGGGAACCGGGGCTTCAGGAGAAATTCTATTAATTGAACCCCAATAATAGCTATCGAGCATCATATCGCCGATAACCGCAATTTTTTTGTTTTTCAAATTACTGTTTAATTTAAGAATCTTTTTCTTATTAAAATTTTCCATATTACCATTTAGCCAAATTATTAACGATTTTTATTTTTACAACATTTGAACTAGTGCCAATCCAAATATTTGTTCCATCAAAATAGATGCAATTTATATTCGGAGAAATAGTACTATTTCTTATAATAGATACTTTATTATTGGTTCTATTTATAAGGGCAAGCCCTCTGCCATACATATCTTTAGTGTCTCTTCCGAACTGATATAACCCGGCCCATATATAATTTCCTGTAATAGCCAACGAATTAATCCCATTACCTGTAAGTCCATTTGAGACATCGAATTTAGTCCAATCATTTTTCCTGTTGAATTTAAAGATGCCGCCAACATTAAAATCAGGTCTTTCAGGAGTTGTAAATTCGTCTAAACCAATCCAAAGATTTTTGCTTTCGAATGCGATCGAGGAGATCGATATTTGTTCTCCAAGTCCGGCAAAATAATTGTTTCTGTTGTCATAAAAAAAGATTGCATCCGGGTCATTAATATTTTTTTTCTTATTGTATTTATGAAGACCGGCTTCAGTTGCAAACCAAACTACACTATCACCATCAACAGCAATATCTTTGATTGTATTTGTTTTTTCAATCCCTGCAATCGTGAGATCGTGATCAGTGAATCTTTGCTTTTTTAAATCAAATTCGGTTAGATATTTAAATCTGCCGATCCATAGAATATCTTCATACTTATCATAAGCAAGTGAGCGAATCCAATTACTGAGCTGCCCGCCAAGGCCAAATTTTCTTTTTGTCCATGTATCTCTTTTCTTATCTAATATAAAGAGACCATCGGTGGAACCTGCCCAAACAAATTTATCATTAGCCGCTACGCAATAAAAAATATCATGTTGAAGATTACCTTTTTCGGATGAGTAATTTTCCCACTTTTCTGTTTTTAGTGAATACTTAAAAATACCTTTCCCATTTGTTGCTACCCAGATATTTTCTTTATCACCTGTAATATTTGTAATCGAAGTCCCATCCAAATAAACGGATATAGAATCATCTTGTGAATATAAATGTGTAGTAAAAATTAATAATATAATTAAAAGTATTTTTTTCATTTGAAGGAGTCTTTAACTGCTATTTAATAAAAGAATTGATTGGTTCTAAAATTTCAAAATGATTTTCGAATCCGGTTTTCAATGAATCTATGAGTTTGGAATAATCGGTTTCATAACCCACGATGGTTTCAATTTCGATTGTCTTTGAATCAATCTCGTTTTTAAGATGTTGAAATTGATTTTCATCAATATAAAGATAATCAATTAAATGCTTATGATATTCTCCGCAAAGGATTGAACCATGCTGCAGGATAGTGCTGTTTAGTTTCCTTTGTGCACTTCCGATTAATTTTTTACCATGAAATTTTACTTCGTTCTTTGCCGTACTTCCGAAGCAGATAGCACCGGTTGATTCTTTCAATAGAGCGGGGAAGTTGGGCTGAAGAGTTTCTAATTCCCCTTCTCTTAATATATGGTCGTATAATATCAATCCTTCCAAAAGTGCTTTAGAAATTTCGGAATATAATTCTTTTGGAGAAAAATCTTTTCCATAAGGATAAATAACCGAATAAGTAATTTCTTGAGCGTGAAGAATTGCTCTTCCGCCGGTTGGTCGGGTTACAATATCAACACCATCAGCGGATGCTTTTTCGGTTTTAATATCAGTCATTTTTTGATTAGCACCCAAAGAGATACAATATGGCTGCCATCGGTATATCCTGAAAAAAGCAATGTCATTAGTGCATGACTGCGCTAATGACATATCAAAATCCATATTATATTTACCTGTATTAAATCCGGTATCGATATAAAACCATTTCATCTTCTTATTACTGCTCTTTTTACATCAATAAAAAAGTCTAATATTTTTTTTGCATAAATATTATCAGGATATTTAGCTGCAATTTTTTCTTTTGCTTGAGAAAAATTATTACCTGAATGATAAAGGAAATGATAACAATCTTTAATAGTAGCGATATCATCATTAGAAAAACCACGACGTCTTAACCCGATTACATTGAGTCCATGATATCTAAGTGGTTCTCCCGCAGCAAGAATATAAGGGGGGACGTCTGAAGAAACTTTGAATGAACCTCCAATCATAGAGTGCTCACCTATTTTTGAAAATTGATGAATGGCTGTAAGTCCGCCAATAATAACCCAATCTCCTACATGAACATGTCCACCGACTTGCACTGCATTTGATAAAATGCAATTATCTCCAATAATACAGTCGTGTGCAACATGCGCATAAGCCATAATAAGGCAGTCTTTACCGACTGATGCTTTACCGGTTGCTAAAGTACCGCGATGCAATGTAACAAACTCTCTAATTGTGGTATTATCTCCCACATAGAAATATGTTTTTTCATCACCGAATTTTAGATCCTGCGGTTTATTGGCAATCGAAGCTCCTTGAAAAATCTTAACATTATTACCAATTCGAGCTCCGTCATATAAAACCGCGCTTGATGCTATTTCAGTATTATCTCCAATCTCTACATCATCATGGATAATTGTAAATGGACCTATTTTAACGTTCTCACCTAATTTCGCATTAGGACTAACGATCGATGTTGGATGAATTAAGTTCATTAATTTTCTTCTATATTTTTTGGTTGATCTCTATCTACAATTGCCGCCATAAATTCTGCTTCAGCCACTAATGTGTTCTCTACATAAGCAGCACCTTTGATTGCAAAATATTTTGGGCGCTTTGTTATAAGTTCTGCTTCAAGTATTAATTGATCTCCGGGTACAACCGGTTTCCTAAATTTAGCATTAGTAATACTCATAAAAAGGACTAATTTACTCTTAGGATCGGGAAGTGCATTCAACAATAATATACCGCTTGCCTGTGCTAGAGCTTCAACAATTAAAACACCCGGCATTACAGGATAATCAGGAAAATGGCCTTCAAAAAATGGTTCGTTACCCGTTACAGCTTTTACACCAACAACTTTTTTATCCAATTCTAATTCAATAATCTTGTCAACTAAAAGAAACGGATAACGGTGGGGGAGTATCCTTTTGATTGCATTGATATCAAATACGATACCTTCTTTTTTTACATGCTGGAATTTCTTAATCAATTTATTTTGTTGATATAATGCCCTTATTTTTTTTGCAAATTCTACATTCGCTTTATGTCCGGGACGAGCCGCAAGAATTTGTGCTTTAATTGGTGCACCAATTAGTGCCAAGTCTCCGAGCATATCTAAAAGTTTATGTCGAGCCGGTTCATTTTTGAAACGAAGTGATTTATCGTTCAAGAATCCTGTATCACCTATATTCAATGGCGTCTCTACACCAATCTTTTTCCCTAATTTATCTAATTTTTCCTGTTCTAAATCATGATCCACAATAACGATAGCATTATTGATATCTCCCCCTTTAATTAATCCTTTATCTGCAAGGGCTTCTAATTCACTCAAAAAACAAAAAGTTCTGCAAGGAGCAAATTCTGTTACAAACTCTTTTTCTAAATCAAAGAGTCCGGTATGCTGGCTTCCTAAAGCTGGGTTTTGGTAATCAACCATTACTGTTATTCGATAATTATCAAGTGGAAGAGCAACAATATCGATCTGATTTTCTTCATCATGATGCATTACAGTTTGATCGATTTTAAGATAATCTCTTGGAGTTTCTTGAGTAACAAAACCTGCTTCGAGTAATTTTTCGACATAAGGCATTGCACTCCCATCACCCACGGGAGGTTCGATTCCATCTAATTCAATTTTTATATTATCAATTTGCAATCCTACTATTGCAGCGAGTACATGTTCAACCGTAAAAACTTTTGCCTCTCCAAGACCTAATGTAGTCCCACGTGATATATCAACTACATAATCTGTATTTGCGGGTATTTCGGGTCTATCCCCAAGATCGACACGTATGAATCTAATCCCATAATTATCGGGAGCCGGTCTAAAAGTCATTGTGCATGAAGTGCCTGTATGTAACCCAATCCCGGATATTGAAGCGGGTTTGGCTATCGTCCTCTGAAGTTCTAACATCAGATATTTTCCTTTTTCATTAATTCAGAAATTTTTCCTTCCAAAAATGCAATTTTTTCTTCTAAATTCTTAATACTTTTTGCATAAGAAGATAAATTCCTTACGTGAACTTCATTTTTAAGCTCAGTCATAAAATCATCTGCTGGTGTTCCTCGATACTGTCCTGATTTAAGGAGTGATTTAGAAACGCCTGATTGAGCAGTTATAACAATTTTATCACCGATTTCTAAATGTCCGGCAATCCCGACTTGACCGGCTAGGATTACATTCTTACCAATCTTTGAGCTACCTGCAATTCCCACTTGAGAGGCTATCGCTGTATCTTCACCAATGACAACATTATGTGCAACTTGTACCAAGTTATCAATTTTAGCGCCTCTTTTAATACGAGTAGAACCGAAAGCGGCTCTATCAATAGACACATTAGAACCAATCTCTACGTCATCTTCTAAAACTACATTACCGATTTGCGGGACCTTTGTGTATTCTCCGTTTTCATTTGGTATATAACCGAATCCATCTGATCCGACTACTGAACCGGAATGAATAATAACGTTTTTCCCAATGACGGAATCTTCGCGAATTGTAACATTGGGATAGATTAAACAATTTTCTCCGATAGAAACATTTCTCATTATCACTGTATTATGCAATATTGTGCTATTTTCTCCAATTTTTACTCCGCCTTCTATAACAACATTTTTACCGATGTTTGAATTCGTACCAATAATAGCCGAGTCCTCAATCTGTGCAGTTTTGTCTATTCCTTTTAAATCGATTTGGGGAGTAAGATATGTAATAATTATTTTTTGAAGTGCGTGATTAGGGTTTTTGACTTCGATATAATTTATATCTTCTCTGGAGCGTTTTAATTCGGGTTTGATTAATACTGCGGTGGCGTTTGTGGTGGATAAATACTTTTCATAAGCAGGTAAATAGAGGAATGTTAAGTCTCCTTTTTGGGATTCTTCTATTTTTGCAATATTGGAAATTACTTCATCGGGATTCCCATAAACAATACCGCCGACTAAGTCGGCGATATCTTTTAATTTTAATTTCATTTTCACTCATTTTAATTTTTCTAAAACTAAATTCGTTACATCGAATTCCTCTTTAGCGTAGAGAAAAATCATATCTCCGCTTCTATCAAATATAAAATCAAAATCTTCATCTTTCGCTACTTCTTGAATAGCAGTAAAAATTCTGTTCTGAATAGGTTTCATTAGTTCTTCTTGCTTCTGAAAAAGTTCACCTCTAACGCCAAACTTATCTTGACGGTATTTAGAAACCTGATCTTCGAGAGTAACTAACTCTTTTTCAACGTCAGCTCTTTTTTGTTCGCTAAGAATAAGCTTTCTTTTTTCATAATCGTCATATTTAGCTTTCCAATCGCGTTCGAGCTTTGCTAATTCATCCTGCCATTCTTTAATTAATGCATCAAGTTTTTTCTGTGTGTCTTGTGCATCAGGTAATTGTTTCATGATCGTTTCAGAATCGACATAGCCGAATTTCGGTTGTGCGGATAAAAACGATAATGATCCAAAAAGAAAAGCGAAAACTATTACAAAACAAAATTTCTTCATTTTTTATTTGCCTCTTTTAAGTCTATCTAAAACCTTAAATGTTATATCAAATTGTTGTTCAGCATATAACAAAATTACATCACCTGCTTTATCAAAAACAAATTGCATTGATTCATCTTTAGCAACATCATTGATAGCATTAAATATTTTTGTTTTTACAGGAGCCATAATCTGTTCTTGTCTAATGAAATATTCACCATTAGGCTGATTAAATTTTTGATCTCTAAATTGTTGTGCTTTTTGTTCTTTTTCTACGATCTTAGTCTGTGCCTCTTTTTGTTTTTCAGGAGACATAGTAGCTGCTTGTTTCTGATATTCGCCATATGAAGCTTGTAATTCAGCTGCCATACTATCAATCTGTGCTTTCCATTTTGCAACTAATCCATCAATATCACTTTTAGCTTTGATAGCTTCAGAATATTGAGCTAAAATTGTTTCTGAATCAACATACCCAATTTTAACTGCAGGAGCTGTTGTTTGTGCGAAAGCACTAGATGTAATTAACAAAAGAGCAAATAGTACAAGATATTTTTTCACTTCAACCTCAATTATATTTATTATGTATTAAAAACCTTTACCGAATTGGAAATGGAAAATCCATTGTGGATCTTGTCCATCAACGCTTTTTCTATCGAATCCATAACCATAATCAAAACCAATTAATCCAATCGGATTAATCATAATTCTTGCGCCAAGACCAACAGATTTTTTCAAATTAAACAAATCTGTTTGTTTCATATTAAAAAATACGTTTCCTGCCTCTGCAAAAGCAAGTATATAAATCGGAATCGGCTCTAAAGCCAATGCCGCTCTTAATTCAAAAGTATATTTATTCATCACACGCGAACCAATAACTCTATCGCCTGCGGTACGCTGCCCGAGACTTCTATCGTCATAACCTCTTAATGGAGTAGTGGCGATAATCAAACCATTACCTCCCATGTAATAGAAATCAAACGGCTGAATTGGAGTACCCTTAACTAACTCATTTATAAAACCAAATTCTACACTGGAATACATTACGATTCTATTAATTCCAAAAAGAGGTTTATACCATTCGTTCTTCAAATCGACTTTATAATAATCCACGTTACCCGGAAGGAAAGGCCCGCCTGTTATTTCACCTGATAAAGAGAACTTTGATCCTCTTGAAGGGAAGATCGGATTATCAACGTCATTTCTCGAAATTACAATTCCGGTTGTATATTGCCTTGTTAAACCTTGTTGATAATATCCCTGTCCATCGATAACATCATTATATTGGAATTTCAGAATTCCTTGAACATAAAAATAATCATCAGGCCAAGTTAATTTTCTTCCTAATCTTAAGCTGATTCCTGACTGTCTAAGATCATAAACATATCTTTGACGAGTATCAAACATATCAAAACCGACAAGAGTAGGAGTATCCATAAACCATGGTTCAGTAAAACCAAGTGAGAAAGTTCTATAAAAATTACCGACTCCAAACTGCCAGCTAAAATTAAGAATCTGCCCGCCACCCATTTGGAATGGTTCGGAAATAGAAAAATTTGTAAGAGTGAAACCAAGAGAACCGGAGAATCCAAATGCACCGCTATAACCGACCGAAGCATTTAAGTAATCACTCGATTTTTCTTGAACTTTATAAACCAAATTAACTGTACTATCATTTGCAGGGCGGTAATCCACTCCGCTTTTATATAATTCTTCTACATTAAAATATTGCAAGTTAGATAACTGCTGGATACTTCTAAGAATATAACTTCTACTGAAAAAATTACCCGGAATTGTATAAAGTTCTCTTCTTATTACTTTATCTTTAGTTTTATCGTTGCCGGTAATTTCTACTTTGCCAACTTTGAATCGGTTGCCTTCGCTCATTTTAATATTAATATCAACCGAATCACTTGCCACTTTCACTTCTTTAGCTTCTAAATTAAATCCTAAATAACCATTATCCTGATAAAGGGAAGATACGTCCGATTGTTTTTCGTTATAATATAAGTTCTGATTGAATTCTTCAACATTATAGACATCACCTTTATTAAAGGCAAGTCTTTCCATAATTGATTCAGTCGGATATACTGTATTACCTACTATCGATAAATTTCTTATTTTATATTGTACACCTTCATAAACATTAACTATAACGTCTAACTCTGTTTTATCATCGTTATAAATAATCGTATCGCCGAGAACGGTAAAATCCAAATAACCATTTTTCTTATAAAATTTTTCTATTAATTTAAGGTCTTCTTTGAATTTATCTGCTTTTAATTTCGGACTAGACCAAAATTTCCACCATTTTGATTCAGAAGTTTCTTTCATTTCGCCTCTCAAATCACCATCATCAAAAGCAAGATTGCCATTGAAAACTATATTTCTAATATTTACTTCTTCACCTTCTTCGATATCAAAAAGCAATACAGTTCTTTCCTTAATCCTATCAATTGAATTAATAGAAGTAGCCTTATCTTTATCAATTCTTGTTTCGTACTGTTGTGAAAGGTCTTTTTCATAAACCCAGATATTAATTAACTCATCCGAGGTGGAATCGGTTCTCTGATATATATATTTTTTAGGAGAAATTTTAACGTTGAGATAACCTTCTTCTTCATAAAGTTTTAGAAAGTCTGCTTTTATCTTATTGATATCACTATTCTTAAGAGTCTGTCCTCTAACGATAGAGACTTTTTTATCTAAATCATCATTGCTAAGTTCGTCATTACCACGGTAATCAACTTTTTCAAGGCGCGGAAATTCTTTTACTTTGATTTGGAGGAAAATTCCATCTTCAATTTTCTTTTCGAGAAGAAGCTGCACGTCTTCAAAGATTCCGAGATTCCAAAGGCGTTTAATTGCATTATTAGTTTTATCGCCCGGGATTTCTAATTCATCGCCCACCTTTAAGCCGGTATTGGCAATGATAGTATTGGCATCTGCGGATTTATTTCCCGTTACACTCATTCCAAGAATTTTATAATTATTCTTTTGAACCTGCGGAATAATTATTCCCGGAAAAAGTAAAAGGCAAATAAGGGCTATTTTAAGCTGGTTGTTTGGTAAGACCATTCGATAATTGCTCGCTCACTAAACCGAATCTTCTTTCTCTTTTCTGAAAGCTTTTTATAGCTTCAAGCAAATTCTTAGTTTTGAAATCAGGCCATAATGTATCGGTAATATAGATTTCCGAATATGCTATCTGCCATAATAAAAAATTACTAATTCTTTGCTCACCACCGCTGCGGATCAATAAATCGGGATCAGGAAATGCAGCTGTGCTTAGAAAATCTGAAATAGTTTTCTCGGTGATATCTTTAAAATTCAATTTATTATCTAATACTTGTTTCGTTATATTCTTTACTGCTTCAGTTAGTTCCCATCTTCCGCTATAACTTAATGCTAAATTTAAGGTCATTGCGCTATTATTCGCTGTCTTTTCCATTGCGCTATTCAGTTCATCTTGCACTATGGAAGGTAATAATTTGGTATTACCGATTGTAGTAAGTTTAATATTATTGGAGTGAAGTTCGTTAGTCTCTATCTGCAAACTTTTTACAATAAGGCGCATTAAAGTGGTTACTTCATCCTCGGGGCGATTCCAATTTTCGGTCGAAAAGGTGTAAAGAGTTAATACTTTTACGCCGAGATTGGCGCAAGCTTCTACAATTTCACGAACAATAGTAACACCTTTTTGGTGCCCTGCCACTCGAGGAAGTGCTCTTTTTTTTGCCCATCTACCGTTACCATCCATAATGATAGCAATGTGAGCAGGGATTTTCCCACTCATTTTTGTATCTTCAATAGATTTTAATTCGGCTGCTTTTAATCGCACCAATAATCCTATCCCATTTTAATTAGACTTGGAAAAATAGTCTGCAAGGGTATAAATGTCAAGAAAATCAATAAAAACAATAAGTTATGACGAATTATTTACCTGTGGGGATCGATATCAATTTTATTTTGGATTGAACGTCATTATCCAACTGATACAGGTACATACTCGCTTTTAGGAATAGATCAGAGGGTACGCCGACAAAGATTGTTAGAAGAAAATTGTTTAGACGAGGATATCCTTTTGCGATAAAATTAATTTTTGTAATGAGATTATTGCTGCTAAAATCTTCTTCGGTTACGGTAATACCGATAGCTAATTTCTTTTTATATTTGCCAACTGCATCCACATCATATTGACCAATTGGTTTTGGTTCGGGCAGATATGTACCATATTTCCTGCTAAGTGTAAGGAAACCATGTTTCCAAAACTGGTCAATTAATTTATCGACTTTATCTCTTTTATTAGGTTTATTTGTCATCTCGAATCTCCTTTAATTAATTGGGAGGATCGGAATTAATGGTGAAAATCTATTTTGATCTAATAGTCTTAAATTGAAAATCTTGTTGTATTCAAAAACTCTAATCTCGTTTCGATTATTGATTCTTCCAAATACAACCTTCTCTCCCTTTTTATTCTTTGAAATGTAATAAGGTTCCAAAGAAATGAGTTCAGAGCTAAAAATAAATGATACTTTTAATCTATTAATAATAGCTGTTGAGAATAATAGACTTTTCATAATAACACCCTTTAGTTATAAGTTCTAAAAACGCCAACTACTTTTCCGATAAGTGAGAATGATTCGATATCTTTTATCACGATATCATTAAAATCTTCATTCTCAGGTCTAAGGACTACATGATCCTTAGTCTTCATAAATCGTTTCATAGTGGCTTCATCACCCAGAAGAGCAATCACTATATCACCATTATTTGCATCTTTCTGCGGAGAAACAATTACTAAATCGCCTTCATAAATACCGGCGTTTTTCATCGAATCACCCTTTACCTTTAGACCAAAACAATCGCTTCTTCCATTGATCATGCTGCGGTCTAACAAGATATTTCCATCAATATTTTCTTGAGCGAGTATCGGCTGACCTGCTGCTACCCGTCCAACAATAGGAATCTCTATACTATTATCGAAGCTAACTGATTTATTTTTAGGGGTGTTATCGATAATACTTAAAGTTCTGTTTGAATTGGATTCGGCTGTTACGTATCCTTTTTTAATTAAAGCATCGATATGACGCTTAACTCCGAAGGTGCTGGAAATACCAAATTGCTTCCCGATTTCTCGATATGTCGGAGGATAGCCATTAGCCGTTATGCTTTCATCTATGAATGAAAGTATGTCGTTTTGTTTTTCTGTTAATTCTTTTTTCATTATAGTGTCCTTTTGTTCACTAATCCAAATATAGTGAACAAAGTAACACTAGTCAAGAGATCATGCAAAAAAAAGTAAAAAAAATCAGCAAGTCGATCTTTTCTTCTCATTTTTTTAGAATAATTAAGTTTAGCTTAATCCGTGAGACGAGAAACTCTAATTTTCAATAAATTTCTTTGGTGCGATTAATTTGAAACGTTAAAGCTATTTTACGTCCGGGTGGGGATAATTTCATATCAAATTTTTATCAGGAGTGAGGGAGTCCCTCACTCCTGTTGAGGCTATTAATAGTTAATCCACTAAAACATTCCACCCATATCGATCAGGAATTTTTCCTTCGTGGATGCCTGCTAACTCATTATATAGGCGCGTACCAAGTTCGCCGGCTTCTTTCTCATTAAATATCATCATCTGATCATTGAATTTTAGTTTACTTATAGAGGATATAACCGCTGCAGTGCCGGTGCCGAACATTTCTATTAAATCGCCTGACTTATATGCTTCAGAAACTTCTTCTATTGATATCATTCTTTCGTTTACGTTATATCCCCAATCTTTTAAGATTTGAATTACAGACATACGAGTTACACCGGGGAGGATAGAACCCGTAAGCATTGGAGTAGCAACTTCATTCTTGAATTGTACGAATATATTCATAGTCCCTACTTCTTCGAGATATTTCTGCTCTATACCATCTAACCAAAGCACCTGAGAATAACCAAGTTTCTTTGCCTCTCTTTGGGCAAGAATACTTGCCGCATAATTTCCTGCTGTCTTGCAATCTCCGATTCCCTTTCTTACTGCTCTTACGTATTCGTCAGTTACCAAAATGGGAACAGGCTTAAATCCTTCCGGATAGTACGGTCCTACTGGGCTCAACATGATAAGTAATTTATAAGTATCAGCCGGACGGACACCAAATGATGGTTCGCTTGCAAACATTACCGGACGTATATAAAGTGCATGTCCCGGTTTTTCGGGCATCCAGTCTCTATCGATTTGTACTAATTCTTTCATAGCATTCAAAACTAATTCGGGCGAGACTTCAGGGATGCACATTTTCCGAGCTGACCTATTAAGGCGTTCGATATTTTTATCGGGACGAAATAAAACAAAATCTCCATTCTTCTGTTTATAAGCTTTTAGTCCTTCAAAGATTGATTGACCGTAATGAAATACCATTGCGGCGGGACTAATATTCAAATTAGAAAATTTTTTAATTGTGGGGTTATGCCAGCCACCTTTTGATTCATCATAATCTACTTCAAACAGGTGTTCTGTAAAGACTCTTCCGAAAAGTAGATTTTCAGGAAGCTCTACTTTAGATTTTTTTTCTGATAATTCAAGTGCAATTTCGTTCATCGCTTAGATTAATCCTTATAATAAAGAATCGTTTTTGTTTTTATTGTTTTGAAAATGATATTAAATAACCCTATTATTGAGAAATTATCTTCTATGAAAATAGATTAATTAATCTCGCAAAGAGAATTATGCGCAATATATGAAAAATCAGATAGTTATCAATATCAAATTTTGACTAAATAAGCAGGGATTTTATGTTCAAAAAAATTGGACTTGCAGTTACTTTTTCACCTAATAGCAAGGCATTACTAAAAGAGACGAAACTATATAGCGATCAGTTTGCCGCAGAAGTGATATTTATTCATGTAGGCAGTAAGAATGATTCGATAGAAGCACGATTAAGAGAACTGATTTCTTCAGGAGGATTCGCTCCCGAAAACATTAATATTGTCTGGGGGCAAGGTGATCCGGCTAAAGTTATTAATAAAAAATGTATAGAAAATGGTGTTGATCTATTAATAGCCGGTGCATTAGAAAAAGAAAAAGTTATAAAATATTATATTGGATCCGTTGCCAGGAAATTAATGAGAGACCCCGTATGTTCGCTATTTATTTTAACCGAGCCCCAAATAGAAGCAAAGCCATTTAAGAAAATCTCTGTTCAGATAGACTATTCCTATGAAAGCGAAATTTTGGTAAATATTGCTTATCAACTTGCAATAAAAGAAAAAGCGTCTGAGATTTGTCTTATAAGAGAATATGAAGTACCCGGATTAGCTATTACAGTTTATGACACCGGTTCCACCGATGAAACTGAAAAAACACGAAAAATATGGCATAGTGAAGAAAAAGAAAAAATGGATGTATTTATAAATGAACTAAATCTCACCGAAATAAAAGTAAGAGGTGTTTGTTTGTATGGCAAGGAGGGGTGGGAAGCAAGTAATTTCGTAAAGGAAAATAATAGCGACCTCTTAATTATGTCGGCTCCGAGCAAAAAACTTAGTTTCATAGATAGAATTTTTCAGCATAATGAAGAGTTTATTTTTAAAGAGCTTCCTTGTTCAATCCTATTAATAAAGTGATCAATAAATGAATTTAACCCCCGAAGATATAACGCGATTTCTAATTGCGATTAGTGTAATGTTACTCGCAGCCAAAGTATTCGGCGAATTATTGCGCTTAATTAAACAACCATCGGTAGTTGGTGAGATACTTGCCGGCATTATTATAGGTCCGACAGTTTTTGGAACTCTCGCACCCGATATGTTTAATACTATTTTCGCTAATTCGAAATCGACTGATATCGCAATAGATGGAATAACAAATCTTGCAGTGATAATGCTTCTCTTAGTTTCCGGCTTGGAAGTTAATCTGTCATTGGTATTCAAACAAGGGAAGACCGCATTATACACAAGTGTCATAGGGATGGTATTTCCCTTTGCTATCGGTTTTTTAGCTGCATATTTTTTCCCTGACTTTCTTGGTATAAAAGATCCGTCTTTGAGATTAATTTTTGCACTTTTCGTTGGTACGGCACTTTCAATAACCGCACTTCCCGTAGTGGCAAGAACTTTAATGGACCTTAATATTTTCAAGACACAAATCGGGTTCTTGATAATCGCATCGGCTATGTTTAATGATCTTATCGGATGGTTGGTTTTTTCATTTATTCTTGGAATGCTGGGGCAATCGGGGCATGGCTTTGATATTTCTGTTATCATCACTTCCACCTTGGTATTTATTGCCTTTATGCTACTAATCGGGCGTAAAATTTTTAATAAAATCATTCCATTTATTCAAAACAAAATTTCATATCCGGGCGGAATATTAAATTTTATTTTTATTCTCGGATTTCTGGGAGCGGCATTTACTGAATATATTGGCATTCATGCAATCTTCGGAGCCTTTATTGTAGGTATTGCTATCGGTGATTCTGCGCATCTAAAAGAGCAGACAAGAGAGATGGTTCAGCAATTTGTTACAAATATTTTTGCTCCCTTATTTTTCGTCTCTATCGGTTTGAGAGTCAATTTTATTACAAGTTTCGACTTCGTGATAGTATTGATATTTGTGGTTCTTGCATTTGCGGGTAAAGTAATTGGCTGCGGATTAGGTGCTTATTGGGGAGGTATGAAAAAAGACGAAGCGCTTGCAATCGGCTTTGGAATGAATTCGCGCGGAGCTATGGAAATTGTGCTTGGCATTCTTGCGCTCCAAGCAGGACTAATACACGAAAGAGTTTTCGTCGCTCTAGTGATTATGGCATTGGTTACATCGCTATCAAGTGCTCCATTTATGAGTTATTTCTTAAAGAAATTCAAAAATTCAATAAATGTAAATTCTCTCTTAACGCCTGACTTGGTGTTTTTTACAGATACTGATTCAAAAGAATCTGTAATAGAAGAATTAATAAGAAAACTTTCTGAAAGATATAAGCTGGATTATTCTTATATAAAAAGTGAAGTGATGAAAAGGGAAGCGATAATATCTACCGGATTAGGGAATCATCTCGCCTTGCCGCATGCAAAGATAAAAATCTCTGAAGTTCATTTTGCAATAGCAATTTCGAAAGAGGGAATTGAATTTGATTCGCTTGATGAAAAACCGGCTAAGATTATCATACTTCTCCTAACTCCTTTTGATCATCCTGAACTCCAGCTCCGATTAATTTCGGAAATCTCCAAGAAATTCAAGGATGAAGAAGCGATAAAAGAATTAATTGATTCGGCTGATATCAATAATTTTATTACTAATTTTAAGTCATTATAAATTATCTACTACTATATGAATAACCTTATTACAGCATTGGGCAGCAAAGCGATAAAATTTTTTAGAGAGTTTGGTCAGGTATCTATTCTATTTTTTGAAATTATAAAAAATGGACCGAAGCTTCTAAGAAATAGGAAAGAGTTTGTTTTTCAGATGGGGCATATAGGAGTAAATTCACTTCCATTAGTAATAATAATAGCATTATTCACAGGAGCCGTTGCGGCATGGCAGGCTGCATATCAATTAAAAGGGATAGCTCCTTTATCGTTCCTCGGCACAGCGACAACTAAAGCAATTATAACAGAACTCGGACCAGTACTTACGGCAATAGTAATAGCCGGAAGAGTAGGGGCTTCAATTGCTGCGGAGATCGGATCGATGAAAGTAACCGAGCAGATCGATGCACTCGAAACAATGGGGATTAATCCGGTTGGCTTTTTGGCTTCACCTCGGTTTTTTGCTTCTATTATTATGATACCGATACTCGTAGTCTATGCAAATGTAATAGCAGTCTTCGGCGCATTTTTTATTTCGAATCAATTTCTTGGTGTCTCTTTTAACGTATTTTTTGAATCGGTCAGACGCTATTTTTATTTCGGCGATATGTTATTTGGATTACTTAAAGGGGGAATTTTCGGCGGAGTTACTGCATTGATGGGATGCCATATTGGATTCAGAACCGAAGGGGGTGCAGAGGGGGTGGGACTATCTACTATCCGCTCTTTTGTACTTAGCTCTGCAATGATCTTAATTTTGGATTATGTGCTATGGACTCTTCGATCATAAATATTACTGCCTTGTAAGAAGTTATCTCTTTCTCTATATTTGTCGATTAAAATTATCAATGGAAATAACTATCAAACCACTCGATGTAAATATCACTCAGCTTCAAAATGGGATCACAGTCGTAACTGAAATGATTCCGCATGTAAAATCATTCTCACTCGGATTTTGGTTTAATGTTGGTTCGCGCCTTGAATCTCCTGAAAATAATGGTATCAGTCATTTTATTGAGCACATGCTTTTTAAAGGGACAAAGAAACGGAGCGCAAGAAAAATTTCCGAAGAGATAGAAGAACTTGGGGGATACTTAAATGCTTTCACATCCAAAGAGCATACCTGTTTTTATGGGAGAGGACTTTCGTCTCATCTCGAAAAAACGTTTGAAGTACTTGCCGATATGGTTTCCGAACCATTATTTAAAAGTAGTGATATTAAAAATGAAAGCAATGTAGTTATCGATGAACTCGATGATATTGAAGATAACCCGGAAGAATTAATTTTCGATAGATTCGAAAACATAATCTTTAAGGGGAATAAATTAGAGCTACCAATTATCGGGACGAAGGGAAATCTAAAAAAATTCAAGAAACGCGATTTAGATAATTTCATGAAAAAGCATTACACATTCGATAATCTATATATAGTGGCTTCCGGTCTTATTCAACATAAAGATGTGGTAAAATATGCTTATAAATATTTGCAGAAAGATTTAGGTAAATGCGAAAAAACCGTTCTCGAACCAGTTACACCTCATAGGCAGAACTTATATATCAATAAAGAAACGCAGCAGACACACGTCATTATCGGCAATACCACCGAAGGATATTGCAGCAAAAGGAGAGTTGAGATATCTGTGCTTTCAAATATCCTAGGCGAAGGAAGCAGCTCGCGATTATTCCAAAACCTGAGAGAGAAAAATGGTATAGCTTATCAGATAAATACATTCCTGAATTCATTTTATGATGTCTCCACTTTTGGAGTTTATTTTTCTACGAATGATAAGACCACCGAAAAAGCACTTGATATAATCCGGAAAGAATTTGTAAAAATAAAATCGAAAAAAGTTACCGAAAAGGAATTGAATCGGTCCAAGGAATATATCATCGGCAATATGATAATGAGTATGGAGAGCACTAATAATAGGATGATGCGTATAGGGCAATCAATGATCTATTATGGGAAAGTAAGACCTATGACCGAGACAATTCGCATTATCGGCAACGTAACTCCGAAGATGATTCAGGAACTTGCTCATGAATTATTGAACGAGAGTGAATTAGTAAACGTAATGCTCAGCGCAAAAAATAAACTCTTAAAGAAAGCGGCTTGAGTATATTGATTAAAGTTAAATTATAGATTAATTTTAATTAACAAGAAATTAATTAGCGGGCGCTTCAGATGTTTGCAAAATTATTTTCATCTTCAACCTACGGCATTAAGGCTTACATCGTGGAAGTGGAAATCCACTGTGAAAGAAAACTTCCTTCGGTTACGATTGTCGGACTACCGGATAGTGCTATTAAAGAGAGCCGAGAGAGAGTAACCGCCGCAATCATCAATTCAGGATTTGAATTCCCATTAAAAAAAATTACGATCAATCTCGCACCTGCCGATATCAAGAAAGAGGGGAGCGCATTTGATCTACCTATCGCTATCGGAATTTTGGCTGCCAACGGTTTAGCGAATATTTCTAAATTAGATAAAACAATTCTGCTCGGTGAACTTTCTTTGGATGGAACTTTGCGCAAAGTTAAAGGTGTTCTCCCAATCGCATTCGAAGCAAAGAAAAAGGGGTTCACAAAAATTATACTCCCTTATGAATCGGCACGAGAAGCCGCATTAGTCGAGGGAATTGAAGTTCTCCCCTTTGCCAATTTCAAAGAACTCACCTCTTACCTCAATGACCAAGAAGAATTATTTCGGGAAGTTTATCGCAATAATGAAGAACTCGAGGAATTAAATAATTATCCGATTGATTTTGCGGACGTAAAGGGGCAGGAGAACGTAAAAAGGGCATTGGAGATTGCTGCTGCCGGCGGACATAATATTATAATGATTGGACCTCCTGGCTCGGGCAAAACAATGCTCGCTAAAAGAATCCCGACAATTTTACCTCAATTAACTTTCGTTGAAGCGATTGAAACTTCGATAATTCATTCTGTTTCGGGAATATTGAGCGATGATGCGCCGCTTGTAAATCAAAGACCATTCAGGAGTCCGCATCATACGGTTTCAGATATTGCGCTTATCGGAGGCGGAACGGTACCAAGACCCGGAGAGGTTTCTTTTGCTCATAATGGGGTTTTATTTCTTGATGAACTTCCCGAATTTAAAAAGAATGCTTTGGAGGTATTAAGACAGCCGATTGAAGATGGCAATGTTACGATCAGTCGGGCGAAAATAACGCTTCAATTTCCGGCTAATTTTATGCTCGTTGCGGCGATGAATCCATGTCCATGCGGATATTTTACTGATCCGAATAAAGAATGCACATGCAATACGGGGCAGATTCAGAAATACCTTTCAAAAATATCGGGACCATTATTAGATCGGATTGATATTCATATTGAAGTGCCGGCGGTGAGGTTTAAGGAGCTTACTTCAAATGCTAAAACTGAAAATTCTTCTGCGATTAGGGAGAGAGTAGTAGAAGCAAGAAAAGCACAATTGGAAAGATTCAAGAATACTTCAGGGATTTTTTCCAATTCCGATATGGGGACAAAAGAGGTAAAGAAGTTTTGTGTTTTGGATAGCAAATCTTTAGAACTCCTGAAGATGGCAATGACACGATTCTCTCTTTCTGCGAGAGCGTTTGATAGAATATTGAAATTAAGCAGAACAATAGCGGATTTGGATAATGAGAAAGAGATACTCGTGCAGCATATAAGTGAAGCGATACAATACCGATCCCTCGACCGCGAATATTGGGGGAGATGAAAGTTTTGAGAAAAGTCACATTTTGAGTAATTTGCAGCAAATATGGGAGGAGTATGAAAGCACTTGTTTTAGGAGCAAGCGGAGCAACCGGTAAATTGGTTGTTCATCACCTTATCAATAAGAATATCCAAGTTCGAGTAGTCGTTAGAGAATCTGCAATAATACCAAGTCAAATATCAGATAATAGTAGCATTGAAATCATAAGAGGGAATATTAATGATTTCGACTCCGCAAAAATCAAAGACCTAATAAAAGATTGTGATTCTATCTTCTGTTGTCTTGGGCACAATTTGAGTTTCAAAGGTATTCTCGGTCCTCCACATAAATTAGTTTACAACACGGTTGTGAAAATAATTGAAGCGATACAATCCCAAAACCTGAAACCAAAATTTATCTTAATGAGCACCACAGCATATACAAATAAAAAGATAGGAGAGGTAAATACCGTTGGCGAAAAGATCATCTTCTCGTTATTAAAAGTCCTATTGCCTCCTCATAAGGATAATATGCTCGCTGCTGATTATCTCGTTTATAAAATGGGTTCAGAAACCAATATTGATTGGGTGGCGGTTCGTCCTGATTCGCTTATCGATGAGGAAACTCCTAGTGAATACGAAATTTACAATCAGAAAATAAAAAGTCCCATTTTCGATTCGGGCAAAACGAGCAGAATAAACGTCGGTCATTTTATGGTGGAGTTGGTAACGAACGACAAATTATGGGATGAATGGAAGCTCAAAACTCCCGTTATCTATAATAAATCCAGTATTTGAAAAATTACTTTTGGAAAGTAGATTATAATTATAAAATTAAAAGATATATTTCGTTTGATTTTAATGCAAGGGTGAGTGGATGACTCATTTAATCAAACAAATGATGGAAATAAAATATGAAAAAATTACAATTGAAACATAAGGAAATAATGGAGTTTTGTCTTGCTAACTCTGATAATTCTATAATAAAAAAATATTCGAAATATTTTAAAGAAGGTTATAAAGGATATGGTATAGATACTAAAATCTTTGAATCTCAGAAATCAATATGGTTGAATTTATGGTCAAACGATATGACCTTAGACGATTATTTAGATTTGGGCGATATATTAATGTCAACCGGTTTATTAGAAGAGGCAAGCTTTGCAACTTTTTTTATTGCTTCAAAAAAAGATGAATTTTCAATTGAAACATTTGATAGAATTGGTAAATGGTTAGAAAATGATATAAAAAACTGGGCAACTACTGATATATTGTGCATGTTTGTACTTTGCCATTTTTTGATGGATAATAAAATATCGTATGAAAAACTGAAAGAATGGACTACTTCAGAATCAGAGTGGAAACGGAGAGCTGTTCCGGTAACATTAGTTGTGTTAATTAAAAATGATTTAAAACCTATCGATGCCATTAACCTGATTGAACCATTAATGCTTGATGATTCGGAATATGTACAAATGGGAATCGGGACCTTATTACGTGGATTATGGAAAGAATACCCCACCGAAATTGAAAATTTTTTAATGAAATGGAAAGACAAGTGCGGAAGACTTATAGTACAATATTCGACTGAGAAAATGGATAAGGAATACAGAAAGAAATTTAGAAAAATCAAATAAAGGGCAACAGAATAATACGAAATAGAGTTGATTACCAATGCATTGACGATCGCAGAATTTTGTGAATCAGATCTGCTTGAATCGAGGCAACGAGGAAAATATAAGTTTATACGCAAAATAAACAAAACATATTATAATTAGGTATATTAGCGCAAAACAAGAAAGTTAGCACTCATGCTCACAATAAGAACCAATATCATATGATTGACAATATCCCAAAAAATGTTCTTGAAGTAAATTCAATTAGCAAGGATTTTTTGAATGTAAAAGCTGTGAACAATATTTCGTTCAATGTTGAACAGGGAGATATATTCGCTTTTCTTGGACCAAATGGAGCGGGGAAAACAACAACTCTAAGAATTTTACTCGATATTATTAAAGCCGATAGCGGAAAGATTCAATGGAATCTGAACGGAAAATCCAATCAGTTACCTGAAGCCTCACATATTGGATATCTTCCCGAAGAAAGAGGTCTCTATTTGGATATTCCGATTTTGAAATCGTTGATTTATCTAGCTTCTATACGAGGCATGGATAAAAAGGATGCTAAAAAATCGGCATTGGAATGGCTTGAAAAAATTGATCTTGCCGATAGGGCAAACGAAAAACTTCAAGTTCTCTCAAAAGGTAATCAACAGAAAATTCAGTTTGTTGCTTCCATTCTTCATCAACCAACATTTCTTATTCTTGACGAACCTTTTTCCGGTTTAGATCCGCTCAATCAGGAAATATTTATTGATTTTATTAAGGAAATTAATAATCAAGGCACTACAATTTTATTAAGTGCACATCAAATGCCATTAGTTGAAAAGATTGCCAAAAAAGTTTTCCTAATTAATAATGGCATGGAGTTATATAACGGGTCATTATCAAGTATTTATCAAACCTTTGGGAAGAAACATATAATTGAGCTTCAATTTGAATCAGATGTTAATGAATTCACCCTACGAAATCTATCAGGGATTGAAAGTGTAAACATCATTGACGATTTTCGTGTAAAACTTACATTCGAACAATTAACCGATATGAAAAGTGTATTGAATCAATTGGTTAAGGTTGAGGGCATTTCGGATATCACAAGTTACAAACCCGACCTTCATGAAATATTTCTACAACTTATAAAAAACGCATAGATAATGAACTATTGGAAAAAAGTAATAACTGTAACGCATTGGGAGTTTAGTCGTTTTTTCAAACCCAAAAATGAGGCAATCGGTATAGTAATTATGCTTATTGTCTCATCAGTTTTTTATTTTGGTGGTAAATTCGCCCTCTCTGATTCAGATAAGAAATTTGAAATATCAGTTATTGAAAATATTGACAGTGGCTTAATAGAAAGCATGAAAGATGAATATTTTATTAAGAGAATTCCCGAACAGCAAAAAACAAAATTTATAGAGAAAATTAAAAAAGAAAAATTCGGAATACTATTAGCTTCAGAAGGAGAATCATTTAATTTATTTGCATATAAGAACTCACGAGAGATAGAGAAAATAAAAAACTCCTTAAATGAATATCATGCACAACGAGAGATGCAAAGAATCGGTTTAAGCCCCGATGAATTATCAGCGATTTTATCGCCGGCACAAGTTGTGGAATCGTTTCTTTATTCTAATGAATCAAAAAGCCGAATAGTACTTGCATGGCTTTTTGCTTGTCTTATGATTCTCGCAGTATTTGTTAGTTTCGCTTATCAGTTTACCGCTATAACAGGAGAGAAACAGTTAAAAATAACAGAACAAATTGTTTCAGCTATCAGTCCGCAAATATGGATGGATGGGAAAATATTTGGAATTTCATTAACGGGAATCTCATCGATGCTTACATATTCGATTTTGAGTATTCTTGGCGGGATGCTTTATTTCCAATTTACCGGCACGCCTATATCAAGTATCATTGATTATTTATATTTGCCTTCAATATTATTGTATTTGCCTTTTGCCTTAGCCGGAATTTTAACTTGGAATGCCATACTTGCTGCCATTGCTTCAATAATCACAGATCCAAATAATTCAGGTAAAAGTGCACTAATGATTTTGCCCGTGCTATTTGTAATTGCTTCATTTTTGGTTACACGCGATCCTGATAGTGGATTAACATTATTTCTTTCATGGTTCCCTTTAACTTCGGCATCATCAATGCCTATGCGCTGGGCAATTACCGAAGTCAGTTATTGGCAGGTGGGTGGCTCATTCTTAATATTAGTACTGACATTCTATTTCCTACGCAAACTTGCAGCTAAGATTTTCAGAGTATCAATACTGATTACAGGGAAAGAACCTTCATTTAGTGAAGTATATAAACTATCAAAACAACACTGAAAAAATAGGTAAATTCGACAGGCATAATTTCTTCATGCAAGGACTTCTCGTAACAATTTTATTTTTCCCTTATCCTTTCTTAATTATCGATAATTTAATGAGACTACTCGCAGTAAATATATTTTAATTTTGTATATTTACGCGAAGCGATGAGCTTGAGATTATTGCAAAAAACTACATTTAAAACAAAAAAAGTAAAATAAAAAAAATGGAAAATTACACAGTAGATTCATCAAAAAAATGGGATTATGAAAATGGTTTCTATTTGACATGTGATACAGGCAGAATAGGTAAAATCCTTAATCATTTAGAAATTTATAAAAAAATACTTGAACTTCCGGGAGACGTATTGGAATTTGGTGTTTATAAAGGAGCTTCTTTAGTTCGTTTACTTTCATTTAGAAATTTATTAGAGAATGATAAATCGAGAAAAGTATTTGGTTTTGACATGTATGGTAAGTTTCCGGACTCATTGAAATTAGAAAGCGATATACAATTTGTAGAAAAATTTGAAAATGCCGGTGGTTATGGAATAAGTAAAAAAGAACTGGAAATTCATCTTGACAACAAAGGCTTTAAAAATTATGAATTAATTGAAGGGGACATTTCAAAAACAATTCCGGAATTTCTGGCTAAAAATCCATCAATAAAAATTTCTTTGCTTCATATAGATGTGGACGTTTATGAGCCATCAAAAATAATATTGGAAAATCTATGGGATAGAGTTGTTAAAGGAGGCATTTTGATGTTGGATGATTACGGTGTTGTTGAAGGAGAAACAAAAGCCGTTGATGAATTTTTCGCTGACCAAAATATCATTATCAATAAACCTAACTTTTATTATGTGCCTTCTTACATAATAAAGAAGTGAAAGAAAAACAAACCGATAACAAAGGTTGTATGCAATAAGAGTTAATGTCGTAAATCAAATTTATCATCTCGCATCTATTTCTGTCGCAGACAAGATAGATGCTATTCAGAAATCCACTTCGCGGATACCTCAGACCATTATATAAATTATTTAGAATAATAGTTTCTTTTTAGAAAAATAATTTTAATATTGACAGCAATAAATAGCCATCTTTAAAGCGGATATATTATCTATTTTTATTTGTATATTATAGCTACTAAACTAAATTATAATAAAGAGAATATATTTAATGATAATACGTAAATACATTTTTTTATTAATGGTAGTTCCATCCTTAATATTTGCAAGTTGTGAATGCCAACCTGATACGCTATATGTTTATCACCAACCTCAATATATAAATGATGGATTTGAAGTCGGCTCTTTAGATGAACTGAATATCGATTCCGTATTAATAAATAAAGCAATAGACAATATAAATTGCGGCGAGTATGGTGAAGTTCATTCAATGCTCATTTTCAAGGATAATAAACTCGTACTAGAAGAATATTTCCCGGGACACAGATATAATTATTTTGGTGAAAATCATCATGGTGAGTTGACTAACTGGGACGGTTCAAAACTGCATGATATAAAATCAGTATCGAAAAGCATAACTTCTACATGTATCGGAATCGCTATCGATAAAGGTTTTATTAAAAGTGTTAATCAATCTATTTTTGATTATCTGCGCGATCACCAAAATTTGAAAATTGAGGGTAAAGAAAAAATAACCATAGAGCATTTATTAACAATGACTTCGGGATTAGAGTGGAATGAGTGGGAAAAATATTTAAGCAGTAAATCAAATGATATTATCAATATTTGGTTTCAGGAAAAGGATCCGGTTTCGTATGTTTTGGAGAAACCACTTAGAAATAATCCCGGCTCTTCTTTCACTTATTCA
>LOEU01000004.1 GCA_001516025.1 bacterium BRH_c32 | reverse complement strand
GGAAGAATGCGCTTCCCGATCAGAATGCGTTATCAAAAAGATTACCGTGATAACACTGAAGAACTGAAAAGCTTAATCGTTCCGGTTGCATTATCAAACCCGATGGCCGCACAAACATCATCAAGTTCTATGAGCAGCGGTGGAATGGGAAAAAGTAATTCCGGTGGAATGTCTTTTTCTATGGGAAGTTCAAACCAAGCAAGCATTATACCGCAAAGTCCATCATCACAAAATGATTTTTCACTTACAAGCACAAATCAAAACGCTGTTACATATTTGCCGTTGGCTGAATTAGCAGATATTAATTTAGTAACTGGCCCGCCAATGATAAGCAGTGAAAACGGAATGCTTCGTTCTATAGTTTTTATGAACACACGCGGTCGTGATATGGGCAGCGTTATGGTTGACGCTAAAAAAATTATTGCTGATGGATTAAAACTTCCATCCGGTTACTCTTATACATGGAGCGGTCAGTATGAAAGCAAAGTTCGAGCGCAGCAGACTCTTGAAATCATTATGCCGGTAGTTTTCTTAGTAATCTTTTTCTTACTCTTCTTCACTCTTAAAGATTATGTAGAAGCCGGAGTTGTAATGCTCTCCGTTCCTTTCGCGCTCATCGGTGGAATGTATATGATCTTCATTCTCGGTTATAATTTTTCAGTTGCCGTTTGGGTTGGCTTCATTGCCTTGTATGGTATAGCAACTGAGACTGGTGTTATCATGGTTGTATATCTGCATGAAGCGCTGGATAAAAAATTACGTGCTCATCAAAAAGGATTGCGCGGACCAATAACAAACGAAGATATTTATGAGGCGACAGTAGAAGGTTCTGTGTTAAGACTTAGACCAAAGTTGATGACTGTATTTACTGCAATGGTTGGACTAATTCCTATAATGTGGTCAACTGGAACTGGCTCGGATGTTATGAAACCGCTTACGGCTCCAATGATCGGCGGCTTGCTTACAAGCGCTATTCACGTGCTAGTAGTTACTCCGGTTCTTTTTACAATGATGAAAGAGCACGCACTTAAAAAAGGAACTTTGGAATTATCCAAAATGGCTGATTGGATGAAGGAGGGAGAATAAAATGTTGAGTGAAACGAAATTCCGCATCGCGGGAAAGAATTTAGAATTGAGAAGTCAGAATGGAGAATTAGAAATGAGAAAGTCTTTTCGTAACTCTGTGTTTTTCTCTGCAATCTTTGCGGTTACTCTTTTCTTTTTCGCATTGAATAAGATAAACGCACAGTCTGTTGATTCTTTAGTAGCAGAAGCTGTAAAAAATAATCCTCAGTTAAAATCGCTGCAGTATAAAATTACGGCTTCTGAAAGAAGAGCCGAGTCAATCAATACACTACCGGCTCCTAATCTATCTGTTGAATTCTCTCAAGTGCCTACAAATTCAATTGATGTTCTTAATCAATCCAACTCTAATAACATTGCGTTTTCGCAAATGTTTCCTCTAGGAGGAAAGCTAAACGCAATGGCAGAGGTTGAGCGAAAAAATACTTTGGTAGAGGGGAACAATTATGAATCTTATAAAGTTAATCTTACCGCAGCTGTTAAAATGTCTTATTACACACTTTGGTTGATTGATAAAAAAATCGAAGTTCAGAATAAAAATATTATTCTCATAAATGATGTAATAAAATCCGTTGAATCTTCATACTATACAAACAAAATAAATCAAGCGGATCTTCTTACGCTTCAAAGCGAAATTTCATCAAACGAAACTCAGCTTTTGATTTTAGAAAAACAAAAAGAAGCAGAGATATATAAACTCAATAAACTTTTAGGAAGAAATCTTGATTCAAAAGGAGTTTTTGCTGTCTCGGATTTTTCTGTTGAAACTCTTAATTCAGGGCAATCGAAATTAGAAGAGGTTCTTGGATATTCAAATCCAAACCTTAAAAAAATGGGTAACATGATCGAGATGAATAAAGCAATGATTGATGCAAACAACCGAGAGCTTATCCCCGATTTAATGGTCCAAGGTATGTTTATGAGAATGCCGCAAGGAATGATCTTAACTTCTAAAAGTGATCTTTCAATGCTTAATCCTAAAACAGAAACAATGTATTCACTTATGTTCTCAATCAATCTTCCTTTTGCCCCATGGTCAATAAATAAATACAAAGCAAAGGAACAAGAACTGTATGCCGGTATTAGCAGTATTGAATATGAAAAGAACGACATGCAGAGAGAGATGACTTCACAGTTGAAAGCGGCGCTCGTTAAATATAACACAGCCCTAGATCTTACAAAACTATACAACGAAAAAGTTATTCCGCTTTATACTAAAGCTGCCGAATCACAAGTATCTGCTTATCAGAATAACAGAACCGGCGTTACAACCGTTATAGATTCTTACCGGATGTTATTGATGCAGCAGATGAATTATTATATGTCAAAAGCCGATACTCAAATGTCTCTTGCCGAGATTGAAATGATGGTCGGAACAACTATCAAAAAGTTTTAGGTGATATAATGAAAAATATTATAAGTATAAATAGAGGAACAAAAATGAAAATATTTAGACATCTATTCATTCCACTGATTGCAATTGCTCTTATTGTTTCCGGTTGCTCAAAATCGGAGGAAAGCGGAAAACATGAACATGAAGTTGTAAAACAAGATGGTTATTGGACATGCACTATGCACCCGCAAGTTCACATGGATAAACCTGGTTCTTGCCCCATTTGCGGTATGGATCTAATTAAAAAAGTCGCCGATGAAAAACTGGAAGCTGTAAACGATAAAGACATGGCAAATATGGTTACGCTAAGCGGTAAGAAACAAGTTCTTGCAAACGTATCAACTGTAGTTGTTAAGAAAGAAAATCTTCAAGAACAAGTTACTGCTTATAGCTACCTGGATTTTGTTGAGAATTATCGAAAAACAATTTCAGCACGGTTTAACGGAAGAATTGAAAAACTGTTGGTTGATAAAACCGGTGACTATATCAAAAAAGGTCAGCCTTTGTTTGAAATATACAGTCCGGATTTGGTTCAAGCTCAGAATGAATATTTAATTGCTCTGAACAATTCATCAAACTCAAATTCTCTTTTGAAAGCTTCAAAAAAGAAGTTGGAAATCTTTGGGCTTACTTCAGATCAAATTCAAACGCTTGAAAAGACTAGGGAAATAAATCTTACACTCACTTACTTCTCCCCATTTAGCGGAACTGTAATTGAGAAGAAAGTTCAAGAAGGTGTATATGTAAATGAAGGTACGGCAATTTATGATGTCGCAGAACTTTCAACTCTATGGAATATAGCGGAAGTGTATGAAAATAATTTATCTAATGTAAAAGTAGGAAGTCCCGTTAAACTTCATCTTCGTGCTTATCCCGGAGAAGAATTTAACGGCAGAGTTACTTTCATTTATCCTGTTGTCAATTCTCAAACACGAACTGTAAAAGTAAGAAGTGAATTTGCAAGCCTTGGTAGTAAACTTAAACCACAAATGTATGGTGAAACAATCTTCAACAGTGCCGGTGGTCAAGGATTACTTGTTCCTACTGATGCGGTTATTATAGCTGGTAAAAGAACTGTTGTATGGGCAAAAGCCGGAGATGGAATGTTTGAAGCTCGCACCGTTCAAATTGGTAATCGCTTTGGAGATAAATATCAAATCCTTTCCGGATTAAACGAAGGTGATGAAATTGCCGCAACGGGCGGATTCTTAATAGATTCCGAAAGTCAGCTTAAAACCGGAATGCCAACCGGTCATCAGCATGGTGGAACTACTCAGCCTCCGAAAAAGAAATCTTCCGATGGTATGGAAGGAATGAAGATGTAATAATATTCTAAAAAAATAATTATAATCTAAAAAGGAGAAACACAGTGAAAAAGAATCTGTCAAAAATTAAATATTTGTTTCTGGTATGCTTTTCTTTTCTTCTAATGTTCGGTCATTTAATAAAAGCACAAGAAATAAAGTCAGCAGAAATGCCTAAACATAAGCACGATATAAAAGAAGTTAAGATGACTGAAGTTGCCGATTCAAGTGTTATCCGCAAAGGAGTTATCGATTTAAAAGCAATTGATAAAAACAAAGATGGAAAAGTTTTTCAAGATCAGATGGATTGGAATGTAATTTCCGATACCCCTGGTAGATGCCCTATTTGCAAAATGCCATTGAGCGAAGTTACTCTTGAAAGAGCAAGGCAAAATTTAAAAGATGCCGGATTAAAAGTGAAAGAGAAACCAGTTCCTTTCAAGAAAAAGTAATTAACAATTCTCGATAAATTTATTTACGAGCAAGTTATGAAAAAGATTTCGAGCATGAATAAAAATAATGATTCATTAAGAGGAAAAAGTCCAATATGGATTATTCTTCAGATGAAAACATTTTGGATTGCTCTTTCATTGCTATTCGGTCTGATTTTGGTATTTGGAATAGCTGAAGAATTCATTCCTCACAATCACGATCCAATTGTTCAAAAGACACGTGAGACAAAATCAACACCGGAAATTGAAAGCAATGTAGGAAGAATCTCATCTAAATTTATCTGCACATGCGGAGATTGCAGCGGTGAAACTCTCACAATTTGCAAATGCAAGTATGCTGTTACTGAAAGAAATTTGATTAGAGAATTGGTAACGAAGAAAACTCAAGAAGAAGAAATAGTAAAAACAATAAATGCAAAGTATGGCGGATTAAAAAAGGTATCATAATAATAGTGGAGGAAATGGCGGAGAATATTCTACAACTCACCATTCCTAATAGTGGTGTATTAATAACAATAAATAACATATAGGAGAAACACAATGAAAGTAGTAAAATCAAATCGAATGCGCTTTTTATTAAGCGCGGTAATATTAATAATGTTTACGGGAATTATTTCTGCTCAGCACGATCAGCATCATGGCAGTGGAAATACCGGTAATACGATGATGCAAAATCAATCTGGTTCAATGATGCAAAACATGCAAGGCATGATGACTCAAATGGGTCAAATGATGGACAAGAGCAATCAAATGATGAACATGATGAATAACCAGATGCAAAATCACGATATGGGGCAAATGAATATGAACAACGGCATGATGAACATGATGCAAGGTATGAACCAGATGGGGAAAGATATGCAAGGCGTTCTCGACCAAATGAATAAAATGATGGGCGATAAAAACTTGATGAATGGCGAAGGCACGAAAGATCATATGAATGGCATGATGGACAATATGAAAACTATGATGAAAGAATACAGAGGAATGTTGAATAATATGGAAAGCATTCAACAAAAAGGTAATGGTAAATGAAAAGCATAATTCATAAAGTGAATTTTAGGAAACCGGCTATTGCTGGTTTCCTCTTTCTCTCTCTCTTGTTCACTGCAAATATCTATTCTCAAACCGGCTGGTATTTAAGCTCAAGTGTTCAGTTAAGCGGAGGACAATTTCTATCAGATTCCTACACACGAATATTTTCAGTATATGGAAGCGTCCGTTATCAAGGAGATGGTTTTGGAATTACTGCTTCAATTCCATTTGTAAATAATAACGGAAATAGCGTAAGCCAATCCAATGGAATGATGGTTCCTTCCGGGACAAATAACACATCTTCTACAACTATACAAAATAATATGAATTTTGGGATAGGTGATTTATACGGATACTTTGATTATGAAATTTATTCAGACTTTGAAAATGATTTGGAAGTTTATCTCAACGCTCAAGTGAAAATACCAACAGCTTCATCAATGCTTAATTTTGGAACCGGTGTTTTAGATTACGGTGGATCTATTTCCGCACGTAAAAGTTTTGGTAGTTTTATCGGCGTTGTTGATCTTGGCTATCTCGACATCGGTGATCCGGATGGAATTACTTATAAAAATCCTTTCACATATGGAATTGGTATTGGTAAGTTTTTTAATTACGGTGAATATTCGCTCCTCTTATATTACAGCGGTTATACAAAAATATTGGATGACTATAACGCCCCGCAGCAAATATCACTCGGTGCCAATTATAGGTTAAATGAAACGATTATTCTTTCATTCATAGGTTCTGCCGGCTTGGGTAATCTTATGCCGGATTTTACAACAAGCATTGGTGCAAGATTTAAACTTTAGCCGGAAATACTAATAGGTCGAGAAAATATTAATAATTAATTCCCTATAAAGTGAAGCTGACTTATTAACAAAAAGAGCAGCTATCCGGCTCATTAAACAGAATAGGAAACGGTTATGAAAACATTTATTTGTTTATTGTTACTTGCCACCGTCGTATTTCCTCATGGAGGCAAAGATCACAAAAAAGAAAAAACAGTTAAGGTGGATACATTAACAATAGTCGGTAAAGATACTATTGCAATTAACGGCATTTCAAAAATAATATATAAACAAAAAAATGAACCGGAATTGATCAAAGAGGAACCGATAAGGTTAAATCCGGCAGAGCAAATTTTTGAGCACTTGCACAATAAAGTTGTTCACTTTCCAATCGCTCTTGGTCTGTTTGCATTTTTTCTTTCATTGCTAAACTTCAAATGGAAGAATTACAATTCTGCAATATTAATTTCAGTTCTTATTGCGCTTCTTTTTTCTATCGTTGCATTTATTACCGGGAAAAATCAATCTGAACCTTTTATCGGAACTGCAAAAGAATGGATTGTCGAATTACACCAAAACATTGGTCTTGCTCTTATCATTAACTTTTTTATCTGGACTATCTTTTTGTTTGTTGACAAACTGAAAAAATATGCATGGCTGCCTGGACTTATTGCTTTTATATTAATTCTTACTGCTGCTTACTTAGGCGGTGTAATCGCGCATTAAATTATTTTTCAGACAAAAGGGAAAGATGAATCTAAATCTCATCTTATTTCATCTAATTACAATTAGTAGTTTCAAACAATATAAATATCTCTCGGAGGTTCCTTGAAACAAAATATATATAAATTATTCGTGCTAATGTTTTTATCTGTCATCTCTCTTTCTGCTCAGGGCATGAGAAGCGGCGGAATGGGATTTATGTTTCCCGATTCATTAACTCAAATCACTCTTACCGGTAAAGTAACAGTCGATTCCTCTTTACCAATGCCTCTTTATTCTATCGATGTAAACAATGATGGAAAAGCGGATTATTATTTGAACTTCGGACCTGTTTGGTATTCTCCTGATAATTCTACAGCAATTAGACCAAAGACCGGAGACCAGATAACAATTCAAGGCGGTAAGATGCCAAGCTTAATGAATATGAATGGCTTAACAATGATTATTGTTTATAAGCTTAATGGATTGTTGTGGAGAGACCCATTCGATCCTATGTGGAACGATTTCGGCAACAATACCCACATGATGGGTCAGCACGCTGGTAATTGCAGCGGTTATGCTTTTGGTGTAAGCGGAACAAAACCGCAAACTGTAACATTATCCGGAATAGTTCTTGTCGATACAACTTATTTTATGAGTCAATATTATCTGGATGAAAACAAAGATGGCAAGCCGGATTACTATTTGAATCTTGGCCCTTGGTGGTATGAATCAAGCAGCAGCGTAAAGAGACCTAACAACGGCGATAACATTACAATTGTCGGCGGAAAATTGCAAACTACAAACGGCTTAAACGTTGTTATTGTTTATCAAATAAACGGTAAAGTTTGGAGAGATTCCTCATTAGTCGGTAATTATTTCGGCGGCGGCTGGATGCGCAAAAATAATTCAAACGATAAAATCACAAATCCATTTGATGAAAAAGATTTTATGATGATGGGCAGCGGCTGGAATATGGGCGGCAGTATGATGTCTGATTCCATGTTTGCAAGAATGCTCGAATTGAATCCCTTTAATATGTCAAACGGCAAAGGACAAAATATATTCAAGGGTTACGAAATGGGAGTGTTCAGCTCAAACGGTTCCAATGGAATGATGCAGAATGGCGGTTGTGGTGGTATGATGAATTTTGGCGCTAACGCAAATATTCAATTCCATTTCGATGATAAACAAATTCAAGCTTACCACATAGATAAAAATAGCTTGAAAGTAAAATATTGGAATAACCAGACTAACCAATGGATCACAATTTCTAATGCAGTAATTAATCAATCTGCTAACACAATTACTTTTTCAAACAGTCAGATTGCCAGTTTCTATATATTAACTTCCGATAAAGTAACTGCCGTTAAAGAAAATGCGGCTCTTCCGTCCGGTTATTCTCTCGAACAAAATTATCCTAATCCGTTCAATCCAAGTACTGTTATTAGTTACCAGATTCCGGTAAGTAGTCATGTTACTCTCAAAGTGTTTGATATTCTTGGAAGTGAAGTTGCAACTCTTGTAGATGAATTCAAACAAGCTGGAAGCTATAGCACTGCATTTTCATCGGTTAACTCCTCACTCTCTTCCGGCGTTTATTTCTACCGTTTAACAGCCGGTGCTTTTATGGCTACCAAAAAATTTGTGCTGATGAAATAATCTAAGTAATCTTTGAGCAAAGTCCTTTTCTACAAAAAGAGGGCTTTGCTATTTTGTAATTAATCCTATTATTCAAGCAAGTTCATATAAAACGGAATCTCTTATGAGCAAGTCCATACATCTTTTTTTAAGTATCTCTGCTATATATTTTTTAACCTCATATAGCATTAACGCTCAAAATAAACTGCCTATTCCGGATACATTAAGCGGAAACAACTTCAATCTCGCAATACAAAACGGTTCTGTTAGTTTTTATCCCGGTTTTCAAACGAAAACTATGGGAGTTAATGGCAGTTTACTTGGGCCTACTTTGATACTAAAAAAAGGGGCACAAGTTCAAATGAATGTGAAGAACAATTTAACAGATACAACTACAATTCATTGGCATGGAATGCATGTAGCTCCTCAAAATGATGGTGGCCCTCATACAGTAATTTTACCTGGAACTACATGGAGTCCGCAATTTAATGTTTTGGACAACGCAGCTACTTATTGGTATCACCCCCACTTGCATAAAAAAACAGCTGAACATGTTACCAAAGGTGTTGCCGGATTTATCATTGTTAGAGATGAACAAGAAGCCACGCTAAAGCTTCCCCGCAAATATGGTGTTGATGATTTTCCAATTGTTGTTCAATCAAGAGCTTTCGATTTGGCAAAACAATTTATTGTGCGCTCTGAGCTCGATTCTGTTCTTCTCGTTAACGGCACAAAAAACCCTTACTTACAAGTCCCGACTCAAATTGTTCGTCTTCGCTTACTTAACGGTTCTACAGAAAGAACTTATAATTTTGGTTTTTTCGGGAATAAATCTTTCTACCAAATTGGTGGCGACGGTGGTTTGTTAAACGCACCGGTTCTATTAACACGCCTTCGTTTGGCTCCCGGTGAACGTGCAGAAATATTAGTTGATTTTAAATCTATGCAAGGGCAATCAACTTACCTTATGAGTTATGCTTCTGAATTACCAACCGGAATTATTGGCTCCAATTCTGTGGGTATGGGCGGCAGCTTGCCCGATTATTCAAACAATAAATTAAACGGTGCTAATTTTAATATTCTAAAAATTGATGTAATTGCACCAACACTGAATCCAATTACTATTATTCCCTCAACTTTAATTTCTAACTCTTCTTTTCCTGTTTCAACTGCTAATGTTACACGCGTATTAACATTTACCTCAATCGGTGGTATGATGAGCGCTGCGGGTCCGTTTGTAATTAATGGAACTTCTTTCTCAATGGATATAATCAATTACAACATACCATTGAATAATACTGAAATATGGGAACTTAGAAATCAAACATTAATCGCGCACCCTTTTCATATTCACGATGTTCAATTTTATTTGCTTGATAGAAATGGCAATCAAGTGCCCCTTAACGAACGCGGAAGAAAAGATGTTGTTTTAGTTGAGCCGATGGAAACCGTAAGATTCATTACAAAATTTGAAGACTTTGCTAACTCAACCGTTCCCTTTATGTATCATTGTCATTTGCTTACTCACGAAGATGATGGAATGATGGGGCAATTTCTAGTTACAAGCCCTACAGATGTTAGAGAAGAGAATTCATCTTTGTTGCCGATTGATTTTTCGCTTGATCAAAATTATCCTAATCCATTCAATCCCGAAACTGTAATTGGATTTCATTTATCAATTGCTGGTCATGTAACTCTGAAAGTATTTGATTTTTTGGGGAAAGAAGTTGCAACACTTGTTGATGGATTTATGCCTGCTGGCAGTTATCGCTCTTCGTTCTCAGCTCTACATTCTTCACTATCTTCTGGAGTTTATTTATATCAATTAAAAGCCGGTCAATTTGTATCAACAAAGAAATCATTGTTTCTTAAATAACATTCCTTCTTTTATTGAAATGAGTGCTAAATGATTAGTTGTTATTTATAAAGTTTCTTAAAATTATTTTAAGATTCTTTAATCCCATTAACTATCTGTATTCATTTTTCCTCTAATTTCAAAAGAAAAATATGGCATTGGTTTTGTCTTTATATAATCAACAATCTAATAAGGACACAATCATGAAAAAGTCAATCGTTATAATAATAGTAGTAATTGTATTATCAACTTTATCTTTAATAAATGCCCAACCAACCGGAAATACTTATGCTGAAAAAAATCCCTTCCTTGTAGAAAAACGTCATGGCGCAGTTGTTATTGTAAACTATAACTCTAGCATGAATCCAAGTGATGAGGTTTACGACAGAAATCCTTTTCTTGTTGAAAAACGTCATGGTGCAATTACGGTTGTAAATCGCCAGTCAAATATTAACCTGGTTGCCAACAATCTGATAGCTGATAGAAATCCTTTTTTAATTGAAAAACGTCACGGTGCCGTAGTTTTCCAAAATGTAAATAACATATCAGAAAATAGTAAACCGGCAATTGAGCAAAATCTTTTTCTAAGACAAAAACGCCATCAATAATTTCTAATTACTCAAATTTTAGGAGATGGGAGTATTTCCGTCTCCATTTATATCCATCTCTAACATTAAAACAATAATTTTTATGATTGGAAAAGAGGACTACTTTTAAACTGGTTTCTAGTAGCATGTCTTTACTTCATCACTCTCATTGCATTTAATATTGCAATTATTGCAACACCCATATCTCCAAATACTGCTTCCCACATTGTAGCAATGCCAAATACACCGAGCAGAATGAAGAATAATTTTACTCCCATCGCAAAAGAGATATTTTGCCAAACTATTTTCCGTGTTCGTTTTGCAACTTCTATTGCAGTTACAACTTGCAAAGGTGAATCTGCCATAAGCACAACATCTGCAGTTTCAACAGCGGCATCTGAACCAAGAGCGCCCATTGCTATTCCAACATCTGCGCGTGCTAAAACCGGCGCATCGTTTATACCATCTCCAACGAAGGCAACTTTACTTCCTTTAATTGCTGATTGAATAATTTGTTCAATATGATTTACTTTATCTTCCGGTAGTAGTTCAAAATAATATTTATCTATTCCAAGTTTCTTGGCGAAAGATTCTGCCGCCGTTTTATTATCGCCCGTGAGCATAACTGAATTAATATTTTTCTTTTTAAGCAAGCTTATTGTTTCTTTCGCGCCTTCTTTTAATGTATCGGAAATAATAATGTATCCGGCATACACTGAATTTGTAGCGATATGAATGACTGTTCCCTCGACATCACATTTATCGTGTTGTATATTTTCCAAATGAAGAAGTTTATCATTTCCAACAATGACTATTTGCCCATTAATTTTTGCTTTTATTCCTTTACCGCTTAATTCCTGAACGTCGCTAATCAATTTTTGATTAATCGTTCCTCCGTATGCTTCAATTACAGATTTAGCTATCGGATGATTTGAATGCGATTCAGCATAAGCGGCAAGCCGTAACAACTCATCTTTATCAAATCCATTTTTAACAATAATTTCAGATACTTTGAACTCGCCTTTGGTTAATGTTCCCGTTTTATCAAAAACTACAGTCTTAACTTTTGTGAGAGCATCCAAATAGTTTGAACCTTTAACCAGAATTCCTCTTCGTGAAGCTCCGCCAATTCCTCCAAAGTATCCGAGCGGAATGCTTATTACTAAAGCACAAGGACATGAAATTACCAACACAACTAAGGCACGATAAATCCATTCTGTAAAAGTTTGATTGGCAAAAAGCAACGGCGGAATAACTGCAAGAAGTAAAGCACCAATCACAACAACCGGAGTGTAATATTTTGCAAACGTTGTAATGAATTTCTCAGTCTCTGCTTTTTTAGAAGCGGCATTTTCAACAAGTTCCAGAATTCGTGAGATGGATGATTCACTAAATAATTTTGTAACCTTTATTGTTAGTAAACCGGATTGATTTATCATTCCGGCTAAGACAATATCTTTTTCTTTAACTTTTCTTGGAACACTTTCCCCGGTTAATGCTGAGGTATCAACAAAAGAATTACCTTCTAATATTTCTCCATCCAAAGGAATCTTTTCACCGGCTTTAACAATAATATTTTCACCAACTTTTACGCTTTCCGGAGAAACTCGTTTTATTTCACCATCGCTTTTTAGATTAGCATAATCCGGTTTTATCTCTAACAATGCTTTAATCGATTTACGTGAATGGTTAACAGCAATATCCTGGAATAATTCTCCAACTACATAAAACAACATTACAGTTACAGCTTCCGGCATCGCATCAATTAGTATGGCACCGCCTGTCGCAATCGTCATTAGGAAATGTTCATTAAAAACTTTTCCTTTCGTAATACTTCGAACAGCGCCTTTCAATACACCCCAACCGCTTAATAAATAAGCCGGGATAAAAACCAAATATTCGGCTATTCGATATGGTGTATTATGAATTTCTTTCTCAAAGATTAGTCCAACTGCCAGAAGCAGCAGCGTTAAGAAGATTTTTATCAGTTCAGTCCTGTTTTCCAACCAAATACTTTCGGCAGCTTCCAGTTTCTTATCTTGCGTTTCCACAACTTCAACTTCCGGTTCAATCTCTTTTATTTTCTTTTTCACAGATTCAATATTGTCTGTATCTATGAATAGAGAAGAGTTTGCAAAATTTACCGAGCATGATTTCACCCCCTCCATCTCCGAAAGCCCCTCTTCAATTTTTGCAGCGCATGAAGCGCAATCAATATTTTTTAATCGATATTTTTTCATAATTCCTCATTTCATTTATTTCTCACTTCAAAATAGTTACGCTCGCCGCATTAAAGTTACCGCCGTGCATATGTCCCATTAGCTCAACAACTTCAGCATTAACAATTTCTTCCGGTGCCGGTTCGTGAAGTGTAATTTTAATCTCAAGATTATTAATGTCTCTAGCATAAAACGATACTATTTTACCATCTGCATTTCTCCCAAAACCATTTTCTTTAACAACACTTACATTTATCTGCTGGTTAATTTCGCTGCCTCCGCCGAATTTACTAAAAGAACCCAATTCTTTGCTCGGCGCGAAATAGATGAAATAAATAACCGCTAAAACTGTTACGAATATAAATGGTAATACCAGCTTAGAAAGTTTCCTCATATTTTCACCTGCCAATTATTCTCAATGTTTGGTTATTTTTCATTTATTAACGGGTATTCATTATTTCACTTCGCTTCCTGGTCGAACGAAATAACGAGATCTTCCTCTAATGCTTCACCGGCAATTTCATTTAATCTTATTGTCAATTCATATTTACTCTTGCTTGTAAATTTATATTTACACTCATATTCATTTGTTATTTTGTTATAAATTAGCTCCAATCCGTTCAAGTAGGGAAACTTTTCTCGTGCGTATCTATGTCTTCGTGGACCATACCTTATTATATCCATATAAGATTTTATCCCTTCCAACGGTTTTATATCATTTCTATTAAAAAGTAAGAATGAACAAAGATATTCGTTCTCATCTGATAGAAGTGTAATCCGGACTTGCATTTTGTAGTTATCAACGTATAATTCCTGCACAGCGCTGTTTTTGCCTGCCTCAATAATAATCAATGGATTACATCCTGTTATAAAAATGGATAAGAATAATATAACCGGCAATACTTTCAGTTTTCTATATACTATTAATTCCATTTCATCCTCATCATATTTTGAATTTATATCTTAAATCTGAACTGCATCCCTTTCTCTATCATTCAATCTTGTCTTTAAAACATCTTCAATACAACTACAAATATTTTCATCGGTCTTTATTCTATATACGAATTATTCTGTATCACTTCATAATTGATTTTCAAATCTCATTTCCCGGCATATTTAATAAGATTGACTTTATGCCCTCTTCGCTGGTTTCAAGTATTACATTTCCATTGTGTGAATGTATGATTGAAGACGCGAGTGCAAACGAGTATCCTTTCTCCGGGTTAGATATTAAATCAAAAACTTCTGCCCCTCTATTTTTAGCAGATTTTCCTTTCCCATTCAGAGTTAAAGATATTTCAACCATCTCATTGTTTTTTGCTGCTAATATTACAAGCTCCTTTTTTCCTGTGCTTTGTTCAATAAAGCTTTGTAAAATTTGCGTAACAACAAATTCAATTTGCCTTACATTCATATAAATCGGCGGGAGCTTCGCTTCACTCATAAAAGAAAAATTATAGCCGGAATTGTTCTGCATTTTATTACTCCATACTTTTTGATTCCCCCAACCTCTTTATTATCATGAAAACAAATCCAACAACCATTAGCAGCACTCCTGCCCAAACAAGATTTATCAATGGTTTCTCTCTATATTCAACAGACAATATTTCGGCTTTAACTACTTCTTTATTGTTTAAATCCGTTACGTCGAATTTAATCGTTCCGCTTACATCAAAACTTTTTGCCGTAAAATTCAACTCTTCCTCTTTTATTTGGAAACTGTTTGGCGATTGATTATTTACAATGATGTCAAAGCTTTTTGAAATTCCATTAGAAGTAACTTTCATCTTAGCTCCAATGTCAAAAGGTTCTTTGTTCATCATTTTATCCATAGCATCTTTCGGAAGGTCAAACTTTTCAAAAAGAATTTCGGAATTACCTGCTTTATATGGTTCGCCTTTCTTCAAAGTAATTTCTTTAATGCCGGCGTCTCCTGCATCAGTAAAAGATAAAGGAGAAATATATAAATCTCTTGCGGCGGTAATTAAAATATCCGGCTCTCTCATCAAACTGTTGTTATATTCAGACATATACATGACCGGCTTCAGAGTAGAAATATTATTTCCATCTTCTACTTTAACAGTGAAAGCATATTTTTTACCGTTATCTACCGGTTCGTTTCCTAAATAGGTTAGCTTTTTATTAAATACTATTTGACTTTTATTTATCGGTAGGTCAACAGTTTCAGATAATGATAACAGACCGCTCAAAATTGCGCCGATAAGAAAAAGTGCAAAACCTATATGCGCAATATGACCACCCATTAAGATTAAGTTTTTGTTGAATTTGAAGATGAACACAAGGTTTACAACTATCGTAAAAACTGATTCAAATAAAATAAGAGAGTAAAGGATATCTGAAATACCAGCAAAAAATATTAGGATAACAGAAGCAATTAAAGCGGCCACACCGGTAATTGTTATATTTTTTATGAACTCTTTAACGCATGTGTTCTGCCAGTAAAAGTATAATGTCACCCCTATCAAAGGAACCATAAAAATTGCAAGGAGTGAGTTAACCCGGTTATAAAAACTTAAGTCAA
This sequence comes from bacterium BRH_c32, assembly GCA_001516025.1. GTDB lineage: Bacteria > Bacteroidota > Ignavibacteria > Ignavibacteriales > Melioribacteraceae > BRH-c32. Next base: position 213,095 of record LOEU01000004.1, on the reverse strand, counting down.
CTGAACTGCCGAAAATTGGCGCAGAAGTTCCGACAAGAATTGCTACTGCAGAACCAATCAACAACATTGAGCCGTAGAACAAGCCCATGTCTCGCGAAAAAATATTTTGCGATAGTTCATGCTGGTTATTTAAAGTTTTTCTTCTCATATAAATCCCAGCAAATACCGATAGGGAGAACCCTATCAGAAATATCAGTAGCACAGAATAAACAAACGAACCGGAGTCGCTGAATGAATGGACAGAAGCTTCGGAAAGAAGACCACTTCGTGTTAGGAAAGTGCTGTAAACAACCAGCACAAAAGTAAATACTGACAATATCAAATTTGTTCTTATCAAGCTTCCCAGCTTATGTTTTGTTTGGGAGTATTTCTGGATTATGAGCGTATGTATTAAAGCTATTGAGAATATCCAAGGAATGAGACTTGAATTTTCTACCGGGTCCCACGCCCAGTAACCGCCCCATCCCAAAACTCCATAAGCCCAGTAGCCGCCAATCATAATTCCAAGAAGCAGCGCCAGTGCAGTAGCTAACGCCCATACTAAATTTAATTTAATCCATACCCTGTATTCATTTTTAATTAATGCAGCTATTGCAAAAGCAAATTGTGTAGATGCAAGTGCGAATCCCAAAAATAAAAAAGGCGGATGAATCTGCATCCAGAAGTTTTGCAGCAAAGGATTCAGCCCTTTACCCTGAATTATTAAATTATCTATAGAATAACCATTTGCTTTAATTGTATTAATAAGCTCTTCACTTATTTTGACAAATGTTTTGCCGGCGTCTTTATCCTGAAAGATAAAATTTTGCATGAAAGAATACCCTAAGATATTCTGGTTAATAAATTTTGTATCAACAAAGGTGGGATCAGTCCATAAATAGTTAAAGGGACTTTTTAACAAAGGATTTACCATAACCAGCAGAAAGATTACGACAAGCAGATAAGGCATCATTACATGGGTTTCAAAATTTTTTTCTTCTGATACCTGGTTCATAACCACCAAACCAATCAGCATTGTAAATAAAAGCCAAAGTAAAAAGCTTCCTTCCTGCCCGCCAAAAAATGAAGAGATTAATAAACCGGTAGAAAGCTCGCTGCTGCTGTATTCAAAAATATATTTGTATTGATATTGATGTTGGAGTATGAAAAGAAGCAATAAGAACGAAGCAACTAAAACCGATATTGTTGTTAAATGATAACCAATTCTAGCTTTACCGATTGTTGCGAATCCTTTGTATACTCTGTAATACATTAACAATGAATACAGAGCAAATAGTAACGCTGCAACCAAAAAAATATTACCTAACATAAACGTCTCTCAGATTATTTAATAAATTTTTCTAAACTTTATCATTTTATAATTGTAATTTTCGCAGCCACAAGACTATTCCCGTGCATATGCCCGAATAGTTCAACAACTTCTGTGTTGGCAACTTCCGCCGGTATCGGCTCGTGTGAAGTAACCTGAACTTCAACATTGTTTTTATCAATTGCGTAAAAAGAGCTTATGTTGCCGCTTGCATCTCTTTCAATCTTTGATTTAACAACGCGCACATTTACTTCCTGATTTATCTCGCTGCCCGGACTGAATTTATCTAATGAACCAACTTCATCCGTTCTGGCAAAGTATGTAAAATACATAATGGCTATTACTACTATAAAGATAGCGGGCAATATTAGCTTTGATAATTTTTTCATTTGTTCACCTAATTTTTTTATTCTTAATAATTATATTTCATTTACCGGCATATTTAAATAAATCGACTTGATACCGCTTTCACCGGTTTCAAATTTTACATTTCCATTATGCAAGCTTATAATTGAAGATGCAAGCGCAAACGAATATCCTTTCTCCGGGTTAGATATTAAATCAAAAACTTCTGTCCCTCTATTTTTAGCAGATTTTCCTTTCCCATTCAGAGTTAAAGATATTTCAACCATCTCATTGTTTTTTGCTGCTGAAATAGCAAGCTCCTTTTTCCCCGCGCTTTGTTCAAGGAAGCTTTGTAAAATATGCTTTAATGCAAATTCGATTTGCCCTACATCCATATAAATCGGCGGGAGCTTCGCTTCACTCATAAAAGAAAAATTATAGCCGGGATTGTTCTGTATAATTTCACTCACACATTTTTTAGTTAGATGTGAAAAATTATATTTTATTTTGTTTACCGGCTTGGGCGCTGCAAGGTTAGCCAAATGTGATATGTGTGAACCCAAACGCTCTAATTTTTCCGATAATAATTTCACTGTAAACGAATTTCCATCGCCATTATTATGAATACTTGCTAGTGACTTTGTTAAACCCATACAAGCTGAGTAATCATTCATTATATCGTTATTAACAACATTTATAACTGTTGATACTTTTTCTAATGCAGCTAACCGGGCTTTCTCCGTTTGAACTTTTTTTAATCTATCTATCAGCACACCGGCAATTATTCCAACTACCCAGATTAATACCAATTCGGAAAGATTTTCTGCAATATAAAACTTCGTAAAAAGGCCGGTATTCATAGAGTGGGGGAGATACAAGAATGAAACAACCAGCGCCAGTTTTATCGCTCCTTTTATACCTAAATATAGGGCAGCTAAAAGAACCGGTAAAAAATATAATTTTGTTAAAAGCTGGTGCAGAAAATCAAGATATATTTCTTTGTGGGAGAATGTTAAAAGATGAACAAGACTTATCGCTATGGCTAATACTACCGTCCCGCTTAATATTTTTTTCCTTTTACTTCCTGCTATCATGTTCGTTGTAGATAAAATCAATTTAGTAGGTATTAACTCCTTTTGTAATAATTTATTCATTACTTTCATCTATCTATTTTAATGTTGCATCAAAAAAAATGTTTATGGTAATCCCCAGACTTGCTTTAGGATTTTGCCGCCTAATTTCAGTTGCCTCCTCAAATTCAAACTCAGACTTATCCTTCTCATTTTTTATTTTATAAAGTTGGCCAAGTAAATAATGCCCTTCAGCTTGAGCTGAATTTTCTTCTTCGTCAATCTTAGCATACCTAATTGCTTTTTCATAATCCTTCTTCTTAAAATAAACATCGGCCAGAAGCAACTCCATTCGCTTGAACTGCAAACCAAGTGTTTTCATTTTAACCATTTCGGAAAGAACTTTATCGTAACTTTTTAGGGACCAGTAGGCAAGCGTTTTCCCCAACCGGCTTTCAATATCATATTTATCTCGGTTCAATGCTGAATTAAAAGCAACTACTGCCTGTATTGGCATTTTGTTTTGTAAATAAATAATGCCTAACTGCCGGATTGAATTTGGGTTAGTAGAATCAAGTTCCGCGGCTTTTTTTAAATATGCTATTGTTAAATCAATCCGTCCTTTAATGCTGTTTAGTATACCTAAATTATGGTATGCTCTAGCTTTTGGGGGATTGTATCTAACAGCCTGCTCAAAATAATAAAGCGATTTATCGACTTCCCCGGATTGAAAATATATCACACCCATATTTGTCAAAGCGTCATAATCTGTGCTATCGTTTTGGAGAACACTTTCATAATTCTTTTTAACACTTTCAATATTGTCTCCATCAGTAATCACCTTTTCAGTTTTTTCTTTACATCTTTTAGTAATATAATCCTCGTAAGCTCTCATATTTACTTGTGCAATCACATCACTAAAAGCGACGCAGAGAAGAACACAAAACATTATAAAATGTATTTGTTTACCAGTCATTATGGAACTCTATTAACGATGCCTGCCTGCTGAGTGGTGACCTCCGAAACTATTTCCCATATGCCCGTGCCCACTAAAATAACTATGGTTATAATATCCTCTGTTAAATCCAAAATTGAATGTAGAATACCATGGTGACGCATAATAGTTATATGGATACAAATAGGATGGATAACTGAAATATCTTCTTGCTTTTCTGTTATCGACAACTTTCATGGTTTTTATCATTGCATTAATAACTTTCTCACTAACTCCGACTTTCTTTAGCTCAATAATATCATTGGTTGTAAGTTCGAAAAAAGATTTTGTTGCAATAATTTGTGAAATAATTATACTGTCACCAATACCTTCTTTACTCATACTGATTACATCTTCAATAGCCATTGCGCTGGAATCGGGAAGCATTTCTTCACGGTTATACTGGCTGTAATACATTGAACCGCACCCTGTGCTGCTGATGGTTACTATCAACAAAGCGATAAAAAGTATAACGTATTTCATAACAACCTCTATTTAATAGTAAATTAATTATAAGACTTGGCAATCACTTCACTTCCTGATCGAATGAAATTAGAATTTCCTTTTCTAATTCTTTACCATCGATCTCTGTCAGCTTAATGGTAAGTTCATATTTACCTTTGTTCCTTAATTTATACATATACTCGAAATCATTTGAAACCGAGTCCTTAATAGGTTCAATGTCATTTATTATCATCTGTTTAACTCGTTGTATTCCGCCGCGCGGCGTTGAACGGCTGGAATATTTTTTAATATCCATGTTTGATTTCACATCTTTAATTGGTGTTGAATTATCTTTATCACTCAATGACAATGAACATATATATTGATAATCATCCGTTATTGGCATTACACGCACTTTCATTTTGTAGTTATCAACATAAAATTCTTGCACTGTGCTGTTTTTACCAGTCTCCATTAAACCAAGATTAATTGGTTGAACACATCCGGTTATAAAAACAGAAATAAATACCATTACAAAAAACAATTTCGGTATTTTGTAGTTATTGGGTTTCATCTTATTTCTCCTTTTAATTACATTTTTGTATTTCCGGACATTTATTACACCGCTTCTTTTCCTCTTTCGTTCGTTCTTATCTTTACAACATCCTCAACATTAACTATAAATATTTTTCCGTCACCCGGATTTCCCGTGTGAGCATTTTCTTGAATCGTATTCACAACAGTGTCGGCAAGATCATCTTGAACAACAATTTCTATCTTATTCTTTTGCACAAACTCATAAATGCCTTCATTACTTAATTCTTTTTCCTTACTTCCGCGTGTTCTGCCGAACCCTTTTATTTCGGAAATAGTGATTCCCGGAAGCCCTTCAATCTTATGAAGGGCTGTTACTACTCTTATTAACATGAACGGCTGTATTATTGCTTTTATCTCTTTCATCTTTATTCCTCATTAAATTCATTATAGTTGTTTTCTTCATTTGCATAAATCCAAACTGATTCCAAATAAATCTCTTGTATCCTAAAGTCCCCCTTTGGGGGATTTAGGAGGCTATAACTCCGGCTCTTCTTTTTGCTTTTCAAACCACAAATAAAGTGTTGGTAGAACAAACAACGTTAATATTGTTGAAGTTATTATTCCGCCGATAACAACCGTTGCAAGAGGCCGCTGAACTTCGGCTCCGGCAGAAGTAGAAAGAGCCATTGGAATAAATCCAAGACTTGCTACAAGCGCCGTCATTAACACGGGGCGTAATCTTGTTTCGGCACCTTGCACAACAGCTTCTTCTAAAGTTTTTCCTTCTTGCCTTAGTTGGTTGATGTATGAAACCATTACAACGCCGTTGAGAACTGCAACTCCAAATAGTGCAATGAACCCGACTCCGGCTGAAATACTGAAATGCATTCCACGAATTAGAAGGGAGAACACACCTCCAACAATTGCAAACGGAATCCCGGTGTAAATCAACAAAGCATTCTTCACAGAACCGAATGAAATAAACAATAAAACAAAAATTAGGAACAATGAAAGCGGAACAACAACAGCTAACCTTGTCCGTGCGCTTTGTAGGTTTTCAAATGTGCCTCCCCATTCCAAATAATAACCGGTTGGCAGTTTTACAGTTTTATCAAGCTTGCTTTGCGCTTCTTCAACAAAACTTCCTATATCTCTTTCTCTCACATTTGCTTCAACTACAATTCTACGCTGGCTCCGCTCACGGCTAATTTGGGATGGACCTTCTTCAATATAAACATCAGCCAATTGACTAAGCGGAATGCTTGAACCGTTTGATGCTGGAACAAGAATATTTTTGATTACATCAACATTGTTTCTTGCATCTTCCTTAAATCTGACTGTAAGTTCAAATCTCTTTTCACCGTCGAACACTTCGCCTGTAGATTTTCCGCCGATAGCTGTTTCAATAATTTGATTAACATCCGCTACGTTTATTCCATATCTGGCAATCTTTGATCTGTCAATCTTTATCTGAAGCTGCGGCAATCCGGCTACCTGCTCAACCTTTACATCCTTCGCACCGTCAATCTTAGTTACAACTTTGGCGATTTCATCCGCTTTTTCTTTTAAGACATCAAGATCTTCGCCGAATAATTTGATTGCAATATCAGAACGAACACCGGAGATAAGTTCGGCAACTCTTAATTGTATTGGCTGTGAAAAACTGAATGCTATGCCGGGAATTTTATTTAATTTCTCGCTTATTGCGTCCACTAACTTTTCTTTATCGCGCCCGGTATTCCATTCTTCTTTGGGCTTCAGTTCAACAAATATATCGCTTATCTCAACGCCCATCGGGTCTGTTCCAATTTCGGCGCGTCCTGTTTTTGAAACAATACTTTTTACTTCCGGAAATTTTAGCACTTCTTTTTCAACTAGTGCGGAAGTATTCACCGAAGTTGTAAGCGATACGCTTGGAAGCCGCCATGATTGAATTGCAATTGAACCTTCATCGAGCTGGGGGATAAATTCACTTCCAAGAAATGGAAATATAATTATGCTGGCAATTACAAAAGACGCCGCTATTCCCGTAACCAATAATCTTTTGTGTAAGATTTTTTTAAGAAGCGGAGCGTAATATTTTTTTATGTATGTAATTATCGGGCTTTCTCTTTCCTTCACCTTTTTCTTAAACATAATTGCAGACATTACTGGCACATAAGTTAAACTTAATAATAGGGCGCCAAGCAAAGCATAGGTTACAGTGAATGCCATCGGCTTAAACATCTTTCCTTCGATTCCTGTTAGCGTCATTATCGGAAAATATACTATGATAATAATTCCAACAGCAAACACAACCGGTCTGCCTACTTCAACCGCCGACTCTAAAATTGATTCGGTATTGCTCGTTCCATTTTTCTTTTCGTGTAGTTTTCGGATAGCATTTTCAACCATTACCACGGCGCCGTCAACTATTAGCCCGAAATCTAATGCGCCAAGCGACATCAAATTACCCGACACCCCCGTTGCAACCATCATTATTATCGCGAACAACATCGAAAGAGGAATAACCGAAGCAACTATAAATCCGCCGCGAAGATTGTACAGCAGTAATACAAGAATAAGTATTACAAGAATGCCTCCTTCCAACAAATTCTTTTCAACAGTCCAAATTGTTTTATTGATTAGTTCTGTTCTGTCATAAAACGGTTCTAAGTTAACCGAGTCCGGCAATGCTTTTTTTATTGTTTCGATTTTCTCTTTTACTCTATCAACAACTGCGCGGCTGTTTTCACCTTTTAACATCATTGCAATACCGGCGGTTACTTCTCCTTCGCCGTTCATTGTTACAGCGCCCTGCCGTATTGCCGGACCAAGCTGAACATCAGCCACATTGTGAATATAGATCGGCGTTCCATTCTCTAATGTTTTTACAATAATGTTTTTTATATCATCAATGTCTTGCACCAAGCCGGAACCCCTAACTAAATATTGTTCGTTTCCGTGCTCAATATAAGCGCCGCCTGCATTTGCATTATTTTCCGATACCGCTTGAAATACTTCTCTCAGCGTTAAATTATAGTTCAACAATTTTTGCGGATCAATCAATACTTGATACTGTTTCTCATAACCACCGAAGCTGTTTACTTCATTAACACCTGGAACCGTGAGAAGTTGTCTCTTTGCAACCCAGTCTTGCAGAGTTCTCATTTCCATTAAAGTTGCTGCATCATTTTTTGTTTTATCTTTTGGTCTTATTACGTACTGATAGATTTCGCCAAGTCCGGTGCTTGTGGGTCCCAATTCCGGTTTACCAAATTCCGGTGGAATATTTTCCGATGCAACTTGAAGCCGCTCAAACACAAGTTGTCGTGCAAAGTAAATATTAACATCATCGTGAAAAACTACTGTTACTAATGATAATCCAAACTTAGAAACCGAACGGATTTCCTCAACATCCGGTATTCCGTTCATCGCCACCTCAATTGGAAATGTGATGTATCTTTCAACTTCTACCGGTGCAAGTGTTGGAGATGCAGTTAGTATTTGGACTTGCACGTTTGTTACATCCGGCACTGCGTCAATCGGCAGCATTCTGAATGCAGCTATACCACCGGCTATTAATAAAATTATTGCAAAGATTACGAGCAGTTTTTGTTTAATCGAAAACCTGATTATTCGTTCTATCATTTATTCCTCCTCTGCAAGTGTTTCTTTTAGCAGTTCGGATTTTAGAAAGAATACTCCTTTGGAGGCAATTCTATCTCCGGCTTTAAGACCGGTTTTTATTTCGACTTTACCGTCAAGCTCAGTTCCAATTTCAACGGGCTGTTTTTTGAATGTTGAGTCGTTCTCTGCCACAAACACAAAACTCTTACCGTTTTCATTTATGATTACATCGCCCGGGACAACTATTCCTTTTATATTTCCGCCAATAGGAATATACATTTCGCCGAACATTTGTGGTTTAAGTCTATTGCCTGTATTGTTAATTGCCGCTCTTACTTTAACTGTCCGGGAATGTTCGTCAATTGTTGATCCGACCAAAATAATTTTCCCTTTGAATTTTTCGTTCGGATACGCGGAAGTTACAAATTCTGTATTGGGCTTTCCGCTTAACTTAGAAATATCTTTTTCGTAAACCTGCCCGTCCGCCCAAAGGTTGGAGATATTCATAATCTTAAAGGCAGTAGTGTTTGCTTCTACCAATTGCCCGATAACTACATTTCTTTCCGTAACTATTCCATTGATGGGAGATTTTATTGGAAGAATTCCCGCAATATGTTCGAGAGTTCCATTTTCAAGAACATCTTCGTGGCTCAAACCAACAGCGTGTATTCTTTTATCTTCGGCATTGAATTCCGCGGACGCCTTTTCATAATCTGCTTTCGCTTCCTGCAATACTTTTTGCGAGCCGATATTTTGTTCAATCAAAGTTTTTTGTCTCTCATAAACCGCTTTGTAATAGTCGAGGTTCGATTTCGCTTTTAGATAAACGGCTTTCAATTCGCCTATCTCAAGCCCTTCAAGCTGCATAAGCACCTGTCCCACTTTTACGTTATCGCCTTCTTTTACAAAAACTTTATGAACCCTTCCCTGGACCAACGAACCTACTTGCGCTTCGTAATCTTGATCTGGAATGAGTTTAGCCGCCGCTTTTATTACACCGGTTAAGATTTCCTCTTTTATTACTTGTGTTTCAATGCCCATTTCCTTCATCGCCTTATCGGAAAGGATAATTTCTTCCTTACCTTGCTCTTGGCTTTCTTCTTTTGCTTTTTCGTTTTCCTTTTCACCGCAGCCAAAAAAGAGTGAAGCAGATATCATCAGCAGTAATAAGAATTTTATATTAAATCTCATTTCATTTTCTCCGTCATTATTCATTTATAAAACTTTTTCCAACTATTTCTTCCAGCGTAAATATTGAGCGGTTATAGTTGTATAAAACATTTATGTAATTGTTTTTAGCGTTAATCAAAGTTTGTTTTGCCTGTAGAAATTCTATGTAAGTAATTTCTCCGGCATCGTAACTTTTTATTGCAGTTCTATATATCTCTTCGGCTTGTGGAAGAATATCATTCGCATATAGCTTTACCTGCTTTAGATTATTTTCATGATCTGTAAAAGCGCTTTTTATTTTTAAGGCGATCTCGTTCTTTGTCAATTGCAGTTCCGATTCGGAAATAGACTGATTTGCAACCGCTTCTTGAATTTTTCCTCTTTGATCGAACATAAACCAAAGCGGAACCGATATTCCAAATGAAGCTCCGTAAAAGCCGGTATCGCCGTCGCGCGTTTGTTTGAAATATGCCAGATTAATATTTGGCAAAAGGGAAGACCACGCGAGACCTTTTTCAACAGATGCTATTCCATATTTTAATTCGGCAATCTTTATCTGTGGATTTGTTTCTTCCAACGATTTGTAGATTTGCTCTATATTAATTGCGTGATCAACAAAAACAAGCGTATCGGTTAAAGCGAAATTCAATTCATAGCTTTGTTTTCCATATCCTAGTGAATAATTCAGTTCGGCAAAAGATGTCGTTAGTTCATTCTTTGCAACTTCCAGATTGTTCCGCGCCTCAGTGTATTGAACCTTTGCGGTTAATCTTTCAAGATTCGTTCCTTCCCCAACATTTTGCCTGATCTCCGCTTTCTTAAAAAAATCTTCCGAGATTAATAGATTTTCCTCCGCAGACTTTACCTGGTATTGTTTAGCCAGAACTTTGTAGTAGCTGGTTTTTACTTGATTTATAACGCTTCTCTCAGTCAAGTTTAGTTTATATACTGCAATTTCTTCTTCTTTATTAAATTTGCTTCCTTTCAAAAAGTAATTTGAGGGAAACTCAAAAGATTGACTAACAGATAGAGTTTTTTCGCTATAATTACTTAAACTGCTATTCACCGGTGCATATTCATAACTCACTCCAACTTCCGGCTGTGGTAATGATATTCCACTCCAAAATCTTCCTTTCGAGGCGGAAATATTTTCAATTGCACTTCTTACTTCCGGATTATTCTTTAAGCCAATTTCAACAGCTTCGTTCAAACTAAGTTTCTTAATTTCTGTTTGTCCGTAGATGCAAAGCGGCAGCAGAGCAATGGCGAACAAAACAAAAAGTTTGTTTCCCGCTAAACGGGATTTCACACAACTCAACATTATTTCTCCAAATAATTTTATTATTAATTACAATTATCCCGTAAAGGGAATACTTGTCCGCCACTGGCGGAACGAAATGCAAAGAGATTGGTTAAATCAGAAATGTGTTGTTAAATAGATATAAATCAGTAGATGGTTTTGCTTTTGAATGATGATCCGTTCTTTCAAAAGAAGTTTGTGTTTCTTGCACTTCAATTTCTTCAAAACAATGAATGCAAATATCTTTGTTAAGTTCGAGTTTAGGCAGATCTTCTCGTAATACCTTTGAATGTGTATTCGTATTCTTAATAATTTGGCAGTAATCATGAGCGCCATGATTATCCCCGTCAAAATCAAGTAGTCCTAATTCTGAGTGTAAAAACGAGAAAACAAAAAACCCAAGTAGTATTAGGGCTGTAATTTGTTTTGCGCTATTTCGAAAATTTAGTTTCATCCTTCACAAATTTATTGCTTTCCTCTCCTTAAAACAACAAGATCAAGATAATAGTTCCAAACAATCTCGTTTTATTACTTTTTTTGATTGATAATTCTTATCAAGGTTTTGCTGCTTGTAAACCGTCCTTAGTCAAATACTCAATTAGCATCCTTTTTTCATCATCACTTAGTTTTGCCTTCTTACCCATTTCCTCAATTTCACTTTTCCATTTTTCACTGGTAAATTCTGTTTTTGAGTGAAGCCGGTGGCATCCGCTGCACTTATTAGAATAAAGTTCTTCTCCTTTACTGCTGTAAATAATAGTGGAGACACATCCGGCAAGAAATAGAAGAACTAAACTAAAGACAATCTTCATAAACCTATGCCCAAAATTGTTCTAATTTCATACTTCTCGTGCCCAATCAAGTCCAAATTATTTGTTTTAATTGGCCCTCCGCTAACCTGTGCTAAAAAATTCGCTACAAAATAAAATTTATCTAAATGGTAACTTATTGTTGGTCCTATAAAACTTGCCTGGTTTTCTTCCTTCTCATAAATTTCTTTATAGTTTCTGTCGTTTCTAAATTCAAGTCCAACAGATAAATTCTTATTTAACTCGTATGCAAGTCCTAACGTAAGTTCAAATGCTGATTCTGTTTCATTTTCCGGAAAGTTCTTTTCAATCTCCGAAACTAAATTCATCACGGAAATAAATTTGTCAAATTGTTTCGTGAGTAATATTTTGGGTTCATACTCTATTTTATCACCGCCGTAACTGAATTCAAAATATAGAGCGGGATCAATAAAATATTCGTTTGGATTACTCAATCTATACCTAAATTCAAATGAAGTGGTTGATAAACTATACGGTTTTGACGGTATTGAATTCTCGCTGCTCTTTACTTCATTAAAATTGAAATACATTGCTGTTGTAAAACGATCTGTCACCCCATATTCAATTTCGAATCGCGGTTGCCACCTGTAATAATATCCCATTCCTTTGTCTATTCTTCCAGTTTGCCAGATTTCAAATTCAAGTGCATTTGCGGGAAGCGTATATGATGTATATGATCTCGCAAACTTTTTATCATCTGCATGGACAGAATTAAAGCTTAAGTTCAAAAATAGAATTGAGAACAAAAAAGTATAGTTGATTTGATTCATTATTCACTTCGTTTATAAAATGAATTTATATTCTTTCAAGTCGCTTTTTAATACATAAAGATTTTTATATAAAACCACATGCATAGCTTCTTGAAAATTCTTGTGTAAAATTATTCTTGAGCATCAATGATATCAATCGCTATAAATAGGTATTTGGAACAGCTACATCCCTTTAAATGAGGACTCTATTGAGCACGTGTTGTGATGATTACAAATCAGTGTAACAATAAATCATGAATTATTTATCACAAGCAGACTCACGACCTTTCTTCGATGATGCTCTATTTCCCTGTTCCTTAAAAATTCTTGCCGTTCAATATCCAAGTTCAACACAAACAACTTATGCCGCAACATAACTGTTGGCTTTTTCAAAACCCGTTGTTGAAACGGCATTTTTCTTAATAGTGCATCCTTTACGGTTTGGATTGGAACCAAGCCGATAAGAGAATAGCACGCAATCTTTAATCACACATTCCCGAACCTGTTTCTTTTCATACCCGGAACATTCCAAACAAAGTTGATTAATCTACTTTTGCTTCCTGATAATCAGGTGGGACTAGCACATTTATCATTGCAACTGTAGAATAATTTGTCTTGAGCTCTGTACTTATTGATTATTTCTGTCTATATTTAGGTGTGTGTTGGCTACGATTTGGCTACGATTTATCTTCCAAAGATTAGAAAATTGTCCAAATCGTTCCAAAGGTTGCAAGGGATAAGTTCTTTTAATATAATAAATTAGATTGAAAAGCGAGTTTGACGAGAATTATCAGGATCCCCTGTCACGCAGGAGGTCGCGAGTTCGAGTCTCGTCGGCCCCGCAAAAGATAAAAGCCGTAATTCAAATGAGTTACGGCTTTTTCGTTTTAAATATCTCATTTATAGAATTATGTACCCGCTATGTCATATATGAATATATTCAACAATTATTTCACATTTATATGAACTATCTTATTATTATTTACACGTATATAAGTAAGAGATCAGAAAATACTAAGATTTGAAAAGACAATACACCATTAAAATACCAAAAAGAACCAAATAATAGATAACTTTGGATAGATGAATAGTCATCTTAGACTCATGTATTAAAAAATAATATTCATTAGAATCAGGCGACATTTATTATTAGATAAACTCCGCCAAGTATTACAAGCACTCCACAGATTCTTTTTATCCATAAAATTGTTTTTGATTCTTCGCTCCAATTCAAATATTTCTGAACTTTTCCGGTTAGAGTTCCAGCACCTACAATTATGCTACAATGCCCGATTCCAAAAGCGAATAAAAATATTATTGCAAGGATGTAATTTGTTTGAGCAGTTTGAAATACTATTCCAAGAACCGGAGCCATAAAAGCAAAGGTACATGGTCCTAAAGCAAGTCCGAAAAGTAATCCAAGTATTAGTGCCGCCCATAATCCCTTAGCCTTAGTATGCTTTAATCCCCTGTTCCAATCTAATTTTATTATATCCAAAAGATAAAGCCCGACAAGAAAAAATATTCCGGCAACAAGGTAATTCCCAATATATCCTATATCCCCCATTAGTCTTCCAAGTAATGCCGTGATAATTCCAATTACCGCAATTGTGATTAATATACCGATAGAAAAAACGAGTGAGATATAAAAAGTTTTTTGCAAAGATATTTTCCCTTGTGAACTAATAAATCCGACAACAAGCGGAATACTTGAGAGATGGCATGGCGATAAAAGTATTGATAGTGCTCCCCAAGCAAATGAAGCCAAAACAGATATCCATACAGCTCCGGTCATTGCTTCATATAGAGTTGTGAAAATGCTTTCAATCATCTTTAGCTCTTTGTGCTTTTGGGAATTAAACCTTTCCCTATTAGAATTTTACTTATCTCTTCTTCAGGATAAAATCCTTCGTGGCGATGGAACTCTTTCCCATCGGCATCTAAAAATACTTGTGTCGGAATTAATCTTACACCATATTTCTGCGCATAATGTTTTTGGTCAGCCTTCCATACGTCATAAAAAATAACTTTTATTTGAGTGCCGTATTTTTCTTCGATTGCTTTCATAACAGGCTGCATCTGTTTGCAGGGAATACAATTTACAGATCCAAGTTCTACAAATGTTACTACCGGTTTGCTTTTATCCTCTGCTTTTTTCTTTTGCCCTGATATTGGAATTGTTACAAACAGTAATAATGATAATAAAATAATTTTTGTCATTTCTAATTTTCCTTTTTGCCGTTTATTTGTTTAGGAGTCCTTCGTGGTTGTATGGTCTTCTTCTTCAATCAAGAAAATATTTTTGTTATCGCTAAAATTTTTATTTACAAAGTATATAATTGAGATAAATATAATTGCAGCAGGAATAATTATGAACCAACGGTTTATTCCTAGCAGCACAGAAATATCGCCATTGATTTCACTCGATAATAAAAGCGGTTTGACAGTTTTTATTGTAAGTGCATAAATTAAAATCCCGATAGCAGTACCAAATAAAGCAAGTATTGAATCCTTCTTACCTTGACCAATTCTGGCAGCCATAGTTCCGGGGCAGTATCCGAGGATTGCCATTCCTGTTCCAAAAATCAATCCGCCGAATAATTTACCCCATTCCAGATTTTTAGGGACAACCTTCAATAAACCGAAATCGCCAAGCAGATAAAACAAGATCATAGATGAAGTAACAGCAGTTAACATAAATTTCAGAATTTTAAAATCCTTAAGTAAAAGCATTCCCATTACGCGCGGATATTTTGTAATACCGGTCTTAGTAAGAATAAAGCCAAAAGTAAATCCAACAGCTAATCCGAATAGAATATTAATTAGTAGCATCACCACCTCCGAGTTTAGGATATAGAATTTTTGCCGTTATAATTCCCGCAGCAAAAAATGAAGCACCTGCAACGATACTCCCCAACGAAAGATGTGCCCAGCCTTGAAGTATATTTCCCGTAGTGCAACCTCCGGCTAATGCCGCTCCATAGCCCAATAAAATACTTCCGATCAAAACAAAGACTGATCGTTTTACTAAACTTTTACCGTGATACTTTTCCCAAACTGCCGGGATATTTTCCGGTGATAACGTCCCGGATAATTTTGAAGCTGTGTATCCGCCAGCTATTAATCCAATCAAGATAAAAAATTCAATAAATGCATCCGGCTTTTCACTAAATCTTTTTATTACGGGATTATCTGATAAACCGCCAAATAATTTTCCGAAGAATGCGGATATGTATCCGAAGCCCGCCGTTATACCGAACGGGTAATTACGATCTGCTATTGCAGCAAAAATAAAATAAGTTGCCACCGATAAGAATGAAACTAAAATTCCACCCGTAAACCAATGCCATTCTTTTGAGTTATCAATTTTCATATAATCTCCGTTATCGACAATATTTAAATTTATTATTTATTATATCCTTTCCCAAAATCATTGAGGTTGATTAGAAGAGATAATTCCACAGGACTTAACTATAACGCTTGCAGCCGGGTACCTTAAAATTATCATCGACTTTTATTTCATCGCCAAAATATTTTTTCTGAAACCATAAGGCAACATTAACTAACGCAATTAATACCGGCACTTCAACGAGCGGACCGATAACAGCAGCGAATGCTTCACCGCTATTTATTCCGAATACTGCAACGGCAACGGCAATAGCCAATTCAAAATTATTACTGGCAGCGGTAAAGGAGAGAGTTGCCGTTTTTGAGTAATCAGCTCCTACTTTCTTACCCATATAGAAAGAAACGAGGAACATTATCACAAAATAGATTAGAAGTGGAATTGCTATCCGGATAACATCAAACGGAATTTTTACAATGTATTCACCCTTAAGGGAGAACATTACAACAATTGTAAAAAGCAGAGCAACGAGCGTTAGAGGACTAATCTTTGGGATGAATTTTGTCTGATACCACTCTTTATTTTTTATTTTTATCAAAGTAAATCGCGTAATTATTCCGGCTATGAATGGAATACCTAGATAAATAAATACGCTTTCGGCAATTTGTCCGATTGTTATATCCACTTTGAAAGATTGCAAACCTAACCAATCAGGAAATACCGTCAAGAAAAGATAAGCATAAACCGAAAAGAAAAGGACTTGAAAAATTGAGTTGAAGGCAACCAATCCCGCTGCATATTCGGTATCTCCTTTTGCAAGTTCATTCCATACAATTACCATCGCTATGCATCGTGCTAATCCTATCAATATTAATCCCGCCATATAGTGCGGATAGTCCTGAAGGAATAATATTGCAAGGGTGAACATTAGGATGGGTCCGATAATCCAATTCTGAATAAGTGATAGAGATAGTACTTTTACGTTTTTGAATACATCACCCAACTCTTCATATTTTACTTTCGCAAGAGGAGGATACATCATAAGTATCAAACCAATAGCAATAGGGATGTTAGTTGTGCTTTCGGGCGAAGACTTAAGCGATTCCCAAAATCTTGCTATTTCCGGGAATAAATAACCGGAAAAAACGCCTATGAACATTGCAAGAAATATCCATAGGGTTAAATATCTATCAAGGAATGAGAGTTTTTTTGTAATCGAGCTCATGCTTGTTCTTCTTTCTTTAAAAAAGACTGCAATTCATTTTTTATTTCATCTCGGATTCTTCTAAATTCAAAAAGTATTTCATCTTCTGTTCCCGTTGCCTCTGCCGGATCATCAAAACCTATATGAAGTTGCTTACCGACTTTCCCGATAAATACGGGACAAGTTTCTTTTGCATTATCGCAAACTGTGATAACGTAATCAAATGGGTCGGTTATAAATTGATCGACTAATTTCGGGTAGTTCTTTGAAAGCGCAATCCCTACTTCTTTCATTACTTGAATAGCTTTGGGATGAACTTGTTTAGAAGGATTTGTTCCGGCAGAATAAACCTCTAACTCAGGATCAAAAGATTTCAAAAACTCTTCCGCCATTTGACTGCGACATGAATTGCCCGTGCAAAGAATTAATATTTTTTTATTCATTATTATATTTCCTTTCTAGTGATTCGCTATTTACCGAATTGTTTAAACTAAAAAATGATTACAAGCCGCACGCTGAAGTATTTCTGATATATCACAGACGCAAGGAGATTCAATTTGAGGCATCTTTAAGATACGTAATCGGCTTTTATCCTTGAGTGTTTTATATAGATTTTTGGGGTTTCCCATAATTTCATTTCGTTATTGACCGAAATATAATTACTATTTGTTTTATTTTCAAATTAATTTCTTTTTTAATAATTCTGGTATATGCTTTATTAGTGGCGATTACTAATTTTCTTCCATAATTTTTGGAAACCGGTGCCTCACTGTTCAATCAAATTAAGCTCTTTAAAGATTGGGACAAGTAATATATTACGAATTTCTTATCCTCGGGAATCTAAATTATTAACTCAACTCATAGAGAAAACTTACTCTGACTCGCAATTTCTTGCTAACAAAAATAAACGAAGACAAGTACTTCTTATCGACAAATGGTAAAGATAGGCTCTATATAACAACTGCATTGAGTGAAAACCACAGAATATTTCAAGAACATCGACTGGTGAAAAAATCATTTTTTATCTTACTTTACAGCAATAAAAAGAGGGTCATTAAGACCCTCCCGTTCTTTTTTAAATTTTTGCTATAAGAGAAAATATATCAGAGTAAATTTTGCTTATGAGATACATCTAATTAAATCCAATTCACGTTTGACCGTTTCAATATCTCAAAGTGAAATTAGAACTCTTTTAGATACAATCTCAAAATCAGGAGATCCATTTTCAAAAAGAGATAAAACATTATTTGCATTGTATGCATTTACCGGAATAAGGAAATCGGAAGCATTATTATTACGTATTTCTGATTATGATAGAGATTCAAAATTATTACACTTGCCTTATGTAAAAAGGTCATCAAAAAAATTTCAAGTTATTCCATCCATTCTAACAATAATTTTAGATGATTATTTGAAAAACACCCTAATTATAGATTTATCCTCACCTTTATTTACGGGGAATAGTTGCAATAGATTTCTTACAAGTCGGCAAGTTTCATATCGATTTGATAAATGGAAAACAATTTCCGGTATCAGGAGAAATTTAACTATCCATTCATTTCGTGCTGCTTATGCTTCCCTTTTGTATCAAAAAACGAAGAATCCATTACTTGTTTCTTATGCACTTGGCCACTCATCTTTTAATACAACAAAAGATTACATATTGGACGATTCGTTTGATTTTCGTTCAACAATAGAGAAAATTTTCGCTATATAATAGGATGGACTATAAAATAAAGAAGCCGAGTTAAATTTAGGGATTACCTAAATTCGCTCAGCTTCCATTCTTACCACATTTGACTCCGATAAGTTTTTTCTTATCCCTTAACTTACCGAGTTTTGCTATTTGGTGGGTCAATTTTCAGCGGGAAAAACGGGTCAATTTTCAAAGAGAATTTTCAGTGGTTTTATCGGTTCACATTTATTACAAGAATTATTGATGGGAAAGAGATTGCAAAAGCGATGAATAATGCTGCGAATAATCAATCAGAAAAAGTAAAGATTTATCAGTGGGAAGAAATAAATAGTTTAGTTTGACAATACTTACATAACAGCAGAAGGATTATGCCCCGAAGAATTCGGAATTGTAAAATGAATCGCTGTACCTTTACCGACTTCACTTTCAACCCAAATTTTTCCACCATGCTTTTCAATAAATTCTTTACAAAGCATTAAGCCCAGACCTGTACCTGTTTCACTATTAGTCCCATGAATTGAAAATGATTGCTCGATTTGAAACAGTTTATCAATATTCTTTTCTTCTATGCCAACTCCATCATCAGCCACAACCACTTCAATAATTTCATTAATGGATTTTGAGCTAATTTCAATAATACCATTTTCATTAGTAAATTTTATTGCATTGCCGAGTAAGTTTCTAATTACTGTTTCCAACATATTTCTATCAGCACTTAAATAAATGCCTTCTTCAACTTTATTAATTAAGGTGATGTTTTTTAGGGAAGCTAAATGCTTAGAGAGATCCACACTTGTAAGTACTGCTTCAATCAATTTAATTCTCTCCGGATTAAAATCCATTTTACCCATCTGCTGCCTTGACCAGAGCAATAAATTTTCAAGAAGAAAATATGTCTTTTCCGATGTGCTCAAAATATTATTTAATAAACTATTTTTATCTTCCTCTTCCAATGGTTCTTCATTGCTTAATAATAATTTCAGTGCACCTTTGATAGATTGAAATGGATTTTTAAGATCATGCGCAATGATTGAGAAAATTTTATCCTTAGTTATGTTATGTGCTTGAAGTTGTTCATTCTGATCCTGAATAATTATCTCTGCCTGCTTTCGTTCTGATATTTCTACCTCTAAACTTTTAGTTCTCTTTTTCACTTGAAGACGCAATACAACAATAAACACTATCGATAAAATGAATAAAAGTGGAATCACCGTATAAACAACAATTTCAAGTATATCGTTAAATGAAACTCTCTCTTTTATTGCCGGACCAAACCACTCTTCATGAATTTGATCATATTTTCTATTCGCTATTACAATTGACAGCCCTTCATTTAAGCGAGATAATAGTTTTAAATTTCCTTTTTTCACTGCAAAGCAAAAATCCTGACTGTAATTTGGGAATTGTATATCCAACGCTATAACCGATTTGATATTTAAGGACTCTATGAGTTTTAGCCCAGTAACTCTTTGGGTAATCAAAGCATCATATTCTCCTGAGGCAAGTTGTTCAAATGCCTCTCGGAAAGTATTAGTAGTAAATATATAATTTGAGATATTTTCTCTTCTTACAAACTCTTCGGCATTGTCACCCTTCATAACAATAATAGATTTGTTTTTAAGATCTGACTGTGTGCGAATATTTGTAGTGCCTTCCCTAACAAATACGGCACCATGCAAAGTTAAATAGGAAAATGTAAAATCAAATTTACTTTCTCTTTCGGGGGTACGACCTACTAATGGAAGAGCATCAATTCTCCCTTCTGCCAAATCTTGTTTGATCTGACTCCAAACACCAATCTTAACTTCCACTTCAATACCAACTGCTTTTGCTGATTCTTTGAATAGTTCAATAGCAAATCCATCAGCTTTGCCATTTTGATCAACAATACAATAAGGAGGATAATCTGGTTCTGATGCAATCAATATTTTGGTTTTTAATTTGTTCACCGAATCGGCAGGCGGAACGATTTGCCCTTGAACGATTATAAGAAACGAAAACCAAATCACAACTATTTTTAACACTAATCTAAAAATATTTTGACTCCCCTGTTTATCTTCTACCGGAGTTGTAATATCGTTTTGTTTACTTATAAAACTATGCTGCATTTATACGCACCTAAATTCATACTTAACCAAATTATCGAATGAAAAGAAGAAAAATTCAATAAATAATTCTAAATCTGGATTTATTTAAACAAAAATAAATAGATTAAAATGTATTTCTATCCAAATTAATAATTTTCTCAGCCATCCCATCAAAAACAAAATAATGAAACGGTGAAACTGAATACCAATAAAGTCTACCTAGCAAACCTTTTGGGCGAAATGTTGCGGTTTGCTGAAGAAAATGTTTTCCGGCTTTCTTTACAATTTTGAATTCGAGCCAAGCTTCGCCGGGTAGTTTCATTTCGGCATATAATAGTAATCTCGTATTATTTTTATCGGCAATTAGAACACGCCAGAAATCAAGCGTATCGCCCGCATAAATCGTATTTGCATTTGTTCTGCCTCTTCTTAAACCGACACCTCCGAAAACTTTATCAAGGAAACCTCTTATATGCCATAGCCAATCTGCATAATACCAACCGCGATTACCGCCGATCGACCAAATATTTTCCACAACACGTTTAACATTTTTTGAATCAATCACTTTCTCTCTTTTATCGATAAAACAGCCATTAACAGGGACCTCAATATGAGATTGAAGCGAATTTTCAAAGGAACTAGAGACTAATGAATCCTTCCAACTCGATGCTACCATATTCTGTTCAATTTTTTGAAACGCTAATCCCACCGCTTCTTTATACGAAATTTTCTTTATCCTCAGCATATTTATTAGCTCATCATCTTTGGCTATGATTTCCACCTTCATACTGTTTACAAGATTTACAGCAAGTTTGTATGATGTGGCAGTAACAAAATAAAGCCAGTAAGAAGATAAGCGCGGTGTCATTACGGGGACAGAAAATATTATTCTTTTTAATCCACGAACTTCGGCAAATTGGAGAAGCATTTCTTTATAAGAAATGATATCGGGTCCGCCAATATCAAATGACTTATTAAATGTTTTCTCATCGAGCAATACACCGGTTAAGCATTGAATTACATTTCTGATAGCAATTGGTTGAGTCTTTGTTAGTAACCATTTCGGAGCGATCATCACGGGAAGTTTTTCTACAATGTCGCGAATGATTTCGAATGATGCACTTCCGCTGCCGACTATTATTCCGGCTTTTAAAACTGTAACGGGGATATTACCTTTTCTTAAAATTGTTTCTACATTTTTTCGTGATGTCAAATGTTTAGAGAGTTTGGATTCGTTAGTAATTCCGCTGAGATAGATTATCTGTTTTGCATTTGTTTGATTAATGAGTTCAAGAAAATTTAGTGCGGATTGTTCTTCGAGCTTTCCGAAATCATCAACTCCGGAACTCATTGAATGAATTAGATAATATGCTGCATCAATACTATTCAGTTCTTCGCTAAAAGATATTTTATTAAGGAAATCAGCTTCGAAAACGGAAATGTTTGGATGAGAATAAACTCCATCAACCGGAAGTCTATTTTTGTCTCTTACACAGCAAATGATTTCGTGTCCCTGCTCTAAAAGAACCGGAAGAATTCGTTTGCCAATATAACCCGTAACTCCGGTAAGAAAGATTTTCATTTTAGCTCAGCAATGCATTCGATCTCAACTAAAGCATCTAATGGATTTTGCTTTATTGAAATCGTAGTCCTTGAAGGTTTATGTCCGGCAAACATATGTGCATATACTTTATTCATTCCTTCGAAATCTTCCATATTTTTTAGATAGACTGTAGTTTTTACAATATCCTTCAAAGATAGATTTTCTTCGGCTAATACGATAGAGATATTTTTTAAAACACGTTCAGTTTGATCCATAATATTATCGCCAACAATTTTCATTGTTTCAGGATCCAAAGGAGTTTGCCCTGAACAGAACATTAAACCGTGAACTTTCATAGCGTGGCAATATGGACCAATCGCTTTAGGAGCATCTTTAACAAAAACTTCTTCCATTTAATTCCCTCATATTTAGAAAGTATAAATGTGAAAAAAATATCGGTATTTTTGGTTTTTAATAAATACTATTCTTCTTAACAAAAAAATTGATGTTTTTATTGCTAAAGTCAATAGAGCTAAGGTTATTATGTGTGGGAGATTTGAAAATACTAGGTTGGAAAAGGAGATTTTGAAATTATTCCGATCAGCGAATTTAAATGTCGAGATTGATTCGGGAATATTCAATCGTTCCCATCAAGATTTTCGCTCGAAGATGGAATTAGAAGAAGCTACAGCATAGTCGCTGCACACAAATAATCTTTTATTCCTCCGTTATTACTCATTTAATTCCTCTAAAAGAGATTTACCTTTCTCCGTAATATTATATTTTTGCTTAGAGCTGTTGAGCTTACCGGGCAATGACATTTTCAATAATAAGTTTTCAATACTTGGAAAGACAGTCCAACATCCCTAAATTTTAATTCAATATAGCATTAGTGTATGCCAGTCATTAATGAACCGTTATTTTTATTCGCCTCTCTTAATTGTTTCAAGTTCTTCCCATCTTTTATATAGTGCATCTATTTTCTCTTTAGCTTGGCTTAGTTGAGCGGTTAATTCATTAGTCATCGCCGCATATTTTATGTGGTAATCGGGTGCGGCAAAAATCGATTCAATTCTCTCGACCTCCGCCTCTGCTGCTAGAATATTTTCTTCTATCGTCTCAAGTTCTTTTGATTCTTTCCATGTAAGTTTTTTAGTAGAAATTTTTATTCTTGTATCTTCTTTCTTAATTGCAGTTCTTGGTTCTTCATTTTCTTTTCTGCGTATTGCCTTTTTCTCAAGGTAATAATCGTAATTGCCTTCATTAAAAAATGTCTTTCCATCCTCTTCAATCGCAAGTATTCCATTACAGATTCGGTTAAGGAAATACCTATCGTGACTTACTACAACTACGCATCCGTCAAAATTGATTATCGCTTCCTCGAGTATTCGGAGGGTTGGGAGATCAAGATCATTTGTCGGCTCATCGAAGATTAAAAAGTTACCACCCTTCTTCAAAATTTTTGCAAGCATTAAACGGCTTCTTTCACCGCCCGAGAGTCTCCCGACAAAAGTATTAATTCTATCATCGGTAAAAAGAAATCTCCTTAAATAAGTCCAGATACTTATTTGCGAATTACCGAACTTTATCGATTCGCTCCCCTCGCCGATAGCTTTAATTACGGTATCTTCGTCATTGAGAAGAATGCGAGATTGATCGACATAATTAAATTCCACGTTTTCGCTTATATCGATTTTGCCTTTATAATTAGCTATTTGACCGAGTATCAATTTAAGGAGTGTTGTTTTCCCTACTCCATTTTTGCCTACAATTCCGAGTTTTCTTTTTGGATCAAAAAGGAAATTAAGATTATCGAATAATTTTTTGCCTCCGAATTCCACACCAAGATTTTTAAGTTCAATTACTTTATTACCGAGACGAGGCGCAGGCGGAATAATAAGCTCGACATCAATTTCTGTTTCGATATCTTTTTGTGAAGCTATTTCATGATATTGATCTAATCGGCTTTTGGCTTTAGTGCGGCGGGCACGCGGACCTCTCATTACCCACTCTAGTTCTCGTCTAAGAAAATTTTGTCGCTTCTGTTCTTCCGATTCTCTAATAGCCTGCCGCTCGGCTTTATTGACGAGGTAATCAGTATAGTTCCCCTGATGCGAATAAAATGTACCGTTTGCGAGTTCTACAATTCGATCTGCAATTCGATCCAAAAAATATCTATCATGAGTAACGAATATACAAGTACCTTTATACCCGGAGAGGAAGTTTTCGATCCACTCAATAGAATCGGTATCGAGATGATTAGTAGGTTCATCGAGAATTAATAAATCGGGATGTGAAATAAGAGCACGGCAGAGAGCCACTCTTCTTTTCTCGCCGCCCGAAAGTAATTTTATTTGCCTATCTGCTTCGGGAGCGTTAAGTGATTTTATAATAAGTTCGATATTGCGTTCGAGATTCCAGCCATCTAGTAGATTAATTTTCTCTTCGATTATATGCCGGTCTTCGGCATGCGGATCTAATGCTTCATATTCGGCAACAAGTTTCCTGATATGCTCTGCGCCATCAAGAATATTATCGAATACAGTTCCGGATTCATTAAGAGAAAATTCCTGCGAAAGAAAACTGGTTCGGAGGTCTTTCCTCTTAGCCACGTTTCCGCTATCGGGGATTTGATCGCCCGAAATAATTTTTAAGAAAGTCGATTTACCAGCGCCGTTCCTGCCTACTAGTCCGATCCTATCTTCTTCATGAATGCTAAGAGATGCTTTATCAAGAATAATATTTTCGCCGTAATGGACTTCGAGTTCCGATGCCGTTAATATTACAGGTGTTACATTTATGCTCATTTATTCATTAGTTTTTTTGAATGTCTAATATAGCTAATTTGTCTCTTACGAATAAGAATTAGTGAATTAAAATTATTTCGGAATCAGCAAAACTATCTTAAAGAGCCTACGTCTAATTATTATCTCCTTTTATTATATTGTTTTCTCAATTAAAATCGGTTGCTATGTTAAAAATCAAAAACATTACAAAGTCTTTTGGAAGTCTTACAGCATTAGATAATATCTCCTTAGATATAGAAAAGGGAGAATTTTTTGGGCTCCTAGGACCGAATGGAGCAGGCAAAACGACACTAATAAATACTATCATAGGATATCTAGAACCGGAGCTCGGAAACGTTTCGATTGACGGAGAAGATATAACAATCGAGAACACACAGCTAAGAAAAAAGATCGGATACGTACCACAAGAGATTGCGCTCTATCTCGAACTCACCGCTTATCAAAATCTAAAAATTTTCGGAAGCATTTTTGATCTCAAAGGAAATGAATTAGAGAAAAAAATTAATGAAGTGATGGAGCTAGTTCAATTAACCGATAGAAAGAAAGATAAGGTCAAGGACTTTTCGGGTGGGATGAAAAGGAGAATTAATCTTGCAGTAAGTCTTCTTCATAATCCCGATATAATATTATGCGATGAACCGACTGTGGGAGTTGACCCTCAATCTCGCAATGCAATTTTCGAGATGCTTCACGATTTGAATAAAGAAGGCAAAACAATTTTATATACGACACATTATATGGAAGAAGCCGAGCGGCTTTGTTCCCGCCTGGCGATTATCGATAACGGAAAAATTATTGCTCAAGGAACACTCGTCGATTTAATAAACATGCTCGAGCAAAAAGAAACAATAAAAATTCAGAAAACGGCTTTTACACAAGACAAAATTTCTGCTATCAGTGATATGGGAATAATATCCGAGCACGATTTTTATTATGAACTGATCGTAAATGATAAATACAAGCAACATTCAAAGACTTTTATCAGATTAGAAGAGGAAGGGATTCATAACGAATTCGTTCAAGTAAGCCGAGCCACATTAGAAGACGTTTTTCTTAATTTAACCGGAAGGAGCTTAAGAGATTGAAAAATATATACCACTTAGTGATAAAAGATATTATCAGATTTCTTAATGATAAGCCTGCCGTGATATTAACTTTTGTAGTTCCGATGTTACTAATAATAATTTTCGGAAATGTTTTCGGTGGTAAAGGGAGCGGACCTCGAGGCAAAACTAATATCATACTCGTCAATAATAGCAATTCTGTGGTAGCTGATTTAATTGAATCGAAACTTGATACATCCAAATCCCTTAGAATGATAAAAAAATATCTACCCGCTGATAGCAAAGATTCAGTTTTATTTGATGAAGAATCAGCAAAAGAATTTGTAAGAGGAGGAAAAATTATGGCGGCAATCGTAATGCCGAAAGATTTCTTCCTTGACACATCATCTGCACTTAAATTTAAGTTTTATTACGACCCCAAGAACGAGATTGAATCGGCAATAGTTCAAGGAGCGATGCAGCAGACCATTATGACGCAAATCCCCAAAGTGATGCCAATCATATTGAAAAGAAAAGCAATTAACTATATTGGCAGTGATAGTACTGCACGCTTTTATCGGGATATGACAAAAACCGTTACGAAGTATTTTGGCGTTGATTCCGATTCGTTTATGTCGGAACTTACTAAAGTAGATTCTTCCTCCCTATTCAATAGTTCTGCCGATACTAGTGCCGAAGCAAATTTTATGGGTAATATTATTCAGTTTGATAACGAGCAGTTAGTGGGGAAAGAAATATCCAATCCGGGATTGACACGCTCGGTAGGCGGATGGGCAATGATGTTTTTGCTCTTTTCAATTACTGGAGCCGCTACTTCGCTTTTTGAAGAAAAGCAGGAAGGGACACTAAAGCGGCTCCTATGTATGAGTGTTTCGAGAGCTGATATTCTTTGGAGTAAATATATTTATTCTACAATGCTCGGAGTGTTTCAGCTATTAGTATTATTCGTTTTCTCGTGGGCATTTTTTGATATCGATATATTTTCAAACTTCTTTAATTTGATGATAGTAATTATCGTATCGGCAATGGCGGCGGTATCATTCGCAATGATAATAACAGCGACTACGAAAACCGCAAGCCAAGCAAATGGTGTAAGTATGCTTTTGATATTAGTAATGTCGGCTCTCGGCGGCTCATGGTTCCCTATTCAGTTTATGCCCGAATGGATGCAAACCGGTTCAAAAGCTACAATGACATATTGGTCGGTGGAAGCATTCTTGAGCGTCCTTTGGCGCAATGCTCCCCTTTCATCTGTCTATACTAATATCGTTGTATTACTAGTTTTTACTCTATTATTAAACGCATATTCACTCGTTCGATTCCGAAACGGGAGAGTATTTTGATATATAAATGAGTTAAATATTTAATTTATTCATTCGATAATAGAGTGGTGAAGAATTCCCGATGAACTTTGATTTGGAATATTCAGATTTCGAGATATAAAATAAGTGAATTAGATTTTAGATGAGTGAAATATATAACTTAAATTCTTCGGTGCAACCGGAAGACAATATTGGGGCGCTAACAACAAGTGATTACGAATTCCTGTTTTCAAATATGATTACGGGATTTGCGCTTCATGAAGTAATTACAGATGAAAATCAAAATCCTATCGATTATCGCTATTTAGCAGTCAATCCTGAATTCGAAAGATTAACCGGATTAAAAGCAGAGAATATTATAGGCAAATGCGTTAAAAATATTTTACCAGGTATAGAAGAATACTGGATTAAGATATTTGGAAATGTAGCACTTACGGGCAACCCGACACAATTCGAGAACTATATTGCCGAACTAAATAAATATTATGAAGTGCGAGCATATAGCCCCGGGTTTGGTAAGTTTGCAGTTTTATTCTTTGATATTACCGAGCGGATTAATAACGAAGCACGAATCAAACATCTTAATCTAATCCTTGCTTCAATACGAAACGTGAATCAACTAATAGTTCAAGAAACTTCCAAAACAGAATTATTAAAAAAGACATGTAATTTATTAACGCATTTAAGAGGCTATGACCACGCTTATATAGCCCTCTTGGATAAAGAATTAAATTTTATTGATATTGCTTCTTCGGGCAATGATATTGCTACTGAAACAATCAAAGCGAACTTTAGAAGAAAAATTTTAACTCCCTGCCAAAAGAAAGCACTTTCAAAGAGCGGAGTTCAAATTGTTGCCGATGTGGAGAGTGATTGCACAGATTGTTTTTTGAATAAAAAGAATAGCCAAAAAGGAAGATTCACAATTAAACTTTTCCATTCGGGTAAAACTTTCGGAATCCTTTCGGTAATGCTGGATCGGATGTATATAAACGATCAGGACGAGAAATCACTCTTCGAAGAAGTGGCAAATGATATCTCTTATGCACTCCATAAGTTCGATCTTCAGGATGAAAAATTGAGAGCCGAGAATAATCTTAAGATTATGGTTCGTGAATTAATAAGAGCAAAGGATGATGCCGATAAAGCAAATAAACTTAAATCAGAGTTCCTTGCTCAGATGTCTCATGAGATCCGTTCACCTCTAAACATTATTCTTAATTACACCAATTTTATTAAATTGGAATTGGAGGAAGGGAATTTCAATACCAGTTCCGATCTCAAAGGCAGTTTTGAATCGATTGAGATTGCGGGTAATCGAATTATCAGAACTATTAATATGATATTAAACATATCTGAATTACAAACAGGCTCTTACGAAACAGTATATAGAAACATTAATCTAAAGAAAGATATTTTAGACCCGATATTATCGCAATATAAAGTGAATGCTCGCTCGAAAAATATTGATTTTGATTTCCATTATGATATATTGCCTACTATATACGGAGATGAATATAGCATTGGACAAATTTTTTCTAATCTTATTGATAATGCAATTAAATATACCAATGAAGGTTTCGTTAAGTTGAAGGTCTTTGAATCGCACGAAAAAAATATTATAGTAAGAATAGCGGATTCCGGAATAGGGATTAGCGAAGAATATTTGGAAAAAATATTTGAACCATTTTCACAAGAGGAGCAAGGCTATTCAAGAAGTTATGACGGTAATGGTCTTGGTCTGGCTTTAGTAAAAAGATATTGCAAAATTAATAATGCTGAAATAGATGTAATAAGTGAAAAGGGAAAAGGTTCTTCTTTTCAAATAACTTTTAATGGATTAGAATGAATAACGAATTTGATCTCGGAGAATTAAAAAATACCGAGAAACTATATAATAAATTATTTGAATCAGTTACTGATGCTCTCCTATTAATAAGGAATGAGGATGGTACGCTATTAAAGACAAATGAAGCAGTAGAAAAGATGTATGGCTACACACAAGAGGAATTAGCCATATTAAAGAATACCGATCTCTCTGCCGAACCGGAGAAGACAGAAAAAGTAACAAGAAGTTTCGATAACCTGCTGGATCACTCCATTCGGATTCCGATAAGATACCATAAACGAAAAGATGGCTCGATATTCCCGGTGGAAATTACTGGAGAATTTTTCAAAATAAATGAAACTGCAGTTCATATCGTTGCAATAAAAGATATATCCTCGCGTCTTAAGAATGAAGAAATTCTGAAGGAGACCCAACAAAAATTCAAAGAAGTTTTTATGAATACCACGGTAGGTATTGCTATAACGAGTACAGACGGCTTTATGGAAATGAATAATTCTTACGCAGATATATTAGGTTATAAGAAGGAGGAGCTCTTAAATATAAATTGGCGTGAGCTTACTCACCCAAATGATATTCCTTATAACGAAGAGATTGTAAAAGAAATATTATCGGGAAGGAAAACACGAGCAAGATGGGGAAAAAGATATATTCACAAAGATGGACATATAGTATGGACTGATATCAGTACCGTACTTCAAAGAGATAAAGACGGTAAGCCGCTTAATTTTATTACTACGATAAATGATATTACTAAGCAGAAGGAAATTAAGGACGAAATTATAAAAGCCAAAGAGATGGCGGAGAAATCTGATTTAATAAAGACCGAATTTCTAAACCAAATGTCTCACGAAATAAGAACACCAATAAATGTAATCCTTAGCAGCGTTAATTTAATTGGAGAAGTGGTTCATGGCAAAATAGAAAAAGAATATGATGACCTATTTCCATGCGTGGAAAATGCTTCAAAAAGAATAATAAGAACAATAGACGCAATTCTCAATATGTCCGAACTTCAATCGGGACTATATGAACCGACATTAAAAGAGATTAATTTGGATTCGATTGTGATCGATCCACTTTATACCGAATATAAAAGGAGTGCCGAAGCCAAAGGCATTCGTTTAATCTATTCCAAAAATAGCAGCAACGTAAAAATAAGCGGAGACGAATATAGCATAATACAGGTCTTTGCTAACCTAATCGATAACGCAATAAAATATACATTAAAGGGATTCGTACAAATATCACTCGAGAAAAAAGATCATGATGTAATTGTCGAAATTCGAGATACGGGAATTGGGATGAGCGAAGAATTCCTTCCGATGATCTTTTCACCGTTTCAGCAAGAAGAGCAGGGCTATACGAGAAGCTTTGAAGGTAATGGTTTGGGATTAGCATTAGTCAAAAGATATTGTCATATTAACAATGCCCTTATTGACGTCAAAAGTAAAAAACATGAAGGAACTACCTTCAAAATACTTTTTAAGGGAATAGACTAGCTCAGATAAGATTCATAATATTTGCGGAAAATCTTCATGAAAAAACCTCTACTTTTATTTCTCATATCTTTTTTAATTTTATCACCGAATTTATCTCCTTTACTATCACAGCCAAAACCGCCATTCAAGCATGGATTCAATCTTACGATGTGGATGCAGCAAGGCAACGATATTAATAAACTCAATTTCGGGGCTTATGGTAAAAATGATTTGGAGAATATAAAGTCTCTCGGAGCTGATGTAATCCGTCTGCCTATTAATCTTAATTATTATACTAACGGTTCACCTAATTATACTATCGATTCATTACTCTTTCGATTTCTTGATAAGATTGTCGATTGGGCAGAAGAACTACAACTGCATCTTATACTTGATAATCATACTTTCGTTCCGAGCGTTCCGACCGAACCAAACATCGCCGAAAAATTAGTGCCAATTTGGAAACAGATGGCAGAGCATTATAAAGATCGTTCCGAATTAATCTATTATGAAATATTAAATGAACCGCATGGAATAAACGAAGCGGATTGGAATAAAGCTCAATTAGAAGTAATAAATGCAATTCGCGAAATAGACACTGTTCATACGATTATAATCGGCGGATCGAATTTTAATAGTTATAATAGCTTAGATCAGATGCCCGTTTATGAAGATAAAAACTTAATCTATACCTATCACTTTTATGATCCGTTTCTTTATACACATCAAGGAGCGAGTTGGTCCACACCTTCAATGGAACCTGTAAAAAATATTCCCTTCCCTTATGATGAAGCAAGAATGCCCGCTATTCCTACTGAACTCGAGAACACTTGGCTGAAATGGTCTTATAACGATTATAAAAAAGAGGGCAAAATTTCCGAAGTAAGAAAACTACTTGATATCGCTTCTGAATTTTCTAAAAAAAGAAACGTACCGATTTTCTGCGGAGAGTTCGGAGTATATATGATTAATTCCGATCCGAACGATCGCATCGCTTGGTATGTGATTATCAAGCATTACCTTGATCAACTAGGAATTACTTGGACTGCGTGGGATTATAAAGGAGGATTCGGGATATTTAATAAAAATTCGCTCGAGCGTTTTGATTATGATATCAATATCCCGATGATTAATGCGCTCGGATTTAATCCACCGCCACAAAAGATTGATACATTTAGTCCCGATTCATCAGCGATCGTTTTTTATGATGATTATATTTCTTCTGAGCTAAATTTCACCGATTGGAGCGGCGGCGAACTTAAGCTCTATGAAACCGATTCTCCTAAAGCCGGTGAATTTTATCTTTCTTGGGAAAATTCCGATCGCTATGGCAATTTCTCTTTCTTCTTCAAAAGGAAAAAAGATTTTAGTTATCTCGTTTCAAAAGGTTTCGCTCTCGATTTTTGGTTTAAGGGAGAAAAGGAAACTCGTTTTGAAATGCGGTTCGTTGATGCAAAAATTAATAATGAAGACCACCCTTGGCGCAATGCGATAACAATCGATAAATCAAAAACGAAGTTCGATGGCTCTTGGCAGCACGTCCAAATTCCATTAAATAATTTTTCCGAGACCGGTTCTTGGGATAACGAGCAGTGGTATAATTCCCAAGGTAAATTTGATTGGAAGGAAGTAAATCTCTTTCAAATAGTTGCCGAGCATAATGATTTAAAAGGAATAAAACTTTCGTTCGATGATATTAAAATAGTTGACTCCAATCCTGTTTCGGTAGCAAGTGAAGTTACACTACCGAATGAATTTCAATTATATCAAAATTATCCTAACCCATTTAATCCTACTACTACTATTGAATATTATATTGCCAAAGAGACACACGTAAAACTAAAAATTTTTAATACTCTCGGCGAGATTGTAAACGAATTAGTAAATGAAAATAAACGCACCGGATTGCACTCGGTTGCATTTAATGCAACTAATTTATCGAGCGGAGTTTATTTTTATGAATTAGAAACTCCCGAATTTAGTTCAATAAAAAAATTAATCGTAGTTAAATAAGAGACTCAAATGAAAAAAATTTTTGTATTGTTTTTACTTGCAATAAGTCTAAACTTAAATGCACAGAAAAAAACTCCTGCTGATTACGTTAATCCATTAATCGGTACGGACGATATGGGGCATACATTTCCGGGAGCCGCGGTTCCATTCGGATTAGTTCAGCTTAGTCCCGAAACCGATTCAGTATTATTCAGCTATGGGAAAAATTATAATCCCGAGGTATATAAATATTGCGCCGGTTATCAATATACAGATAAAACAATAGTGGGATTTGCTCATACACATTTTAACGGTACGGGGCACTCGGATCTTGGCGATCTATTAATTATGCCGACAGTAGGAAAACTGCGATTAAACCCCGGAACGAAGGATAATCCCGAAAGCGGTTATCGTTCCCGTTTCTCTCATTCAAATGAGAAAGCATCTCCCGGATTTTATTCGGTTCAGCTCGAAGACTATAATATTAAGGCTACTTTGAGTGCAACTCCTCATGCAGGATTTCATAAATATCAATTTCCTAAATCTGATTCGGCTCATATCATCCTCGATCTCACTTATGGCATTTATAATTATGACGGGAAAAATGTTTGGTCATTTGTAAGAAAGGAAAATAGCACATTAATAACAGGTTATAGGCAGACGAACGGTTGGGCTCGCACTCGTTATATCTATTTCGCAATTGAATTCTCTAAACCATTCAAATCTTATGGTTTCAGAAACGAAGAGCAGATGCTTTATCGTGGCTTCTGGAGAAGATGGAACGAGAATGATAATTTCCCCGAACGTGCCGGCTCGAAAATAAAATGCTATTTCGATTTTGATACCGATGAAGGAGAAGAGATATTAGTTAAAGTCGGCATCTCCGGTGTGAGTACTAATAATGCAATCGAGAATCTTAAATCGGAAATTCCCGGTTGGGACTTTGAAAAAACTGTATCCGATGCTAAAGATAAATGGAATAAAGAACTTTCTAAAATCACTATCGAAGCCGATGAAATAAAGATGGAAAATTTTTATACATCGATGTATCATGCCTTCCTTAATCCGGTAGTATTCTCGGACGTGAATGGAGAATACCGCGGACTGGATCAGAATATTTACAAAAACACCAAATCCGATAATTACACAACGTTTTCACTTTGGGATACATATAGAGCACTTCACCCTCTATATACAATTATTCAGCAGAACCGAACAAGTGATATCGTAAATTCTATGATTGCACATTACGAGCAGAGCGTTCATCATATTCTTCCAATATGGTCTCATTGGGCAAATGAAAATTGGTGCATGATCGGTTATCATGCTGTACCGGTAATTGCGGATGCTTATATGAAAGGGATTAAAGGATTCGATATTGAGAAAGCATTTCAAGCAGTGGTATCGAGCGCTAACTATGACCCTAATGACGGCATAGGCGCATATAAGCAATATGGATACGTGCCCGAGAATATCTCATCTAATTCAGCATCGAAAACTTTAGAATATGCTTATGACGATTGGACGATATATCGCTTTGCCGAGAAATTAGGCAAGAAAAATGAAGCGGCAATTTTTGCCAAACGTGCAGAGAGTTTCAAAAATATTTACGACTCTAAAACTCATTATATGAGAGCACGTAATACCGATGGAACATTTAAAACACCATTCGATCCGCTGAGTGTTTCGGGACAAGGATATATCGAAGGAAACGCTTGGAACTATTCGCTCTACGTCCCGCAGGATATTAAAGGATTTATAAATCTACTAGGCGGAAACGATAAACTTGTTACATGGCTCGATTCTCTTTTCACGGTCGATCTCCCCGATAAATATTTCGGCGAAAGTGAAGACGTAACACGAGTGGGTATGATTGGTAATTATGTTCATGGTAATGAACCTTCGCATCACGTTCCATATATGTATAATTATGCCGGTGCGCCATGGAAAACTCAGGAACGAATTCATCAGATAATAAATACAATGTATAAGCCCGAGCCGCATGGTCTATGCGGTAATGATGATTGCGGACAGATGTCGGCTTGGTATATATTCAGCGTAATGGGATTCTATCCTGTTGCTCCCGGAAGTAATGAATACGTAATCGGAAGTCCCGCGGTTAATTCGGCTTCAATAAATTTAGAAAACGGAAAGTCATTTATGATAACGGCAGAAAATTTATCCGATGAAAATATTTATATAAAGGAATTATTTCTCAACGGCAAAAAAATTAACCGCACATTTATTACTCATGATGAGATAATAAACGGCGGTCAATTAAAATTTGTAATGCAATCGGAGCCGAATAATAATTGGGGTACTTCATACGATTCACTCCCCTATTCGATGACTAAATAATCACGGGAGATAAATCACCACTTCTTCCATCGCCAGAATAGGAAGAATACCATTACCGAAATAAGAGCCAAGCCCATAATTAATCCAAAGGCATATGGTTCTTTTTCAAATGGCATCCCTACGTTCATTGAAAATGCGCTCACTACAAAAGTCGGTACCATTATCATAATCGTAATTATATTCAAAGTCTTCATTAGCATATTAAGATTATTGCTAATCAAAGAAGCTTTAGCATCCATCAAACTCGCAAGAATATTTGAATAGATATCGGCTTGCTTATAACACTGTGCATTTTCAATTAATATATCATCAAGTAGATCAATCTCGTCTTGAGTAAATCCTTGCTTGCCCGAATTTAATTTTAGTTTTTCAATCAATGCCGAATTGGAGTTAATGGCATTTTGATAATAGACTAAACTTTTGCCC
Organism: bacterium BRH_c32; assembly: GCA_001516025.1. Lineage (GTDB taxonomy): Bacteria > Bacteroidota > Ignavibacteria > Ignavibacteriales > Melioribacteraceae > BRH-c32. The sequence goes on along the minus strand of LOEU01000004.1, from coordinate 177,566 downwards.
AGAGTAAATTGCTCTAAGAGATAATGATTTTCCATCGAAGTACTAATCTTTTTTTCTATCTCATCGGAGAGGAGATTAATAGTTTTTAAGTGATCGATAAAATGGAGTATAGAGCTAAAAATAATTTTCAACATAACATCATTAAGCGTATTGGCTTTATTAAAATGTTTACCTCGAATAAGATCGATATCTTCGCCGATAACTACAATCAATTTATCCTTGAACAAGAACATACCAAGCGAAGAAACACGAAAAAGTAATTTATCCGAACCGGAATAAGGCTTAGGGATTTTGACGATCATCGCTATATGATCGGGTTCAAATTCTAAACGTGCAAGTTCATCAGGGTCTAAAGATGAACTAAGTGTATGTTCATCAATATTATAATTCTCTACTAACGATTTTTTTTCATCGTCTGTGGGGGCTATATAAATAAAGATATTTGCTGAATCAAAGTCTGAGACGACTGTCTTTGTGTTTAAGAGTTGGAAGGTTTTTACCATAGTTACCTCCGGGGTACTATTCTATTTCTTTGGAATCATTAATTAACGGAAGGTATAAAATACCTTCCGTTAAACTAATCAGAAAAGGATTTGTTTCAAATAATTATCTAAAATCCCATTCACCTTCCGGTTTTGTCTGAATTATCTCTTCAATCGATTCCATCACATCATCGGTAACAAGATCGACTTTATCAATTGCTTTCATATTTTGCTTTACCTGTTCCGGTTTTGATGCGCCTGTAATTACAGTACTAACGTTTGGATTCTTAAGACACCAGATCAGCCCAAGTTCGGGAAGCGTTACTCCGATCTCTTTTGCCAAATCGGCTAATACTTTTGTTTTTTCTATTTTCTCTTGTCCTGCGGGACTAAGGATAATGTTCTTTAGCCATTCGTAATCTTTTAGGTTAACGCGTGATGAATCGGGAATGCCGTCATTATATTTACCCGTTAAAATACCGCTTGCAAGCGGGCTCCAGATTGTTGTACCTAAACCAATCGTTTCATAAAGAGGGAGAAAATCCTTTTCCACTTTATCTCTTCTGAACATATTATATTCGGGCTGCTCCATCACGGGCGGCATTAAGTGCTCTCTTCTTGCGATATGATAAGCTTCCATAATGCGTTCGGCGGTCCATTCGCTCGTACCCCAATAAAGTGCTTTCCCTTCACGAATAATCTGATTCATTGCCCATACTGTCTCTTCTACCGGAGTATGATAATCGGGACGATGTGCAAAAATTAAATCCACATAATCGACTTGGAGACGTTTCAGAGCGGCATTAGCACCTTCAAAAATATGTTTATAAGAAAGACCTTTATCATTAGGACCTTCGCCTCCCCAGAAAATTTTAGTCGATACGATATAATCGCTTCTGGTCCAACCCATTTTCTTAAAGATATTTCCCATCATCGTTTCTGCTTTACCGCCTGAATACGCTTCGGCATTATCGAAGAAATTAACACCTGCATCATAAGCTTCTTTCATACATGCCGAGGCAATATCCTCGCCGACTTGATCTCCAAAAGTAACCCATGCACCAAATGATAACGCCGAGACCTTAAGCCCTGTTTTACCTAAATATCTGTACTCCATAATTCCTCCTATTTAATTTTTAAGATGGTATAATTGATTTCTGATTTTGATTTCTAAATTCCGCGGGAGATTTACTGAATTTATTTTTGAATAAATGATAAAAATGACTAAGATTTTCGAAGCCCGCCTCAAGTGATACCTGAACAATACTTTCATCGCTATTAGCTAATAGATTAGCCGCATAGTTAAGTCGAAGTTCATTAATGTATCCGGTCGGCGAAATTTTATAATATTTCTTAAATACTCTGCTGATATGCTCGGGTGTTCTATTGGAAAGTTGATAAAGAGATTTTATTCCCGCCGTAAAATTCTCTTTCTTCTGAATTTCATAAGTCAATGATTCTAACCATTCGGGCAGCTCGCTTTTTTCTTCGCTAAGCTGAGAAAAGTATTTCGTGAATATTTCAAAGAGTAATATTCTTAATGCAGTTTTAATCTTCCCTTTTTCATCGCGAGGGATTGTATTTAAGTGTTGCAATTTTGATGATAGGATTTCCCTTTCGCCTGAAGTCAAAAAAACATGGATGGGAATATTTCCTTCCAATAATTTATTTGATGGGAATCCATCCGATAGATATTCAAAAAGATCTCTTAAGGTTGACTCACGAAAAGCCAGATTTATAATAGTGCAGTCGCTATCTTCCGATTGCTTATAATAATGGATATCATGCTTGCGTATAAAAACCAATGAACCTTCGCTTAATTTTTGTTGCTTATCGTTAAATACGTGAATTACTTCACCGCTTACGACTAAGAATAATTCATAAAAATTATGTGTATGAATAGTCGTTATACTTTTCAAAGATTTATGAAATGCGTAGTGAATTTCTGTTTCGCGATCGATTAAATCTTCGGAATATAGTTTGATCGATTTTTGTTTAGTTTTTGTGCTCATAGTTATGGCTAAATATCAATAGATTACAAGTTTAGAATCATTAAAAGACAAGATTTAGTTAAGTTTATTCGATATTTATATCATACAATATAAACTAAATATGATAAATATCAATAGAAACGAAAATGAAAGATTATAGTAAAGAATTAAAAATAACGGAAGTATATAAAGAGTATAAAGACGCACATCCGGCGATAAAAGAAGCGATGTGCCTAAAAGCAGAATACCCTGCATATTTCACTCCGCTTCAAGACGGAGACCTTTTTGCCGGAAGACTTCAACAAGGAAGAGTCGGTTTTACTATCGATGAATGGGGACCTACCGCATTCGCATATTACTGCCAATTTGAAGAGATCGAAAATGATTTGAAGACTTATGACTATCCTGCCGAAGAAAAAGTAAAAATAGAAGAGATGTTAAAATTTTGGGAGACGGAGGATACATCAAATAAGATAAGAAAAGAATATCCCCCACTTATGGCTCAATATCTATTCTCCGATGATTGGATGAATACGAGCGGAATAGCTTTCCCTCTTTATCGATTAACGGGCAGCACTCCTAACTTCAAAAAACTTTTAGACATCGGTATCCCCGGAATTTATAAAGAGATTGAAGAACTTAAAGCTACCGCAGAAGAGGACAGAAGAGACGTTAAGTTTTACGAAGGGATGAAAATTGCAATTGACGTACTTGCAGATGTTTGTTTATACTATGAAAAAGAGATTCGTCTCTTGGCAGAGATATCTACAATCGATGAGAAAAAAGAAGAGCTGAATAAAATTGCAGATACATTACATATTATAACGATTTCAAAACCTCGTACATTAAGAGAAGCGATTCAGTTATTCTGGATTTATACTTATGCAGCCGATATCCGTAACTATGGAAGAATGGATATCTATATGGGAGATTTTTTGGTAAATGATCTCAATGCCGGAATTATTGATGAAGACGAGGCACTCAAATATTTAAAATCGCTCTGGCAATTAATGGCAGATCGTAATACGGTGGTTCATAACCGAGTAATAATAGGAGGCAAATCAAGACCGAACGAAGCTAATGCCGATAGATTCGCTTTACTTGCAATGGAAGCTACACGCACGGTTAAGGAGATCGAGCCGCAATTATCTCTACGGTTTTATGAAGGGATGAATCCCGCTCTATTCGAGAAGGCACTTGACGTAATAGGAGGCGGAGCCACTTATCCTATTCTTTATAATGATGATATAAATATTAATTCGATCAATAATGCATTCGGTTTTTCTATTAAAGAAGCCGAACGATATTTCACTCCTTATGGCTGCGGTGAATTTATTTTGGAAGGACGAAGTTTCGGAACACCAAGCGGCGTAATTAACCTGCTCAAAGCTCTTGAAGTAACCCTAAGAAACGGAGTTGATCCCGTAACAGGTAAAGTGATCGGTTTACAATTAGGTAATTTTGAAGATTTCCATTCATTTGATGACTTAATGAATGCGTATAAAAAGCAAGTAGAGTTCTTCGTTTCTTTGCTTGCAGAACAGGAAGTATTAGAATATAAAATTTGCGGTGAAGAGGCTCCTTTCCTATATAATAGTCTTCTTTATGATGACTGTATGGCAAAAGGGAAAGGGATGTTTGCCGGCGGAATTAAATACTTAGGTGGAACCCTCGAGACCTACGGTAATACAAATACCGCCGACAGCCTCACTGCTATTAAAGAATTAATTTATGAAAGAAAATTAATCTCTAAAAAAGAACTATTAGATGTACTTGATAATAATTTTGCGGGATACGAGAATATCCAACTTAAGCTCGCTAATGCACCGAAGTATGGCAATAATAATGAAATAGCCGATTCGATGTTAGAAAGAGTTCATAATCATGTATGTAATTTCGTAAGGAATCAAGCAGAGCGAGTAGGTCTCCATTCTTATCTTGTTGTAATTATTAATAACAGTGCAAATACATTAATGGGACGCTCAACTCATGCTTCAGCCGATGGAAGGAAAGCATTCGAACACATGAACAACGGTAATGCCCCATCGGGCGGAAACGATAAAGAGGGCGTTACGGCAATGCTTAATTCGATCGTTAAACCGAGCACCGCAATACATGCGGGTTCGGTTCAGAATATGAAATTCAGTCCCGAACTATTCTTTGAAAGAAGAGATATAATTAAGTCGCTTCTAAAAACATATTTTGATAAAGGCGGCTCGCAGGCAATGATTACAGTGCTAAATCGAGGCGACTTGGAGAATGCTTTAGTTGAACCGGAAAAATATCGCAATCTATTTGTACGCGTAGGCGGATTCTCCGCTAGATTTGTGGAACTATCCACCGAAGTGCAAAAAGATATTCTAAGCAGAACACTTTATTAGCATGAACGATTCAGGAATTATTGTTGATATACAACGCTTTTCGATTCATGATGGACCCGGGATAAGGACTACTGTTTTTCTTAAAGGATGTCCGCTTAACTGCAAATGGTGTCATAATCCCGAAGCGATAGCTTACAAACCGCAGCTTTCGTTCAATCAAGAAAAATGTCTTAACTGCTTCGCATGCTTATCGGTCTGCCCTACCAGTACGCATTATATTAAAGATAATAAACATGAAATAAATTTTTCTTTGTGTCAGCTTTCCGGGGATTGCGTCCCTGCTTGTCCGAACGAAGCTCTATCTATTACCGGAAAGATTAATTCTGTAGAACAAGTAATAGAACTTATTCTTAAGGATAAAGATTTTTATATAAATTCGGGAGGAGGAGTAACAATATCGGGCGGAGAACCGATGACTCAATTCCAATTCACAAAACAGATATTAAAAGCATGCAAAGATAATTCTATTCATACAACTCTCGATACCTGCGGGCATGCGCCTTCGGAAAAATATTTAGAGATACTTCCGCTTGTCGATCTCTTTCTTTATGATTATAAAGAGAGTGATTATGATAAACATAAGGAATATACGGGCGTTTATAATGATCTTATTCAGAAGAATTTTAATATGCTTTATGGAGCGAGTGCTAAAATTATTTTACGTTGCCCTATTGTTCCCGGAATTAATGATACCGATAGACATTTCGAAGCTATCTGCGATTTATATAAGGAGTATCCTAAGTTAGTCGGAATCGAGATTATGCCCTACCATAATATCGGTTTGGATAAGGCAAGAAAGATTGGGGCAGAAGAAAAATTTATTTCAATCGATACTACGGATAAAGAGAAGAGCAGAAAATGGATATCCACTCTTCATGAATTAGGTTGTACAAATATCAGATTGGGATAAATATTACTAAGGTATAAATCCTTTCGAGTTTGCTATTCCGTAATTAATTGCATCGATCACTACCACCATATCGATATATCCTTCTTCAAAAGTACTGAACGGTTTTTTCTTCTTCGTAATTGCATTATAGAAATCTGTAAACTCTTCATAATATCCAAAGCTTTCATTATATTCATAAATCTCATCGGGCATATCTTCTTTCTTAAGCGTAATTTTATTGGTGCAAAGCTCTATCGTTCCTTTAGTACCGAATATCAATAGTTGGTCTTCCCAATGACCTTTGACTGAGAAATAGATATTATAAACGCCATTAACTCCCGTGAGCATCTCGAAACTGAATGACATCGTATCATATTCGCCGATTTTAGAATTTATTGATTTTATATATGAAGTACCGTTATCTATTTCGCCAAAAAGATACCTCACCGCAGCAATATTATGAACCCCTGCATCGAGAACGAATCCGCCTGGGTATTTATTTTCTTGACGCCATTTGGTTTGAGCGTAATCATTTTTCTTAGTTACGTTGTAATAGAGATTCCAATTGAAAGCAAAAACTTTTCCGATTTTTCCTTTTTTTACTAATTCTTTTGCAGAACAGAATACCTGTTTATATCTAAAATTTTCTGCCAGCAGTGCCGTAACATTATATTTCCTTTCTGCTTCTAATAATTGTTTCCCTTCTTTAATCGAAGCGGCAAGCGGCTTTTCCAAAAATACATGTTTACCGGCTTTAAATGCAGCCATTGTAACTTCATGATTCAATTCAATCGGCAGAGCAATATCCACGGCATCGATATCGGCTTCTTTGAGCATTTTTTTATAATCGGTATAAACCGGAACGTTCCCGACTAATGCCGAAAAATCTTTCCCTTTCTTTTCGGTATGGTTGCACACAGCGGTAATCTCAAACTTGTCACTTAATTTATATAGTGCCGGAAGATGTAAGTTCTTTGCCGCTAATCCTGTCCCTATAATTCCGAGTTTAATTTTTTTCATCTTCATCTCCTTTTAGTATATCAAAATGATTGATAAAATTTTTGTACTTCTTTCCGTTTACGATTATCTCATTCACTGTTTTACTTTTTTCTATTGTGATATTATTATCTTTTATCGAAAGAGTAATATTATTAAATAGAGGAACGCCTATTGAATAATTTTCTGATGCGGTTAGATCGGGATAAAACCCGAGAGCAGAAAAAATAAACCATCCCGAAGTGGCACCGCAATCATCATTGCCCGGAAGTCCGGCATCATCAACACCAAAATCACGTTCCATTATTTCAGTTACTAATTTCGGGGTATTTTGTTCATAACCTTTCACATAATTAAATAGGTAAGGATATGCGAAATCGGGCTCGTTATTAATTTTAAACTGATCATTCCTGAAACACTCGAGCAGTTTTTCTGCGAATGCTTTATCACCGCCATATAGTTTAGTTAAACCGGGAATATCAAAAGGAACAAACCAAGAATAGTTCCATGCGTTACCTTCGACATAACCGGGACCACCCGAACCTTCCCAATCGGTAGAACCGACACTCAAAAATGGATCGAACGGTTCGAGCCATGCGCCATTCTTTAATCGAGGTCGTGCGAATTTCGTAGTCGTATCGATTATATTTTTATACTTCATTGAGCGTTCTAAAAATTCTTTAGCTACTTCTTCGTTACCTATTTTATTGGCGAATTGCGAGATCGACCAATCGGATAAATTATATTCTAAGTTAGTGGAGACCGGACCCCAGACCCACCAGTCATCATTCATATCCTGCTCAAAAGGGATATAGCCATATTCAAGAAACTGATGATAACCTGCTCTTATCGGAGGAGCATTCTCACCTTTCTTTAATGTTGCTGGCTTTAGCATAGCTTCGAGTGCGAGTTTGGTATCGAATTCCCTTATCCCTTTTATATAACTATCCGCAATGACAATCGAGGCAGGATCGCCAACCATCATATAAGTTTCTTGAGAAAGTAGATCCCATTTAGGAAGATAACCTCCCTCTTTATACATTCCCAACATTGAATTAATCATATCTAATTGAATCTCGGGATAAAGAAGTGTATATAAAGGGTGGAGAGTTCTGTATGTATCCCACAAAGAAAAGATTGTATATCTATTTCCTTTATCGTTGCCAATCCCTCCCGTTTGATACAAAGGATAATCACCGTTTATATCATTAAGAATATTCGGATGGATAAGAGTATGGTATAAAGATGTATAGAACTTAATCATATCATCTTTTTTGCCGATAGCTTTTGCCTTACCTAAAACATAATTCCATTTTTCTGTTGCTTCATTTCTTACTTTAGTGAAATCATAATCGTGGACTTCATTTCTTCTATTATTTTTAGCATTCGCAATCGACGTATATGATAATCCCGTCTTAAGAATTAATTCCTCTCCTTTATTCATCTTGAAGGAAAGTATAATGCCTTTAGTGGAATCGATCAATGATGATGAACTAAATGGTTTATTAAACTCAGATGAGAAGAAGGTAGTATTTCTATTTTCTTCGCCGCAGAAGCCGCCGGAAATATTATAGCCCGAAATTTCGTTCTCCCCATTTAATAATATTTTTCCGCCTCCTTGAAGAGTGAGACTTCTGCCTACATCGATGAGAATTTTTAATTCCATTTTTTCATCGGGAATAAATTTTATTAAGCCCGTTCTCTCCGAGGCAGTTACTTCTATTTTAATTTTTGATTTGTCAAGATAGAGTGAATAATAACCGGCAGATACGATTTCGTTTTTATAACTAGTCGAATAATTATTATAATCGATATCACCCGTGAAAGGGAAGATAATAATAGAGCCGAGATCGCCGCATCCCGTACCGCTTAAATGGTTATGTCCGAATCCACGAAAATTTTCTTCGCCATATAAATATCCCGATGGTGCTCCGAATGCATTCTGCGGACTTAAGGATACCATTCCGAAAGGAACTACAGCACCCGGAAATGTATTGCCTCCGTTTGATGTCCCGATAAACGGATTTACATATTGAGCAAAATTATTTCCTGAGGGTGAATTAAATTCAAGTCCGTCATCAATGGGCTTATCGAATGCCGGCTCACCATTTTCATCGAAAGAAAATTTTTGAATGCGTACATTCCTATCCCAACCACTTCCTTTCTTTTTTGCTGTGTGATATACAATCCAGTTTTCTGTTAGGTCAGGTGAATATGTAAACGAGGCATGTCCGGGACTAAATATTTTTTCAGTACCTTGAAAAACCGGCACTTTCTTTTTCTCCCAATTTTTTGGATAAAGAGGATCGTTGCCTATTAGACTTAATTGACCCAAGCAATAGTGATCTGTCCAACTGCCGCTTGCGGAATATATTATAAATGTCTTACCGGCATGTTTTAATATCTGTGGTCCTTCATTAATCCATGGTTCGCCAAATATTTCCCATTTATGTTCGGGAATAGATATAAGCACTCGTTCTCCTTTAATTGTATAAGGATTTTCCATTTCCGCTATATAGATATTTTGAGATACATTTTTATCACCTACCCAACCCGACCATACAAAATAAAGTTTTTTATTATGCTCTAAGACTGTTCCGTCTATTGCCCATTTATCGGTCTTTGCTTTTAGTTGTCCCTTTAGAATATAATTCTCTTTGGGATTATCGGATAGAGATTCGAGTACATACATTCTATGGTTTTCGTTTTTTCCGTCATCTGCTGCGAAATAGATATACCATTTATCATTTAAGAAATGAAGTTCCGGTGCCCATATTTCTTTTGAATAAGGTTTTCCTTCTTCGGGCTTCCATACCTCAATTCCTGTTTGTTGAACAACATCTTCTAATCTTTCAGAGCTATTAATCCAAATAGAAGTATCAGTGGAATAGCAATAGTAGTAAATACCATCATGCAGGATTACCCATGGGTCTGCACCTTCGGGCGATATAGGATTAGTCAATAACCTTCCACCTTCGGCAGCGATAGAATTTGTCGATAACTTCACTCCTTCGGCAGCGATAGAATTAGTCAATAACTTCACTCCTTCGGCGGCTGCAGAATTAATCTTATTATCCTGTGAATAAATAATTGTTACAGTCAGGAGTATTATCAGTATAAATATTTTATTCATTTTAGTTCTGTATATAATTTAAAAATTTGCTGCGTAGGGTTTAACCCATTATATGTTCTTATTTTCCATTGGTTACGGTATATATCTATGAGTTTTACCACTAACTATTAAACATCTCTATTTATAGCAATATCCGATTCCACTCAGTTTCTATTTCTAAATACACAACATGCGTTTATATCGCTTATTTTATGCCTCTTTAGTTTAGTTTATATTTATAAAGCGAACCGCCGGCAGTAATAAAAAGATAATCACTAAATTTCCCTTTTCCGAAGCAAAGATTAGAAGGCACTTCGGGAAGTGGGATACGTAATAACTCATTCCCTTCTGAATCATATTTACCAATATAAGGAGCTGCTTCTTCACGTATTGCAGCCCAAATATTTCCATCTGAATCAACTTGGATTCCGTCCGGTCCCGTTGGATATGTAAAAGAAACAAGTTTACCTAGATATTCCAGCGGACTATTTTTGTGAAGTATAAATTTAGCAATAAAATTACCTTTTAGTTTTTCGCTTGGATTTGTAGCCGGATCAGTCTCATCATTACAAACTACATAAAGAATACTTTCATCCGGAGAAAGTCCGATACCATTCGGCATAGAGATCATTCCGGTAAGAAGGTCCACTTTTCTATCGGGAGTAACTTTATAAACTCCTTTTACCTGTTGCTCTATCGGTTCATGTCCCGAATAGCGAGGATCGGTAAAATATAAGTTCCCTTTTGAATCGAATACCAAATCATTAGGAGAATTGAAATGTTTATCGTTATAATAACCAGCATAAATTTTAGCTCTGCCCGTTGCAATATCGGTAACGGTAATTCTTCTTCCGCCATAATCGGCAGCTTCGCATGCATAAAGATTACCTTTATAAATTTCTAACCCGTTTGCCATACCGCTAGGAGAACGATAAAGAATTGTTTTACCAGTATTAGCATCATAAAGCCAAATATTACCTGCCTGAAGATCGGTTTCTGATGTAAAGGTTAGATCGGTAAAAAATATTTTCCCGTCATCGGTAGAAACGGGTCCCTCGGTGAAAAACCCGTCCGAAAATACTTTCTCTAATTTACCTGAGGAAGTTTGTGAAAAAATCTGACTAATTGCTGCAAAGAAAATTAATACTACTATCTTTTTCATAACTCCCTCATTAAGTTTTTATTTTAATTTCTTTCCGTACTCTAAAAATTTTTCGTCAAGTCCTTTAAGAGAACCATCTTTTTCAAAAATTACTTCGGGAGAATATTGAAGTGCCCACGCACGTCTCATTCTATCAGTACTATTAGCTCCCGATCTATGGAAAGCAACACTCGAGAAAACAACAATAGAACCGGCTTTAACGTTCATCAATTCTCCTTTCTCCTGCCCGAAATAACCATGACGATCGCCATCGGGTTGAGTAACATGCTCGACCTTCTTATCGGTACCTGCTTTGGAATAAGGGAGAATCGATATCGTTCCGTTTTCTTCATTTACATCATCGAGAGGAATCCAAAAATTTACATAATATTTATGGTCTCCATCAACGTAACCTGAATCCTGATGCCAACCGAATTCAGCACCCTTCTTATCGGTACCTTTAACTACAAATTGCTCCCAGAAAAGATAAGCAGTATATCCGATAGTTGCTTTGCAAAGATCAGCCATTAAGTCAGAGAATAAAAATTTCGCAAGGTAAGGGCGATCCTTATAAGCATTAAAAACGAAGTAACGGCTATTCTTGCGGCTGAGTCCTAATGTATTAGTGCCTGTCCGTTCCATCTCGTCGTCTTGTGCTTTTATTAATGTATCGCATTCAGCCCGCATCTCTTTCAACTGCTCGGGTGTGATTGCGTTTTCAAGAACGAAATAACCTTCTTCTTGATATTGTTTCTTTTGTGCATCCGATATATGTGTGCTCATTCTAACCTCCGTTTATTATATTATTTTAATAGTTATAAATATTTCATAAAACATATTTGTGTAAACTATATGAATTTTTTATGATTAAGAAACTACCTAATTGCTATATGCCACTTATAAAAACTAACGAGCTAAAAAATATTTTCTGCGATTGCACATTTCGCAATAACCTCACTTGATATAATGGGAGTCAGATTATTAAAAAGCTCAAACATAGACCCACTAATTTTTATTTAGCTACACTCTCTAAAAGCTTATTTCCCTTTTGTTTCTGCACCTTAAGTACTTCAGCAGCATCTTTATTGCCAAGAATTGTTTGCTCCACCGCCTCGGCAATAATTTGGTTTATCTCAATTTTATAATGATCAATGGGCGATTGAGCCCGCGCTATTTTTATTTGATCGATAAAAGCATTCATATATTTATCTTCGGAAAGGAATTTTTTATAACTCTCCAATTCTAAAGTTGATTTGCGAACGGGAAGATATCCGGAAAGCTCGGAGAAAAGCGCCTGATTTTCGGGCTGAATAAACCACTTAACAAATTTCCAAGATTTCTCGGGTATATTAGATTTCTTAAATATTGCAAGATGCTCTCCGGCTATATATGTAGCTTTATCCTTCGGTCCGGCGGGAAGTGAAGTAATACCCCACTGGAATTTATTTAATTTTTTATAAACGGGAAGATTCCACGGTCCGTCCATTACCATAGCAAGAGTGCCCGATGAAAAACCGAGATCGTGCGAAAGAGTAAACCCGGAGAAGTTCATCAAATCGTACATCTTCTTCCAGAATGAAAGTGCCTCTACGGCGGGAGCTTGATCGATCAATAATTTTGTCTGTTCGCTATTAATAATTTTACCACCTGCCTGCCATACAAAAGGTTCCCATTGCAAAACCATCCAGATCGATAGCTGTCCCGAAGCAGGAAATACAGGTATATAAAAACCATATTGATCAATCTTACCATCTCCGTCTTTATCGACCGTTAATTTTTTCGCAGCCTCATAAAGTTCATCCCATGTTGTGGGCGGAGTGTTTGGGTCTAATCCCGCTGCCTTAAAAGCATCCTTATTATAATGGAGAGCTAAAACAGTCGCTTCCATTGGGAGAGCGTATAACTTACCGTTCCAGATTGCCGATTTAAGTAGTTCAGGGAAAAAATCATCTATCTCTTCTTTAGATAATCCATCCTTCGATTTAATAAAATGATCCATTTCATATATTGCATCACCTTCGATAAGTTTATCTATAAAATCGGAATGAATCCAAGCAATATCAGGTTGCGTGCCGCTTTGAATCGAAGTAATTAATTTTTGGACTAATGCATCGCCTGTGGGAACGCACTGAGCTTTTATATGAATATCGGGATTTTCATTTTCAAATTTCTCAATCATCTTATTCAATGCGGGTTGAGTGGCGGGGACGAAGCTATGCCAAAAGAGAACTTCATTTTCTTTTCTCTCTCCGCCCGAGCAGCTTATCATAGCTATAATTATTATAATCGTAACATAATATTTCATCACTTAAATACGCTAAAATATTCTTCAAAGAATTTCTCTTTATTAACTGATAGAGCAACTTCATGTTTTCCTTTATCATTCGGATTCCACCTTGTAATACCGGGATGCTCCTTATCATCAATATCTAAATTGATATCTCCTTTTGTAAAAGTGCAAATATCATTATTAAATATTGTAGCTGCGGCTAAGGGATCGTGAAATGTAATAGAATCATAAAACTTCTCGAACCATACAGTAGCAAAATCTAAAACCGGTTTTAGAAGTGGAGGCTTGAATTTTTCTTTTACTTCTTTTGAATTCATTATCACTTCTCGTGTAACATCTAAACCTACTGAGCGATGAGTTTTAACGGTAGCATTATAAACAATTTTAGAAGCATGATAATCTCCGAAAGCATTCCATTCGCGTGGATATGCGGTGCTATCCTTTCTTTCATAATATCCTGCCATCATCACTAATCCTTTAAGTAATGTGGGAATCTCGGGATCGGTAGCGAAGAGAAGTCCAATATTTGTAAGCGGTGCAACGGTAAGTAAAGTTACTTCACCCGGATTTTTTCTGATTGTATCACGCATAAATTCGATAGCATCATACTTAGGAAAACTTTTTTCATGTTTCCATCTATCAAGAAATATTGCCTGTTGAGCTACTTTTTGATTTTGTTCAATTATTAAAGGATTCTCTGCACCGGGATAAATTGGTATTTTTTTCCCCGCGACATTACAAATAGCAGAAGCAATCATTGCCCTCTTTACTGCCTCACCTGTAACAGTTGTAATACCAAGTAGATCGCATTCGGGCTTCATCAACAAATATGCTAAAGCAACGGCATCATCAATATCGGTGCCGATATCGGTATCTAATAATATTTTTTCTTTCATAGATGCGAACCTTTTTCTAATTCAGCTTTTCTGAAAAAATTATAATACCAATGAGGATATACATTCTTTGGTGCACTTAAATTATCAAGTTCATCAAATTGTTCTTTCGTTAATTCCCATTTTTCAGTATTAAGATTATCAAGAAGTTGTTCTTTATTTTTTGCTCCGATCACGAGCGAACTTACTCCTTTTTTCTTTAATAAATAGTTTAATGAAACCTGAGCGGGACTTACTTTATTATCTTTAGCGATTCTAATCACTGCTTTCATTACTTCTTCGCCTTGAACAACGTCATAAGGGAAATGTGCACCCGGTTCTTTAATGCGAGTATCTTTAGGCCAATTCTTTTTATCAAAATATTTACCCGATAGAATACCACCATGAAGCGGGCTCCATATTGTATTTGCAATTCCTTCTTCAATCGCAGCAGGTATCATTTCATACTCGGATTCCCTTCCGAGAAGCGAATAATAGATCTGATTAACAATTAATTTTTCCCATCCATTTTTTTCTGCTATCGCATTTGCTTTTACTAATTGCCATCCATAAAAATTTGAACAACCGATATAGCGAACTTTCCCTTGTCTTACTAAATCATTAAGTGCCGAAAGAGTTTCTTCCATAGGGGTAACAAAATCAGCCGCATGAATTAAATACAAATCAATATAATCGGTATTGAGACGCTTTAGACTTTCATCGCACGCTTCAATAACTCTCTTGCGAGATAGTCCGTTATCATTTACTCCTTCACCTACTTTGAATCCGAACTTAGTAGTTAAAATTATATCTTTTCGTTTTTTACCGAGTGCTTTACCGAGCATTATTTCTGAAGCACCTTCAGAATAAATGTCGGCAGTATCGATAAAATTAATTCCATTATCGATCGCCATCGCAGTTAATTCATCGGCTTCTTTTTGATTTGTTTTGGAAATATGACTCCAACCTTTACTTCCCGTAAAGGACATCGCTCCATAACAAAGCTCCGATACATATAATCCGCTATTTCCAAGTTTTCTATAATTCATTTAACTACCTTTAATTAATTATTCGATTCTGTTCCCCGTCTCCAAATCAAAGAAATGAAGTTTATCGAAATCGGTTTTCATAAAAATATTTTGATTATAAGTAACAGAGCTATCCGCAGGCACTTTAGCTATATACGTATGTCTGCCAGTAGTTACATGCAAGAACGATTCATTACCCATTAGTTCCACTACCTCTACGAGTCCGTTAATTGAATTATTCGGTTCACTAGTTAGATGGAAGTTCTCGGGTCTGATACCGAGAGTAATTGTCTTACCCGAATAATTTTTTAATGCGTCTCTATCGGGAAGCGTAAGTGAAAAATTACCTTCATTCAAAACTACCGAGCCATGATTTTCAACCGTTACGTTAAAGAAATTCATTGAAGGGGAACCGATAAATCCCGCCGTGAATTTATTAACGGGATGATTATATAGTTCCATTGCTTTAGCAGATTGCATTATATAACCGTCTTTCATTACAACAATCCTATCGCCCATCGTCATAGCTTCTGTTTGATCGTGAGTTACGTATATCATAGTGGTCTTTAGGCGATGATGCATTTTTTTAATTTCGGTTCTCATCTGTACTCTCAGCTTAGCATCAAGATTTGAAAGCGGTTCATCAAATAGAAAGACATCGGGCTGGCGCACTATCGCTCTTCCTAAAGCCACGCGCTGTCTTTGACCTCCCGATAATGCTTTCGGTTTTCTTTTTAGATATTCGGTCATATCCAAAACTTCCGCTGCTTCATTTACTCTCTTCTCGATCTCTTTCTTATCAACTTTTCTTAGCTTAAGACCGAATGCCATATTATCAAAAACCGTCATGTGAGGATAGAGAGCATAGTTCTGAAATACCATTGCGATGTTTCTATCCTTAGGGGCAATGTTTGTAACGTTTCTATCACCTATAAAAACTTCACCCGATTGTGGTATTTCCAATCCCGCGATTATTCGTAATGTAGTTGATTTGCCGCATCCCGACGGACCTACTAGAACAACGAACTCGCCGTCCTTCATTGATGTGCTAATATTATGAAGAACTTTAGTATCTCCATAACTCATTTCAATATTATTTAATTCTACTTTCGACATTAATATTTACCTTACAAAATTAATTTTTATATTTTTTTAAGAACGGTACATCGTCATTGATATCCGGTCCAAAAAATTTATAGATTATCATCTCATTATTATCTTGATTAACAATCTCTACTCCATTGATTGCCGCCTTATGAGAGACTAATATTTCATCGCAATCAAAATTTCCGGCTTCGATCTTTAATTCACCGAATGTTCCTTTTCCTTTCCAAACGAGGATATTATAAACACCTTTTTCTTTAGAGAAATATTTCCCGCCCGGATTGATATTTATTCTTTTACCGCTGAATTTATTGGTGTTATAAAAGAACCAATATTCTTCGGCTGTATTTGTAGTTGTAATTATAATGGGCGGAGTATGTCTATTCTCATAAAAATAAGGATCGCCGCTTACTTCCCAATTTATCATATCGAGAATTATTTTTTCGCCATGAGTCTTTTTATCTTCATCACGAACATCTTTGAATAATAGGTCTTTACTAATCAGTTTCGGTCCGCACTTAGCTTGAAGCATTGCGAATACATCAGAATCTTCTTGCAGTTCAATAGTAAGTGCAGTGCCCGGAGCGTGAAGAGTTCCCGAAGGGACATGAAAACCATCACCTGGTATCTGCTTAAATGCTTTTGCGAATTGAAGTATCGAATCATCTTTCCAATTTATCATCGCGGGCAAAAGCAATTCTTGTTTATTTTCCTCAACTATATAAGGATGAACACCGAAATATGTATCGGGTGCTTTACCCGTATCCAGTCCTTCGGGGAAATAATAAGCTTCTTCTTTTGAATTGCATCCCACTAGTTTTGCATGCTCTTGCATTTGATGAATATGATATGGGAGACGTTCCTCGTAATCAAATATTTTCGGCAGTCTACCTAATCCTTTATGAGTTTTGGAATATTCCTCTCCCATGATTAAGTCAGGAGCCGCTTCCACTGCATCTTTTAGAGTAAGCTCGATATCATCAATATTGATCATACTCAGACCTTCATTAGGCACGGAGATTTTATTATCAGCTTTGGTAGTGGACGCCACCCATCTCTCGCAAATTCCCCCTCTCTCACCAAGATTATATTCCGATTCGGGAAGACCGAGTCTTTTACCTGGTGGCAAAAAATCTCTAGCTACCCATGCAGGTTTTAATTTCAATAGACCTTTTCTTTTTTCTAATTCCTTTTCGATTGCTTCGCGAATATTTTTCATTTCATGCCTTTTAAATTTTTAGTTAAGATTCCAGTTGAATTTTGGATTGCACATATCACTTTTAATATATTTTATTAATTCATCGGTTAATTGAGTTGTGTATGGATCCTTACCATAATTATCATTGTGTTTGAATGCTGATAAAATCAATTTACCTTCGCTTGCATTCATCTGAACCATAAAAGCAGAAGTGAAATGAACCCAGCCGATATACATTCCCGAAAGTACATCGTTATAATTTTCATTTGCAATCTCTCTGATCACATAATTCGGTACTGCTTTTTTAGCTTCGAATCCGAGAGACTTACCGAAATTGATTTCACTAAACGGTGGCTGAGAATCCAATACCCAATTCATATTCGATTGCCAGTTGCCGTCTAAATTATCAACATCTCTTCCGCTTATTTTGAACGGTGTTCTTTCAATATTTTTACTGTTGCTATCGACTATACAGATCACGTTATAACCTTTCTTCAAATAATTAATCACATTTTGATCGATGTTATTAGTAATAAATACAGCATCCTTCTGCGGTTCACTTATAAGACTATATTTCTTTATTAAATTTTCTTTCAATTTTTCCAATGAAACACTCTTCTCGATAAATAACATCTGCTTATCATTAATCACCTCTTCCGGATAAACAAATAATCGAATAAAATTCTTTGCAATTTCTTTCCCGTCATTTCTTAAAATAAATTGAAATTGCAGTTCTTTGTTTGTATTTGTTTTTTCAATCGGACTTGTAAAGGTTACGACTTTTTCTACCGAAGCAATATTTATATTTCCTAAAGTATATTTCTTAATCTCTTTAACATCTAGATAAATCGATAGTTCAGAATTATTCAAATCGGTATTGCTGTAATGAGAAAGATATAGATCAATATTTATCGCCTCATTATCGTAGTAATTATATTTTGCCACTTCCGGTATAATTATATCGGCTTGCTGAACGTCTGCTAATTCTTTATGACCATATTTGAAATTACGCCACATATCCAATAGTCCGTTGCTTTCCCAATTGATATCAGTAAATTCAGTAATGACGTATCCTTGAATCGAATTCTGAAGACGAATCTGTTCGATCTCATATTTGAGAGCATTAAATTCCACTTTTTGACTTTCTAATGCGAGAGCGGAATAATCCTTAAATATTCTGTCGTACTTAAAATCTTTTAACCGTTCATAAACTCCCGCGGGTGTATAATTATCATTATCATCAAATCGTCTATCGAACCAGAAGGGAAGTTTTTCGGGCAGTAAAGGTAATCCCCAGTTTCCAAATTCTGAAAGAAGAATCGGCTCTTTACCTGTTTCACCTGAATCGCCATGTTTTGAGAAAAGCCAATCGGGTCTTTTCGCCATCGATTCTACGAACTCCTTGAATGCATCTGCATTCTCCGGTATTGAATAATATTGATGATAGTCGTTTAAGTCTGTCTTAATATGGAAATTATTCCAGCAAGCGGAATTATCGACAACTAATCTTCCCTTTGCAATCGATTTAATATAATCATATTCATCGCCTAACCATTTTCTTTGATCGGCTTTGGATAGGTCGATACCCCAACTTTCATTAATTATCGTAAGTATTACAATCGAAGGATGATTCCAATCTCGATCGAGCATCTGCTCTAATGTGTATCTTCCCCTCAGTTTTGTATCGTCATTAAATTGAGACCAATTTGGGAGTTCATACCAAACCAATAAACCCAATTCATCTGCAAGTTCTAAATATCTTTTCTCGGGTACTTTTATATGGCAGCGTAAAAGGTTCAGTCCTAATTGTTTTGCCTTTAACATCTCGTCTCGTATAGCTTCTTCCGATGGCGAAAGATATTGAGTATCAGAATAAAAATTTTGATCGAGAGCAGCAATCATATAAAATGGTTTACCGTTTAAGTAAAGTAATCCATCCTCTGTCTTAAATTCTCGGAAACCAAATTTATCGGAGAAGATCGATTTACCGACTTTCACTTCAAAACTATATAGATAAGGATTATCAACATCCCATAAAATTATGTTCTTCAGAGAGCCTGTGATAGTAAAAGAATTATTTTTTACTGCTGCCGTCCCGGATTTATCGAATACAACTTCGCCCAATTTATTTTTTATAACTAATGAATAAGAAGTGCCGGTAAGTTTCTCTTTTGTATCAAGATTTGTCTTGAACGAAAAATCTCCGCTTACAGATGGAGTAATATGAGCATTACGAATAAATATAGCCGGTTCGGTGGTGATATAAACCGATTGCCAGATACCGCTATTCTGTGTGTACCAGCTCTGTTTCCCATGCGGTATATTGCGATAATAAATGCCTTCGGCACTTGTGCTATCACCCGGGTCTAAGATACTTAGCAATATTTCATTCTCTCCATTCTTAATATATTTTGTTATATCAAAATAAAAAGGTGTAAATCCTCCTTCATGTTCTCCTATATATTTTTTATTTATATATAGTTTAGAGAGATAATCCACTGCATCAAAATGAAGAATTATTCTTTTATCTTCTTCCTGTTTATTGATATTTATTTTTTTCTTATAGTAGGCATAACCTTGATAATCCATGAGATTATCGATTGCGAGATGCCAATTAGAAGGGACTTCTATTGATTGCCAACCGGTATGTGAATCTGCATCTTCTAAAGCGATTGTATTATTTTGATTTTTCAGAAATTCCCAATCGCCGTCTAAACTTATCTTCTGTCCTAAAATCGGCAATGCATACAACAACATAAATAACGCGAATAACTTTTTCATTCTTTAACCCTCAAGATTAATTTTGAATATTCGGACTGCCATTTATTTATAAAGTTTATTTCATCATTACGCATCGAATAACCGTTGGAATTTCCTTTGTGCATATTTAAGAACCAATCGATAGTCTCTCTCATCCACTCTTCAAAAGGAGTCGAGCGAAAGTTTATATCATTTTTAATTTTTTCTATATTGAATATCGTGGGTCTTCTCGTATTAAAAGTAAATACATCGCCTTCATTAGAGTAACTGAATGGAAGTGAATCGAATAATTCTTGAGGTATATGCGTTACCTTAGGAGAATGTACCGGATCAATCAGAGCAGATAAATCGCTAATATATTCGTTAAGTGTTTTTATCTCTTCGGAGGCTACGTTATAAGCTTCACCGATAGTAACTGGATAATCAAGGAGATCGACAAATGCTTTAGCGAGATCATTTACAAAAACTACCTGAGAGGAAAAATCACCGCTTCCCGGAACGAGGATCGGATTCTTATCTAATACTCTTTGAATCCAAAAATAATCTCTCTTTGCCGGATCTTTTGGTCCGCATACATAAGGCGGTCTTATTGCAGTAACCGGGAAATCCTTTTCATCATGAAAAGACCAAAGATATTCTTCAATCTTTCTTTTATTGATTCCATAATCCATTCCGAATGGATTGCGCGGAAAATGATGCATCATTTTTCTTTGCCATTGATCTTCGGTAATCGGAGTATCGACATCATCGGAAACCATATAAACCGAAACCGTACTACAATGAATAAATCTTCCTATCTTTCCTCTCGCCGCTTTATAAATAATTTCAGTCTCTCGCGGCTCATAAGCTATCATATCATAAATAACATCAAACTTCTCTCTATTAAATAGTTCTTTTAGAAGTCTTTCATCATGTCTATCGCCATAGATAAAATTTACGTTCGGTGAATCATTAAAATTAATCGGCGTTTTACCTCTTACAAGAAGAGAAATGGAATGCCCTTTTTCGATCAGAAATTCGGTTATTCTAGAACTGATGAATCCGGTGCCGCCGATTAATAAAATTTTCATTTTAATAAAATCATTTTTTTCATAATTTGTTTATTATCAGTCTGCAATTGATAAAAATAGATTCCGCTTGCATAATTAGTCGCATTGAAATTTAATTTATAATTACCTGCCGACTTAAATTCATCAACTAAGGTTACTATTTTCCTTCCTAAGATATCATAGACCCTGAGACTCACTCTGCTCTCTTTATTCAATGAATATTGAATGGTTGTAGTAGGATTAAATGGATTCGGATAATTTTGTTCTAATGAGATTTCGTTAGGGATTATATTATACACGAGTTCATTTTCGATACCTACTATTGTAGCAGAAGTATCCGCAAGCAAATATATTTTTGTAGAATATTTATTAATAACAGTATTAAAAGAAGCAAGATTCGATATTTTTCCCGATATAATTTCACCTGTTTGAAGTTCGGTTAAGTAATAGGTTTTTGTCGTATCGAAATTCAATTTTGAGACGGGCAGATCAACTCTCAGATTAATATTCACATCACCCATATTCATAACCGTAATTATGTTTTCTTCACCTTTCCATCTTCTATATGCGAAGGTATAATTATTAGGAGCAACCGTAAGTTCCTCATAATTTTCAGTACGCAGTGATGAATAATTTTTTCTTATCTCCATTAATCTTTTGTAGTATTGGAATAAACCTATTTTATCGCGCGATTCGATAGAATAGGAATCACCGAAAATCATCCAAGTAGAATAAGGGTGAACTTGGAAACCCGTTTCTTGACCGTTATAAAGCATAGGGACACCATTAAGAGTAAAGATCATTCCCGCTGCCATTTTAGTTCTTTCCAATCCGTGATCTTTTATAAAATGATCGGTATCATTATTTTCCAAGAAGCGAAGAATCTTTGAATTACTCGAATAGCCTTTACCGTTATTAGTCAGAGCATTTCTAAAGTACTGCGATCTTGAGTTCTGAGCAACTTTTGCAAAAACCGTTCCGCTCGGATAATCGGTTTGAAATACCCATTGCGAAACCCAGTCATACGAAGCGCTCCAATCATAAGCTACATCGAATCGTTCATCGAATACTTGCGGCTGTGCGGCTTTATCTTCTGCGAGAAGCATTATCTCCGGTTTAATCTCTTTTAGCTTTAGTCTCATCAACTTAGTAAATTCGGGATTGCGAGCCGTTACCGCCCATACCGCATCATACCTATATCCGTCTATTCCAAACTCCTCCACCCAATAACGCATAGCACTAATCATATAATTCTGCACTTCTATATTATCATAATTCAGATTGGGCATATAAATCCAATCAAAATAATGTACAAAACCGTTTGAAATTCTTTCGTTCGATGAATAGGGAGAATTATCTTTTTCTCTTTGATAGAAATTATAGTAGTGAGATTTTGTGCCATACTGAATTGCTTGTTTAGCAAAGTAATGCTCGATAGAAGAATGATTTGGAACGAAATCGAGAATTACTTTGATACCATTTTCTTTAGCTGTTTTTATTAAGACTCTAAGATCATTCTCATTTCCATAGTCTGGACGAATCTTAAAATAATCCATTATATCATACCCTTGTCCTCTATTCTTTGTAGTGAATATCGGTTGAAGGTAAAGCGTATTTACTCCGAATGAAGCAAGTTCAGGAATTTTTTTCGTTACGTTTGGTAGTCTTCCATCGGCTACGAAAATATAAGGAGTAACTTGATAGACCACCGCATCATCGATCCAAGAGGCATGATCTGTTTTTATATTAAAAGCCGAAACACCGTTTTCATGAAGTGTTATAAAGGTTCTGCTCTTTGACGTATCGCCATTATCATTAATAGTATAAAGATTGAAATAATATTCTCCTTCGGGATAGCCAGAGGGTAGATATGTGGAGACTTCTTGACCTGCTATATTATTAACTAGTCCTGTATATGGATTCGATTGATCTTCATTCCAGATAAAAGTCAGATTTTCATTATAAGGATTTTCATCCACTTTCGATTTTAGTGTTACATTATTTCCATCGGCTTCGGCATAAGCGAATACCTCCGGCAATGCCTTGTATAGTAGATTTAATTGAAGTGTATCAGAACTTGTTACAGTTCCCGAACTATCTACTAATACGTATAATGTATTAGAGCCCCTACTTAACGTAATATTAAACGCAAATTTATTATCGCTATTAATTTCTAGATTATAAGACGTTCCATTTACTATAACCGATGACGTCGTGAATTGATTAGAAGAAACAGTACCGGTAATTAACTGTTTATAGTGCCATACTTGATTGCCATATATTTTATCGAACTTTATTTCAAAAGCATTTGCTACGTTACTAAAGAGAAAAAGAATTGTTACTAGTTTTATTAACTTCATGTTTTTGCCTGTCCCCATTTCTGAAGAAGCTCTTTCATACGGTAGTATGATTTCTTTGGTGAGCTATCTTCTTTTACTAAACCACCATTCGTAATGAATGGTCTAAAATCTGAAAAGTCGTACCAATTTATTGCTTTAATTGTATTGCGAGCGTAATAAAGAGTATAAACCTGCTCTAACCAGTCTGCCTGTAAATCCTCATCCCATTGACGATGCCACTCATAAGGAGCATTATAATCTTTGAAGGGTTGATTAGTATTTGGACTGATACCACCTGCCGTTGCACCAATTTCGGTAATATATATCGGTTTATTAAATTTCTCCAATCGTTCCAATAATCGAACAATATCGGAAAGATCGCGCTGAGGGAAATAGATTTGAATACCTAAGACATCAAAATCTACTCCACCTTCAATCATATCCGCCATATATTTTCTTGGCGAACGGAGCGGACGAGTAGCATCCATTCTCGACATTCTTCCCATTGCCGCATATTCAGCCCATGGGCAACAGTTATTGATTATCCTAACTACCTTAGGGTTTATCTCTTTCGTTCTATCGCATGCTAATTTTGTAATCTCTAATATCTGCGCTTCGCTATGATTATGAATATTAGCCCAATCATGATATTCATTCACAACTTCCCATTGCAATATTTTATCGCCATAATGATTAAGCAAATTATACGTATGATTTTCTACATATTTTTTTAATTCATCAAAATTTTTGTTCTTAAGCCATTCGGGTGTAACGGTAGGATGAAACCAAAATAGAGGACGACCTTGAATAGGAATATTATTCTCAGTTAACCATTCAACAATATTATCTTTTATTCCCCAATTATATCTTCCTTCGGTCGGTTCAAAAAGTTCATACCATGAATCCCATATATAATGCGTTGATGTGGCGAAGGTCATCAGTTCAGAAAATCGTTTTACGAAATCTTCCGATTTAGCCCAAATATATTGCCTGCTTTCACAACCGAAATAAACTTTATCGAGACGTTTATTCATCATTATATTCCATTCGGCATGTTCAAGTTCAATCTTCTCGCCGGCATGCAAAGCATAAAGCAATGCCTTATCGGATAAATTGGCTACGGTCTCTTCGTCCTTTCCTCTCTTACCCGCTGATTCAAATAGTTCTAATGAAAGTGCATTTAAGTGATTTACTTCGGGAGAAAAAACGGTTCCCATTTTTTGATACTGCTTCATTACCCTGTTATTACGTGCTGTTCTCGATTTTGCAAGTTCGTAATTAAAATTAAATTGAGTCCCTTTATTAAAATCTTTTATCGAAAATAGCTCTCCCCCGTTATCTGCGGCTAAAGAAACATTTCCGAATCCCTCGACAAACCATTGTGTATTAACCGAAAAACGACTCTCTTTTAATTCGGCAGGGACTACAATACCATCTTGTGAGATTTTTATATTTGACTTAAACGGATCCTCAAGTTCATCAGTCAGATAAGCAAAACTCATTTGCTTCATCCAAGGATGCGGAAACGGTTTGAAGATTAAATCCCCCGTAGTCTGTGCCAATATATTAGAGGCTCTTCCGATTGAAGGAGTAAGACTTAAAGCCGCAGCTGCTAAACTTCCTCTGAATAAAAAATTTCTTCTATTTATTGAATCCATTATGTTTTCCCGGTTAATAGTTACCAAATGATTTTCTTAATTTAACCAATCGATCGCAAGCCGATTTTTTTTCGCCGTTAATAGAGCGAATAATTCCTCCGAATTTCAAGAATCCAAAAGGATCCGCAAAATCATACCAGTTAGTTGCTTCAATAAATGGTTTTGAATAACCGATTGTGAAAGTATTTTCCAACCAATCGGCTTGAAGCTCTTCATCCCAATGGCGATGCCATTCGTAATATTGTGTTGACCAATCGAGATCATCTTCGTGGAATTCAAGTGTTATCCCTTTTGAAGGCGAACCAATTTCGGCAAGGTGCATCTTTTTACCTAATGAGCCGTATCTTTCTAAGAATCCGATTGTCTCGGGTAAAGTACGATGAACAAAATATACCTGCGCTCCGATCAAATCGAAATCCGCACCGGCTTTAACAATATCTTTTGTAAAACGATAAGGAGTTCTCTGCGGAAACTTTGCATCGCTCACTCCCCATTTACGGAGTTGAACATACTCGGCAAAGGGACAACAGTTATTCACTAATAATTTTATTTTCGGATTTGCCGCCCTTGCCACATCGCAAGCAAATTTGGTAATCTCAACAACTTGATCATTATTAAGCTGCAATTCATTTGCCCAATCGTGCATCTCGTTGACAACTTCCCATACTTTTATTTTATCTCCGTAATAACCGATCACTTGATTGATATGTTTTTCGAGATAAAGCTTAAGCTGATCGAACGATTTCATTTTGAGCCAATTCGGAGTTACCCATTTATGAAGCCAAAGTAATGGTCTCCCCAGCACGGTAACATCTCTTTTAATTAATTCATCGAGAAGTTTTTCTCTTTCGGCAAATTGCTTTGTTCCTTCGTTCTCTTCAAAATTAATTATATCACCAATAAGATAATGAGTGATAGTAGCGAAATTAAAAAGCTCCGTGAATCGCTCAAAGAAGAGGTCTTCATTCATCTTAAAATATCCGCGTGTATCGCATCCGAATAGATAATCTTTCCTTACACCATTCTTTGCTATATCAAAACGTGCTTTTTCCATCTCAAGCATCTCTGCAGCATTCATAGAATATTTGAGCGAGCTTTGAGAATAGACGGCACATAATTCACCGCTGTTGTTATTAGCTTTATCTAAATAATCGCAAGCGATTTCAAAATTCTTTTGGAATTCAAAAGATGAAATAAATCCATCATTTTTGAATGTATCCATCCTCTGCTTAATTCTATAAATTCTTGTCTTTGCCAATTCATAATTAAGGTTAAATTCTATTACTCCATTTGCGGAAGATTCATAAAGCGAACCTTCGTTATCAGCCGGAATAAATAGATATCCAAATCCTTCCACATTCCATCTAACAGTAATCGAAAATCTCTTCCCTTCGTCATCTATTTTTATTCCTTCACGATCGATAACGATATTGGAATAGAATACATCGCCATGTTCGTCTTGAGTAAGAACAAAATTATGAAGATGCGGTCCGGGACCTTTTTGTACAAAGTATGGCTTAAAAATTATTTGGTTCATCTGATTTATCCTTTTGCTGCTTCTTTCCATTTTTTTCTTAATTCAGTGAATTTATTATATACTTCTTTTTTAGTTCCGTCTGTTGATGAAAGTATTCCACCATTTTTAATAAAAGAATATCCATCGACTTGATCGTACCAATTAATTGCTTCAACCCAAGGTTTACTGTAATGGAGTGTATAAATTTTTTCCATCCATTCTGCTTGAAGGTCTTCATCCCAATGACGATGCCATGTATAAGGGACATCGGGCATCGAAGTATCTTCCCAACCATCTTTTTTATTATGGCAGTTGCATCCCGAAGTTGTTCCAATTTCCGTTACCTGAACGGGCTTTCCAAATTTCTCTAATCTCTCCATCATTCTGATGATATCGGCTAGATCGCGGTTTGAATACTGATAATAAAGCTGTTGCCCCGTCAGAGTAAAATCAACTCCCGCTTCATAACACATTTTTATAAATTGATGCGGAGTAACGAGAGAGAATTTTGAATCGAATCTACCCCAATCAATTATCTGAATATAATCCGCTTGAATGCAGCAATTATTTATTAAGCGATGTACTTTCGGATTTACGGATTTTGCAGTCTCTGCAATAAGCTTGGCGACTTCTACCATCTGATCAGGTTTAAGTTTTAGTATATTATCAAAATCATGTGCTTCATTAATTATTTCCCATGCATACATCTCATCACCGTAATGGCTTACCATATCTTTAGTAAACTTTTCGGCATACTTTAATATTTCGGGATATGATTTAGATGTAAGCCATTTAGGGCAACAGCATTCATCTGCCCAGAATAGAGGTCGTCCTTCCACTTTTATTCCGCGCTTGCGGAGTTCCTTAAATTTTTCATCCGTTCGATTCCAATTATATTGACCTTCGGTAGGTTGGAATCCATTTAGATAATAAGTAATGGTAGCATAATTAAATGTTTCGGAAAAGAGGTCCATAAAAAGATTATGATCCATCTCTTTCCAATCTTCGGTATCGCAACCCAAGAAAAAATCTTCTCGATATTTAGTTCTTGCAATATCAAACCATGCTTTATCTAGTTCGAGCATCTCGCCTGCATGCATTGCGTAATAAAGTCCCTTCTGTGCATTCTGTGCTTTTTTCAACTCATCGCTATCTGCTCGATTGGCATTATCCAAAAACTCATCGCTTAAATCGAGGAATGCTTTCACTTCACTATTCGGGACGTATCCGCTATTTGCGAATTTCTTAACACGATTATTATTAGCTACTATGCGCGACTTTGCTAATTCATAATTAAGATTATATTTTAATTCTTTACCGCCTTGAGGCAATGAATAATACTCGCCTCCATTATCTGCGGTCATATAGATATATCCAAACCCTTCCACATTCCAGCGGACATTAATTCCAAACTTATCTTTTCCCGCTGCATCGGAAATTGAAACTCCATTATCATCGACAAATATATTTGAATAAAAGGCATCCCATTCGGTATCGCTTGCAAAAGCCCAACTTGGGAAATCCCAATCTTCGGGACCGATGTTCTTAAATGATTTTATCCTACCGAGATGCGGACCTTTGCCATTCTGAACAATATACGGTTTGAATAATAGTTTTCCTTTTTCGGTATTAATTCTCGTACGGCTTTCGGTAAAAATTGTAGGAGCACTGATAATATTATTCGTAAGAGCCGTAATTCCCACTCCAGCAATTGCACTTTTGATCAAAAATTTTCTTCTATCCATGATTTATATTCCCCACTTATTTTTCAGTTCAAGAATTCTTTGGAAAGCTAATTTTTTATCACCCTTAGTGTTTTTAAGTATTCCCCCGTTTTTAATCCAGCCATAGGGATCAACAAAATCATAAAGATTCACCGCTTCAATCCATGGTTTACTAAAAGCAAGAGTATAAATACCTTCATACCATTCGGCTTGTAATTCTTCGTCCCATGGACGATGCCATATATACGGCTCAAGTGAAATTTCAAGTGAACCATTTTTAATTGATGCTTCGCTTGGACCCGATGAAGCACCGAACTCCGTTATTTGAACGGGCTTGCCGAAATCTTGCAATCGTTCTAAATAAATAATTATATCTGCTAAATCTCTATATGGGAAATACATCTGCTGACCCATAATAGTAAAATCAACATCAGCATCCACTAAGTCCTTCATAAATTGATATGGAGTACGTTGCCTATATTCGGCATCGAGGTCGCCCCATTTTTTCATCTGAACATATTCTGCATAAGGACAGCAGTTATTAATCAATCGATGCACTTTCGGGTTTGTTGCCTTAGCTACATCACAAGCTAATTTAGTTACTTCTACGATCTGTTCAGGATTCAATTTTAATTCATTAGCCCAATCGTGTGCTTCGTTTATTACTTCCCACGCATAGAGCTGATCGCCATAATGACCTACAACTTCTTTCGTGTGCTTCTCTACATATTTTAATAAGTCACTATATTTTTTTGTTCGCAGCCAATCGGGAGTTGTAGTTTTATAAAAATAAAATAGCGGTCTTCCTTCGACCGTAATATTCCTTTTTCGTAATTCACCTATTAGTTGTTCTCTTTGAGCAAACCTTAAATCCCCTTCGGTCGGTTCAAAATCGGGATACGAACTGCTTGTAAGATAATGTGTAATAGTAGCGTAATTAAAAAGTTTCGGAAATTCTTCTAAGAAGAGATCGGAGTCTATCTGAAAATAACTTCTTGCATCGCATCCTATGAAAAAATCATTTCGTTTGCCGTTGCGATAAATATCATATTGAGCTTTCTCTAATTCTATCATTTCGCTTGCTCGCATTGCATAAAGGAGCGCTCTCTGCGAATAGTCGCCGCATTTTAATTCATCATTCTTAAATTTAGTAGCATCCTCAAATAGTTCTTCGGAAAGGTGATATAATGCAGTTAGTTCATTCGATGCTATCCACCCTTCTTTCTTATGAGATGAGTTTCTATTTCTGTTTCTTGATATTCTGCTTTTTGCAAGTTCGTAATTGAGATTAAGAGTAGAAGTTTTCCCTTCTTCGGGCAGAGAATAAAGTTCTCCGCCGTTATCGGCAGTGATAAAGATATAACCAAACTCCTCTACATTCCATCTTACATTTATTCCGAATTTTTCTTTACCGTAAGTATTAGATATTTTCACACTACCGTCTTTAGAAGAAATATCGGAATAAAATGAATCCCAATTCTCATCACTCGCATAAGCCCAATCTAATAGGTAAGGTCCTGAACCTCTTTGAACGAATATTGCTTTGAAAATTAATTCTCCCTTCATAATCTTATCCTATTTTATGTCCTAGTCTATTTTGTAGTTTCTGAAGTCGATGAAACGCTTCCTTCTTTTCTCCTTTCACCGTTCTTAATATTCCTCCGTTTTGCATAAAGGAACCCGGGTCAATAAGATCGAACCAATTAATTGCTTTGATAAACGGTTTGCTGTAATAAAGAGTATAAGTATCTTCCAACCAATCTGCCTGTGTTTGTTCATCCCAGTATCGATGCCATAATGGTGGTTCATTAGGCATCTCGGCTTTACCTGTTTTAATAGTTTCATTTGTCGGACCGCCGCTTACTCCAATTTCCGAGATTTGCATCGGCTTTCCGAGACTCGCTAAGTTCTCCATTATTATAATCGAATCCTGCAGGTCTCTATATGGGTAATACATCTGCTGTTCGAGAATATCGAAATCTATTCCTGCCTCGATTAAATCTTTAGAAAATTTATATGGTGAGCGTTGCTTCATCGTTGCCTTTTTACCCGAATAGCTTTTCATCTGAACATACTCCGCAAATGGGCAGCAATTATTTACAGTCCTCTTCACATTCGGAGATATTGATTTTGCTGTATCGTTTATCAACCGTGTTAACTCAGTAATCTGTTCCGGAGTTAAAAGCAATTCATTTGCCCAATCGTGAATTTCATTAACCACTTCCATAGCATAGAGACTATCTCCGAATCGCTTCATTGTATCGGTTGTAAGTTTCTCTGCATATTTTAATAATTCATCATACTTCATATTTCTTAGCCAATCGGGGATGCAGCAATCATGAAACCAGAAGAGAAGTCTTTCCTGAGACTTAATATTCCGTTCGGCTAATTTTTTAATTAATAACTCTCTCGATTCGGGATTTATTACTCCCTGTGAGGATTGATAATCACTCATCATTCCATCACCTTTGGCTACGAATGTAATATTCGCAAAATTGAATACTTCGGAGAATCGATCAAGAAACGTATCTTGATACATTTGATAAAAACTTCTTGCATCGCATCCGAAGAAAAATCCTTCACGAGTTCCCATCTTAGCTATATCAAAATTAGCTTTCTCCAATTCCAAAATTTCGCCCGCCCACATCGCATACATCAAAGACTTTTGAGATAATTCAGCGCACTTTTCTTTATCGTTTCTCTTTTTTTCCGAATCCTCAAGAAGTTCTTCGGATAAAGAGAAATATGTTCTTAATTCTTTCGAGGGAAGCCAGCCATCGCTTAAAAATTTCGAGAATCTTTTTTTATTACGGGCAACTCTGCTAAGGGCAAATTCATAGTTAAGCAGAAGGGTTTTGGACTTTCCAAAGGGAGGCACCTCATAGAAATTTCCACCATTATCAGCAGTTATATTTGTGTATCCAAAACCCTCTACATTCCACCTAACGTTAATTCCAAACTTTTTTTCATCCTTTGTATCTATTACTTTTATGATATTGTCTTTAATTTCAATATCGGAATAAAAAGTATCCCAATCTTTATCGGTAGTCCATGCAAGTGGATAGAGATTAGGCCCGCGTCCTTTTTGAACCATAACGGGTTCAAATATTAATTCACCGCCTCCTGCACTCTGCTTAATCGCTCTCGATTTTGTGAATACTTCAGGAGCTCCGATAATCGAAGTTGGCAATGCCGTACTCAGACCGATAAGTCCGCTCGTCTTAAAAAAATCTCTTCTTTTCATTCTATTCATTTTTTAGTTTATAGTAATGGTAATTCTTTAATATTCCTTGGTTCTATGACTTTATATTTATACCAGTATGCAGCAAATGCGCCAATAAACATACAGATGATAAAAACAGAATTATACTCAAAATGATAAGCTAACCAACCCGCAAGTATCCCGGTTAAAATAAATGGTACGGTTACGATATTAGTAATAGCTGCGTAGATAGCTCTTTCTTCGTCATTACACATTTCGGCTACAAGAGTAATTCGCGAGACCTGTATCATTGCCGTAGCTAATGCTGCAAATACAAAGACCAAATAATAGAAATAAACATTCACGGCAATCAAAGCAATAAAACAAGCCGCAATCGTAAACAAACTCATATACAATAAATTATTTTTATGTCCGTATAGATCGGCAAGATGTCCGAAGATTAAACTTCCGAAAACCATACTTACCATCATTATCATAGTAAATTCTCCTGCTATTGAATCAGGCAGAGAGAATTTATTAATCGCATCGACCGTAAAGAAAGCGAACGAAGTAAATGCCATTATCATCGTTACATCGGCAATAAGAAAATTCCTAAAGTTCTTATTCTTTTTAATTATAACAGGAATAAGTTTTAGATATTCTTTATATCCCAATTTATTTGCGGGCTTATTTGGAGTATCTTCTTTTAGAAAAAACAGAAGCGAATAAGAGATCATCGTTACAAAAAATGCTATTATAAATAGCATTGAATAATTATAAGGGAAGAGCATCTTATCCAACACATATTTAACGGTATAACCTCCCGCAAATCCGAGCAGAGCACCTATCGCAACACGCCATGCAAATAATCGACCCCGAAGATTTGTAGGAGTAATTTTTGAAATAAGATCGAACCAACCGGGGAAATTAAGTCCGCCTCCAATCGCAGCTAATGCCAAAAGGATAAATACAATAGTAACAGAAAAACCAACCGGGATTGCATCGACCAGATAAAAACTTGCAATTGCTAAAACAAACCAAAAAAGACGCTGAAATATTCCTGTGATTAAAAGAAGCGGTTTTTTGTAATGTTGATTGCTCGCATAATTAGCAATAAGTATCTGCGGAAAATTAAATCCGATCGTCCATATAACCGGTATCATTCCAATTGCGATACTGCTTCCTCCAATCGATTTAATAAAAACAGGAATTACCGTTTGCTGTGAGACAAGAGCCATAGCAAATGAAAACATTGCTCCATCGGCTATATTGATTCGGTAATTCCGTTTTATTGTAGCATTATCAAATTGGGTTTTTATTAACTGCCTAACCAATATAAATCTTTACCTCCTTAGCCGATAGCATAATTTTTATTTTGCCATTGACAACAGAATTAGATTCTTTACCGAATTGTTCAATCAATATCTTATCTTCGATACCGCTTAATATGATTTCATCTTCCACATTTTCTAATGTAAGATTACGTACGAATACTAAATCTTTCTCGCCAGCTTTTAGATGATCCACTCTCACTTGAGAATTGTTCTTAATAAGAGGTTTATCCAACTTAACAGCATAATCAACAATAGCCGAAATAAAATCAGCATTCTCCTTGAAATTTTTTCTTAGGAAATTCATACCGATATAAGAGCCTACGAGAATCGCTTTTCCTTTGCCATATTCGGAATAAGTAGCGGCAATACCGCCTGTATCGAACGAGGCTAATTCTTTAGCACCATTTAATTTGAAAGTCTCTTTTAAAAATGAACCTTTGACCGGTGTATCGATTTTGAAAATATTTTTATTAGGAATTATCATTGCATAATTTTCATTTTTAGCAGGATAAACTACATCCTGCTTAGCTTGGAATACTTCATCGAAACCGAAACCGGGAAGAACTTTTTCATGATGTCCTCTATCAATATTCCAGCCGCCGAAATAACTTTCCCCTATTAATACACCGCCTTGTTTCACCCATACTTTTAGTAAGTCTGCCATCTTTTTATTTAATACGTAAGGGAACGGATATACAATCACCTTATAATTATTTAGGCATTCCTCGCTGAATTCAACCGGATGAATAAAATCGATAACATGATTATTATTATATAAAGAGCGATGCCAGCCGAGGAGCGAATCGGTTGCTGATTTTTCATTACCCGTAGAAGCCCAAGCAAATACTTGATTTTCGGGATTATATATAATTGCCACTTCAGCTTTTTTTGGTGCTGCATGATTATAGTATTTATAATTTTTATTTATTGTTCTTCCGATTTGAGAATAGCTATCAAGCCAAGAAGTCATTTCTCCGTCAAGAAAACTTAATCCCCATGTAGGTGTTTCTCTGCCGAGAATTTCGGGACGATACTGCCAGAAAACAAATCCTTTTAGATTTCCCGCAATACCGCTAAATACAAATTTCTTAATATCATTTTCATCAATGTTTTCAGGCATATCAAGCGTATAACCCGGGAGCATCAACATTTCGGCTGAGACAACCGGCTTTCCTTTTGCGCATGAACGGAGGATATCGATCATTCCTACATCATCCATTTGCGTAAAGCCATGGAGATCACCGAATCGTCCCACGTTCCATGGATCACTTGCAGTTGAAGTAACAGGGAAACCTTGAATGAATACATGATGGCACATCAAGGGGTGTTTTCCTTCATCAATTGCTTTAGCAGTCTCAAATCTTTTCTTTACGTTTTCACCTAATGTATAAACAAAGAACATTCTCCAATCGATAACGTCATTAAAGGTATTTCTTGTTTTCGGAATCTCAATTTCTTCAATCGTTTTATAATTTCTATTCCACACGAAATTTAATTTTTCGAGTGAGCCATATTTATTTACAACCCACGATTTGAATTTCTTTTGACAGTTATCGCAGTAGCAAAGCATATCGCCCATCTTCTCTGCATCATCTGCATAAGCACGCATCTCCGCCATACTGCTCGTTAGTTCCGGTTCGCTTCCCACATTCCATATCTCAAGAGCTGGATGATCTTTATATCTTTTTATAGTCTCTTTCAGAAATTCATAAAAATGATCCATCAATCCATCATGATTAAAACAATAACCGAGACCGCCTATTTGTCTATGTGGCTGAGTCTGCGGACCGATAGCTCTTCCCGATAAGGTTATCATTGAAGCATCGGGATATTTTTTATATATCCAAGCAGGAGCAACATCAAATATTGTATTTAGCATAACTTTTAAGTTATACTTAACCGAAAGCTCCATTAACTTGTCTATATCTTCAAAGTAGTATTCACCTTCCGAAGGATTATTCCATCTCCATTGCACCCAATACTTTATAGTATTAAATCCAAGTTCGGACATTTTTTTAAGGTCTCTTTCCCAATCCTCGCTATGCGGCGATGGTGCTCTATAATATTGACTTCCGTATTGGAAATAGTCTTCTAATAATTTTTCTTTCATCTAATTCCTCTGTCTTCGAGATTCAAATAAATTGTGATAAATGTTTATAACCTAGTTCCAGCCCCTCTTTAATTTTTTCTTCTTCACCTTCATACATCGGGTCTTCATGTTCAATGGATAATACACCTTCGTAACCGTTAGCTTTTAGTTCAGATATAAATTTTCTCCAATCGATTTCTCCAAGTCCCGGCATGCGATATTGCCACCAGCCCGATTTCCACGGTATGGGATCAATCTGTCTTCCGAATACACCATAATTATTTTTTCCTTCGATTAGCATCTCGGTATCTTTTGCATGAGTATGGAATATTTTAGGAATAAATTCTTTTATTAATTTCACATGATCGATTCCAAGCCAATAAAGATGGGATGGATCGAGATTAAGTCCGAAATTTTCTGCCGGTACTTCATTGAATAAAGCTCTCCACAATTCAGGCGAATAAGCATAATTACCCGGAAGACCAAATTTCACCCAATGATCCATCGGACAGTTTTCTATCATCAAAGAAACATTTTTATCGCCGGCATATTTTGTTAATTCACGGAATACAACTCCGATCTCTTTCATATTTTCGGTCGGTGATTTATCAGGTCTCGCTCCTACAAAAGTACCTACTAATTTCACACCGAGAAGCGATGCCGTATCTATTACTTTTTTCAAGTGGCTTATGAATGCCTTTCTCTGTTTTAAGTCCGGATGAAGGTTATTCTCATAAAAAGCCATTGCGGAGATTTCAAGTTTATTAGATGAGAATAATTCATTTACTTTTTCTGCATCATCTTTAGTAAAATTTGCCGCATCTATCTGACGAGCTTGATAATCACGGTCGGAAGCCAAAGGCCAAGCCGCAAGCTCTAAAGTATCGAATCCTTTTACCGATGCGAATTTTACCAATTCCTCTAATCCGACATTTGGAAGGCATGCCGTTAAAAATCCTAATTTCATTTTCTTTCTCCTGCTTAATTAATTTCTATCCAGCGTTCTTCGGCGCTGCTTTTTATAATTGCTTCAATAATTTTATTTTCATAAAGTCCGTCTTCAAAATCGGCAAAAACTTTTTTCTCGCTCTGCGGGTCTTTACCCGAGCGGATTAGTTCATATACTTGCATAAAAAGATTTTTCGGTCCATCGGGATAACCTTCGGGATGACCGCCCGGATAATGAGCAAATCCTCTTGCCGCAGGCTCTAAAAGCGAAGGATCTTTTATTAATATTTCGTTCGGTTTCTCTCTATATCCAATCCATAATTGATTCGGTTCTTCCTGATTCCATTTAATTGCTTTTTTGCTTCCATCAATTCCAAACTCAAAATTATTTTTTCTTCCTGCGCTTACTTGCGAAACGGTGAATACACCCCTTCTCCCATTCTCAAATTGGAAAATTATATTGCCGCCGTCTTCCGTATTAATTTTAACTTCATCGGCATTTGATGAGGCATCAATCTCTTTTCCCTTAAATGTTTCAACTGCCTGCTTAGGTTTAAGTCGTGTATTATGAATCGTAAAAATATCTGCGAATACTTTTTTTATTTTCATCCCTGTAAGAAATTGAATCATATCGCACCAATGAGAGCCGATATCTGCTACTGCGCGTGAAGCACCGCTAATTTCGGGCTCTAAACGCCAATTATAATCAGTATTATAAAAAAGCCAATCTTGGAGATAATGACCATGAGTAAGATAAATATCTCCTAGCTCTCCTTTTTCTATAATTCTCTTAGCATGCTGAATCAATGGATAAAAACGATAATTGAAATTAATCGCATTAACGAGTTTATTCTTCTTTACCAAATCAACAAGAACTTTGGAATCCTCCGAATTAGTCGTCAATGGTTTTTCGGATATAATATGTTTGCCTGCTTCGGCGGCTGCTTTATTAATTTCGAAATGAAGATAATTCGGAGTGCAATTATGAATTGCTTCGATCTCTTTATCTTCAAGAACTTTTTTGTAATCGGAATACACATCGGGTATAGAATATTTTTCTGCAATAGATTTAGCCGCGGGAAGATCATCGGAAACAATTGCTTTAATATTTACTCCGCCGATTCTTCTAAGTGCCTCTATATGAGCCGCACCCATAAAACCCGAACCGATTACCGCCGTATTAATTATCTTCATGTTAACCCTTTAATTTTTTTCCTCTTTGAATCATTTTTTTTACATCTGGCATATTGAGTGATTGATTATTATTATATAAGCAGAGAGCCGGTATAACATTTAATTTTGCATAGCTTTTCTCTTGAAGAGCGAACATCGGGTGTGAAGGATGCTTCGTTAATAGGTGCGCCGTATAGCGAGTATATTTTCCGAATAGATAAGATGAAATTGGATGTGCCTTGCGCCAATTTATCTGTCCTTCCATTCCATGTACTTCTGCGATGCTGTCTATTCCGTGAATCTGCGCCATCGGAAGTGCTCTTACGTTTAGTTCATGCAATCCTTCTCCGGCAAATAAAACTTTTGGATAACTGCTTTGAAGTTTTTGAATATGATTAACCATTCCTTCAATAAAATCCGGTCCTTTGGAGATATTAAATGCAAGAAGGGTTTGATCTAAAAATACTCCGTCTAATTTATATTTCTCAATTAGCTCACCCAATACTTTCGACATATAATTTCCCCATTCTTTGAATCCGGGATTCATATATGCAAAGTAAGGTTCGGTTAACCAATCGCCATCCATATCCATTGCCCAACCTTGCTTGCGATCGAATACATCGATCACTTGATACTTCTTAAATTTTTCATACATAGGATGTGTGAATGTCATTGCAAGTACGTTTGTGTGAATCATTACTTTGTAACCAAGCTTATGCGCATGCTTTACAAGAAGAGCAAATTCACCTTCTCCTCCGCACTGCTTAGATGGATTATAACTCGGAGCATTTGAATCGATTCCATGCTCTGCAAATCCCGGAATATATAATAAAGTATTTTTGGGATTATGGAGTTTCGCAAATTCATCGATGCGATCTCTCATCTGAGCGAAGCTATGTTGAGGCATTTCCTTATCTCTTCTTGCACCCCAAAGCTCCAATACAAAATTTATTTCCGATCCCCATTTAGGAAAATGCGTATGTTTTTTATAGGGGACTAAATTAAATGTTTTCTCCATCCAAAAGCGATGAATATCGGCTCCCTCTTTCCAATCTTTACCGAATGAATCCAAAAACCATTCTGCTTGGAATTCTTTTTTCTTTAACGGTGCTTTTGCTTCAAATCCAAAAACCAAAGAAAATTTTTCTTCCTCTTTAGAAACTCTCAATAACTTTAGTGATGTACTGCTATCTTCGCTTCTGAGAATTAATCCCGATCTCTTAAACATTCCGAGTACGAATTGAGAATTCCACCAAAAGGGATACTTGTATGATAAAGTAGATCCTTCAGTCATCTCTTTTGAAATCTCTTGTCCCCCGAGGGAAGGGACAATAACTTTTTCAAAATCAAGTCCTTCTAGTTTCCATTCAAATAACCACACCGGTTTTTTTGATCTACATTTAACGGAAAATTTTATCCCTTTTGATGAAGTTGCTGCAATTAAATTAATTTTATAATCACCCTTCTCATCCTGAAGCGAATAAGTAATTGTATTTTCTTCTAAAGTTACTTTATTAATCTTATTTATTAATACAGGTTCAAATACTGCATCGGAAGTTCTGATACAAATTTTTTGAGAGGCATTAGAACAAACCTTTGTGCTATCCGAAAAAATTTTTTCTACCGATAAAGAAGCCTCGTCAAACGTCAATGCAATATTTTTACCTTTTATTGTATGTGTATTCATTATTGTTATGTCTCAATTAGAGTGGGTGAAATTGATTTTTTTTCTACATCTTCAACCGGAGTATTAAGACGAAATATTACAAAGTAGGAAGCGGAATCTTTCCCGACAGGAAGACATGCTCCATGCCATACCGATTCATTTACTATCACTGCTTCACCTATCTCCACTTTGAACGATTCAATATTATCATCCGGTTCGCCCTCCTTCAAAAGTGGAAGAACAAACGGAGCATCGATCGGAATTAATATTTCCGGAGTATGAAGGTGTCTTTCGACACCCTCAATAATATTTTCGTCCTGCTTATATACGGTGCAAATTCCGATTTCGGTTTTTCCTTCTATCTTATAATTGGCAATATTAGACCAAAATTTATAAGTAATATCCTGTGATGTAGTTCTGCCGGTCGGGAATTTTACCACTTCGCCGAATTTTCCGAAATTGTCTTTATCAACTATTTTTGATTGAA
Organism: bacterium BRH_c32; assembly: GCA_001516025.1. Lineage (GTDB taxonomy): Bacteria > Bacteroidota > Ignavibacteria > Ignavibacteriales > Melioribacteraceae > BRH-c32. The sequence continues at coordinate 138,137 of LOEU01000004.1, read as the reverse complement.
TACTTTTCATAATTATTTTTATTTAGTGATACTAAAAATATAAATTTTTCCGCCTTCCACCTGGAAGTCGTCTAAAGTAATTTTACCGTCTTCGTACTTAACCATTTTGCATTCCCTGCCTTCGCCAAGTTCATTATATATAGTTACTTTTGGTTTGAATCCTACCGGAATCTCAAATGATACTTTTTCTTTTCGTGTATCTTTTACGTGTCCTGTTTTATCATCGGTACGTTTTCCGAATTGATTCGATTGAAGCCAAGTAACAAGCATCATCGTTCCATCTTCATTCTCGAATGCCTCTGCATATACCTCGGATTCAAGCGGTTTTTCGATTTCTACTTTACTTCCAATATTTTTATATTTTATTGAGAATAGCTCATTAAAGAACTGCAATGCTTTAAGACCCGGTTTTGGTTTATGGTCATAATATGCCACACCAAGATTTCTGTTATTATTATCACCGATTACGTTTTCTACCATCGGTAAATCTTTAATCTCATACCATGTAATTGCGGATAATTTTTCTGTGCTCACTGCAAGAGTTAATGTTTTGAATATCTGCACAGCTTGATATTCGGGTGTATGTTCATAATCATAATAAGCATTATAATCGGCAGAGATTTTACTTCCTTCCATTCTCCATGTCGAATAACCTACTTCCGCCATCCATATTGGTTGATTATTTCCATATCTCTGAACTATATCATGTAATTCATTTATATAGCTAGTAATGTTTTCAATCGGGTAACCGCTCCATGTTTCAAAATAATTATGACAATTAATTATGTCCACATAAGGACTGATACCATGGTCTCTGAATAATTCTCGATAAAATTCCACACGATGAGCTAAACCGCCGAGGACTACTTTAGCTTCAGGATCGGCTGCTCTTACTGCCTTCGATCCGATCTTAACGAACTTGGCAAATTCTTCCGAAGTACCTCTCCAATAAACCCATATATCAGGTTCGTTCCATAGTTCCCATGTTTTTATCCATTTGCTGTAACGCTTTACTAAGTGCGTCATAAAATCACCAAACGGTTCATATTCTTTTGGAGGATAGTTCCAAAACCATAATGTATCCTGTGCGCCGGTCGAATTCCATCTCGGCATATAACACACATAAGGTATAAGAGTAATACCATATTCCTCTACTGCCATTTTTACGTAATCATCCCAGAAAAGCCAGTTATAATTGCCTTTTGTTTCTTCGATTGCATCCCAACCAAACGATATACGTAATAGATTAATACCGCTATTTTTTAATAGCTCCATATCATTACGCATAATTTCTTTAGTGGTTGTTTCCTCGGGGTAATCTTCGCATAATCCTACCGGTACATTATAATATGCTTCGTTACCTTTTTTAATAAGTTTATCATAGATCAATCCTTTGGTCTGACCAAAAATCGATGGAGCTATGAACATTATTATTACGAATAGACTAATTGCCTTTTTCATTTATTTACTCCTTTAGTTTAGACTTGGAAGAGAAGAATTATATTTCTTCTTGTGATATTACTTTAAACCAAAAATCTTTTCTCCATTCAAACTTCTCCATCTCTTTTAGTTCTTCTTTAGAAAAAAGATTTCCATCGCTCACGGAGGAATTCTTTATTGCTTGTTCTACGTTTCGAATACCCGGTATAATAGTAGTTACAGATCTATTGCTTAATGAGAATCGAAGTGCAAATTCCGCTAGGGTCATCTCGGGATATTTATTCTTTACAAACTCTTTTATTTCTTCTACTCGCCTGATAGTACCCGCTAGATTATTTCCTCTGAAATAATAATTTCTTACATCACCCTCTGCGAATTTTGTATCGATTGAAAATTTACCTGTTAGTGCACCTTCATCTAAAGGCACTCTCGCTATTGCTCCCGATCCGGTTTTATTGCATACAGGTAATAGATTCCATGCAGGGTATTGTTCAAATAAATTATAGATCATCTGCACAGTATCGACTTTATTCATTACCAACGAAGCAATTACATTATCGGGGACTGTATCAGGCACCGATACCCCTATTGCTCGAATTTTTCCAGCACTGCGTAATTCATCCATTGCCTCGAACCATTCATCCTGAATATTGAAATGAACAGACCATGTGTGGAACTGGTATATATCAATATAATCACGCTTTAATCGCAGAAGTGATTTTTCGCATTCCTCAATGATATATTCTTTTGGATATAATAAATTTGCATCTTGGTTATCCGGTATAGGCCATTTAGTGCCCGAAACGGGAGGTACTTTTGTTGCAACGTAAAGTTCCTCTTTCCTTTCTTTAAGGAAATCGCCGATTATCTCTTCGCTATGTCCTTTACCATAACCTTGAGCAGTATCAATAAAATTAACTCCAAGATCGATAGCTTTATGAAGTGCTTTCAAAGAATCGGAATCGCTCTGAGGTCCCCACATATCACCTCCGATAGCCCAACCACCGAATCCCACTTCAGATAATTCCCAATCAAGCTTTCCTATCTTTCTATATCTCATTTAGAAACTTACTCCCGAGAATAAAATTACATTTGCATAAGGTGTAGCTTCGCCTGTTCTTACAAATGCCACGTTTCCGCCATTGCGATATAGCTCTTTGAATTCCTCATGTTTTACCGAATGTACTTTTACATCTTTTAATAGTTCTAATACTTTTGCCGAATACTCTTTATTATCTAAAAGCTCTTCTGCTACAATTGCTTCTTCTACCACTAATTCTTCGAGAATAATTTTAAGCGTAGTTAGAAACGGAGGAATATCTTTTGTTAATGCAAGATCGACAAATTCGGCTTTCTTAGGAATCGGTAACCCGCAATCCGCTACAACTAATTTATCCGTATGCCCCATCGAAGCTACTATCCTTGATAATTGAGAATTTAGTATCCCACTTTTTTTCATATTTACCTCATCAGATCGTATAAGAAATATTATAATAAACTTTTTACTTCGCTTAGTTCGGGCATTGAAGATTGCGCGCCCATTTTTGTTACTGCCGAAGCCGCTACCGCATTAGAGAAACGAATGGCATCTTCAATCGCAATATCTTTAGATAATGAATATGCTAATCCTGCATTGAATGCATCTCCCGCCGCAGTAGTATCTACCACCTCAACTTTATATGGTTCGAATAGCTGCGCTTTCTCTTTATTTATAAGCATTGACCCTTTATCACCAAGTGTTACAATTACATTCTTAACACCTTTATCAAGCATACAATGAGCTGCTAATTTTACTTCATCGATTGAATTAACTGATTTACCCGAAAGAATTTCTAATTCTGTTTCATTTGGAGTAAGATAATCGAGCCCTTCATAAATTAAATCATCCAACTTGCATGCCGGTGCAGGATTTAAGATTACAGTCATACTGTTTTGAAGAGCTAATTCCTTTGCTTTTATAATTGTTTCTACCGGTATTTCCAATTGCAAAAGAAGAATTTTGCTTTGAGAAAATAATTCCTTTTTGGATTCAATTTCCTCGGGAGTAAGTTTCATATTCGTGCCTGAAATTACAACGATCTCATTTTCGCCTTCTTTATTCACTAAGATAATAGCTAAACCTGTACTCTCACTTTCATCAATTAAAATGTTTTCCACGCAAACCGAACATGACTTTAAGTTTTCAATCAATTCATCTGCAAACTGATCTTTCCCCATCTTAGAGATAAATTTTGTTTTAGCTCCAAGCTTAGCTGCACCGACTGCTTGATTAGCACCTTTGCCACCGGGAAATGTTTGGAAATTTTTTCCAAGTAACGTCTCCCCCGGTCGAGGGAAACTATCAGTCATCACAACCATATCCATGTTAGTACTTCCAACAACAAGGATACTGTCTTTCATCTTACTTACTCCTATCAAAATAATTTAAATGCTTATTTGGTATCTATTAGCATGCTCAATCACAGGTTCAGAAAACAATCCCGATTCTTTTTCCACTGCTTCAAGAATATTTATTAAAGTATTTGTTACTTTTATTTCTATTTCGTTTTTACCTTCTTTTACAAATTCAGTAATATCAGCTTTATATGGATGCCATGGCAGTACGATAGGTTTGCTTCCGTTAATACTTACCTCCGCAACATCTTCGCCGCACTCTAATTGCATGAATAGTTTTCCATCCAAATATTTTTTTTCGATATCAATTGTTTGCTTATAGACTCCCGTTCCCGAGTAACAAGGATAACCTTGTTTTGTCCAATCGCCGATTTTAATTTTATTAGATAATTCTCCGATTGCATAACCGGATTTTTTCTTAACTAACGAGAAATCACCGACTAATTTTAATAAGTCGAGCATACCATCGGTTCTTCTTTTTACTATCAATTTTACAGCGACACTATTAATTCCTTTTTTAGTGTATTCTCTAATGTCCACTTCTTTTATTTCCGCATCAAGTTTACTTCTATGACCTTTATCTTTTACTTTCTCTCCATTGATAAAGAGTTCATAACTATTTCCGCTAAATCCATCAATCAATAGAGCTAAGCGATCGGACATTACATCGATTTCAAAATTAGTTCTGTACCAAAGAGTTTCAGGATAAGTGGCATCGTCTCTTTCTTGAGGAAGTTGCATTTCCCATGCACCCATAGTTACGTCTAACCAGCTAGAATCATCGAAATCGGGTGCTGCGTAAAATTCATCTTTCTCTTCTGTTAGTCTCATCTTCCAATGATTAATACAAAGCACATTATCATCCTCGATTGAGAACTCAAAATCCTTTTTCAATTTTATCGGCTTTAATGTTTTCTTTGAGGAGACTTTATATTTCTTCTCCTTTTTTATCGAGAATAGTTTTGCAAAAGGATCAGTTGAACTATCCAATGTATAACCTGTTATTAAACCATCCGAGAATGATTCGATTTCAAGATTCGTATCGGTTATATATTCATCTTTAATTTCATCTTTAATAATAATTATATGGGTATCTGTCTCGGCAAAATCTAATACCACAACCAATCTTCCTTTTTCATATGAATAAGAATTTAAAGGTTTTGTCTCGCCCGTATTCGCATTCCATAATTCGGGAGTACCGACTTTTTCGAATGTTACTTTTACTCCCTTCTTAGGTTTACTGTTTGTATTGACCAAATAGTATAAATCAAATTCATCTTTCTGACGATGCAGATAAAAGACATCTTTATTATCAATAGTTACGTCAGGAACAATACATTTTTCAATGACGTTTCTTAATCCCTTGAAATCTTTTTCTTTATTGAGTCCCGATCCTTGGAATACGAAAACGTTTTTCTTTTTGCTTGGCTGAACTACCGATTGTTTTGCAGCGGACTTAAATTTCTTGATTAAGTCATCCGCTTTTACTCCAAATAATTTTTGAATCTGCTTCGTAGTATCCTTCTTATCATATTCCAAAAGGTCGTTCGGTATCAATGTATCGGCAATTAATCCGCCTCCTTGATTAACGAATGAGTCTAATTTCTTAAATGTCTCGGCTTTTATATGAGTAACAGGAGGAAGAATTACTAATGAATATTCTTCGTCCCTGATTTGTAATTTTCCTTTGTTTAATTGAGCACCGATTAAAACATCTTCATCTACGAAATCGAAATCGAAATGTAATCTCAAAAGTGTATCGGTCAGATAATTAAACTCCGCTTGAATCAAATTAAATATATCAGTCGGTCCACTTGGTAAATAATTAGTCCATGCACTATTGATCGGATAAAGAACAAGAATCTTAGCGACGTGTCTTCCGCCCGAAAGAATATGTCCAAGACGAGCCATATACTCGGTGAAATGATTATAATATTTCCACCATGTATGATGATAGAATTGAGACGGAGGCCAGTCTCTTTTTCTTTCCCCCTCAATAGAATAATGATAACCGTGATTATTAAATATCGTTACACCGAGTGCGTATTCCCAATTCGCAATCCATTTCATTCTCTCTAATGTGCAGTCCCAATAAGTACCACCCATAGATTCGCATAATAGACGAGTGCTTCCGAAATGATGCGCTGCAGAACTTGCAATTTTTAATGCAACGTGCTGATCGGGATTTTCTTCTGTGCCTATAATTGGATAAAGGTGATCCACTCCTGTAATGTGCATCTGCTCGATTTGCTTAAAAATATTTCCTTCGCATCTTGCATGCATCCATAGCCATTCTTCGCCGAGTAAATGTCCCGTGAATAATACATTATTTGCTTCGCACCAATTTCTAATCTGTTTGTAATATGAATCTGTATATTGCTCGGTTAATGACCGCCAGAAGTCATAACGAATCTTTGCCGTATCTTTACCCATATCGAGGAAAAGTGCCGCTAAATATGGCTTTAAGTCATATCCTCTTTTCTCTCTGAATATTTTGAACATCTGTTTAGTCCAAGGGATAATTTGATTAGCCATACCCACATGATAGTAGTGCATTGCAGGTTCATCGGTATAAAATCCGGGGACTATAGTTCCAAAATCTTTTCCTACTGTTTTTTTATATTTCTCGTGTGTCTCTTCTAAAAATTTTGCAGTCGAATCGGGATTAAGAGCATCGATATAATAATCGATCTCTTTTTCTAAGAAATAGAGTAAACGCCAATTACCTTCGGGTGCTTCCCACGGAATTACCGCATTGAAAGATAAATTAGGAGTTAAGTCTAATAATTTTTCTATTGAACCTTTATACTCATCTTCCGAACATGCGTAAGCTGCAATCGGTTTTGAGTCGCCCGTATTAACGTAACGGTCGTCCGTTGCCTCCAAGAATGTAAAAATCGGACCCGGTACAGGAAGAGCAACCATCTCTAAATATTTCTGACGAAGTTCCGGATTTTCTTTCGGTACTTTTCTATATGCCGTTCCGCTGGGCCAGTTCATCTCGTCATATATCCATACATCAATGCCTATCTCTTTAGCTTTTTCTACTGCAAATTTCGTTCTCTTGAACCATGTATCAGATAGATAACCGATGGTCTCTCCGAATCTGCCATGTATAAATAATCCGGGAATACCTTTATCATGATATTCCTTCATCTGCCATTCCATCTCCTTCTCATCCATCTCACCGTTCCAAAACCAAAACGGTAGAATTCCTAATTCCTTAGGAGGAGTCTTAAAATTATCTACTGTAAGCGTTTCGCCATCAACTAATTTTTTTGAAAAAGCCATTATATCTCCAAAAATATTTTACTGTTTATAATCCAAATGATAATGAGAATCGATGCGGTGAATCTAAATAATCCATATTCACATACGAATAATCTAGTTTAACATTCACACCCGAAAAGAGTGTATTAAAGCCGACACCAACCGAGAAGTTACCTTCATCATAATTAAATCTATAACCTCCTCGAAGAGCAAATTGATCTAAGAAGACATATTCGCCTCCGATATGCACTCGCTCGGAATAATCGTTCGAGTGAATTGCGTCCATATTCAAAGTGAAGCGATGTGTGTTCCAATCGCCGCCTAAGAAAAGATCTTTTCCGCCGAGAAGATCGATCGATGCGCCAATTCTATATAGAAGCGGTATTTCAAAGGATTGACGTGTTTCATCTCCCGAATACATCCAGCGCGCTTGAGATGAAAAATTCTGAGCACTCATCGCTATACGGATTCCTTTCCATCCCGTCTCATAATAACTGCCAACATCAAATGCCCAAATACTTGAATAGTATTTATATAAATCTTCTCTTATATAATGAGCACTCACGCCTATCGAAAGTTTATCTGTAAATTGGCGTGCATACGAGAATCCCAGAGACATATCTTTTCCAGTGAACATATTTCCCGTACGTGTATCCATACCTCCGGTTGTACTCGTTACGAATGCCTCTTCGAGATCACCATAATTTAGAATAGTATAATTAACTCCAACAACACCAAAGCTGCCGAGATTAACTGCGGCGGCGGCGGACATAAGATTAAGATCGGCAAACCATTTAGTATAATGAACTGCCGCTTCCTGTCCTTGGACTTTTGTCAGCCCTGCGGGATTCCAGAACATGGCGTTAACATTATTGAGATTAGCTATCGATGCTTCTCCCATTGCTGTCTCCCTTGCACCTATCCCTATCTTTACAAATTGCATTGAAGTTCTGCCGACTTTCTTAAACTGTGCTTGAGTAGTGCCGGCTAACCCAATTATGATTGCTATTAATAATAACTTTTTCAATTTACCTCCGGGTAAAACTTTTTATCTTATTTTTTCACACTATCTTATAATCATAAACTTGCCGGTATCTCTTTGACCAATTGTTCCGTCAGTCTCCGATTCAATAACAAAAATATAAAGGCCCGGCGCTACTAATAGACCCGAATCCGATTGTTGATCCCAAGCCACACTTCCTGCTAAGTTTCCCCTTGCATCCGGACCGTGACTTAAGGTCTTCACTAATTCACCGGCGATATTAAATATCAATATTTTTGCTTTTTCGGGCAGATTTCTAAATTCAATTTTTCTTGGATTGGGCTCGCCGAAACTATGATTTGCATCCCCTTCGATATATGGATTGGGAACTACAAATACATCCCATCCTATCTTAGAAAGATCGATCGGTCCCGGTTTTGCAGAGGTTAATTCAGTCCTGTTAATATCGGCACTTCTTAATTCTGGAAGTTTACTTACTAAAGTTCCATTTGCCGATGTCCACGGCTTCGGTACTAAATTATATGCTTCTACATAATAATAAAACTCAAATCCGAACTGTAAATTCTTATCTAAAAATTCGTATCTCTCGGCTTCTGCATTCCAATATTTATGAAATTCTCCTTTTGGAATATCCGCAATTAAATCCCAGATTCCTCTCTCATCCGAACCTCTATAAACTCTGTATCCACTTAGATCATTAGCACCATCAAAGAATAATTTATTAGCGCCGTCCATAATTTTTGCTTCTTCGGCTAATTTATCCCATTGAATAGCGATTACTGCTGTATCTGAACCTTTAGATGCATTGGCTGCTCTAACGTCCGGTGCAGGTGGTGCTTCCGGTACGTCTGCGAATATCTCTCTTCCATTTACTTTCGAGCCATAACCCCACTTAACTGCATTTCGAGCAGCTTGTGCATTTCTTATAATAGCTGCTATCGAACTATCGGGGAACGTTCTATTCGGATCGCCCATTGCCACTTGCTTTAGATCAAGCTGTCCGGCAACTTCGGCTACCATTAATCGCACCGAGTCTCCGGGTTCTAATTTATATGGTCCAAATGATGATGTGTACCATGCATATAAAGTACCGTCGTTTGGTCTTTGATATTCATGCTTTGCAAAATCATAGAAGAACGGTGGTTTAAATTTAGTGAATCCGAAATACTCATTAAAATCTAAGTCCTTCCCCTTGAAGTTATCTCCCTGATCATTATAGACCGAGAAATAAGCAGGGTCTGCATCAAACGGATCTGCGGCAGCTCCCGGGAATGGAGTGCGATATAAGAATACGAATCCAAAACAAGCAGGGTCTTGAAGCTCCGGTAACCATTCCGGTTTTAATTTTAAAATCTCCTGCCAATTATTTTTCTTTGCATATAAATCCCACGGCACCGGCTCTCTTCCGCCATTATAATCGCGGCTAAAGAAGAGCAATCCTTTTCCATCACCCGCATTTCTATTCTCAAATTGATAAACATCGGATCCCGGTTTCCCGCCATAACCGCCGAATCCTCCCGCCGGTGCAGCCGATGATATAAATGAATTAGCATCATAATGGAAATTCAATATTCCTTTTGTCGATACCGAAATCCCTGTATGAAATACAAACCATACTTCATCTAATGTTTGGTCATACTTCATTGTTTTATTTAGTGAAGGAATTACCATATCACCGGTGTTTTTGAAAATATAGTCATATATAATAAAATCGCTATATCCCGGAACACTCCAAACCATTGAACGCTGTTTTACGGTGATACCCGTTACAGTTGGACGTTCATTATAAAACATCTCTTCGGGTAAGAGTGGATTAAAGCCCGCTTTTTCAGGGAAATTTTGTTCACCTTCCCATGCATTATAATTCTGTATCGTTCCATACTCTGTCGGAGTAAGCGATGAATGATACATTAAAAAATCTTTATCCTTGGGACTAAAATCCGGTGGTTCCAATGATTTAGGATTTTTTGCGATGATCCAGGGACCGCTTCTGAAATTATGAAAATTAGCATTCGTTACCTTATCGGGTGAGTTTGCCAACTGTTCATCATTCGGGAAGTAATACCCTTTAAATCCCGGATAAAACCCAAGTCCCGTTACTTCCTGATAATCCCATGCTCCGGCACTTCCGATTAATCCGTTAGATATTAATGTTTCCCAAAGCTTTCCTCTTGTATGAGTTACTACATCTCTTTGTGCAGAGATATCTACTGCAAGCAGACCCAATACAAATAAGACGATTGAGAACTTAATTTTCGTTGTTAGAATAAACTTTTTCATAAATAGTACTCTTCTTTTTTAAATAACTTTTTAGAATCCAATTGCAAATCCGAATACAAATGCGCGAGGCATATTTCTATACATCCATACATCAGGGAATGCACCGCCATTTGGTGTAAGTTCGGGATAGATTGCAAAATTGGAATTTACATAAGCAACTCGATCTTCAGCTGATGCTGTCGATGAGTTAACTACCTGTAAATTATTCCATTTATCATTAAATGCGTTTCTTACTTCTATAAATGCTGCTAAACTTAATCCACCTACTTTAAATTCTTTTCTAATTCTAATATCTGCATTCTTATCTGCCATTCTTATATAAGTCTTTCCGCCTTCGGTAAAGTTATCTGAGATGATCTGTTTGTGAGGGAAATAGATCTGATAATCTACGGCGAACTGCATATCTGAAAATACATTAAAGAGAAAATCGAAATCAGTAGGTACTGCGAATACGACTCCGAATTTCAAACGTGCCGGATCATAAAGAATATAATCACCCGTAAAATCTGTAACACGACTTTCGATTCCGGAATTAGGTGATGCGAGAACATCCGGATCACCTGATCTTCCTGTAATACCGGTACTCCAAGAGAAATTAAGATAACCGCCCCAGATTCCCGAAAGTGGTTTTCTTATTGCCACTTCCAAACCTTTTGCATCCGCATAATTTGAGTTTCCCGTGGTTAGGTAAGAAGTACCGTCATCCATAAATACTCGTACGGTTCTGATAGTATTAGTTATATCTTTATAGAACGCCGTAATGGTTGTTACCATACCGCCTAAATTATGCTCGATACCAAGCTCATAAGAGACCGTTTTGCGTGGTTTCAATAAACGATTACCAAGATTATATGGAACTGGCTGTCCATCTGAATTAGTTAGTAAATATGTATTTAAGATACCCGATACGCTCTGACCTTCAATTGCAGCTCCAGTTCCTTCACCGTAATCACCAAACCCTGCTCTCTGGAAAAAGTGTCCGTAAGAAAAATGAAGTACCGTCTTATCTGATATCGGATGCGAAATACCAATTCTTGGTGAAAGCTGTCCGAATAATTTCGTTTTCTCAGTTAATGCTTTTGGCTCTCTTTTTTCGTTATAAGCTGCTATTATATCAAATGGATCGTATAAATTTTTGTAAACAAAATCGTTAGGATTATAGAAATCGTATCTTAATCCGATATTCATTATCAACCCTTCAAACTCTAGTTTATTCTGAATATAGAAATCTCCTTCATAAGGATTATATACTTTCTCTTCGATTACGTTAAAAGCTTTAGCTTCCTGATAACGATTAAGATTATAATAAGTAAAATCGAATCCGCTTTTTATTTGCCATTCTTTTCTTATCTGACTTGTAAAATCACCTGCGAATGTAAAATCGGTATTCTTATCCGTTCCTCTATAAAAATATCCGGTAGTGTGGAGACCGATAATATTATTATATCCTCCGGGTATAGGTGAACCTTGAGCATCCACAGCTCTTAATCTATCATATTCCGGTGTTCCGGTTTCCCATCCTGCTTCATCACCCGGAAATGTACCTTGATTTCTAAATCTATATACTCGGCTAAATTGCAATTCATAAAAAGTGTATTGACTTAAAACTTGAGTAAATTTTATCGTCTGTCCGTCTGTACTGTTCTTTGGATATCCTTCATAATCATATAACGCATATTTATTTTCAAATCCATTTTCAAAAGCTAAATATTCCATACCGTGACTTGTTTTGGAACCGCTGTAAAATCCCGATGCCATCAATTTGTAACCGGTTGCTATATTATATGTTAATTTCAAAGTTCCGTCATACCAATAACCTCTATCCAAATAGCTATTTCCCGATACGGGAGGAGCTGTTCTGAACTTACCCGAGAAGAAGAAATAAAGATCATTCGGAATTATCGGACCGCCGAGCGACATCTCGGTTTGGTATGTATTCTGTTCGGTATAATCGGTCAATGGCTGATGAGTTTTCATATAATCATCATAAGCTTGTTCCGGTGTCCATATAGCATTAGGATTATTTCCGGGTACTCCATTCGGATCTATCCATTGGTTCGGATTATCTATCCACCATTGTAAATGCCTGGCATGAGTATTCTCCCAGTAACGATTAGTAGAATAATCATATAATGGAGTGCCCCAATGTTTTAATCCCGAAGGTGTAAATCTAAACTCTGCAAATCCATCAACCTTATTACCGCCTTCTTTGGTAACGATATTAAACACACCCGATTGAGCTTCGCCATACTCTGCATTGAATCCCCCCGTTATAATCTCAAGTTCCTGAATGGAACTCAAATTTATATTTGTATATGGCTGGAAATCGAGCGGGTTGCGTGCTCTGATACCATCGATCATAAAAGCTACTTGATCAAGCGATCCGCGCCTTACGGTTAATTGTCCCGAATTATCAACGTCAATACCCGGAAGTGTCGATAAGATGTTTGTTAAACTTGTCGTAGGACGTGCTTGAATTTCATCAGCCGATACAAAGTGCCTTGTAGAAGTTAAATCCTTCTCGATAAGAGGACGCTCCGCTACAACTATAATACTTTCCCCGATATCCAAAACCGTTTCTTCCATTTCAAAATCTAATGTAGTAGTATGATTAATACTTATGACTACACCGGTTTTTGTAATAGTTTTAAAACCAACCATCGTGGCTTTAATATCATATGTGCCCGGAGGAATATTTAATATCACATAATCCCCTTCAATATCGGTGGCAGCTCCTTGATTAATACCAAGTATTACTACGTTGACACCTATTAAAGACTCGTTGTTTGTTTTATCTATTATCTTTCCGACAAGTTTACCTCCCGCTGCATTTATCGTAGATGCAGTTATCATTAAGATGAATAAATAATTGATAAAACTTCTAAACCAATTGTTCGTTTTCATATAGAAATCCATACTCTTTATAATTTTGTACTACTATTCAAATACAATTACTGATTTTACAAATCCTTTCGGTTTATCTTTTGCTACTTTAAATGCTTCTTCTATTTCCGTTAGCTTATATTTATGAGTAATCAACGGCTTCATATTTATTTTATTTTCGTTCATTAATTTCATACCTATTCTCGAACCTAATAATATGGTATCGAGATTTCTGAAGTGAGCATTGATAATATCGAATGCCATCCAGTTCCAATAACCTAAATCTTTTATTTTTCTTTCACCCGGATGATATCCGAATATTACTAACTTGCCTTCCATTCTTAATATCTCGGCGGCGAGATCAAGAGTTTCCTGAACACCTCCTATTTCAAAACTTACATCTACTCCTTTACCATCGGTCAAATCATTTATAATCTTTTTATAATCTTCTTTCATCGGATTAATTACTACATCCGCACCTAATTCTTTTGCTAATTCTAACATTTCATCTCTTATATCAAGAGCGATTACTTTACTGGCGCCGGTAAGTTTTATCTGCTGCAAAAGAATCAATCCCATAAATCCGGTTCCTGCTAAAGCAACGGTATCCCCAAGCTGAATATTCGCTTTCATAACACCATTAGTTGTGCAAGCCACCGGCTCCAATATTGCCAAGTCATAAGGAAGTTCTTCCGACATCTTAAATAATCTGCTTTCCTTTACTGCTAATTCTTCTGCATATCCTTTACCGTCCACCCATGAAGCTGCTCTATCTCCAACTTTGAATTTTGTTACCGCACTGCCAACCGCAATTATTTCGCCTGCGGTTTCATGTCCGATAAATCGCGGATAGTCTAAACCACTTATATTCTCATTCCATTGATGAATCTCTGAATGACATACTCCGCATGATTTTACTCTTATTAAACATTCATCTTCTTTAAGTATAGGAGTAGGTAATTCTTCGATTCTAAAATCATGTGCTCTATGTAATATTGCTGCCCGCATAAAAAATCTCCGTCTAAAAAATTTTTAATATAGCCCCGAAATTCTTCGGGGCTATTAAATACTATATTACTTTAAGAATACCATCTTCTTTGTTATCATCTGTCCTTCCATCTCTAAGCTATAGAAATAGATTCCCGATGATAAGTTTGCTGCGTTCCATGTAACTAAATGAGTGCCCGAGGATAACATCTGATTGTTAAATAATGTTGTTACTAATTGACCAAGAGCATTATAAACACGCATTGTTACAGGTGCTGCCTTTTGTACGTTAAATCTGATTGTAGTACTTGGGTTAAATGGATTCGGATAGTTCTGATCCAATGTAAAGCTTACAGGTAAACTGCTATCGCTGCCAAATTCTACGCCTGACTCAATATCTTTTACAAAATGAAGAACCGCATGTGCATCGGTTGTAACTAATAAGGATACACCCGGATCGTAGTATCCTGCATAAGTACCGAGAACATCACCATAAGGAGGAATTGCATAAGGATCATCAGGTACGTTTGGCTGCCATGCAAAGTATGCGTAAGCATCGCCGAATTCTTCATGAGATTGTCTTGAACCGGTTGAACCACCAAGATTAAATCCTATTGAAGATTGCATTGCAACCGCTTGATTATAAATTGCAAGCTCTATATCCCATTTACCGGTAGTGGTATCAATCTGAACAGCCATACGTGTGTATTTAGCTGCATCAAACTTATCATGTGTCCATGTAGTATCACCGTCATATTGTCTATAACCTTCAGGGATATAAACGGAATCGCCGCCATTTAATGAAATTTTATCTCCAAGAATAATATAGTATAAAGGACCATTTGGTGCAGTAAATACGTTGCCATTCCATCGGCCTGCATCATCATAATCTAGACCTAATCTATTTGTAATACTTACAAATAATTGATCGCCTGTCCATTTACCATCCCAGAATAAATTGGTCGAATCATTTACCATCTCATCTATATGGATGAAAGCATAAAGTGTATCTTGAGCCCATAATAGACGAGCATACAATTCATCATAATCAGGTTCTGCTAATTCTTCACGATAATATTTATTGGTGAAGATATTATAACCTTCATTTGTAATTAGATTTACTTTAGTTGCTTTATCCCAAGCTGCTTCATTCATTTTACCGTCAAATGTGATTTCCGCAGGATCTACTTGAGGAACTTGAAGTTCTTGACGAACGAATACTTCGTTTTTGCCTTCAAATTCAAGGACAGCAAAACAAGCTGGTGTTACTAATAATGATACGCCCGGATCATAATAACCGGCTATTTTTCCGAGTTCATCACCGATTGGAGGAATTGCGTAAGGATCATCTTTAACGTTTGGCTGCCATGCAAAGTATGCATAAGCATCACCGAATTCTTCATGTGATTGTCTTGAACCGGTAGAACCACCAAGATTAAATCCTAACTGTCCTTGAGCTTTTACTGCAGGATTATAAAATGCAAGTTCAATATTCCATAAACCTGTTGTGGTATCTATTACTGTTGCCATTCTGGCATATTTATATGCATCAAATGTATTTTTAGTATATAAAGTATCGCCATCTTTTCCTCTGTATCCTTCAGGAACAGATACTGTATCACCGCCATTTAAACTAAGTTTATCACCTAAAATTAAATAGTATAAAGGACCATCAGGAGCTGTAAATATGTTGCCATTCCATCTTCCGTCCCATTCATAATCTAAACCAAGTTTATTGGATAAACCGACAAATAATTGATCTCCTGTCCATTTTCCATCCCAAAATAGATTTGTAGAATCATTGACAATTTCATCAATGTGAATAAAAACATAGAGTGTGTCTTCGGTGTAAAGAAGACGTGCGTATAATTCATCATAATCCGGTTCTGTTAAGTCTTCACGATAATATTTATTTGTGAAGATTTCATACCCGGTATTTGTAATTAGATTTGCTTGCCCGGCATTCTGCCATGCTACTTCATCCATTTTACCATCTAAGACTATCTCGCCCGCTTGTACTTTAGGAACTTTTACTACTTTCCTTTCATATTGA
Organism: bacterium BRH_c32; assembly: GCA_001516025.1. GTDB lineage: Bacteria > Bacteroidota > Ignavibacteria > Ignavibacteriales > Melioribacteraceae > BRH-c32. The sequence goes on along the minus strand of LOEU01000004.1, from coordinate 121,827 downwards.
ATCTGCGCCAACGTAATTGTTGACAGCGAAATAAGTATTGCCCAGATTAAGAAAATGTTACTTTTTCTCATGTTGCCTCCGAGAAGTTGTTTGTGATTTTTTGATTTATGTACCATTGTTTGTGTTACCTTTTTATAAGTTGAATCTAAAAGTTAATGTCGGTATTAATCCGTCTAAATTATATACTCCGCCATGTATCGGATAGGATGCCTTTTTCACTTCTACTTCAAGTCCTTTATAATATGCCACACTCAGACTAACTGACATCTCTTCGTCAAAATAAGTTAGACCCGCGGAGATTTGATTGAAAGCCACCTGCGGATTTAATAGACTAAAAGTATTTTCTTGATTTGGAGAGCTTACATATTTATATCCGAAATAGATGTTTAAATCCGGTGCTGCCATATATTCTAATCCAAATCCTGCTTCAAATGAATTTTTGTATTCTAATGGTTGGCTGCCTAAAGTAAATCCTGTTAAAGAATCCGAATTCATTGCATTTGCCTGCCATACACTATTTTCAAATTCATACCTGATCTCTTTATCTAAACTTCCGTATAAATTATATTTTAAATCTATGTTTAGAATTAAATCTCTCGAGAGATTATATACTCCTCCGAAACCGATCTTCCAAGGGGTTTGATAGGTACTGCTGACATTTGTGAATGTTGCCGCCGAATCTGTTACTACAAATAGATTAGTTTTTGCCTCTCCGGTTAAGTCCTGCGATGTTCCGCTTAGAACCGTTAGACCTAATCTCAAATCTTCATTTACCTGATACATAAAACCGAGATTAACATTAAATGACCAAGCATCGCCGTTGATATCGGTCTGATATACCGGCAGCCCTACATTATTTTTCCATTTATTATTTCCGAGAGCAAAAGAGGTCTTTACTGTGTTACGAAATACATTGACCGCAAGTCCCACCGAAAAATCACCGATCTTATATGCAATAGCGGGAGATATCATTTCCATAAATGATTGATTAAACATATCGGTACCGATCGTAATCAAAGTAGCATCTCTCTTGCTAAGCACTATATATGGCCATGAAGTTCTATAATCATAGAATGCTTCTATTCCTATTGCTGCAGTTAATCCTTCCGAGATATTATAATACCCGCCTATCCCGCCATTAAGATCATCTTCTCTGAGTGAATTGAATAAACCTTTTATATCACCTTCAAATTTATTCTGTTCACTCCTAAGGAATACGGATACTTCCAACGCCTGTCCTCTAAGAGAAGCTAATCCCGCCGGGTTATAATAAATATTTGATACTCCATCGATTCCCGCAAAATATAATCCATTCAAAGCACTCGACTTTGCACCAAATATACTTGTTCTATTTACTCCACCTGCTTGAAGTGCTGTGGTGAATAATAGAATCAGTAAAAATAATTTAATGGTATTAAAGAAAATTTTCATCATAAACTCCGCTTTTCGCTTTTTAAAATCACATTACCTTGAATGTTACATAAGCATAATAATTAGTTACTCTGGTTCTTCCTTTTCCATCCCAATTCTCATTGGCAATCCAGAGATAATAATTATTGCCTCTTTGTAAACCTTCAGCCGGCATTTCATAAAATGTTTTCACACCATCGAATTTATCCCCAGGATGAACCGGTGCTGTGATTACGTTCTTCTTTCCATATACATTTCCTTCGGATATAGTCTGCTCTGACCATGCCTCCCACAGAACTTCGGTGGCTATATATTGCTGTCCGTTTGTAATACCAATTGCAGATATTTTCGAATCGGTTACACCTGACTGCGAGATTGACCATCTGATTATCGGTCCTAATGTATCGACTGGATTTGTAATCTCGATCTGACCTAATCTTCCGAATGTTGATACGCTTGTAATATTGATGAACCGATCGATCCTCTGTGTGGCGACTGTGAATATTTCACTTGATAATCTTACGGTATCGCCATCGACTGCAATCATCTCTTTTTGAGTTGAAGGGGCGGCAGCGAGAATCTTACCTTTATACTTAGAAATCTGATCCCACATATAATCTTTGACTACCCAATAAGTATAAGTGTTATCCTCATTCAATTGCGATTTGGCTTTCCCATTCACTTCGCCAATTATATTCTGCGCTCCCGAGGGAACAGCTCCGAATTGAAGCGGAAATTTTAGATCATTTCCGTTTGATTTGATTAACCACACAATTGAAGTGTCTAATATTGCATGTTCACCAATATTGGCACCTATAACTGATGCATATCCGCCAAGCCACGTAATCTTCGGCATGAATGTGCCTTCTTCCACTTTTACGGTTGATAGCTTCGGCGAGCCCGTATATGGTGCTAATCCATTATCGTTGTCGCTGCACGAAATAAATGTAAAAATCAGTGCGCTTAGCAAAATTAATGCTGATATTTTTACTCTTTCTTTTTTGATGTTTAACATATCATTACATCCCTTATTTGTTTGCTAAAGACGAGATACTAACTCTCTCCAGCTTATATTATAAATTTCTCCCTCTTTATTTGAATGGAGTAATGAATATCTTCCGTTACTATTCAAATCTCCAAACACATAAAAGAGTTCTCTGTTTCCTCTGTAATACCAAATTTCGTAAGGACGCGAATCCATATCCATATTGTGATAATCGATTTCGTCCGGCTTTCCGTTTTGAATAAAAATTCTCCCGCGCTCGGTAGTCCATCCCTCGGTTTTTCCCCAACTGAATTTCTGATTAGCATAATGAAAACGTGCCAACAGATTTTGTAGGTATTCGTTCTCTTCGGTTGTGGGATCGGGATCCAAGTTTTTGAAGAAGTTCAAAATGAAATTTGCTTTATTAAAGCTATTTAATTTCTTGTATTGAGATAATTGATACGGCTCGGCAATGTAATCCAATAACTTTTCCATCATATCGGAATCTTCTTTCGATATCATCGGAGTCTTGGCAAAGTAATCCAATTGAAGAATTTCAAAGTTTCTTTTTACCGAGATTACTTTTGCGTCAATTGATTTTGCACTTATAGTAAATGTATAAACCCCCGAAGGAAGCTTTGAAACATTAATCCCTTGAATATATCCCTTGCTCTTTTCTTTGATTTCCAAAACTGAATTCAATTTTTTTGCGATTACACCGGCTTCATCTGTTACACTAAAATTAATATCTACGAAATCATTAAGCGTGGAACTATAAAGTTCATAATAGAAATATAAAATCGGGTTTAAGAGTCCATATCTTCTTGCGGGATTTGGAATCTTTTCACTCCCGGAATCTGATTCCTTTGTACCGTTGATAAATTGTATTTCGCTTAGTTCAATTGAATCAGATGCGAAATCTTTTATCTCAATAGTAGAATTAATTTTACCTGTTTTGCGAGATTCAAGGTCTTTTATTTCGACTTTCAATTTGTAGTTGTCTGCGGAGGTAAGTTCACCCCATTTATCATAAACCACTAAAGACTTAACTTCATTAACTGAATCAAATTGAGCAACGGTTTCCCACGATTTTGTATTAACAGTTTTGTCTTTCAAATCTGTCAATTCATAATCTATTTTAACTGATGCAGAATATTTACCCGATTCTTCTGTTAGTTTAAGATTATCAGCATAGATCATAATTGAAAATTCTGTGTAAATTTTATTTTCTTTTCCTTGGAAAGAAGTTTTATCAAGATAAAACAATAGATCTCCGCCGCTAACCAAAGGTCTATCGGATTGCGAAAACGTTTGTGCAATCGGGATAAAGATTATCATTAATATTTTTGCTAATAACTTCACTCTTTCAATCCGCTTAGTGTTATTCCTTGAATAAAGTATTTCTGTGCCACGAAGAATATGATAAGAATAGGTAATGTAGCAGTTACTGATCCTGCCATTAATAAATCCCATTGAGTTAAATATTTGTCTCTGAATGTCGCTAATCCAAGTTGTACGGTTTTTAGCTCTTCTGAATTGATACAAATAAGTGCCCAAATAAAATCATTAAATACACCCATAAATGTGAAAATTGCTAAAGTCGCAAGTGCTGGCTTTGATAATGGGATTATTACTCTCAAAAGCACTTGCCATTTACTTGCTCCGTCTATATATGCAGCTTCTTCTAATTCTTTCGGTATCGTCATAAAAAATTGTCTTAATAAAAACGTGCCGAATGCCGATGCTAAGCCCGGAATAATTAATGAATACAATGAATCGATTAACCCGAACGTGCTTAATACTATATATGTAGGTATCATAGTTACGTTTGCCGGAATCATCATCGTACCGAGGAATATATAAAAAATTATATCTCTCCCCTTGAATTCAAGTCTTGCGAATGCATAAGCCGCCATTGAACAAGTGATTAATTGACCAAGAGTAACACTCAAGGCAACAATCAAACTATTCATATAAAAAGTGCCAAATGGAGCCGCATTAAAAGCATCTATATAGTTCTGAAATTTTATCTCGTTGGGTAACCATTGGGGAGGATACACAAATATTTCACTCATATCTTTTACCGATGTGAGTATCATCCAGATAAAAGGCATAATTGTAAGTATTGCAAGAGAATACATAAGAATATGTATCAAAACACTTTTTGATATATTCAAATATTTATATTTTTTATCAATTTTTTGCATTTGCTTAAGCCAGTGCCTTGTTTTTCATGTATTTTACTTGAACCATTGTTAAAATAAAGAGTAACGCAAATAATGTGTAAGATACTGCCGAGGCATATCCCATCTCACCCGTGAATTTAAATGCATACTCATATATATAGAATACTAATACTTTCGTAGAACCAAGTGGTCCGCCTGAGGTTAAGACATATACTATATCAAATACCTGAAAAGAACCGATCATCGACATCACCATTATAAAAAAAGTAGTGGGACTAAGAAGCGGAATTGTAATATTCCAAAACTTAGACCAAGCTCCAGCTCCGTCTATCGTAGCTGCTTCATAATAGGAATCGGGAATTGCATTTAATCCCGCCGCAAATAAAACCATATTAGTTCCGAACGTCTTCCAAACTCCCATTCCGATTAACGCAAACATCGCAGCACTCGGATCATTTAGCCAATTTATTGGGTCAATTCCTGCAAAACCCAAAGAATAATTTATTAATCCAAAATTAGGATCATATAACCATCTCCAGATAAGTGCCGCTGCAACCGGAGAAACTACAACCGGAGCAAAAAATAACGTCCTTAAAAATTTCTTCCCTTTCAATTTCTGATTCAGTCCATAGGCAATCATCAAAGAGACTATCATATTTAATGGCACCGTACCTATCGTATAGATTAAAGTATTTTTAAGTACATCCCAAAATTCTTTAGTCTGAATCATTCTTGTATAATTATCTAATCCTACAAACGATCCTTCCCAGCTAAAAGCATTCCACTCCTGGAAACTTAGATAAAACGAAAAGAACACAGGGAACAAAATGAATGTCCCGAATATTATCAGAGTAGGAGTAAGAAATCCCGCTGCTGCTAATCCATCCTTATTTTTTTTATAAATCGCCATAAAATTCTATTCTTATTATCCTTAATCTATCGCTATTTATTTGCGTGCTCTGATTAATAAATCGTTCGATTTTTTAGCTGAATTATTGAGTGATGTTCTTACATCTCTTTTACCTATTGTAACACCTTCAATTGCCTCCCCGATATGCTGAGTAATCTGCATAGCGCCATAATCGATCGAGAGTTCTGCTTGCCCTACATCCATCTGGTCAACGAATACTTTATAATTTGCATTTTCCTCTAAATACTTTTTGAATGCGGGAATCTCTTTTACTGATCTTCGAATCGGGAGATAACCGGAAGTCATACACCATTGTGCTTGTGCTTCGGGAGATGCAATCCATTTAACAAATTCCCATGCTTCGTCGGGATGTTCGCTCTGTTTAAAAATACAAAGATATTCTCCGCCTACAATTGTAGCTTGCTTTGCAGGTCCGGCAGGCAATGGAGCAAAAGCCCAATCGATCCCTTTCATTAAATCTTTATATCGAGGAAGACTCCACGGACCGTCCATAGCCATTGCAAGCTGTTTTGATATAAATGCCATATCAAAATCACTCGTAAAGGTTTCTAATTTTTGTTCTTGGAATAGTTTCTGCCATAGAGTTAATGCTTTTATTCCTGCTTCGCTATCATAAGTTACTTTTGATTGGTCTTTTTCAATAAAATCACCGCCTGCCTGCCATAAAAATGGTCGATACTGCCAAACCATCCATCCATTTCGGCTGCCCGTTGCAGGGAAAACAGGAATGAAAAATCCCACCTGCTCAAATTTTCCGTCATTATTTTTATCAATTGTAAGTTTTCTTGAAAAATCTAATAACTCATCCCAATCTTTAGGAGGATGATTAGGGTCTAATCCCGCTTGACGGAATAAATCTTTATTATATAGAAGTGCTAAATTTGTCGCTTCCATCGGGATACTATATAGTTCTCCACGCCATGAAGCATAAGTTATAAGTGAAGGATAAATATCTGCAAGGTCTTCTTTTGTTAATCCATTTTTGCCATCAATAAATTGTCTCATCTTATAGATCGAGTTAGATGTTACTAAATCCTCCATATAATCGGAATAGATCCATGAGACATCCGGGGCAGTACCGCTTTGAAGTGAGGTCATTAATTTCTGAATTCCTGCATCACCGTTTGGGATTGTTTGTGCATTAATCTTTATTCCGGGATGTGTTTCTTCAAATTTTTGAATTAATTGCTCTAATGCGGGAACTGACGAAGCCATCATTCCATGCCAAAATGTAACTACTACTTTACCATCACTATTATTTTCGCTCTTTGAGCAGCTAATTACAGTCAAAGCTATGATAGTTATAATAAATATCGAAATAATTTTGTTTTTCACTTAAATACTCAATTTAATTAATTAATAAGAACAAACGATTGCGCAAATAGAGTTTAAAATATCAACTCGCAGTCCTATGAGCCGCTACTCCTAAATTAAAATTCTTAATAGAATCGCGAATTACTAATTTAGACTCCAACAATATTTTTCTTTTTCCAAGTCTATTTTTGCTTCTCATCTCTTCGATAAGAAGTTTAACTGCTGCCTCCCCAATTAATTCTCTTGGCTGAACGACTACCGAAAGAGGTGAAACTAAATATGGAGCAAAATCTATTTCATCGAATGAAATTATTGAAAGATCATCCGGTATTTTTACTTTTTCTTCCGAAATTGCCTGAAGCATTCCCAACGTAATTAAATCACTGAATGCAAATATTGCAGTCGGAGCATTTTCCATTTTTAAAAGTAATTTGGTCGAAATATATCCATTCTCTCTTCGGAAATCGTTTCCTACAATATAACTTTCGTCAATCCTAATCCCATTATCGGCAAGTGCATCTTTATATCCTCTTACGCGCTCATTATTTGTGTATGTGTTCTGAAGCCCTTGAATAATGGCTATTCTCTCGTGACCATAGCGAATTAAACATTCTGTTGCTTCATAAGCACCTCTATAATTATCCACTACAATGCAATTAGCATTGAGAGCATCAATATTTCTATCCAATAATACTAAAGGTTTATTATCATCCAATAATCCTTTTATATGCTCAAACTGCGTACCGACAGGCATTATGATATAACCATCGACACCTTTTCGTCTCATTAAATCGATCTGTTCGATCTCTGTTTTAATATCCTCATTGGTATTGCAGACGATAAGCGAGTATCCCTCTTCATAAAGATATTTTTGGATTAGATGAGTAATAGAAGCGAAAAATGGATTGGAAATATCGGGTACGACTAAACCAATAGTATGTGTTTTCTTTAATCGGAGTCCTCTTGCTAACTCATTCGGTCGATATCCCAATTCCTTTGCCTTTGCATATATAATGCGTTCGGTCTCGAGTGAGATACGATACTTCTTGGATTTCTTATTCAACACCCTTGATACTGTCGAAACAGAAAATCCTGTTACTTCCGATATTTTATCTAAGGTAATAGCCATAATTTTTATAGTTATTGCACAAACGTTTGTGCTCACTATGACTAAATTATGGAATTCAAGATATAATTGTCAAGCGAAATCGGTTTTGGATATTCTGTCTTTTGCTTTTATTATATTGTTCATTTTACGTATATTTAAAGATGTATATTTTTTCTACTATATCTTACGCATCACCAAAATTCTATTAGTGCCCTTTAGCACTTCATATCTATTACTATATCCAATTTTTAAAATTATAAACGGAAATTCGTTTCAATGAGTATTTTATCAGAAATTCAAAAAAGAAAAACATTTGCTATCATTAGTCATCCCGATGCAGGTAAGACGACTCTTACAGAAAAATTATTGCTATATAGTGGTGCAATTCAGATTGCAGGGGCAGTAAAATCGAATAAAATCAAAAAAACTGCCGCTTCGGATTTCCTCGAAATTGAAAAACAGCGAGGTATCTCAGTGGCCACCTCCGTGCTTACTTTTCAATACAATGATATCAATATAAACTTATTAGATACTCCCGGTCATAAAGATTTTGCCGAAGATACTTATCGTACTCTTACGGCAGTTGATAGCGTTATTCTAGTAATCGATTCTGTAAAAGGTGTCGAAGAACAGACAGAGAAATTGATGAACGTATGCCGTATGCGTAATACTCCTGTAATTATATTTATTAATAAGATGGATCGCGAAGGCAGATATCCAATTGAACTCCTTGATGAACTTGAAGAAAAATTAGATATAAGAGTAAGACCGCTCTCCTATCCGCTTGGTATGGGTAATACTTTCCGCGGTGTATTTAATATTTATAACAATACATTTAATTTTTTCCAATCGAATAAAACACGAGTCGAAGAGGATGTAGAAGTTTTCTCCTCGCTTTATGATGAAAACTTAATTGAGAGGTTCGGCGATTCAGCAAAAAAACTTCGCGATGATATTGAACTTATTGATGGTGTCTATGATCATTTTGATAAAGATAAATATTTAAATGGTGAGCAAGCACCCGTATTCTTCGGAAGTGCTCTTAATAATTTTGGTATAAAGGAATTGCTCGATACTTTTGTATCTATTGCCCCAATGCCGAAACCTCGCGAGACCACATCTCGAATGGTACAACCAACTGAAAATCAATTCTCCGGTTTCGTTTTTAAGATTCATGCTAATCTCGATCCTAAGCATAGAGACCGTATTGCATTCCTAAGAGTATGCTCGGGAAAATTTGAAAGAAATAAATTTTATCATCACGTGAGATTAGATCGAGACCTAAAATTTACTTCACCCGCCACTTTCATGGCACAGACAAAAAGCGTTATTGACGATGCTTATCCCGGCGATGTTATCGGGCTTTATGATTCAGGTGTATTTAAGATTGGGGATACATTAACAGAGGGTGAAAAAATGATGTATATAGGAATTCCGCAATTCTCTCCTGAACTCTTCCGCCTTGTAAGAAATACCGATCCGATGAAGTCGAAGCAATTAGAAAAAGGGCTTCAAAACCTCACTGATGAAGGACTCGCTCAATTATTCGTTCAAGATATGGGTAATAGAAAAGTAGTCGGCGTTGTGGGTGAACTTCAGTTTGACGTAATTAAATATCGTCTTCTTCATGAGTTCGGAGCATCGGTTGACTTCGTTCAGTTACAGTCTTATAAAGCATGCTGGATCAAATATGATAATATTGACGATATTGATGAACTCCTAAGAATACGCAGCAATAATTTATTTAAGGATAAGCATAATAATCTCGTTTATATTGCCGATTCATCTTATGCACTTAATATCGCAAAAGAGAAAAATCCTAAAGCACAATTTCTCTTTAGCATCGAGCACAATACCGGAACCGCTGAATTAGAAAACTCAAAGTGATAAATTAACTCGTTCGATTTAAAATAAAAACGTTAGGCAGCTTATAACTTGCCTGCCTAACGCCAATTGCACCCTTGTCATCAACAACAAAATAATTTTATTAATCTCAATGAATCATTGAAATGAGACACGGACTTTGTTAAAATCTCCTAAGGACTTAGCTTCTTTATTTGTTATAACCTTCACTACGGGTGATTGTATTGTCCCGGTGGTTTGAGTCTCATATTTGTATATATAAGATGAGATAACATTACTGTTTATTTGAGTATTAGTATCTAGCTCAAACCATTTAGAATATTGATCACATTTTGTAAGAGGAATGTTTTTGAACTTGTGATCGTAAACTTCAAATAAATCCGTAATCCAAATACGACTTTGATCGGACTGATAGGAACGATAGTGTCTAACCCAAGTAGCGGAGAAGCTTTCGAGAATAGTTCCATCTTTTGATAATGCTCCTTCCATTTTACAATAAACTGTGTCTCCATCTGCACTAGTCGAGTTTCTTGCTTGCGTTTTTGTTATTACAAAATTATTTCCCGTCCAATTTATTTTTGCATCAGAGAACCAGTTGGAAGTACTTTCTCCGCCTTGAGCATAACTTACATTTCTATTTGTTTCGGTGGTTCCATCAGTATATACATAATTTGCAACCGAATAAGAAGAAACTTTGGTGCAAGCCAATATTGCGTTTAAACAATCCGAGGTACTCGATTTTTCCTTTACCGTAAATTCTTTGGAAGTAAAAATCATTCCTCCAATTTCAATTACTGCAGTAATTTTTTCGTCCTTTTTAATATTTAAGCCGCTTCCGGAAATTGTGTTGTTTACAGATTTAACCTCACCTACCGTAGAACTTCCTTTTAATATTTTTATTTTCCCATTATATTTAATCTCTTTTGTGTATTCGGAATTCAATGTATGTTTTACAACCCCACTAAGAGTTCCGTCATCTTTTGCATCAGATATCTCAATTGAAATTTTTGGTATAAATAATTTTATAAGATTTGCTCCTCCCTCAACAATCGTAGGGATCAAAATACTAGCTTGTGATTTTACGCATTCCAAATCAATCGTGCTATATTTACTTCCTAATCCAAAACAATAGCTCTTAGATACAAGCATTTTTATTTGATTACCATTTATGGTTTTATAATAATACTTGTCGGACGGATTATATATCACATCAGAACCGACTGCGGGAGAGGTATAACTCCTTCTATCATTAATATGCGGAGTAATATTTGTGCCATACTGAGTATCTTCACTAAAGAAATTTTTGTTTGTGAAAACTGCCATTACCTCAAACAAATTCGCTGCGGTAGTCGCACTCTTGAATTGAGCTACAGTACTGGCATCAGCCAAAGTTTTCGATGAGCCATAATCTAAGACTTGAGTAGTCTTGATTAATTCTTCATAAGGGTCAGGATCACCTACATATCCATTCGCAAATGCAGGGTGAGCGTCATTTCGAACGTGAGGTGGACATCCCATATCCGCAAATAGATGAAGTGTCTCACCCAGTGCCCGATATGCATCTCCTAAATATTCACTTCTTTTTGTTTCATTGTAAAATGCATTTCCCAAATATTGTTTTGCATAATTCCAATTATAGGGATTATCGGTTGCGCTCAATGCCCACTCTTTTGCATCCATTTTAGGCAAGGGTATATTATAAAATTGAGAATAATTTTCTACTAAATCCGTCAAATATGAAACACCGTCAATTTTAACCGGATCATAAAAGTGTCTCAAGGATGCAGGTACTTGCGGTTCATCGGCAGAAAAGCCACCATGTATCATCCATTCTTTTGGCGTCATTTTTACCATTGATTCATTGATATTTATCTTCCCCCCTTGAACAACTTTATGTCCGTCAACCGTTAAATCACTGAATTTTATAGAAAGATTATCGGGTAGATAATTTGTTGGTGAGCGGTATGAATACCAATCTACAATTGCTTCATTTATACTTGTATGCATTCTGGTATTCTCGTATGCGTTCATTATCACAACAAGCAAAAAATATGTCAGGAATCCTATACCTATTATGGCTAACTTTTTCATATTCTCCTCAAAATCTAATTAATTTCCATTCACCGGCTTCATTTTGTTTAGAGAAAGCGACAAAATATGATTTGCCCTCTACGGTTATTTCATACTCTGCATACATATCACTATATGCAACCAGCTTTTTGTTCTTAAGAGCTTCTGCAAACGAAGCAAATTTGGGTTTAGCACTTTCCAAGTCATTTCCATATATAGCATTTGCAGATTCACTAATTATTTTTTTTACCTCTTCAACACTTCCCGAATTAAATGCCGCGATTGTTTTAAGCGCATCATCCTCCAGATCGTTTATAATCTCGGTCTCTATCGGTTTCGGAGAAACGGGTTCAACCGGATTACTCGAATCTTTTTTACATGAAGTAAAACTATCTGACATAAACGCCAGAAAAATCCCTACCAACAAATACCTTATTGATTTCATCATCTCTCCTTTTTACTTTTTGAAGTATTTGTATTCAACTTCGACCGGCCAAAAATTGGCATTTGGATCAGGTTGCTTTGTAACTTTAAAAACGACATATCCGTCACGGCATTTTGCAAGCCATACATCTCCATTTTGTAACGGTGATGAACAAACATCCGTTAACCAATTTGTAGTATCCGCAAGACTTACAGAATTTAGGTCGGTAACTGAGAGTTTCTTTAATTTATCTACATAAGGTCTAAACCAAACACCTTGAGCGGAACCGGATGAATTTCCATAAGCGCACCAACTTACCGTTTCACCATCGGATTTTTCATAAGCAACCTCATTTCCTTCGGAGCCAACTTTACCTTCAGACCAATCCACTCCCCAATGTGTTACCGTAAGTTTTTTAGTACCTGTTTCCGGAGCGGTTATATCATCTTTATTGCACGTACTGAATGTGAATAGAATAAATGTGATAAAAAGAATAAAAAGCATTTTCATTGTTACCTCGTTATTTTAGAAATTAATTTTTCCTTTTTCCGAATTAATTATTCGAATTGCGTTTCCGCAATTTTTACAATACTTCGCATAAGGATTATCATACTTTTGTTGGCATTCAGGACATCTACTTTGAAGTGCCGAGCCACATATCGAGCAGTATTCGTCTATTTCATTTCCTCCACAAAAGAAATTGCAATGCGGACATATTTTGTAATTATTAATTATCGTTTCTCTCTCGTTCATAAAGTACCGTTATTTTAGCAGTGGCATTTTTTATTTGATTAATAATTATCTTGAATTGATTGTACCACTCTATAATCCACTTCCATGCCACTATTAAATCGTTACAAAATCGATAAAAATAAAGGTTAATGTGTAATGCTGTATCCTTAGTGGATTACACTGTTGCCTCTGATAAATACAGATGCTATTGACAGATTATTTTTCTATTTTTATAAATGCACCGATTAATTACCATATTGTTTTTTATACTTTTCTCAAGTATAGGATTTGCTCAAACAGATATATACGATTGGATTGAGATTAAAAGTCCGAGTGAAAAACCGGTTATTATTATTGGTGGAAGTTCTCCGGATAACTTATTGATATTTGATAACTTGGGCAGTTTCTTTCAATTACGAAATGGAATTTGGAAACAAATTTCAATTCCTAATAAGGAAGCATACATATATTACATTGTATCAGCGTCTCCATTAAATGAACATCTTATAATTGCAATGGATGTTGATTGGTATGCTCATTTTTATAAATTAAAAAATGGAATTATTTCAAAGCAGAATTTGATTCACAAAAATCCGTTTAATTTTTTTACTTATGTTGATTCTCAAACGGTTTATGCTGCGGGTTCATTTGGAAGTTTGGCAAAATATGATGGAGAGAAATTCTCTATTATCGAAACACCTATTAAAAGCCACATTGATAGATTCTATGTTCAAGAAATAAATAAGTATTGGTTGGGCACCAAAAGCGACGGAATATTTTTTTATGACGGGATTACATTTACAAAATTTAATTGCTATGAAGGGAAGAATCATGAAATTATAAATTTTTATTCGTCTGGTGATTCTTTATTCGCTATTACAACTAACAATGATTACCTTTTGCTAAAGAACAACACTTTTACTCATATCGATTTCGATATAAATAAAAAAGATAAATTTGATTTTACGAATAAACATCCCGGGTTTAATAGCTATTATTTTGAACCGGATTATACATTGTCGATTGATATTCCAAAACTTTATAAACCGGTTTCATTAAAAAATTTCTTAGACTATGGCATTGCTTTTTCTACTCTAGACGGGAAACTTTATAGGAGCAAAAAACTGCATTCAAATTATTATACAGAACTGACACAACATTTTAATATTAATCCCTTCATCAATGGGAACCTAAGTGCACTTTCTGTTCATGATTTTAATAATGACGGCTTACCTGATATCTTTCTTTCTTATCCTAATTCTTTTTCTGAAATTTATTATAATTCAAGACAATCAACATTCTTTCCTAAAATAATTAAATCGGATAGTTCAATATCCCGATCTTATGGTTATATCCATACATTCGGCGATATAAATGGTGACGGTTACACGGATATCATTACCGCTCAATTTATTGACGGCAAAAGCTCCATCGAAATATTCACAGGAAACGGTACAGATTATAATAAATTTGATGAATTAAATATTAATGGAGATTTGAACGAGAGGGTAATCGAAAATCTTACTTTAACAGATTTGGATAATGATGGCGATCTCGATCTGATTGTAGTCTTTTATTTAGGTGCCGGTTCAAATACTGGCTCTGTAATTTTTTTCAAAAATTCTTTTTGGGGAAATTTCACTCAAACTAAGTATTCGGATCAATATAAATTTAATGGTTGGAATAAACAATCGATCAGTGCAGATTTTAATAATGATGGATTGAACGATTTGTTTCTGATTAATAGATGGGGCCATAATAATTTATACATCAACACAAATGGAAATTTAGTAAAAAAGACCAGTGATTTATTAAGCGACACAACGAAAAAGATTTCGAATATTGGTGCAGCATTCGATTATGATAATGACGGTGATCTGGATTTAATAATTGTTTCTGATTCACCTATTCTAAAACTTTTAGAAAATGATGGCACTGCTCATTTTACCGATGTAAGCGATAAAATAAAGCATCCCGATCTGACCGGCAAATATCTCATGTCAAATTATAATACTCTTTGTATTGGTGATTATAACAATGATGGATTTCAGGACATTTTTTTTATTCTGAAATCAAATCAATCAAGCTATACGTATCTGCTGATCAATAACCAAGCACAATCCTTCACCGACAAAAAAGATATTTACAAATTAGACAAATACAAATTGAACGGAGCAGTTACCTCCGATATCGATAATGATGGAGACCTTGATTTAATTGGTTATGATAATTTTAATATTCGACTTCTTATTAATAATCTTAATAACAGGAATTTCCTAAAAATTACGTTAAACAATATTTATTCATCTCCGATCTCGCCGGGTGCTAAAATATATATTTATAAAAGCGGCGGCATAGATGACCCGCGTTCATTGGTAGGTTTCAGGCAAATCGGAACTTTTGAGGGATCAAGAAATCAATACTCCGATATTACTTCACATTTTGGTCTTGATTATAATTATTTATATGATATTAAGGTGGTATTTTACGCAGGAGATACTAAAATCCTTTATGGAATAAAAGCCAATCAAACTATTACTATTAATGAAGCGAATCAATTTTATGCTTTTATTCTAAACCTTCCGGGAAATCTGTTTCGTTTTTTTGCCACAAAATCTATTCAGATCTACCTTTTGTTCATAATAATTTCATTCACGATATTTTTTATTGGAATGCAATTCGGTTCTAAAAAATTAAGCTGGGATATACGTTCGATAGTTTTTTTATCTGCAACAAATATTTCTGCCTTTTGGATTATACTTCTTGTAACTCTTGATTCAACAAACGCATTAGTAAAATATATTCTTCCGACTTCAGTAATGTTAGTAGGAACAATCATTCCACTATATATTTCATATTTAATAAAGCAAAATAATTATAACACAAAAGATTTTATAAAACTAAAAGAAGAACTTCTTCAATTGAGTATTAATTTTTCTCATGGACAATGGGCTTTGACTAATATCAATGGAATAATATTATTATTGGAAAATTTACCTCATGACTTTGAGAAGAATGAAAAAATAATAACTCAATTACAAAAAAGGGCCGATACTTTTGAAAAATTAACTCTGCCTAACTTTCAAAGAATGGTAGAAATTGCCTCTTCAATCGAGAATTTTCTTTCTAAAGATGAAATAAAAACTTCTGCTTCATTTTCTTCAACTAATTTTGCAAGTCTTAAAAATATGTCTAAAGAATTTTTACTTAATAAAGAGGAATTGCTTGATAGATTTAAGAACATTAAAAAATTTTCTGCTATAATTAAAAACAAAATTACTAGAGAGTATTCGTGTAATCCGGAAGAAGTGATCAACTTAATTATCGATTCTATTAATTCAATTCTAGTAGAAAAAAACATCTCAATTTTGAAACACAAGGATTATAAAGAAGAATTATCGGTTTTGATTTCTAAATCAGATCTGGCAAAAATTATAGGCGATTGCTTACAGAATTCTATCTTTGCAATAAATAATAAGCCCGGCTCTATTGAGATATCATTAAAACGATTAGATCCAAAATTATTAATCGTTATAGATGATTCGGGTGCCGGAATTCCAAAAAGTAATTGGGAAAAGATTTTTGAAAGCGGATTTTCTACTAAAAACAGTACCGGTTTTGGTTTGTATCATTCAAGAGAAACTCTTAAGAAATATGGCGGACGAATATTCGTCTCTGAAAGTATTCCTAATACTAAAACATCAATAACAATTTCACTCAATAAAGGAGCAGGTGATGAAACCAACTCTTCTTCTGATTGATGACGATAAAGAATTCTCTTCTGATTTCGTTTTGTTAATGGAAAATGATTTTAACTGTTTGCCAGCTTCAAATAGTACTGACGGGTTTCAGTTATTTATCGATAATTCTCCGGATATAGTTATACTGGATTTAATGCTTAACGATGGTACTAATGGTATTGAATTACTTAAAAAAATTGTTAATGAAGATGAGAATATTCCGGTTATAATGATAACTGATTATGCATCAACTCAAACTGCCGTAGAAGCCATTAAACTTGGGGCATTAGATTATATTTCAAAAACACCTAACCTTGAAAAACTAAAAGTATTAGTAAATCGATCATTAAAGCAACGTTTGAAAAATCTTCATTCTAAAACCCTTGAAGAAACAGTAAATTCTCCGTTCAGTACGATTATCGGTAAAAATGAATTAATAAATAAGATGAAAGAACAAATAAAACTATTTGCTCAAAATGATCATACAGTTTTAATTACAGGTGAAAGTGGAGTGGGTAAGGAATTAGTTGCTCGCCAAATTCATTTAACCGGCGAGAGAAAGAAAAAACCTTTTATAGCAATTAATTGTGCAGCAATACCTAAAGACCTTCTTGAAAGCGAATTATTTGGTCATGAAAAAGGTTCATTCACCGGTGCAATTTCTAAAAAATTGGGAAAATTTGAAATTGCATCGGACGGGACAATATTCTTGGATGAAATCTCAGAGCTAGAACCAAGATCTCAAGTTAAACTTCTACGTGTATTGCAAGAGAAGGAGTTCGATCGTGTAGGTGGTCTGGCAAGCATTAAAACAAATACCAGAATTATTGCAGCTTCAAACCGAGACTTAAAAACCGAGATTGCAAACAATAGATTCAGAGAGGACTTATATTATAGATTATCGGTACTTCCGATTCACGTACCAAAATTATCCGAAAGAATTGAAGATATCGAATTGCTTGCTAATTATTTTTTGAAACATGCCGAAAAAGAATTAAAGAAATCCGCACTCAAACTATCCAAAGAAGCAATAAATAAACTTCAAAAATATTCTTGGCCCGGGAATATCAGAGAATTAAAAAATTGTATTATCCAATCTGCTTTACTTAGTAAAACAAAAATGATTGAGGAGGCGGATATTAACTTGCCCATTACTGAAACAAGTGTCGATTTTAATATTCCATCCACTTGGGAGGAGATGGACAATTTGAGAAAGAAGGCAGCTGAAGAAGCATCAAGAAAAGTGGAAAAACTATTTCTTGATAATTTATTACAAAAATTTGATGGTAACGTTACTAAGGCAGCCGAACATATTGGAATAACAAGAATAAGTCTCCATAAAATGATTCGAAAATGTAATCCTAACCAATAGTAAATAGTTAATATTTTATTTTATTCCGAGTTCTTTACACATTCTATAAAAATTTGATGGGGCGAGCCCGAGCTGCTCTGCCGCCGCAGAATCACTGCTCGATATACTTCTGATATACTTAAAATATTTCGTTCTGAAAATACGCTCCATATCTTTTAATGGCATTATCGGTCCCGAAAACGGTATCTCTGATAAATTTTCGTTTTTCTTTAATGCCTTAGCTCCGAGTATTAACGGATTAGCTAAATCCTTTCCTGTAATTCTATCACTATAATTAATCACTAATCTTTGAACGACATTTTTCAATTCCCTTACATTGCCATTCCAATCATAATTTATTAAAATCTCTTTGGCTTCATCTTCTACAATTGGTTTTGCAAATCCCAAGTCGGCACTATAATAATCAAGAAAATGTTCGAATAAAAGAATTATATCTTCTCCCCTTTTATTCAATGGGACTAAATCTATCGGAACAACATTCAGACGATAATATAAATCTTCTCTAAATCTTCCTTTATTAACCTCATCCGAAAGTACTTTATTTGTTGCGGCAATTATCCTTACGTTTATAGAGATTTTTTCTCTTCTTCCGATTTTTTCTATTTCTCCTTCTTGCAAAAATCGGAGCAGCTTCACTTGCGCTTGAAGCGGAAGCTCGGCTACTTCATCAAGAAAAAGAGTACCGTTATTGGCATTCTCGAATAGCCCTGCTTTATTGCCCGAAGCGCCCGTAAACGAACCCTTCTCATACCCGAAGAGTTCGCTTTCAATTAATTCCGCGGGAATACTTCCGCAATTTATAGGAACAAAATTTTCATACTTTCTTCTGCTCTTTAAATGAATATTCCAAGCTACCAATTCCTTACCCGTACCCGAAGCACCATTTATTAAAATATTAGCTTCGCTTACCGCATATCTTTCTATAAGTTCTTTCAAATGGATCATCGGCTTTGATTCACCGATAATTTTTTTCGTATCCAAAATACTATCGATACTTTTATTTAGTCTCCTATCAGATTTTGCTTTCTGCTTCTCTAATCTCTTCTTTTCATAAGCATTAAAAATACTAAGACAAAAGTCAGTTGGCTGATAAATATATTCTTCAATATTACCGGGATATTTAGTGCAGTACCAAAACGCACCGGCAGAGATAAGACTATTGGCAAACTCATAATTAGTAATATTAATCGTCATCTTAGTTATAACGATTATCTGAATTAGCGGTTCTATCTCTTTGATCTTGGCAATCAAGGTTTCCCCTTTTAATCCACCCGAAATCTGAAAATCCATTATTATAACATCATAGAGATCATTATTATTTTTCACTAAGTCAAGCGCTGCTAATCCATTAGAGACAATATCTACTATCTGAATTCTCTCTTCATAAAAACTAACCGTATTCTTTACACGTCTAACGTCAAAATCTTCGTCTTCGATTAATAATATTTTTATTTTATCCATTTCATTCATATCCGTCACTCCTTATGAGTGATCGATTCGATCCTTTATGTTGCTGTTGTTTCCCGTTATTTAATCAACATCATTTTATGAGCCTTAAAATAATTTCCGGCTCTTAAGATTACCGTATATACACCGCTCGCCAAATCCTTTCCATTAAATTCTAATTCATAAACTCCGGCATCCTGCATCTTATTAACTATGGTATTAACTCTTGCTCCGAGTATATCATATACCTCAAGCTGCACTTTCACATTTTGCGCTAACTGATATTTAATCTTTGTTGATGGATTAAACGGATTCGGATAATTTCCGTAAAGAACAAAATCCGTAGGCATCGGTGCAGTTTCTTCTACCGATACTATATCTCCTAACTTCTTATCTGCCGGTCTGTATCCTTTATCAAAATAGAGCCAATCAGAATTATAGGTGAAGAATTTTTTATTCGCTTGATCGACCATATAAGCATCAAATGCCGAAATAGTATTCCCGTCTCCGTTATGAATTTCTATTGCGATTAGATTCTCACCGATTCTTAATTTTGATCTTGCCTCATCATTCAACACAATCTGCTTTGTAAAATTATTTGATGATGTAGGATTAGTTTCATATCCAATCTCACTTTCGGTAGGTAAATTAAAACGGGCAACTTCATAGTTATTTATATAAACTACCATTCCGCCTTGAGATGAAACAACTACCGCAGTGGCAGTAGGGAGTTTATCAATAGTAAATTTCTTTTTGAAGTAAGCTGTTTTTACGGGATTAATCTTTGTAGCTGCTGCATCTCCTGTTCCTAATTTTGCATTCCCGCTATTCCATCCTGTTTCAGGATAAAGCTCATTCGTCCATGCAATCGGAAGCGATAGTGTATCCACCTTAAATGAAATTTCCAAAGGTGATGTTGTAACATTTCCCCAAGTATCTTTTGCATGTACAAATATTTTATTTACTATTCCTTGATCACCCGTAAGTTCTACTGAATGCTTGTAACTTCCTTCTCCCGTTGCAAATGATTGAGTCATATTTTCAAATGGAACGTTTGTATAACTATATCTTAGGAAGGCTCTTTCATCAGTATCCACATTAAGTGTAAATGGAGATTGAGAAAAGATCATTGTAGAATCAAAAGACGAAACAAATACCGGAGCTTCTTTATCCTCGGTTGGTATCTGATACATCTTCGGTAAATCACGCATGAAAGTTGTATATGGATCGTTATAAAACTTAATAAAATCAGGTACGATCGGATGACCCGGATATGGAGCAAATGCGTGTGATGTGCTCTCGTTTCTCCATACTGCTAAATAAAGATAATTGCTTGTAATCGGATCGTTCTTAACAGGCTCAAGGAAATAATCCGTAAATAATCCTGCTTTATTCATCCCATCTAAACCGATCTCAGAAATTGCTGCCGGTTTATTATGAGCAAGTGCATGATTAGCCACTGTAGTTAATGCTCTCTTATATCTATCTTTATATCCAAAAACTTCATAATCATCAATTCCAAAAATATCTACATAATTATCTCCCGGATAACGAGTAAAATAGCCATCGCCCGATTCTACATAAGGAAGAGACGGAGAGATGACATAGATTAGATTATGTACATTAAGTGTATCTCTTAAATAATCAACTGTGAATTGCCATAGAGTGTTATACTGTTCTTTGGTGCACCAAGTAGTTCCCCACCAGAACCAGTGAGTTTGATTTTCCCAACTTAAGTGTTCATGATAAGGTCTGAATAATATCGGTATCGATTCACCGTTAGAGCCTCTGAACGATTTGAAAAACTTAGCTACTCTCTTTAATTTCTCTTTATACTGTTCGTGGTAAGCACCACCGGGTACATATTTTTCCACTACATAATCATCATTTAGATATTGGGTATAAAAATGTGTTCCTGTATAATCATATTGATGCCAGCAGATAGTAATAACGGCACCCTTTTCATAAGCAGATGTTAATCGATACCGCATACCATCAACATCACTGCCTAATTCCACATTAAGTAAGTCTTCGCTGAATACCGCAGGGAAATCCCCTACCACATCATTTATATCACTTCTATCATTATCTCCCGACCAACCCACGCCATATCCCGTTGCATGATGCATGCCGAACATTATCGATTTCTTTTGCATCTGCAGCATGTTCGAATATAAATATCGCGTTTCCTTAGTAGGAGTCGGATCGATTATATTCGTTTGAATTGAATTAACACTTTTTTCAAAGTTTACCATCGCATCATATAGATCCCAAACTGCTTGGTCAACCACTTTCTGATTTTTTTCATTATTCTGTTTTAATAAAAGAGTGCTATTATAAACCGATTGCAAAGTGGATTTAGAACCTATTGGAAATTCTCCTTCTTGAGTACCTTCGATCGAGTTCTCCATTAATTTTTCTGCGAAATTAATTGACTTATCGAAATCGTTCCAATCGATCGGGACTGAAGCAACGGCAGAATCACCGAATCTTATTTCATCGAACCATATCGTTCCTGATTTCGGAGATGTTGTTCCGCCATCAAAATACATGTAGGATTGTTTCAAAACTTGATTTGTAGTTGATGTTAGTTTAACAACATATATGTGCCATGAATTATCACCGGGAATATTTGTCCCTATCAAGGTCGGAGAGTTATTATTTACATTCTTAAAACTGAATGTGGTAGCAACGGTCGATTTAATTTTGAAAACCATAACCGGATTAGCAGTCATATCAATTATCTGAGCAGGAGTATAATTAAAATTGCCCCATTGATCGCTCGCACCGGTTCTTGAATAAACAACCTTTAATGCTCCGGCATCATTAGATAAATTATATATCGCCGGATCTGCAGCTATAAATCCTGTAATAGCACCGTTATCAAAATTTTCTACATATCCGGTTACCTGAGCATTAATAGCTATGCTTAACGAAAAAAATAATAGTAACAAATATTTCATTTAAACCTCTTTCTTGAGTAATTGGAGAAATTATTAATCTTTTAATTAATCTTTAATTTTGCCTTTTAATACCGCATCATAATATTCATGAACGGGTTCTAAATTCTTCTTCACTTTGATTTTTGCCAGAAGAGATTTTAAATAATTAGGTACGGATTCTCTTTTTTTCTCACCATCGGCAAATTTTGTCAAGGACTCTTTCATCACATCATAAGATGCACCTTTCCAATTGTCTTTTTTCTCTTCGTATAATTTCTTAACATCGCTTTCGGTTGATTTAGCATTACGAACAATTTCACGTCTTAGTTCCAATTGATACAAGAACTCCTTATACAAATTGGTTTTCATTTTTACTTTTTGATCTTTTTCGAGACCTATTTTTTTTGCTTCTTTAGTCAAAAGAAAATCACGAACAGCAAAATCAAATGTTTTCTTAAATCCTGAATAGACTACATCATATTGAATGTAATTCAAAAGTCCGATAAAATCGGCAATAGTCATCGGCACACCATTAATGGTTGCCATTACTTTATCTCGTTCATCCCAAATATTTGTCTCAATAGATTTTATCTCTTCGTCTCTAAGTTGCATCTCAAACATCTTATCCATATTCGTAGGTTTGCGTTTAAATTTTCCTTTAAGTGCATTATCCACATATTCCATCACATCGGGATTGAATACTACCTTAGCACCTTTTGCCATATTGCTAATATATTCATAAGAGAGAGCTTCCCCTTTTTCATATTCTAATAAATAGCGCGCTTTTCTTCTATGAGCTTCAAATTCAGCTCTTGTTATAAGAGGATTCTTTTTATAATCGGTAACTTTTACAATATGATATCCAAAGAAAGATTTTAACGGTGTGGAAATTCTATTTACCTGCATCCTAAAAACCGAATCTGCTAGTTGATTATCTAATTGATCCCACATAATCCATCCGAGATCACCGCCTGAACTAGCTAATGCCGAATCGGCAAAAACTGTCGGTGCTAATTCTTCAAAACTCTTTCCGTTTTGGATTAACTCATATAAACTATCGGCTTTTTCTTTCGTTTCAGCGAATAGATGACTTACTTTTCTCTGTTCCTGAGTGAACTGATACGCCTCTTCTATTTCATCTTCTGTAATATTTATTTTTGGTTTAATTACTTTATTATAATGAGCTTCACGCATTGCCTTATCTTTATATGCATTAATCTTTAAATCAAATAACTCATTTTTATCAATACCTTTTTTGATTGCATCCTTAGCCAAAAGACGTGAAGCAATAAGTTCATCCAAAAATTCTTCTCTTAATTTTTTAGAATCATATACATTTGGTTTCTTTAATATGTCTATATATGCGAGCTTAAATTCCTTTAACGTAATTTTATCTTTTCCAAATTCGGCAATTACCTGCCCCTTAATAAAGGAAGAGCCTAAAAATATAATCAGAAGCAGAATCGTTTTATTTTTCATATTACTTTTATTTTGCCTTTCATTTTGCTTTTTTTCTAAACCTTTCACGTATTAACTTTTTAAAAGAATTGCGTTTAGCATTACTGCCAAACGCAATCTTCAATTGTAACTATAAATTAATTCTATTTTATTATAAGAAGGCGTCCGACTGTTTCGCCGATTCCCGGAGCATCAATATGATATATATATACTCCATAGGATACTTCCATATTATCTTTTGTCATTAAATCCCATGTTTCTGATCCATCTCTCATATTGTTTTCATGATCTAAAGTCCTCACTAAAGAACCATCGACAGAAAATATTCTGATAGTACATTTATCGGGTAGATTAATAAATTGAATAGCTCTCGGACCTCTTCCTGATGTATATGGATTATGTGGTTCCCATAATGCAGTTACTACATAAGGATTTGGAACAACTTTAATATCCGCAAGTTCCTTAACGGCTACTTCTTTATTAATCTGCTGACCCTTAATTGTATAAACGAATTTCGTTTCACTATTAAACGGAAGATCAGGATAAAGACTAATTGTATCTCCTGCTCCGAGCATTCTTCCATGCTTATTAAAGAATGTTGTGTCTTCAACATCATTATTCAATAAACTGAATGTGATAATAGTGGAATCATTACCTACCTTCTCATAGAAAATGATATTATCTTTTGCCGAGAAGAATCCTTTCTTGGTAATTTTAGTACTAACGGTTGCATCTGAGAAACCGAATTTTGCTTCTTTGCCTGTTTGCTTATCATACACCTTGAAATTACATTGTGTTGCAGGCAAGGTAATAAATTTATTTGTCGTTGCAAGTGGTAATCCTATCCTATCTGATGTATTTACAAGTTCATCAAAAAATACAATAGTATATTGACGAGGGTATTCGGTGCCCGGTTTAAATCCTCCGAGTGTGAACCTTCCGAATTTAAGATCGTATCCTTCTTCTCTTGAGATTGACGATCCCCATTTGATACCATTAATAATTCCTTTAGATTGATTTGTATATACACCCGGCTCAGGATTCTGTAAAAATATTTCCATTCCATCAATTACTTTTGTCATGGTATTGGATTTGCCATCGTTATCTTCATAAAGATTGCGGATCAATTCCATTCCGTTTGGGGTTAATTTATATTCCATGAACCAAGTGGTATCATAACTAATATTTTTGGTTTTGTTTCTTAGAACAAATCCTGTTGTAACAGTTGGTAAAAATTCATTTGGATCAGCCAAATCGATCTTGCCATTGAAATCATTATCCCTTTTATCCATCGATTGATCCAAGAACGATAACTCAAATTCATCGCTTGAATTGAATAGATCGGGATTAAGAATATTTACACCAACGATACCGCTTGTTTCTCCGCTTCCTTGAATCTTAGGATAAACGTCAAATTTAGGCGCTTCATAACCTGCTGACGGAGCTTGTGGAATTACCGCAACTACGTTCTCACCAAAATCGATATTACCTGCTTGATCTACATTCAAAAAGATTGTTGTTTCGGTAGGTCCGATATTCTTGGTCAAGTCCCCTTTATCATAAGCTGTTACCGCATAATAATAACGGATACCATTTTGAACATCATTATCAACAAATGAATGAACTAATCCGGTTTCATTTCCTAAATTAAACAATACTCCGTTTCCGAAATCTTCCGGGAAAAATCCATAAATACCATCTATCTTATCATAGATCGCAATCGGTTTTTTGAATCTTTCATATCCTAGTCCGTCTGTTATAGACCCTGCATCACCGAATGTATAATGTGATGCTTTATAAATCTTATAACCTTCAAAATCATATTCTCTTAAAAACCTATCAAAACTTTCTTCTGCTCCATCGTCCCAGAATAAAGTAACTTTTTTATCTCCCGCTACTGCTCTTAATTGTGGCTTTAACGGTGCAATTGCAAAGTTATAGTTTGAATCATATATCTTTTGTACCACATCTTTATTTCTTACGATATCCACTTCATCCCATCCATAAATTAATGCAACAGAGAAAAATTCTTTCTGTCCTGGTCTAAGAGGGAAGTAACCCGATGAAAATACATAATCGTGATCCGCTATTTCAACTGTGGAATTATCAAAATAACCGGGTCGTGAGAAATCCCACATCTGATCATCATTGCTATACGTCAAAGTGCCGTATCGATAGAACTTGAAACTTGTTAAACCAATTTGATCCGATTCATCGACATCCACCTGATCTATATTTGGTTCACCCGGAAGATCTGCGGTTCCCGGTGTAGGAATACCATCGCCTTCTCCTGCATCTCCCGTTGCCGGTTTACCGTCAATTCCCACATCATCAAACTGTGGATCCCAATCGCCATCATTATCTATTAAGTCATCTCTTCTTTCATCGATTAGTAAATTGTCGGTACCTTCATTTGTCAAATAATTTATTGCCAAATAATCATTATCATTAAATTCACTTCTTACATAAAGATAAAATTCGGTGGAATCCTGTGTCATCGTTCCATCGTTTTCATCAATCAAACCATTTAGATTATTATCGATACCATCTCTTGGTATCTCTATAAGCGGAGCACCCGGAACCATTCTATAATTTTGTCCGTTGCGAGTAAAATTGATTCCGCCGACAGGCATCTGCATAATATTTCTTGTATATCTTTCGCTATCATAATTAATTAATACAATCTGATCTCCGACTTGATAAACCTTGATAAAATCTTCAACCGAATTAATTAATTTACCCATTCCACCGCCCGGTTTTGAAATATCATTACCATCGGCATCATTATCAATACCGTCATAAGGATTACCCGGGGACTCGAGGAATGCAAATCCCACCCAAGGTACCGGAGTATAACCTCTTACTCCCGTATTATCTATATCATAATTCACAGCCAAACCTTTTTCACGATAGAAGCGAGCCGCATCATCAGCCCATTCGTTTCCGCCGCTTTCGCCAAGCAAACTTCCGCTTGATGCACCTACGTTACATCCGAAAACTGTTTTATCTAAATATAATTCGCCGATATTTCTAATATCATATAACCAGAATAAGCAATCTTCTGCATCAGGATTTGACCATTGAAGGCCACGAACTGCAAGACGAAGACCAAGTCCCCCTCTTTTCGGTTCTGTCGGTATCGGTCTCGGTAAATCCAATCCTTTAAGTTTTTTATCGAACTGATAATCATCTAATACAAAGTAGCTCTCTTCATCTGCATTTTTCTGATCTTTACCAAAATATCCGTTCCAACTATTTCTCCAACCGGGAGCACCTTTATCTTCTAATTTATCGGGCCAATATGGAGGCCAGGTAAAAGGCATCTGACTCATTGCGACTGCATTACCCGGATCTTTTTCTTTCTGCTGTAAATTCAAATAACCCGGAAGCGGTTCAAATCCTTGAAATCTTCCGAGAACGTCATGCGAAAAAATATTCGGGTCCCACCCTTCGCAAAAAATCGTTGGAACAATAAATTCAAATTCCTCTTTTCCTGTTTCAGAATTTATTCCTTTGGATACTCTTAGCTCGCTTGATACATATAATGAAGTATTGCCCATCTGCACTTTACCGCTGCCGATTGGCCATTCACCTGTATATGCGACACTTTGATCCCCTTTTACAGAACCTAGTCTTCCGTTATTATGAAATGTTACACGGATTAAATTGCCCGCATGAACATTCTTTGCCCGGTGTATTACGTCTCCATGTCCCTGGTCCTGCCCATTTATTGTTATTATGCTTGCCATCAGTAATACAACAAGCAGGGTTCTAAATTTCATATTCTACTCCTTAACAATCTTTCTTAAAATGATAGTATAAGTGAAAATTTATTCTGATGATCTAATCGACCATAATCAACATTAGCATAATCGACTTTTATATCAATATCCATTAACGATACATTAACGCCGAATCCAAGAGTTAATCCTCCTTCGCGATCTTCCAATAATAACTGTCTGAATCCGCCTCTTAACGAAATTAAATTAAATAATTTTACTTCCGTTCCGATATTCAAATATTCTTTATTATCATTCGGGTGAATTGCATCAACTGCAACGATCCAATCATGCTTTTCGATTCCAAGAAAATCCTTTGCAATATTTGCCGATAAGCCAACTCTGAATATTATAGGGAGCGGATATTTATCAGTCTCTAAATATGCATTAATGTTCTCGTTATTGCCTTCAAATGAATCATTAATATCGTGCTGAACTATAACATCTCTTCCATCCATTTGCATCTCGGTTCCGAAATTACTTATCGACATACCTATCAGAATGTTTTTGAAAAATGTTTTATATAATACTCCGATATCAAATGCGAGTGATGAAGCTGATGAATGCCATATATGCTCATTAATAAACTTAGCACTTCCTCCGATTGCGAATCGATCGGTCAATGCTCTTGCATAGCTTAACCCAATAACCATCGAACTTGCGGAGACTTTTTCTCCGTTTCCATTCGGGAATGTGATTGTAGTTCTTTCAAGATCAGGCATACCAAGATTAGCGACAAAAAAACCGATCGTACCGATACCTTCAATCGGCATTGCAAATCCGCCGAAATCATAATATAAGTCAGCTATATAATCATAGTGATTAATGATAGCTTCCATCTTAGTTAAGTGTGCGATACCTGCCGCATTCCAATACATACCCGTAATATCGCTCGATAATGTTGTATATGCTTCACCCATACCGAGAGCTCGTCCGCCTACCCCTATTTTTAGGAATGGCGCGGCTGTCGTTCCTACTCTGCTAATCGATTGAGCCGTAATAACAGTACTCATCATAAAGAGCAGAACTACAAGCGAACTTAATTTCAATATATTTTCTCTTTTTATCATCTTAATACCTTTAACAGGGCTGTTTGAACTATTTATCCTATTCATAACTTACTCTCAAACCAAGCTGAATATAACGTGGAGAGGAATACATTCCCGGATTAGCGTAGTATTCTTTTGAGCTTCCAACTTCTACCAAACGAGACCAACTTAAATAATCCTGTAATGTATAATCCGGCAATCCTGTATCGGCATATACATAATTTGCATTCCGTGTATCGAGCAAATTAGTAATATCCAATATTGCTTGGAAACCGAATGAACCGACTTTGAAAGTTTTTGCTACTCTTAAATCCAAATTGAATGTAGATGGTTTTCTTTCACTATTTTCTTTCAATCCCGTTGCAGCGTTTCCGCCTGTTGCCTCACCTCTTGCAAATTCAGGTGTATATGGGAATCCTGATGCGTAATTAGCTATCAATGTTCCTTGCCATCCATCTTTTGCATAAGAAAGAACTGCATTTAATGAATGCGGCTGATCCCAATTTAAATTTACCAACTGAATGCGCGGTGCTTTTCCTGCAGATAGATCGTTATATGCATCCTGTGGATTTGAAGAGGTTCCATTTGCATTCATGTATGTATAATCTAAATTTATATTGAATGCATCAAACCGATAACTTGTGGACAATGTAATACCTTTTGCCACTGCATTATCTCTATTTACATAAGAGTAGTAAGTTAAACCTCTATATGTATCGACCGGATATCCAGTTCCTACCCAATCGCGTATATCTCTATAAAATGCCGTTACATGTAAAAACAAACTATTGAATAATTGCTGCTGTAAACCGATTTCATACATTACGGTTGTTTCCGGTTTAAGATTAGAATTACCGACTAAATTCTGAGAACCTGCACCTGCCACCCAGAAATTAGGATTGGTATATAAATATTGGAATTCCGGATTCTGATAGAAATGTCCGTAAGAGAAATGGATTACACCTTCTGCCGTAATCGGGAAAGATAATCCGAATCTTGGAGAGAAGTGTGAATTAATATCCGCTTTTTTATACCAGAATTTTTCTCTCTCTTCTACGGTATATTTTACTAATTGATCTTCGGGAATATCCGCAGAATAATTTTTATAGATATTATCTAACTTAAACGGTGAATATATCTGAGGGTCTCTTGGGTCAGCTAATACTCTTCCATCTGTATCAAAATAATCATAGCGTAAACCGATATTTATAATCAACTCTTCAAATTCTATTTTATTCTGAATATATGCGGCATATTCATTCGGTTTTGCCGAATAATATGTATGGAATGCCGATGATTTATCGGGAATAATCGGTCGATAATTAACTTCATCGAATTGAAGCGAATAATAATCTTGTTCAATATCATGGAATCTTCCCGTGGCTCCGAGCTTAACGAGATTGTATTTATCAATTTGACTTGTCAAGTCCACATTAAACGAATAGTATTTACTCGAATTTGTATTTCTACCTACGTCATTACCCCAATAAGAATAATCATTTGGATTGCTTTTTACTTCTATATCCGAATCTCTATCGGGCTTAAACATAAACTGTTGGAAATCACCCGATTTTGTCGGCATATATCTATAATCATAAGGGTCTTCGTAAAGGTAGCTTTTATGTTTATTCGAGTATGCGCTTCCCTTAAAATCTATGAATGTAGAATTTGAGAATACGTAAGTAGCGGAGAATATTTGTGTATATCGATCGGTAAAATAATATCTTCCTCCGTCAGGTAAATATTTTTGTCCACCCCCATAACTTAGATCATCATTATAATAGATACCATAGCTTAGATTAAGGCTATTAAAATTAAAGAATACTTTCGCTTGTGCGGATTTGCCTTGATACCAGCTAAGTGGAACTAATTTATCATCGGGCATATCAAATGAATGAACCGAATCCATTACCGGATTCCACAATCCCCAAGGCATAAAATATCTTTTACCTCTTTGATATCCCGGTCTATATTGATATCTGCCCGCTACATAATAAGAAACATATTTCTCTATCCCCGGTACCGGACCCGATAAATTTAATTGAAGATCGGAATTTCTAAAAGGATTGTATTTATTAAGATATGGAGTTTTTGTCTGCCATGGCTTATCGCCTGATTGAAGTGCTTGATATAAATCGCGTCCATTATTAATTCCATACTTGGCAAAATCAAAATCAAGATTTCCTGATTTAGTGGTTAATGCACCCACTGCCGCTCTTGCCCAATCACCATTATCCATTACTGAATATAAATCATCGTCAAAACTCAGGTTATCTCCGATATATGCAGTAGCATTAGCAGTAAATTTGTCGCTTCCTTTCTTCGTAACAATATTTACAACTCCTGATAATGCTTGTCCATACTCGGCATTAAACGTACCGGTGATTGCTTTTAATTCTTCAATCGATTGATCATCGATGCTGATTCCCGAGCTTCTATTAAGAGGATTTACTACCTGAACACCATCAACAAGGTAGGTAATCTCACTTGATCTTCCGCCTCTAATATGAAGTGCGCCATTGGCATCTTTCACGATTCCCGCCTGCATACTTAATATACTTGTAACGTCTCTTGCAGGAAGTTCTTGAATCTGATCGCTCTGCATACTTCTTTCCGATGAAGTTAAATCTTTCTGAATTACCTTCTGTGCGGTGATTGTAATTTCCTGTCCTAATGATATTGCAGTCGATGAAAGTTCAAAATCAATTTTTGTTGTTAAATCCACTTGGACTCTTACCTTTTCAACGATCTGCGGATTATATCCAATCATTGTTGCCTTGATTGTGTATTGACCGGGAGGGAGGTTAATCATGTAAAATTCACCTTCAAAATCGGTAGCAGCTCCATAATTAGTACCCACTAAAACCACATTTACTCCATAAAGCGGTTCTTTTGTCTCGGCATCAATTACACGACCCGAAATCTTGCCTGTGGTGCCTGCAAAAGTATTGCTCCAGCAGATTAACATTATCGCAAGCAGCAATTTTAATGCTATTCCATTAATCTTCTTCATTTATTTCAATCCTTATTCGTTCTTATCATTCATAAAAGAATGGCAAGGATTTCTCCTTGCCATCTATAAGAACTGACTTATAATTATTTTACTAACATCATCTTTTTAGTTTGTACGAAATCATTTGCTTGGATTCTGAAAATGTAAACACCTGTTGCTAAATGATTAGCATTGAAGTTTACTTCATAATATCCTGCTTTTTGGTTCTGGCTAACTAGAGTGGAAACTTCTCTTCCGAGAACATCAAATACTTTCAATGTAACCATCGATTCTCTTGGAAGATCATATTTAATCTTTGTTGTTGGATTAAATGGATTTGGATAGTTATTCGATAATGAATATACAGTTGGTAATGTATTTTCAACTGCATCATTAACTGAAGTTGGTCCGTTGATTACTTCTAAATAACCCCAAGCATCTGGTCTCATCCAAGATTGATCAGTTAGAGAAACTTCGGTTTTTGCAACCGGCATTCCGCCTACTTGAACAACTAATGATCTTGCTGCGTCTCCTTTATTAGGATCCCAGTCATTACCGTCAATTCTAAATGGCATCATCATTCCGTCATATACTTTAAGCACACCGGCAGAACCTGCAACTTTAGCTAATTCAATTCTTGCTTCGATAATATATCCATCACCTGTCAATTTTTGGAATACAACTGCTTCTACTCCATCAACTGTAGTTGGGGAACCGCCATCAAGGCATACTAATCCTAATGCATTGAAACCGATTCTATAATCGCCGTTTGCTTTTTGAAAATTCTTTTCATGTAATGTCTGAAGTTTTTCTGCTCCATAGAATCCCATATAGAATTCAAGTGCATCACCTTCCCATGCCTGCTGTGCTTCATCTGTTCTTAAATCATCATCTATAACTTCTGCTGCAATATATAGATAATTATCATCGATCATAAAGCGAGTTTCAAAATTCATATCGGTTGATTCGCCTGTCCAATCCGGTGCTGTGGCATCTGCATATGCGCCTGATTCTGCTTTAATCGGATCCGGCATAATTGTCATGAAGTCAGAATTGTCTCCATCTAACTGCCATGTAGATGCAAAATCTTTCTTATAATGAACTTTGAATGTTTCCGATGTTTTTACCGGAAGTGGACCAAATGTTCCGTCTTTTGTAAGAGCGGTTTCTTTTGTCCCGTCAAATGCTGTCATTGCAAAATAGTAATTAACTATTCTTCCGTCTGTTGTATAAGGTCTATAACCATAAGCTTCCATTCCATGAGGAATACCTTGAACAAATTTTCTAACTTTTGCCGAATTTAGATCTGTAATCGGTTCCTCACTTACATATAAATTGTAGGTTTCTGTTCCGAGTGTATTATCTAACCAAGTTAATTTTACATATTGATAATCTTTACCTGTTTGCATTGTAAATGTATTTGCTGTTGCTTCAATCTTAGGTGTGGAAACTGTACCTTTTGGTTCTTGAACGTTCCATACTGTTAAATTATCAAATAAGAAATCACCTACAAATGCGTTTGCATTAGGATGATAAATCTGAATTCCTACTGTAACAGGTTTAGATGAATCAGCGATTGTTTTGGCTCTAAGAGCTGCAGTAACGTCGAATCTGAGTGTGCTCCATTCGCCCGGTTTTATTCCGGTTTTCAAAGTGTCGCTGATTGATTTTGGAGTTTCATTCCATCCGCCTTCAGGACCATTAACAATTATACCAACCTGACCTGTTCCATCCGGATTAATTCCTGCAGGAACGAAAACATCTAATGTTACATAAGTAGCCGCAAGTTTTGTCTCTTTATCAAAAATAACTACACTTTCTTTTTTTAATGCAATTTTTCCGTCACTACCGGCTTGTGAAAAATCAGCACCTACTTTAAGAACGCCTTTATTATCAACAACTGCTCTTTCGATTGTAGTTCCAGATCCGCCAAACCATTTTACAAATCCTTGAGTCTTAGCTGCTGCGGATTCAAAATTAGATACAACCCATTTTGCACCTGTTGCTGCACTAATTAATGATACATTATCTACATAAATACTTCCGGAAAATCCGGGAGCTTTTGTGAAATTAAATTCAATTCCTGCTTCTTCTAAATTTCCTTTCGTAGCATCGAAATTGTTATCTTTTGCATGAGCTACGTCTAATAAGAAATGAACCGGATACCATGAAGCTTTTGTGATTTTCTCGCTTGAATAGAGGACATCACTCCATTTCCAACCCGGACCTTGTGCCCAAACTTTAATAGCTATCGAATCCGGAGTTCCTGCCGGTAACCATAAATACCATGTAATTGCTTTTGCTTCTTTTGCATCTACACCGGGTTTTTTAATTACTGCTTGGTTATTGCCTGCTAAACCTGTTACGTTTACTTCCATTACACCAGCTGTTTTAGCTGACGGATCGGGAACATTTAAAACTGTAAAATTTGCTTCTCCCCATCCTTTTGTGAAACCTTGAGCATCAGTTTCAAAATTTCCGATAACTTTTGGTTCTGCGCCAAAAATGCTTACATTATCAACATATACTGAACCGGTATATCCTTCAGGGAATAGAAATTCAATACCAATCTCTTCAAGATTTCCTGTCTTTGGAGTGAATGCCGGATCTTGAATAGCTGCTGCTTCCATATCAAAATAAACAGGGAACCATTTTTCTTTTACTACTTTGTCGGCTATATATACATTATCTTTCCAATGCCAACCGGGACCCTGAGCCCAAACTTTAATTTGAACATCTGCGGGTGTTGAAGCAGGTAACCATAAATAATAAACAACTAAATTACCTTTTGAACCATCAACCTTTTGTTTTTTAAGAACTGCCTGTCTATTACCTGAAACGGCTGTAACGTTTAATTCTAAAACGCCGGTTGATACACCGGATGGATCCGCAATTTTATTTAGTGAATATGTTGCGTCTCCCCATCCTTTTAGAAATGCACCATCGCTCTCTTCAAAATCTGCTATTACTTGTGCATTTACAAAACCGGAAATTAGGAACATGCCAACTAACGTAAGTATGGCTTTTTTCATGAATCCTCCTATTAGGTTTATTACTATTGTTTTAGTTTATAATCAATAATTTGATTAATCTGCTTTATTGCATACTTATATAATATGTCAAATATGATGCCATTATCGAGTTATTGATAATGGCAGGTTTATTCAATTTTTTTACCAATTCTTGATTTTATCAATTTATTAATTTGATAAAACTTATCATATAGATAAAAGACTACCAATTATCCGTTCTAAACGATGAGGCAGGTAATCTATCCTGATTGAATAATGTCCCCTCTAATATATCTCCCCAGCAATAGCGAACTGCTGCCGGTTCTTTTACCTCTTTTGAGCTTATAATTAATTCATTTCCATCCACTATTACTTCTGCATCATAAAAAACTTTATCTGCGCCCGCTATTTGGAAATTATTTTTACCTTCTATCGGTTTAAGTTCTAAACCCTGAACATAATCAAACGAAAGAATTGCTTTCCCACCCTCGATTCGCATCTCTTTATATATCGGTCCCGAATATGGAATATTTATTCCATATTCCTTATTTAATGCCCAAGCGGCTAATCTCTCACTTACGGACTTTTTATTTCCGGGATGAATATTTTCGATATTTCCGATATCCATCGTAACTGCCATACCGGTATTGGGAATTGAGAGACTTTTTAATTGTGCTTCTCGTAAATATTGCGAGTTTGTTCCCACTCCATAACGATACGGAGCAATTTGAGTGTAATAAAACGGAAATTCGCCGCTTTTAAAGTCATTTCGCCAATTATTAATCATTATCGACATTAATTGAGTGTATTCCGCTGCGTTTCCCACGTTCGATTCGCCCTGATACCAAATCGCACCTTTTATCTTATATGGTACTAGTGGCGCAATCATCGCATTATATAACGCAGTCGGTGTGTGAGCTGAAAGATTGATAGTAGATTTTGGTCTATTAAAATATTCCTCTCCTTTTGCACCATAAACAAAGAATCTTCCGCCGAGATACTCGGCAACAGATAAATATTTCCATTTACCGAAGATATAAACCGGCTCGCCACCCTCTTTATTGCTTATTTTCATCATCTCTTTTGTGCCATAAATACCGCCGCCGCCTTGATTATCCAATACCCTTACGGCGATTGTAAGTTCATTTGAATTAACCAACTCTTTGGCGATAGTGTAAATTCGTGGAGTCTGCCAAAATCCTCCTGTTTCATAAGAGCCAACCTTCTCTCCGTTTACGTAAGTAATATCCATATCATCAATCGGACCAAGCTCAAGTGATAATTCTCTGCCAATCCATTCGTTTGGAATTTCTACTTTTTTTCTGAACCAGATTACGCCGTCGTACTCGCCGATATTAGTAGTTTCCCACGTTGTGGGCAATTTCAAAGTTAGCCACTTACTGTCATCATATACGGGTTTAGAACATTCCAAATCATCAAAATCGAGATTCTTGAATTTTTCTAATTCGGGCTTACCGCTTACGTAAATGACTTTGTGTGATTCCACCCAATTCATCAATTTTGTAAAATCGACTTTGCTCGATTCCAAATTCAACTTAAAATCTTTGTATTTATCCAGTTTTGTGAGAGCTTCGGCACTAATCCATGATTCAATCGGAGTTCCACCCCAGCTAGTATGAATTAAACCGATAGGCACTTTTAATTCATCATATAGTTTTTTGCCGAAGAAATATGCCGTTGCACTAAATGAGGGAGTGGTCTCGGGATTAGATTCTAACCAAGTTGCTTTACAGTCTTCCTCTTTTTGAGTAGAATATGCTCGCGTAACCTGAAATAGACGAATTGTGCTTGAAGCTGAATTAGCAACGGCTTTTTCGCCTCCTTCAATTAAGTCTTTCGGAGGCCAGCCGCTTAATGGCATCTCCATATTTGACTGTCCAGAGCAGACCCATACTTCTCCCGACATTACATTTTTGTAAGTTATTTTTTCATTCGCCATTGTTACTGAAATAGTATAAGGCCCGCCTGCTTTTGGAGTTTTGAGCTTAGCTTCCCATTTGCCCGATGCGCCGATTATCGCACTCCCTTTCTCTCCCCAGCTTGATTCAATCTCAATTTTCTCACCGGGAATTCCTTTACCCCAAAACGGTACTTCAGTATCCCTTTGAACTACCATATTATCGGAGAAAACAGCCGGCATCCAAAGTCCTGACTTCTGCACACGTTCCACTTCTTGCCGGATATTTTGTTCAGAATAAATTTTATTACTGACTAATAATAGTACAATAGCTAAGAGCGAAAAATATTTTTTCATAATTGATTTCTTTATTTTATGTATGTGATTTCTATTCTGCTTATTTGAACGCCTTCATTTAATTCTACTTTCAAAAATTTTGTCCCTTCGCTTTGAATATCATCCGTTAGACGAACTGCGTCAAAGAATCCGTAATCATTTTTAGCGAATGAGAATACTTCTTTGCCCGGTGTAAATTCTGATAAATCCGCAACCGAACTTCCCTTTAATAAACTAATTGTACTATCCGGTTTGGACACAAAATAATCTACTTGAATTTTCACCGCATTGCCCGGAATTTGATATATTATATAGCTTCCGCCTTTTCCGGTTAATCGACTCCTATCCTCTTTTGCTTTACGAATATCTTCGTTTACAAGTAATTTTAATTCCCCTTCTTTCTGAAAAACTTCATCGAAATTTTCCATCTCGTCAACAATCATTTTCTCTGTTACTTCCACCGGACCGACTATATTAGAATATCCCGAAACTCCCGATTCATTCTTAGCATTTATTCTATAAAAATATCGTTTCCCGAATTCGGCGGTTTTATCATTATATAAAGGACGGTACTGATATTTGCTATCATCGGCATTTGCCTCTATTTCAACCCAATCATTTACGTATTCTTCTTTTCTTTCGAGTGAATAAGACTGCGCACCGGTGGAACCCTGCCATGAGATCAACCCAACGTTTTTAATTTCTAACATATTCGGAGCTTCCGGTATCGGCAATTGTGATTGAGGTAATCCATCTATCTGAAACGCTTTTTCTCGAGCTATCTCAAGTACTGCTTTTTCGTCATACCAATCTCCGCTTGCAAATCCGGGGAATCGATATGATTCTACGTTATTGTATTCGTAATGATGATAAAATCCTCCGCTTCTTTCACGTGGTCTTAAGCTCCAAATCATGCCTCCGGCAAGCCCTTGAGACATAATCGTATCCGTTATCTCTCTGATTTTTTGTGTCGGAATAATTCCATATTCGCCGATAAAATATGGTTTCTTCCCGGCTATCATTTTTTTGTTGGAAGTGATTTTTTCGATCGAGTATTTAGGATCGCCATAGTGATGTGTCGAAAGAATATCGAGGTTCGGATCTTCAATTGCTTCAGGAGTAATATCTTTGGCAATTACCCCTTCTACCAATAAGTGATTATTATCCAAACTCTTGATATAAGCGGCAATCTCTTTAGTCCATTCGTAAGGAGCAGCTAATTCATTCCCCGTTTCCCATGCAAATAATGCCTTATCCTCCTTGTATAATACACCCGTATAACTGTTTTTTCTATTTATTAAGAAATTGATCGTCTTTTTAAGGTCTTCGATTATTTCTCTATCTGTCCAAAATGCCTCTTTTTCTTTACCTCTGAAGGCTGCATATTCTTTCGGTCCGCCCCACCAATGCCAATTATCTACAAATGGAATTATTACGCGGACACCCTCTTCATTAGCGACTTTCATCACCAAATCGAGAGCTTTGAACGCCTCTTCATTGAATTTTCCCGGTCCTTCGACGTGTCGAATTATATCGGGTGTATCGCCATCTTTTTTAACAGAAAGGACATAAATACGCGTTACTTTTCCGCCTAATTGCTTAATGCTTCTTAATCCGTCTCTAATCTCATATTCATTCGGCAGACGCCATGGATTAGTCCCCTCAAAAGGAAGATAATCCTCGATGTAGTGTAGATTCGGAATATTGAATGAGATGAAACGAACTTGATTTTCACCGTCATAGATTTTATCGGTTTTCCTGGTTATGTAATTGGAAAACTGAGATGATGCACATTGTACAAAAGTCATGCTTAATATTATTGTTATTAGAATAAATGTTCTTTTTTGCATTGGCTTCCTCATTTTATCAGATATCGTGATTAACCTTTCTATTCTGCTAAAACTGTGCCGTCATAAAATTCATAAAATTATACTCCATTTCACAATTTTTCTTTTAATAAATTTTATCATTTTGATAAAAACATATCATTAACATAATACTTTTAATAATGTATTTCCTTTCCTTTTCACTAATTCTAATTCTATTGTATCTCATTTTTATTAGCACAATTTTTGTACTTACTTAGATTAAAATTTGAGAATAAACTTCGGGAGTAATAATGACCTTAGAGACACAGAAAAAAATAGCAAATGAAATGATGATAAGCTTAAGCGAAAATTTACTCTCAAAGTGGTATCCGCTTGTAATCGATAATGAATCTGGTGGATATTTTACTAATTTAACCACCGATATGAAACTAATGCCCGAACAAGAAAAAATGATCGTAACTCAAGCACGTCATATTTGGACACTCTCAAAAGCCGCAAAATTTTTTGATGATAAGAATTTATATAAAATGGCGGAACATGGATTCGATTTCTTATCGGAAAAATTTTGGGATTCAAAATTCGGAGGTTATTTTCAGATTCGTGATCGAAACGGAGATCTCTGTTATAAAGAAAATTGGGGAACGGAAAAAAGAACTTATGGAAACGCTTTCGCCCTCTATGGTCTTTCGGCTCTGTTTCAATTAACAAGAAATAATACGGTTCTAGAACAAGCAAAAAAATCTTTTCAATGGATTGAGGATCATGCCTATGATTCCGAATACAATGGATATTTCCAATTCCTTACTCTTGACGGAACTCCATTCAATAAGAATAGTGAATATAAAACTTTTGCCACCGATGCTATCGAGTGCGGATTCAAGGACCAAAATTCATCCATTCATTTACTCGAAGCATATACCGAACTCTATAACGTTTGGAAAGATGAAAAATTAAAAACGCAGCTTCATGGCTTGCTCACTTTAATCCGTGATACTATTACACACCCTAAAGGATACCTTCAATTATTCTTTGAGCGTGATTGGACTCCGATTTCATTTAAGAATTCTCCCAAAGAATTTCGCGAACAAAATTATAGATTAGATCATGTATCATTCGGACATGATTATGAGACTGCCTTTCTTATGCTCGAAGCTTCTCATTCCTTAGGAATAGAAAACGACAAATCAACTCTAAATACCGCTAAGAAAATGATCGATCACGCAATTAAGAACGGTTGGGATTATGAGAGTGGCGGATTCTTCGATGAAGGTTATTATTTTGAAGAAAATGATGAATGTACAATAATTAAAGATACTAAAACTTGGTGGCAGCAGGCAGAGGCTCTTAATGCTCTACTTCTATTTTCGAAAATTTTCCCCGATGAAAAAATCTATTCAGAACTTTTTATTAAAGAATGGGAATACGTGAAAAAATATTTAATCGATCATGAAAACGGCGATTGGTATTGGGGTTCACTCGAAAAAGAACCCTTCTATAAAAAAGAACCAAAAGGAAGCATCTGGAAAGGGACTTACCATAACGGTCGTTCATTAATGAATTGCGTAAATATGCTTTCTGATAATGAAGAAAGCAGATTTTTTATCGAGCATTGGAAAAAAGTAGCCGGTAATTAAACGGCTACTAATCGTTTTTCATATACATTACTTTTTCTGAATTTAATTCGGATTCTATGAATCCGATTTTTTTTAGATAAGCATTATGAATTGCATTGCCCGCTGCGGTGTAAATATTCTTTATACTTTTATCTTTCTTTATTTCATTATATACATATTTCCCGATTTTGAAATCTCTATAACCGGGAATTGCATAATCCAATTTTACAAAGAGACTGTCTTCGTTAATTTTATTATACAATACTAATCCCGCAGCAACTGAATTACTAAGAATAAAAAAAGTAACCCAGTTATTTATTTCAGAGATATCAAACTTAGGATTGAATAGAAGAATATCTTTTTTATGATAATTTATAAAGTAGTTTAGATAATTGGAATCATTGTTTACTTCCAATATTTCAAAAAATTCTTTTTTAGTAAACATCTCGTAAAGATAATAGATATTTACGATTACTATAAAGCCATTAAGTGCAGCAACGGGATATGCGGAGATGAGAGTACCATAGATAGTAAAAATCAATGCACCCGTAAGATTAATAATCCTGAGTTTTACAATCGAACTCATCATTAAAGAGATTGCAATAACTACACTACCTAAATAACCGAACAGCTCTAATAACGAAAGACCAAACATAATTTTCCCGATTAATTATTTGCTTAATGAACAACATCTTTTAAATCATATGTTAGATGCACTATGTAAAAATTTATCTAATTCGTTAATATAAATATTTTTATCTTTTTCTTCTAAAAATGCAGCTTTTACCGAATTTTTCATTAACCGAACTAATTCCTTAATTCCATAACCAAATTCTTTATTGATCAGAATAAGTTCATTCGTAATGTTTGAACCGAACATAGGAGGATCGTCTGAATTTATAGTTGCAACTATCCCCATTTCATCTAAATATTTGAAAGGATGATTTTCAATCGAATCAAAAACTTTTGTCATTAAATTGCTTGTAATACATATCTCAAGAGGAATTTTTTTCCTTATTAAATAATCTATAAGCATAGGATCTTCTATTGCCCTTACTCCATGCCCTATCCTCTCGGTTTTGCAATCTAATAAAGCAGCCCAAATTGAATCGGCTCCGGCTGCTTCCCCTGCATGGATTGTTGTTCTGAATCCTCTCTTTTTCGCTTCTATGAAAACCTCTTTGAATAAATTAGTAGGAAATTCTTTTTCACTTCCGCCCAAACCAATTCCTATTATTCCATTATTAATAAAAGGTGTAATCTCATCTAAACGTTTTAGTGAATTAGTTGCACCATGATTCCTAACTAAATCAGCAATCAAATTGCACCGAATTCCGAAAGATTTTTCGCCTCTTTTTACCCCTTGAATTACTGAATTCGTTATTAATTCCGCTTCGAACCCTGAGGAATTAAAATCCCACGGAGAAAAAAATAATTCGACATACAGTACATTCTGTTTTGCCAAATCTTTTAATGTATTAAAGGCTAATTCCTCGAAATCAACATATTCCCTAAAAAATTGATTTTTCCAGTACCACGTTTCTATAAAATTATTAAAATCTTTAAATACAAATTTATCCTTCAAGTCATCTATGGTTTTTATCTCGGGAGTACCTCCATATTTTTCTATTAATTCAAATAGGAATTCAAAAGTAAACGCACCTTCAAGATGAAGATGTAATTCAAATTTTGGCATTTTTTTTATCTGATTAATCACTACGCTTTTATCACACATACTACTGTCCTAATAAGATTGAATTATTGGTAAAAAACAATCCTGCTATTGTCGCAGTTAAAAGACAGGCTAAAGTAGCTCCAAGTAAAGCACGGAAACTCAATGAACTAAGTTCTTTTATTCTTGAGGGTGCTAAGGCAATATATCCTCCAACGAAAATTGCAATTGAAGCAACATGTGCAAAACCCGTTAATGCATAAGTAACCATCACAGCTGCGCGGGGAGACATTGGAGAAGCTGAATTTAGCTGTATTGCTAAATCTTGAAATGCTGTAACCTCTGTTAAGATTAATCTTTCACCAATTATTTTCGATGCCTGCCATGCATCGTTTACAGGAATACCAATTAATAATGTTAAGGGATAAAAAAGATATCCGAGTAATCCTTTCAATGTCCAATCAATATTTATTGATAAAAGATGATTAATGTACGAGCCGGCAAATACAAGTATTTTATCACTTAATGCCATTAATCCGAGTACCGCTAGTAATAATGTAACAATACCCACAGCTAACTTTACTCCTGAATTAGCATTATTAATAATTGCCTCGAATAAGCTCCCCTCTTTTTCATAATTCATTACGGCTTTCTGATCAATTGTTTCGGGTGTATCTGTTTCCGGACAAAGGATTTTAGACATTATAATAGCCGCTGGGACATTCATTATTGATGCCGATACAAGATGGCCTGCTATATTAGGAAATGAACCTTTCAATATCATTATATAAACTGCAAGCATGCTTGATGCTATTGTGGACATTCCTACGGTTAGTATTGTATTTAGTTCAGATCGTGTCATTTTATTTATATATGGTTTAATAACTAAACCGGCTTCTACACCTACAAAGATGCTAGAAGCAGAACTAAGGGACTCAGCACCACTTATTCCCATTAGCTTCGAAAATATATAGGAAAATGCTTTCATCACCTTACCCATAATTCCCGTATAGTATAAAATCCCAACTAAAGCGGCAAAAAATATAATCACGGCTAATCCCTGAAATGCTAAAATAAATCCGATAGATGTTTCGCCGCTTGCAGAAACAGTACCCGGTCCTATTGCTAATTTCCCAAATACGAAATATGTACCATAATTGGCACTTTCTAGTACATTATTTACTACATCATTAACTACCAAAAATAATTGAGTGCCGATGGGAATAACAAATACT
Source organism: bacterium BRH_c32 (assembly GCA_001516025.1). Lineage (GTDB taxonomy): Bacteria > Bacteroidota > Ignavibacteria > Ignavibacteriales > Melioribacteraceae > BRH-c32. Next base: position 78,412 of record LOEU01000004.1, on the reverse strand, counting down.
ATAAGTGCTACAATTAATTCTAAAATTAATCCCCAGCCGATTACTCGCCAATTAATTACTTTTCTATTTGTCGAAATCAACCAAGCAATTAACATCAATGCCGGTATTCCAATTATATTTAATACTCTTGTCAAGTCCATATTTTACTCACCTTTTTTAGATAAACAAAAGCCCGGCGATCTATGGGCGCACGCAATCAAAAAGATCACCGGACTTCAGGAGTGAAACTTTAATGATCAATTTGAATCCCTTCTACTCTAAGCTTTTCTTCAGCTACTAAGCGATCAATCTCTTCGGGGACACTATATAGTTTGGCTTCGGAATCTTCTTTTGAAAGGAAATAGTATAAACATCCGAGCTGAACCGAGAACGACATATCCATTATATCGGCAGGATGTCCCAAACCACCTGCAATATTTATTATTCCGCCACGTGCAAGTACATAGATAGTTTTTCCATTTTCAAGCTTATATTCCTCTACTTCTTTTCTTACAACGGTAAAAGATTTTGCTTTCTTTTTTAATGTAGGGATATCAATTTCAAAATCGAAATGCCCTGCATTGGATAAAAAAGCACCATTTTTCATTTTCAATATATGTCCATAGTTAATTATATCGCTTAGACCGGTAGTAGTAACGAAAAAATCACCAAGTGAAGAAGCATCTTCCATTTTCATTACACGATGCCCATCCATTCTTGCTTCGAGTGCTTTCCAAGGGTCTACTTCCGTTACAATAACTTCTGCTCCCATTCCATCTGCTCTAACAGCTACTCCTTTTCCTACCCAGCCATATCCGGCTACAACAACTACCTTACCCGCAATATTTAAATTCGTAAGATGAGTTATTGCTGTCCATGTCGATTGACCGGTACCATATCGATTATCGAAAAGATGTTTCGATTTTGCATCGTTCACTGCAATAGCGGGATATTTTAAATTTCCCTCTTTTTCCAATGCTTTTAGCCTATTTACTCCGGTCGTGGTTTCCTCACAAATACCTTTAATGTTTATTCCATATTCAGGATGCTCATGAAGATACTCACAAATATCTCCTCCATCATCTACGGTTGCGTCTAACTTGTTTTTTAGGATCGATTCTAAATAAGACCAATATTCAGTTTTTGATGCAGCATGCTTTGCAAAAACATGAATTCCATTTACTGCAAGTGCAGCGGCAACTTCATCTTTAGTCGATAATGGGTTACTGCTTGTAACCCACACTTGAGCACCCATCTTTTTTATAGCAAGAGCTAAGTATGCTGTTTTTGCTTCTAGATGAATACATAATGCTATCTTTTTATTTTGAAAAACACCGGTTTTATTGAATTTTTCGTATAATCCATCTAGAACAGGCATCCAATTTGATACCCATTCAATTTGTTGCTCTCCCTTAGGAGCTAAATTAATATCTTTTACTAAGAAATTATTTTCCATATTTTTATCTCCAACATCAGTTTTAATATTTTCCTACCAATCGTTTTTATAAAAAGTTCAAACTACCTGAAACGCCTATTGAGAATCTAATCTCCCTTCCGGGTAAAGGGGAACCTTGTGTCGCTTGATATTCTTTATCCATTAAATTATTCCCTTCTAAGCGAAAATTTAATTCTATTTTTTCTATTTTTTGCTTGATTCCCAAATTCGCATTTATTAATTCATAGCTTCCCATTTCAATCTTATTCTCAGCATCGTGAAATCTCTTACCAACAAAATTATAATAAAAATTGACAGAATAAATGTCATAGCTTAAATTAATGCCTATATCAATTTTTGATTTAGGACGGTATATTAAAAATCTCCCTGAGGTTAATGGATCATTACCATCATCTTTCGCATTCAAATATGTATATCCGGTTTGAATACTAATTAAATCTCCAAATCCCTTCCAATTAATTTTAGATTCAATTCCATTGATTTTGGCTTTTGCAATATTAGTAGGCATCCACTTCTCGGCAGGTTCCCATAAAATAAGATCATCTAAATTACTTGAAAAATAAGTGGATTCAATACTCCAACTACCATATTTAGCAAATTGAATTATAAACCCGAAATCAAATGTGATCCCTTTCTCTGGTTTTAGATTTGGATTCCCTTTTGTCCATGTATCTTCGGGCCAATAAAGATCATTATAAGTTGGAGCTCTGAAAACTTTACCAATATTTCCTCTAATAGACCCCCTCCATTCATCATCATGACTAATTGAAATCCCTACTTTAGGAGAGAACTGTGTCCCGATTGATTCTTCCGGATATTCATCTAAACGTACTGCGGGCACTGCTGAAATCATCCAATTATGGTTTATATCATATTTCCAGTCATCTTGAAAATAAAAGCTATGAACATTTCTTTGCCTATCACCAATAAACGGGACAGAATCCCCATTAACTAACAGATCGCTTTCTAATTTATCTTGGCGGAATTCATATCCGTAAGATAGTAATCCTAATTTATTTAGATCTGTAAATACCTGAGCAAGAGTTCCTAATGAACGAGAATTATAAATACTTTCTTCAGTCCCCATCCATGATTCCGGATTTATATAATGATGTTCCTGCTTCATTATATAGCCATTGAAATTAAAAGCAAAATTTTCGAATGTTAATCCCTCGTATGAAAGACTTATATGATTATTATCGATTTTATTTCTTGCAGATGCATTTGGATATTCTATTGAGCCAGGAGAACCGTTATCCGATTTTCTATATTTATAAAAAGCAGATAATTTTGATTGATCTTCTAATAAATATTCGGCTTTTAGAAATATATTATCGGACCCAGTATCACCATTTTTTAGCTTAATTTTATCTCCGATAATTCCTTTATATGAATAATCTCCATCGGATTTAGTTTTATTATAAGAAACAAAATAGCTAAAATTCCCAATACCTTGCCCTAGAGAAGCATTATAGACTTGTGTATTATATGTACCATATAATCCATTAATGGTGTATTGCATAGAATTCTTTCTATTGGAAGATTTTGTGATAATATTGATAACACCACCTACCGCATCACTTCCGTACATTGCTGAATTACCACCTTTTACTACTTCAATTTTTTCTATCGCATTAAGAGGCAATGAACTTAAATCGACCGAACCTTGTTGAGAATTATTTAGACGTTGTCCATCGATGAGTATTAAAACCTGAGCATCAGTAGAACCCCTTAATGAAACTGTTTCCAATGAACCAACGGCACCATAACTTTTCACTAAAGTTGCACCCATAGATTTTAGTACTTCTCCAACATTCTTAGCATTCGAGTCTTCAATTTTTTTTAGGTTTATTACTTCAGTGGAAACGGGAATCGTAGTTACTAAAGCTTCATTTCGTGTTGCAGTAATAACCACATCGGAGAATTTTAGTCCATCTTCAACCATTAAATAGTTAATTTCAAGATTATCTCCGGGACTAATATTTATCTCTTTTTCAATTCTTTTGAAATTAATCATACTGCAAACAAGTATTGAATTGCCAATTGGAACATTTTTAATAAAATAGCTACCGTTTTCATCAGAGGCAGCACCAATATGTGAGCCTTTAATATAGACATTAGCCCCCGCTAAGATTTCACCTGTCTGCGAATCGATCACTCTCCCCTTAACCGAATTAGTTTGAGCAGAAAGGGTAACTGTCACAACTGTTAAAAAAAGTATAATCATCATTAATTTTACATTTTTCACTTTTTCCACTCCTAATTTTTATTAAAATTCGGACATGTGCCAAATATTGCATTTCGGCACATGTCCTATCGAGGGCAGATATGAATTATTACAACAAATTCATACCGATTGTAAATCTATATTGTGTACCCGGCATTGGATAACCATCGCTCATACGATAATCTTTATTGAATACATTATTTATATCAAATCGAGCTGACCAATTTAATCCGAATAATTTTGGGCTATATCCAAAATTTACATTCCATATACTTACATCTTGGAGTGCCTTTGTATTATCCACGTTTACGAAACGTTTACTCAAGAATTGATAGTTCAGGTTTACACTGAATTTCTCAAGTGTAAATGATGTATTAATATCAGCTTTATGGTATGGGCGGTAGATAAGTAATTTACCATCATTAACTTTTCCACTCTTATCTCTTGCATCCAAATAAGTATGGTTAATTTCTAAAGAGATCATATCCTTTATAAATTTCGTTGTTATTAATGTCTCTAATCCCGAAGTTTGTGATTTCTCTACGTTCAATGGAGTCCAAATAAAATCAGCATTTGGGGACCAGATAATCTGGTCAGTTAATTCACTAGCAAAATAATTCATCGTTATTTGAGTATTATTCAAGAAAGGAAGTGTCAAACCATATCCTAATTCTAGACTTGTTCCTTTTTCAGGTTTTAAATTTGGATTACCAACTGTATATCCATCAAATGGCCAATATAAATCATTAAAAGTAGGGGCTCTATACGATTTGCTTAAATGCGCACTTATATTTAACTTATACTCACTACTATTATTTAGGATTAAGCTCAATTTAGGACTTACCACTTTATCAAAATCAGATGGTGCATCATATCTTGCAGCCGGAACTATTGATATATCATCAAAGAAGAATTCATTTTTCTTAAAATTAAAAGCTGCTGCTGCATGAGCACTATGAGTATTTCTATCTTTTTCGTTGATCGAAGAACTAACTGCATTATCGTGCCTATATGAATAACCGTAAACTAATGTTAATAAATCAGATACCGGATTATTTTGAGATAATTCCAATCCATAAGCTTTGTTCTTATGATCGCTTTGAGTTCCACCTCCCCATGCATCAGGGTCGTCATAACGGGTTCTAAAATAATGGTGATACACATTTGCAGTCAAATCAGCTTTACCGAATACTTCTTGTTGATTATAGTTCAAATTAAATATTGAATTATCAGCTTTAAGTTTTGCATTTGGAGTTGCCATTGGCCAGTTAGCTATTCCTTGAACACTTCCCGGAGACCCGTTTTCAGATTGGGTTACTTGTGTTGAAAATGTTAAAATTGATAGTGGTAATATATTATTATAACCTAATTTTACTAAAAAATCGTTCGATTCACTTTTATTATTTGTCCTCGTATTCTCAATTCCGTCAAGTTCTTTATACTTAAAATCTCCATCGCTTTGTGCTCTCTTATAGGAGAGATAGTAGTTAAAATCCTTTATTGAATTTGAGGTAAAAAGATTATAGTACTGCGAATTAAAGGAACCGTAAGTAGCTCTTAAACCGAGATCCATTTTAGATTCTTCGGTTGCCTTTTTAGTTATAAAATTTATTACACCACCTACCGCATCAGCTCCGTATCGAGCAGAGTTTCCGCCGCGTAGTACTTCTACTTTTTCCACTGCATCAATCGGAATTGTCTGAACGTCAAAACCTCCACTTTGTGCATTGTTCATTCTTTGACCATCAATTAATATTAACACCTTATTTGCTGATGCATCACGAATATTAATTTGTCCTTCGCGGATATAAACACCCGGTATTGATTTCAATGCTTCAGCCATATCTTCAGCATTTGTTTTTTGTGAAAGACCTTCTGCGGACATTGCATCACCGCCTCCTTCAACCTTTTTATCCTCTTGTCCATATACTAACCCACTGAGCACTAAAACCATAGTTATTAATAATGGAATTACGTATAGCTTTTTCATAACCGTTCCCCTTAGTTAATTGTTTTTGTTTAATTAATGTTATTTGAAGAATCTTTTGTTTTTCGCCAGTCAGTTGGCCCGTTTGGTAATTCAATTGATGGATGCTCCAAAAATCTATTCCATTTTTCAGCCTCTTTTGGTTCTTTCCATGCTTTTTTAACACAATCACCATAAGGAAAAAAATCGATAAAAATTGGATTCGTAATTGCATATTGAGGCCAAGTACCAAATGCTTCTACTATTATCCAACCATCTTTTCCTACTTTTAATTCAATCTCCTTTTTTACTATAAGAGTAGAATCAGTCGAAATTGAATTAATTATATTACCATTATAAATAACTCTTAGTCCTTCACTACTTCTTAATAGCTTTTGGTTTGATAAAACTTCAATAGATAGTTTAATTTTTTCATTAGTTTTTAGGTTGATTATATCACCTGGTTTTTTGCCATTAATATCGACAAGCAAAAGAGGACCAAATCCTGATGTTAAAAATAACTTTCCTTCTTGCATTGCATTCTTGATGTTCCCTTCTGAAAGAGAATCACATAGCGCATAAGTTCGAGGATTCCCTGTTGTTGTGGTCCAATAATATTCCCCTTTTGGATAAGCACTTTTTCCATAAACATCGTGGCAATCGCTACCGGCAATCCCCGAGATTTTATTTCCGGCATTTAGGTAAGAGATCCATGAATGCAAACCCCATGTATTGATATTGATATAATTTGTATCCCAATCATTTATTGTAAAACTATGAGGGGGCTCTCCATTCCAGACTTCAATCGCATCAAAATTTTTTACTTTTCCCCAAGATTTATATCTTCCTGCCCAATCCCAACTTTGAAATGGGTGGTTAATAGCAAAAAATCCATTTTGACTATGAGTTGAATCGATTAGATTCTGAACATCCTTATGATTATCTAAAACTTCCCTTGCCCAGATATTCGGGTTTGAAACATCTTTACCATTCATTCTTGAAATAAAACTTTGATTAAGATGTCCATAACCATTTAATTCAGAGATATTTGAAGGTTCAGTAGTTATTTCACATCCTGATATTGGAATAAAATCTTTAGATTTATTTCCGAGCCATTCGGAGGTCTGCGTAAACGCATTATGATCAGTCAAAATCCCCCACGATAAACCGACACCATTCATTGCATGTGTAATTACTGAAGGAGTCTGATTACCATCGCTAAAAATTGAATGGTGATGAACATCACCTGCAAACCAACCTAATTTTCCTAAATTATATAAATGTTTTAGGCTGATATTACACTCTATCCCATTAAATTCTTTCGGATTTATTACTAAAATCTTCTTTTCTAAACTCCATTCAGGTCCCTTCGATACAATGAGGGCGATTGTATCGGCAGGGACTCTGATGGAATAATATCCCTTTTCAGTTGAATAGACCATGTCTATTAGATTGTCAGTTCGTTCACCTTGCTTCAATTCACCGAAACTAAAAACTACCGGTTTAAGTGGATAATGCCAAACTTGGACCTGCGCAATTAACGGATTTCCGTACTCATCAATAATTTTACCATAGATTACTTGCCGAGAGCCTGGAGGAATGTTTACTCTCGTATTCTGAGCAATGGATTGGTACCCCATTGCAAAGAGTAAAAACACCGCTAAAATTATATTTCTACGAAACGATTTTATAGTTTCCATCACTATTCCTTTTTGTGATTAAACATTTTTTCCGTTATTCTAAAAGCATAATTTTTGAAATCGACCTTATTAACATCGCTTAATTGATTAACTATATTTTCCGGAAAAATTCCACTTCCTGAATATGCTCCTGCGATTCCACCTGCAATTGCACCTATCGTATCACAATCTCCCCCCATATTTGCTGCCGCATGAGCAGTTTTCAATGGATTACCATGATACATTGAAACTAAAGCCAATGCAGTTGCTGCAGATTCCGGCATTGCAACTCCGGAACCGATATAATCATATAAATCTTGCCAAATCTCCTTCTCTTTCTTCCCTGACTTTATTAAGTTTAGTGCCCATTCGCTTTTTTTTATAACTGATGCACCATACCATTGATTGCCGAGATTCATTCCTTTTTCAGCGCCATAAAAAAATGCTTCAGTTATTCCATCGATATCTTTTCCTGCCATGCCTGCGGAAACTGCACAAGCTATTGCTGAGCTACCGGCAATAGCAATGTTCGTATTATGTGTTGGTGTACAAACTTCGGCTACATCCCTAACTACTGCATCATAATCTCCGGGATTAACTATCCCAACCGGGGTAATCTTCATAGCCGCACCATTTGTATCACCCATCTTTCCAGTAGATTCTATATCTGCACCTTCATCAATCATTTTTAGAGCTCTCAATGAACTAGGACCAAGTATCAAAGTTTCAAAAGCATTCAGCTTTTTTGCCCATTCAAGCAACCGTTTTGCTGTCCCTTCCTTAGTAAATTTCCCTTCCTCAATAAATTGATCTGCAAGAAGTAATGTTTGCTGAGTATCATCAGTAACTTGTCCGGCTACCATTCCATTATGTATTACATGGCCTTTTGGTGCCGGCAGGAGTTCATTAATTCCTTCCGGAAAATTTTTCTTAATCATTCCGGGATTCCATAGCGAAGTAGGCATTCCGAATGAATCTCCATATGCCACTCCCAAAAGAGCTCCTAAAGCTTTATTGTATATCACATCTTTACCTATTATTTGATATGTTTTTTCTGTTTCCATTATAGTGCTCCAATATTTTTTGATTTTGCGTATAATACTATCATTAAAAGTACAAGAGTTATTACGCAGATTAAATAATCAATCGATTTCATTTTTATTTCAGTAAGATTTGTAGTGTTTTTCATTGATCCGAATCCTCTATTAAGCATCGCAATCGCTAGATTATCTGACATTCTTATGGAATCAACAATCATCGGAATGAGAACAGGGATATAAGATTTGATTTTCTTTACAATTCCGCCTTTACCGAACTCTGCACCGCGTGCCATTTGTGCTTCACGAATCATTTCCGATTTCGCCTGCATTGTTGGTATAAACCTTATTCCGGTGGCTATTACAAAAGCCAATTGGTGTGGCATCTTTATTTTTTTTAAAAATTGAAGTATATCCTCAATCGATGTACTGAATGTTATTATTGATGAAGCAAATACCATTACAAATATTCTTAATACTAATGTTAGACCATAATATAGACCGCCGGTCGTCAACGGCATTCCATTATTTGGCAACAATGAAAATATTATCCTTTTGTTTTCCTCATATCCAAATTTTGAAGCTGGATATGTGAAACCTGTAATTATTAACATAATTAAAAAAATCGGCAGAAGAGATTTTATGATTCCATACACTTTCGACATTGGTGAATTCATACTTGATAACATAAACCACAATAAGATTATTATAAGAAAATTTATTAATGGGTTTTCAAAACAAAAGGAAGCCGCTGTAATAACAAAAAATCCTAATATTTTCGTCCTTACATCTAATCTATGTATAAAGCTACCTTGAGGATAATATTCAATTAACATTTTCTTTAATTACCTTTTTGTTTATAAAATTTGATTCTACTTTCCCATCTGAAAATTTTATAATTCTATCCGAGTATTCTAATGCTAGTTTTAAATTATGAGTTATGGTAATAAGGGTTGTGCCTTCCGAATTAAGCTTCTTCATTATCTCCATCATCCTTTTTGTCCCATTCCAATCCTGTCCTGTGGTTGGTTCATCTATCACTAAAATTTTTGGCTTCATTGCAAGTATTGATGCAACTGCTAATTTCTGCCTTTCACCTTTACCAAGTGTAAATGGGTGTCTTTTATTTTGATTGCTTAATCCAACAAAATCCAATGCATCTTTTACTCTTTCTTCTCTCTCGTTTTCTGTTAATTTCAATCTCTTTAGCCCATACTCTACTTCATCATATACTGTGGAAGAAAAGATTTGATGATCAGGGTTTTGAAATACGTAACCGATTTCCTTACTTAGTTCCGCTGTCGAATTATTTTTGATATCAAATCCATTTATTAAAATGGTACCGTTCTTCGGTTTTAGTAATCCATTTATTTGTTTAGAAAAAGTCGTTTTCCCTGCTCCATTTTTCCCTATTAATGAGACAAATTCCCCTTCATATATTTTTAGATTAATGTTTTTTAAAGCCTGCCTACCGTTCTCGTATTCATACGATAAATCTTTCGCTTCAATTATTATTTTTTCCTCTTTAGATAGATCTTCTTTTATCAATTGAGTCTCAACTATCATATTAGATTGAGCTAATTCATCGCTATTTTTATCAATTGGCATAATTCCATATTTTTCTGCTAATTCTTTATCATTAAATAGAACTTCAGGGAGTCCATTCCAAACAACCGTACCTTTATCTAAGACTATAATTCTATCAGTAAATTCACGCATCTCTTCTGAATCATGCCCTGAAATAAAAACTGTAACATTCTTCTCATTAACTAACTTTTTTAATAATTTATAAATTTCTTTTCTTCCCTCAGGATCAAGTTCTGAGGTTGGTTCATCGAGCACCAAAATTTCCGGTTCCATTGCAAGAATTCCTGCAATTGTAAGCCGCTGCTTCTCACCTCCCGATAACTCTGTCGATATCCTATACTTGTAGCCATTTAATCCTACTACATCTAATGATTCATCTATTATTTCAGCGATTCTACTTTTTTCTATTGCTAAATTTGATGGACCAAAAGCCACATCTTTTTCTACTGTAATACCGAATATTTGTGTTTCGGGGTCTTGCATTACACAACCAACAAACCGAGACAACGTCTGAACTCGATATCTTAGGGTATTCATACTATTTGAAAATACTGTACCATCAAAATCTCCTTCAAAAAAGTGTGGGATCAGCCCATTTAATAGCATCAATGTAGTGGTCTTACCGGCACCTGTGCGTCCCATTAATCCAACAAATTCTCCCTTCTTTATATCGAAATTCAAATCTCTAAGAGTATCATCAATTCCATTTTCGTATTGATATTTTCTTACATCAACTTTTATTGTTCCGCGTTCCATTGTATTATTCATTTTTTCTAACTCTCCCGATTATATTTATCGGTAGTTTCATTTTACTTCTCAGCTCTTCAATTTTTCCCTCTTGAAGTGAAACTAAACAGCATGTAGAAGGTCCCCCAGATTTTGATATATCGACATTTAATTCATTTTCGTATTCTCCAATTAATCCGGCACTTTTTGCGATCTCACTAAACTCGTGTTGTATTCCTTTTGAACCTATGGGTAAAATGTCGTGAACGAATTCAAGCTTTCTTAGTTCTATTATTATGGCAGGATTAATAATTTCAGGATCGTCATAGTGAAGCTTAAATTCCGGTGCAGATTTTGGTTTACCAATTAATACTATTAAATCACCATCCTTACTGGATGCCGACTTAAAATCCTCCCTTGTAACAATCCCAACAACCACTACACCTATTCCTGTTTGGATAGTCTTAACGTTATCCTCTGTACTTCCGGTTATTGCCAAATTACTATTTATACCGGCTAATCTTGCTTCTTCTTTCACTCCCTTGATTATCTCTTTACCGGTGGGTTCCATTTCGACTGAAAGAGTATCTATAACTAAAATTGGGATACTACCCGATGCTAATATCTCAATTAACGGTACACGAGCGGCTAATCTTCCTAATTCATATCCGGTAGAGAAGAATGTATCCCCTTCTTTAGGACCAATTCCCCCATCGGAATCAGAGGCAAATATTATCCAGAAATTTTCAGTTAATTCAATTAATGACAAATCCCTTACTGAACGTAAATCATAAGGACTATTCGACCCTTCTTTTTTGAATTTATTGTATTTTATTAATATGATATCTTCTAATGCCATCTTATACCATTTTACTTTTTTTAATAATTAAATATGCTGTCGCTGCAATAAAGACATTAATAATTGCCCCTACGGTTAATGGAACGATTAACGCTGCCATCAATCCAACTCCCCCAATTGGAATAACCAAAATCGATGATATTGGACCATTTAAGATTATCGCTACAATCGATCCGACTAAGAGATGAATTTTTTTAGAAAGAATATCAAAAAGGGCTACATAAATTGACATTTGTAACGCAATAAACAAGTGCATCGGAAATCCCAATGGGAACCCTGTTGTTAGTGCTGTAAGAAGATGCCCTAAGAATGCAACGAATATCCCTTCTTTCCATCCAAATGCTATTGCAGCAAAAAACGCAAATGCGGCATCAAGTGCTACAGTCCCCGTGGGGCTCGGTACCTTTATCATAGCACCGACAGCACTCATAGCAATAAATATCGACATTCGAGCTATTCTTTTTGAGCTCCAGAACTCTTTCTTATCATGCACCCCTATTTCCTCTTCCGGTATGGGTATTACTGACATTATGACGCCTGTCTTGTTATATGATTTAATGCAATACTGATTTCTTCACCATGTTTAAAATAAAATTCACATCTATCGCCGGGCATGAATGATCTTGCTACCTCAATGATTTCATTTTTTGCCGTAAAAGTTTTCCTTGTTAGTAAAAATAAAGGAGCTCCTTTTTTTATTAACAATTTTTCCGCTTCATATTTATCTGCCATTACACAAGAAAGATTTTCTGTGAAGTAACTGAAATCAATTTTGAAATTTTCTTTCATTATTTTATACATCGATTGTGTTAAGTCAAATTTTAGAAGTGTAGGACAGAAAAATTTTGGTATATAAGAAGTTTGTAATACTAATGGAACGTCATTATGAGACCTAATTCGTTGAATACGATAAATCCTTTCACTCTCTTTTAATTTTAGGAACTCAATTGATTCCTTTGATTCTCTGATCTCTTCTGCAAAAACAACTTTTGTCACTAATCCTGCCATATTTGAATTATTATCAGAGGAAAAGCTAAAGGATTCAGTTAAACCTTTAAATATTTTCTTCTCTGCTACAAATGTTCCTTTACCTTGAATGCGGTAAAGAACACCTTCAGCAACTAAATCCGCAATTGCCTGTTTGCATGTGTTTCTGCTTATTCCAAGTAAAGAGGATAATTCGTTTTCTGATAATATCTTATCTCCCGGATTATATCTGCCAATATCAATTTCTTCTTTTAACTTTTCTTTAAGCTGATAATAAAGAGGCAACACACTATTTCTATTTAATTCCATAAGGCACCCTTGGATAGATTATTTGTAAGAAAATTGTAATTGTGCATCGTATGGCACTACTGGTAAATATTTCATTAATTCCGAAAATGCGGTTTCCATATTGTCCGGCACTTTATCAATTTTTAAAATCTCAAAATCTCCATCAGCATGAATCGTCTCTCCGAAAAGTCGTGCAGCAGTTGCCATTTGTGGGCCGGCTTGTTTTGTCTTCGCAGAATTGATATAACGAACTTTAGCATTCTTAACTGCATTTACTTTCTCTGCATCTGTTCTGGTTGCAATTTCATGTGGTGTTGTAGTACCCCATCCTACTTTATCCCCTTCAAAATATGGTCCCCCCGCATCAGCCCAAATTGGGATTAAAATTACTTCCGGATTAGCTTTAACTACTTCTTCCCAAGTAACCGATGGAGCTATTCCTTCACGATCCGAGTATATAGGTTCTCCGCCTACCATCTTTAATAATTCTGTGATATATGAATCCTTCCCCGGGACACATTTGTAGTAATAATTAATTTCGTAATAAACTGATACTTTTGGTGCATCTTTAAACTTCTCTACTGTATTTTTAATATCCGTTTTAATTCCACAAACAAGTTCATTCGCATTTTTTTCTAACCCAATTTCCTTACCGAGCGCTAAAATTTTAGAATAAACTTCTTCGAGACTTGTTTCATCCATGTGGATTACTGTATAACCTTCTTTGATAAACCTATCTCTTATTTTTGCCTGGACACCTGTGCAGGTTAGAATTAAATCCGGTTCTATCTCTTCTACTTTTTTATAATTCACATCCATAAAACCTGCTACGATTTGAATTTTACCTTCCTCGGCTAATCGTGGTATTGAATCGGGGAAAATGCAATAACGAGTTACACCGGCAAGATTATCCACAGCACCCAATGATGCGACTATATTAGTCCAATTCGGGGCTAAGGAAACTATCTTAATTTTATCTTGTGAGTAACTGTTAGAAAATGTAAACACTATTAAAAGGAATAGTATGGAACTAAGAGTAAATCTCTTTTTCATTTCTCCTCCAAAATTTAAGCAGAGCCAGTTTTTTGGTTCATATTCTTTACTTGTTGGGTTGTTGGTACAACTTTAACTAAAATATTCTTCTTTGTCAAGTTTCGCTTACTATCAAAAAATCAGTTTTTAAAGAGGATAATTTATCGCATTAGGGAAAGCTTATTTATAAATTTTTTTATGTATATAAAAAAGCACCTTTACAAATTGTAAAGGTGCGTTGTTTAAAATAACTAACCGAATTCTTACTTAGTAGCTATCGGTTAGAGTCATAAGTTTTATTTTGTTTTGTAAGTTCTCTACCGGTTTTTCGGAAGTAAAATTAATTACTACGTTTCTTCCCGGTAACAGATCAAAATAATTATCAGAGAAAAATCCCTCTTCTTCTATCTGCAAATAAACATTCTTTGCTAATTTGTCAGTCGATAGTTCAACCGTATATCCATTGCCCGATTTCTTCACATTCATTTTTACTTCCGGCTTAGTAAGGGCAAAGTCTTTAGGTTGCTTAAAATAAAGAAGATTATCGGAGACAACTGTACCACCAATCTTAATTTCAGTTACTACGACAACTTTCGATTCATCAACTCCATTTAATAAATCCTTTGGTAAAAGAGTCAAGTAATTCGCACTTGTATTTGCTTTTATTTCAATCGGAAGATTTTGTGAATATAATTCCTTACCCGAGAAGTCATGCGATTTGATGGTTAGCTGCGCACTGACCGGTTCTAAACGATCCGATACAATCGTAAAAGTTACGAATCCATCTTTCAATATCGGAGAGACTATAATTTCTTTATAAGCTTTCTTTGCTTCGTAGTGCATCGCTTTCCAACGTTTATAATAATCGGTGCTCGACCATGAAGCCACAGGCCAGCAATCATTAATCTGCCAATAGAGCGAACCCATATTATATGGCATTGCACGGCGATGTGCTTCAATCGCTTGCTTAATTCCATATCCCTGAAGCACCTGTCCCACATATAAAAATGTTTCAAAATCTTTCGGAGTTTTGTAATACATATTCAGGTAATCGCGGATTCTTAAATTACCGATTCCGCTTCTTTGATGCGACATCATTACGTCCGACTCAATATCCCAATCTTCGGGTATTGAATATGATTTTACGGTTTTGAATTCAGGAAACGATTGGAATCCGTATTCACTTATAAATCTTCCAATTTTTTCTTGAAAATTCTCGAACGGTTCTTTGCCATGCCATACACCCCAATAATGTAAATCTCCCGATGACATATTAGAAGCTCTTCCGAAATCTGAATTAGGCGATGAGGGCCAGTAGAATCGTGTACCGTCATATTCTTTCACTACACTCGGAATTATATTAAAAAATTTTTCTTTATATGAATTATAAATAGTCTTCTGCTGCTCTTCTGTGAATGGTGTTTTATATCCCCAATAATTCCATCCATCTTCATTCTCGTTATTGCCGCACCAGATAGCTATCGATGGATGATTACGAAGACGTTTAACGTTATCTATCGCTTCTTCTTTTACGCTATTTAGGAATTTCTCATCGCCCGGATACATACTGCATGCAAACATGAAATCCTGCCACACCATTATCCCGTTTTTATCACATAAATCATAGAAAATATCATTTTCATAAATTCCTCCGCCCCAAACTCTAAGCATATTCATATTAGCATCGACCGCGGATTTAATAACTGCTTCATAATCTTTATCCGTTACACGAGTAAGGAAATTATCCTGAGGAATATAATTAGCCCCCTTCATAAAAACGGGATGACCATTTACCTTGAAATAAAAACTCGTCCCTTTTTCATCTTTATCTCTGACCACTTCAACTGTACGCAATCCCATTTTTTCATCAATCGAATCGAATGATTTATCAAGATGATTCAGCGAAGCCGTAACGTTATATAGATAAGGAGTACCGAGTCCATTCGGCATCCATAAATTTGGTTTTGTAATTTCAAAAACTGCCGAAATTTTATTTGCTCCTTTATAGAGGCGAACATTTTTAGAGACATACTCTTTCCCGTCTGCATTAATTTTTAATACCACATTATCATTAATATCGGAATTGATTTCGAGATGTGCTACTACATTTGCTAATTGTTCCGTTATACTATTAGGAACCATTTGAATATTTTCTATTACAAAAGAATCATAAGCACGAAGATAAATTGGGCGCCATATTCCTGACGTTACAAAACGAGGACCCCAATCCCAACCATAATGATATTGCGCTTTGCGTGCGAAGATACTTATCTTCTTATCGCCTAAGCCACCATTCTCACTTTGATCATTTATTGCAGGAAGTTGATATCCCATCGCAGCAATTTTCGGTACGTCAATTTTTACGGGCGAATGAAAATATATTTTTAATTGATTATCACCCGCTTTCAGGTATTTCTTAACATTTAGTTTCCACTCCCTGAACATATTATCGACAGATAAAACTTTCTCTCCGTTTACATAAACATCGGCATAAGTATCGAGACCGTTGAAAATTAATTCCACGTTTTGCATCGATAAAGTTTTTTCATCGACATTTAAAATAGTCTGATATTCCCAATCTTTTTTATCGATCCATTGAAGGTCTTTTTCGTTATTTCTATAAAATGGATCGGGAATTAATTTATTATAAAGAAGATCGGTATGAACCGTTCCGGGTACCGTTGCGGGCAGCCATTCCTCTTTATCGGCTTGCTTAAATTGCCAGCCCGAATTGATTTCTATTTTTTTCACAGAAGTTCTCTCCTCACCTTTTGAATACATTAATCCAACTGCTCCAAGAAGAAAAAATATCAAGTATTTCAGTTTCATTTTACACTCCTTATGGTATTAGCGGTTTACTACCTATTGCTTTTATAAATTTTATTTTTTTATTAATATCTAATAATTCTAAATCTGTTCTATCTAATTTTTTTGAATAAAGATTCGGCAGGTCGTCTTCGAATAATATTTTCGGATTCAAGCGAAACTGAATAAAATCATCAGATGCAGGATGCCCTTTATATGGAGCATAATGGTGTTTAGGATTATCATTGCGCCACACCATCACATAAGCAATTTTTACGGTATCAACATCAAACGTCTTAAATAATCGTTCGGTAAACCATTTCGGATTTACAATTCCTTCGAGACCTGTTTCGGTCATTGCAGCAACTTTATTTTTTTCTTTCCCTATTCGCGTTAATATTTCGAGTTTCTTTGTAACACCTTTTAGACCAGCGCCCTCGGGACCAAAATCCCAATAATTATCCATACCAATAATATCTACATAATCATCACCGGGATAGCGTTCTAAAAATTCTTTTTCGTTGTTAAAATTGCGATCGGGAGAAAAAGCATAAAGGAAATTTCTTACACCTTTTTTATCGCGCAGATATTCAACCGTTGTAATCCAAAGTTTTTTAAATTCCTCTTTAGTACAAAACGGAGCACCCCACCAAAACCAACCCCCATCAAATTCATGATAAGGACGAAATATAATAGGGATCGGAACTCCATTCGAGTCTTTAAGACTATTTGCAAAATCTGCAATCTTATCGAGATCACGCAGATATTTTAAATAGTATCCACCGCCGGGTAAAATCTTTTCCACTACACGATTTACATCATAGAATGATTTACCGGTAATAGGATTATTATAATGCCAACAGAAAGTATTTATTCCGCCTCTTTCAAATGCCTCTTTTACCAATCGGCTCATTCTCGCTTTAACGGTATCTTTATCCTCATCGCCGATTAAGAAACCGAAATCCCATCCATAAAGACCCGGATATGAATTAGTAACATCTTTTACGTCCGATCTTAATGTATCTCCTCGCCACCCGACTCCATAATTTGTAGCATCATGATGACCGAATATTACGTTCGATTCAGATATCATCATAAGATTACTGAATAAGTTTGCCGTCTCTTCGGTAGCATTTTTATCAACTAAAAAATTATTGATATACTTCTCCGATTCTTTATTATTAATTGCCGAACATCCTATCATTAAAAATAGAGCTAAAGATTTTATAAATATTTCTCGTAAACCAAACATCACTTCCCAAAATCCATTTAATAAAATATTCAATAATTATTTAGAAATACTTTTCATCTTATCGCTATATTCTTTAATTATTTTTAATGTGGATTGATCTGTACTTAATACGGAATTAAGCCCCTGTGGTTCTTGCGGCGGATCGCCCATAAATGGATCGCCAACTCGCCAAATATTATCACTATTAGGGCTCACTGCTTCTCCGCCCCAACCCCAGAAATTTGTACCCGCAATTGGAGCACCCGCTTTTGCACTATCATATACCACTTCAAATATTTTTGAAAAATATTTATCGCGGTAAATAGTAGATGAATTTGGATCGCACGATTCTAAATCTCTCCCGATCCCGAACTCTTCCATTGTAATCGGTTTTTTTAATTGCCTTGCATAAGCAATATGTTTATTGATATAATCGAGAGCGTTCTTTTCGGCTATCGGATAAGTTGCTGCTGCATTATCTGCTTTATACCAACCCCAATTCTTTGCCCATAAATGCATAGTCATATAATCGATATTCTTGCTCTTGTGAGAGGTTAAATAGACATCTTCATTTTGTATGCAACCTGCTAATCCTTCATTACCCGATGATACCAAATGATTCATATCAATTGAATGAATATATCCAGCGGTTTCATCAATCCATTTATGAAAATATTCTATATATTCTAACGATGCCTCATTCGCTCCGGGACGAGGTTCATTTGCTAATTGCCATGACATTATCGTAGGATCATCTAAATAACGCTGTCCCGTAATAGTATTAACTCGTGTAAGTAACTTATAGATATAATCACGGAATATTTTATTGGCTTTTTCATTTCGATAAAAACTTGCCGAATAATCCATATATGCACCCCAACCCTGTTTTGGATCATTCGGATCGATAGATTTACTCGAATCTGTCCACCTATTATAAACTGCGAAGCCGCCCGACCATTCCCAATAATTATTAAGATATACCACTGCCTTCATATCTCTCTTACCCATTTCGGCGAGAAAAAAATCGAGACCCTTTAATAAATCTTCATTATAAATTCCGGGCTTGCTTTGAATAGGTGGATCCACAGCCGCCTTTAAATAAAATTCTTCCGAAGCTCCGAGTACTCTAAGATTAGTAATTCCGGTTTCTTTTAATTGATCTAATTCTCTGATCAATCTTTCTCTATCGCCCGTTTGACCCGGTGAGCCAAGATAAAATCCATACCAATAATTTGTGCCTACGAAGTAATAAGGTTTTTCGCCAATCAAAAATTGAGTATCCTTCACTTTTACAAATTCAGGCTCGCCACCAAAAAAAGAAGCACACCCTTGCAAAGCAAATCCCAAAACAATTATTGAGACGATTAGATTTTTTTTCATCGATTAACCTTTTTCTATTTTAGAAATACCATTTTCTGAATAGCTGTATAACTACCTGAAATAAATTGGCAAAAATATACTCCACTGTTTAATTGCCGTTTAGAAGCATCGAATTTAATTGAGTAATTACCAGCATTTTTCATCTCATTTACAAGCGAAACAACCTCCCGCCCGAGAATATCAAAAACTTTTAAAGTTACTAATGAATCTTTGCCTATACTATATTCTATTATTGTGTCCGGATTAAATGGATTTGGGTAATTCGGTTTTAATTGATAGTTGGATTGAATATTTTCTTCATCTTGAATATCTGTCGCCTTATCACCAATCTGTTCAGCCGGCATATCTCCCAAATCATAATACTTCCATTCATCTCCTAATTTATAATATTGCTTATTATTGCTATCGTACATCCTGGAATCGAAAGAGATAAATTCATTCCCGTGACTATGATGCATTTCCACAGCCAATATATTTTCTCCTTCTATTAAGTAATTTAGTCCATTGATACTATTGAGTACAATCATTTGATTGTTTGTTTTCGGTACATCTGCTAATGTTGAATATTCCGCACCCTTATCAGAGGCGATATTAATTCTTTGGATTTCATTACCGTTTAAGTAAACAATAGCACCATCGCTTCCCTTTATTAATATCCCAATACCAACAATTGATGCACTATTATCTATTATAATTTTTTTTCTGAAATATCCAGTAGTTACTTTTGCGAGAGTTGTATTTATTCCGGTTACGCTATTTCCGATTGGTGTTAAACCCTTTTTCCAATTTGATTCATTATAATTTAACGATTTCCAATTTAGTAAAATTTTTGTAGTATCAACTTTGAATTTTATTACTGCCGAACTATCCATAGCATTTCCATAAGTATCAATCCCTCTAATGAACAAATTGTATTCTGAGCCATGTTCACAATTAATATTCGTGGAATGCTTCCTCTTCCCCGTAATGGTAAACTGATTTTCCATATCGCCATATGCTTTATCCGAAGTGCTATACCTAAGGGAAGCATAAGTATCTGTTTCAACTTTTAATTCATAGTTTTTATCGTAAACCGTAAAACCGGAAGGAGCAATTTTTGTTATTTGAGGAGCAATGGAATCGGTATATGATTCCCATGCATTAATTTTATCTATTGACGATATAAGCCGTTCTGCAATTTTGTGATGAGTATCAATATTCGGATGTCCATTATTAACATATCCACCGGTATAATAGGGATAATCAGCATAGAAAATATTTTTATTCCCGGCTTCATTTTCTTCACTTACAATCTCTTTAACTGCATCTTGAATCCATACTACCTGTGCAGCCACTGCAAGGATTTTAACACCAGGATACAGGTCTAACAATCTTCCCAAGAACTTATGATACTCCGCTATATAGAGTTGTCTATTTTCTTCTGTTATGGCTCCATTCCAACCACCGAAACCTGAATAGTCATTCAAGCCAAGACCTATAACTACAAGATTAGGAATCCATTTGGAGAAATCCCATTTAGGATATTCTGCTACATTTAAAGTTCTATCATAAACATTCGGAATCGAATTTATTTTTTTCCCTTCCCAATCGAGTACCATTCCGAAACCTGAAATGCTTGACATCATAAACTGCGCTTCATAATGATCTGCTATGAGCGGACCAAATCCCTCAGCGACATTTGTATATTTTTCCACGTCAGGAGGTGAATCCTGATATGGATATTCATTGCCCGAAGCACTTGTAAATGAATCCCCAATAAACTCAATCTTTCTCTTTTTCTTTTCAGGCGGTGGAAGTAAATTTTTTCCTTCATCTAATATCAATCCACTGAATGAAAATTTAGTCCATGTCTCATTTCTTTTCAGAAGCATTATTGAATGCTGCCCATCCGGGAGTCCATCAAACAACGTATAATTATTAATACCGGATTTATTCCCATGAAAAATTCCTTTAAGCTCTCCATCGATATAAATATTAAAGTAATTAAAATTATCAGCGGTTCTTATTCCGATACTTGTTCCCTCAAACTCTGCATATAGATATACTCCTGGCCACGAATATGCCGGCGAAAGTGGATTTGTAAAATCCCACCTTCCATAATATTGTATATATGGATTATCGGCACTAATTATATTTTGCGCATTCATGTTATTAGATGCCATTTGCAAGACCGTTACTATGATAAAAATGAAAAATGTTTTTTTTGACATATTCTTCTCTGCTAAATTCCTTCTATGAGATTACTTAACTAAGATCATCTTTTTCGTTTGTGAATAATTGCCCGAAGTTAAACGGTAGAAATATACTCCGCTATTAATATTTAATTTTGCCGAATCAAAAGTTATGTTATAGCTCCCGCTTGCCTCATCCCTATCAATAAGCGTAACAACTTTCCTTCCCAATAAATCGAATACTTCCAATTTAACTCTCCCCCCTTCAGGTATGTGATACGAGATAGTTGTAGAAGGATTAAAAGGATTCGGATAGTTTTGCATTAATTTATATTCGCTCGGAATTTCTAATTCATTTCCTGTAATATTAGTTAAACGAGAGGCAAAAATTTCTATTTCATTTATTCCATAACCAAGATTAGCATTCGATTTTTTATCAAGAAAGAATTTTACGTATCGACCTTTATTATTTGCAAGATTGGTATGTTCCTCGTATCCGCCTGTTCCATCTATAATTTGCTTGGCAAGTTTGTAGGAGGATTTTTCGTAACCGATTGCAATTCTATAATTTTGTGCCCAAGATCTATCCCAAAAAATATTTATCCGTTCAATATTAAAATTTTCTCCGAGGTCCATTTCGTACCATTGAAGATTTGCGCTTGTGGAATACCATGAAGTAAATGGATTTCCATCGATTGCATATTCAGGGTTTTCATGACCTCCATTTTCTTCGTTTGATGACGAAGTAACCGAAGCGTTCAATGCTCTATTAATTTCATTCTGAGGTATTATAAATACTTTGAAAAGAGTTGAATCCACAATCTCACCCACCGATTTTAATAAATAGTCAGTCGGTGATTTTTCGGGATAAAGGATTTGAGTACCTTCATTGGGTATCTCTTTCCCATTTAACGTAACGAAAGAACCACGCGTAACTTTATAAGTCAATACCACACTGCCGCCTGAATCGACTGCGGCGGTATTAAGAGATGCTGAAATAATCTTTCCGATTGGAAGCACTTCTATCTTTATCGTCTTTGATGAAGGGGCAGTACCGCTTGTCTTTAATACTAAATCAGTACTTTGGCTTAAAATAATTTCTTGTTGACCGAAATAATTCACGGGATTATTATTGAGTAGGGTATTGCTATTCTCTGCGGTTTTCCAAATTACTTTTGATGTATCCCCTTTCTCTCCAATTGCCTTATCTGACTTAAAGGAATAGATAGTTCCCGAAACGGGATTGAGTACCACATCGTAAGGATAGTTTTCTAAAAGATAACGCATATTCTCTGCCGCCTTTGATGAGTAGCTCGTATTATCCCAACCCCAATCTAATGCTCCGGCATAACCTTTCTCGATTAAATTTTTGTAGAGGTCTTTATAAGAGATACCGAAAGTATTCGTTACATAAAACTCACCAATAAGAAGTTTTTTATCAAGCATCCAATGATCTACATTGTAGTGGAATGGAGAAAGAGTCTGTCCCGCCCAATCATAATAATGGACTTGATAGAAATCGAGTGTTCCTAGCGGATCCCCACCCGCAGCAATTAATCGATCATCTCGATAGTAATTTGCATTTGCATTCGGATTGAAATGAAAATTTTCTAGTACCTCTTCGAATGTTAAATTGGTATTGTATTTTTCATTGAAGTGTTTTGTAATCGCTTCTTTTTCTGAAGTAAATAGATTTTCTATCAGATAATCATTGCTGATTTTGGCATTGCTATTTTGATCCGTTGAAGCGATGAACGCCCATGAACCGTTTGTTACTTTATTAGTCGGCGCTTCACGATGAATCGCACCTGTAACAAGATTAATGAAACGTTGAATTGAATTCATTGGAATGTCTGCCGTTGTGATATCTTTCCAGCCGAATTCGACGCTCATACCCTCCGGCTCATTAAAAAGCTCCCAAGAAATAAGTGCCGGATGATCCTTTAGTGCACGCACCATCGGAATCAATGAATTTCTGATATAAGCATTTGTATAAGCAGTATCATTTAACATTTTCCTGTTTCTATCAAGATAGGTCGAACCAATCGAGGAACGCATCATATCGAATGACCATAGAGAGAGAACCATACCGAGATTATTTTCCCATGCCGCATCCATAATTGCTTTTAAGTCCGCAATGCTCCCCTCTCCGGGACCAACTACGAATCCATTGCCATCAAATTGAGGAGTAGATTGCCCTGTCGTATGAAGCCAAAAGCGAATCGCATTACCTCCCGATTTGGAAATATTACTAAAGTATGTCTTAAACTTGGCGATATTTGTGTTCCCCGGACCGATATCCCTTACAAAATTTACCCATGCTACGTTGCTGCCGCTTAAAAAGACTTGCTGACCATTAAAATCTATTCTCTGTTGACCATTTATAATAATCGATACAAAAAAAGCACACATTAGTAATCTTAATTTCATTTTCATCCAACTAGTTATTAATAACACTTTGTATTAGTCAAAAATTAAGCCAAAAATAACAAAATCCCTATTGAGGAATAATCCAAATAAAAATCCCGAATATTGTCTTTAATAGTGAAATATATCTTTGCGAGAGGGGGAGTTGATTTAATTAAGGTTATACTTCTAATAAAACTTTATCAATTTGATAAAAACCAACGTAATAAATCCCAATATTTTACTTTATATTTATTTAAGAAAATATTTTTCATATCTATGAAGGGCAATTATGATTAAGAAAATTTCTGTTTTGTTATTTTTTATCCTCTCATTTCAATTTGTTTTTATATCACAAACCAAAGCACAATTAAAAGAAGTATCTCCCGAATCGGTTGGCTTTTCGAGCGAAAGATTAAATAGACTCGATAATTTTTTTAACGATTATATCAATCAAGGAAAACTCCCCGGTGTAGAAGCAATAATCGTTAAAGATGGCAAGATAGTTTATTATAAAGCATTCGGTTACCGTTCTGCCGATAAAAAAGAAGCGATGCAAAAAGATGATATTTTCAGAATTGCTTCGCAGACAAAAGCTATTACATCCACAGCAGTAATGATAGTTTTTGAAGAAGGAAAATTCCTTCTCGATGACCCGATTGCTAAATATCTACCTGAATTTAAAAATGTTCAAGTGCTAGATAAATTCATTGACGAGGATACAACATATACAACAGTCAAACCAAATAAACCGGTTACGATACGACATCTGCTCACTCACACATCGGGAATTGGATATGCTCAAATCGGCTCTCCCACAAGTAACGCAATTTATTCAAAGAAAGGTGTTATCTCCGGTATCGGCTATCCTAATCATTCATTAAAAGATCAAGTAGCAAAAATTGCCTCATCGCCATTATTGCATCAACCCGGAGAGCAATTCACTTATGGATTAAATATAGACGTTCTCGGTTATTTTGTGGAAGTCGTTTCCGGTATGCCGCTCGATAAGTTTTTGAAAACAAGAATATTTGATCCGCTCGGAATGGAAGATACATACTTCTATCTGCCGAAAGAGAAATCGAACCGACTTTTAACTGTAGCAACAGAAGACTCAACAGGTAAACTCATTAATCTCAAGAGAGAAAGTATTGATTGGGCAAAGGAAGACGGTAAATATTTTTCAGGCGGTGCCGGATTGGTTTCCACGGCTATCGATTATATTAAATTCCTTCAAATGGTTATTAATGAAGGCGAATTCAACGGTCATAGAATATTAAGTCCTGCGACAATCCGCCTTATGACGCAAAAACAGATTGGAGATGCAACAACTCGCGGACCGAATAAATTTGGTCTCGGCTTTGAAGTCGTAACTTCCGAAGGAGCTGCTCTTCTTCCTTATTCGGTGGGTTCTTATTATTGGAGCGGTATTTTTTCTTCCTCTTATTTTAACGATCCGGTAAAAAATATCTCTGCTCAATTAGTACTCCAAAAGCTTCCTAATACTTTTAATGACCTTAATAAGAAATTTATTGTACTCGTATATTCGGCACTGATGAAATAATATTTTCTATACAAATCTCGATCAATTATTTATAAATAAAAAAGGGGATGGCATTTTTAATTGTTATTCCCTTTTCTTTAATTATAGTAATTAAAAATAAATCCTTGCTCGATATTGCCCACAGGGATGTTATATAAAGCAGAGATTTATCTTTACTTATCTATTCAGTTATTAAAAAAGCACGATACCGAACATTAGCACGTGAGAGAAATTATAGATTTCTACATAATCTTGAGGAGCACTATCAGTTAAGTCCCTTTCATAACGATATTCGACAAAAACATTCACCGGTGCTATACCTAATTCCAATCCCGCACCGACCGATATACCGAGTACTCCACTATTAAAATCATCATAGACAATTTGAAAACCATTAGAAACATTTTTGCCGGCAAGAAAATTCATCTGCGGACCGCCGATAATATAAGGAGATATCGGACCTTTGAATAAACTTAATTTTGCTAAAGCCGCAACCGAAACATAATCGAATGTGTTTTCTACTCTAATATATTGACCGTTGCCATCGGGATTTTCGACTGTTGTAATAGGAATATCTTTTTTATTGCCTTTACGTGAATAGCCAAGCTCGCCCTGCAGACTGAAATTATCTCCAAGTCCGAACTCCGCAAAAGCTCT
This sequence comes from bacterium BRH_c32, assembly GCA_001516025.1. Lineage (GTDB taxonomy): Bacteria > Bacteroidota > Ignavibacteria > Ignavibacteriales > Melioribacteraceae > BRH-c32. Next base: position 52,396 of record LOEU01000004.1, on the reverse strand, counting down.
GACCGTAAAACCATAATTATATTCCCAATCGATACTTCCATTTAGAAGCCCTTTGTAATCCCATGAATGATTTGCTGAACTTAAGCCCGCTTTCACACCAAATTTCGGTAGGAATTGGCTATATGAAACGCTGCTGCCGATAAAAAGAATGAGTAATACAAAAATTGATTTTTTCATTTTGTTACTCCTTTCGTTAGTTGATTAAATGAGTAGCTCAGCTATCGAGCCATTTTTTGAAATCGCTTGCCCTTTCCACACTTACAAGAGCTTCTATTTCATTCGGAGGAGACGGAATTGTTTTTATCATTATCCTCGATCGAGAATATGGGATCATCTCCTTAATCGCATCTAAATGTAATAAAATTTTTCTATTAATTCTAAAGAATTTTTTAGGGTCAATTACATCTTCTAATTTATCCAGAGTATAATCTATCGGGTATGTATTCCCCTCGAATGTGGATGCGAATACACTCTTTTCCATCGCATAAAAAAATGCTATCTGCTCGGTTTCTATCTTTTTTATCTTTGAGCCATATTGAATCAAAAATCTCTTTTTATATACAGCTTCCTTATTTTTAATTGCGTTAAGAATTTCTTCATAATCGATCATCGAAGAAAATTTTATCGATTTATATTTTTTAATACTATCGACAAGCTCTTTTCTTTTTATCGGCTTTAATAAATAGTCGATGCTGTTTAATTTGAATGCCTTGATAGCATATTGGTCATAGGCAGTTGTAAAAATAATTGGAGTATCGATTTCAATACGCTCGAATATATTAAAACTGATTCCATCGGAAAGCTGAATATCACAAAAAATGAGGTCGCATTTATTTAGCGAAAGCCATTTTACCGAATCTTTAATCGATTCTAATTTTGCCGATATAATAATTGCCGGATCGATTTCATTGATCATATTCTCAAGACGAGATGCAGCAAGTTTTTCATCTTCGATTATTATTGCATTCATTTTTATTCCGCTGCTATTAAAGGAATAACCGCTTTGAATTCATTATCTCTTAGGATAAACGTGGGAGATTCACCGCAAATATATTCATATCGTCTCTTTAAGTTTTCTAATCCCACACCATGAGAGGAATCGCTCTTAGCTTTAGGTTGATAATTATTTGTTATAACTAGATAATCGCCTTTCGAAAATATCTTAATAATAAGAGGAGTTTCTATGCTCGCTTTATTGTGCTTGAATGCATTTTCTAATAAAGTCTGAACTGCGAGAGGCGGCACGAAATAATCCATCTTATCGTTATCAATATTTAATTCTGTTTTTACTGCATCCTGGAATCGAATACTTTGTAAGTATAGATATGATTTTGCAAATTCGATTTCATCTCTTAACGGCATCACCCTTTTATCTATCACTTCTAAAGTGTATCGATATATAGACGAAAATTCATCTACAAAATCGGTTGCCTTCTTACTATCACTCTCTATTAATGAGGTAAGTACATTAAGTGAATTAAATAAGAAGTGAGGATTAAGCTGATTTTTCAATGTCTCCAATCGTATTTCCAAATTTTCTTTTTCTAATTTCTCGGCGGCAATCAATGCTTTCTGTGAGCGGATAAATGAATTAACTCCTTCAATAACTACAACGATTATTATATTTATAACTATCGCAATCGTCCCGTTTGTAAAAAGTATCCAGTATAATGGCGAATCATATTCATTAATTGAATTAACGATTAGCGTAATAAATATACCGCCCGATAATGCGATAAATATTGTTCCTAGTAATTCAACCACACTTCTAACTAAAAATTTTTCTTTCCAATTATATTTCCGATCAAGTGAATCGATCATCATAAAATTAAAATAAATTAGATAGAACGAGGCAATCGAGGCAAATAAAGAACCCATTAATAATCGTATGAAAAATTCACCTACACTCTGAATATTAATGAACCCGGTAAAGTTATTATATGAGATAATTATCGACTGTATTACTACAGCCGATATTATTATATAAAGCGATATTTTTTTTGTAATTCTCATAATATTTTCGTTTTTAAATTTACATTTTGTTTAGTTGAAAAAAGAGGAGATTTTATAATACACCCCATTTAAATGTAAATCCGGCATTGAAATTATTAAAAACATTCTCGTCTGTTCCAATCATTTCGATCGGAGAAGTATTCCTGAAACCACCGTTTATTCCTAACCATAAATTGCTTCCAAGATTATATTGAATCTCAACCATCGGTTCCCATACGGTAAATGTAGTTTCATCAATTTTCTCTTGGTACCATAATTTTTCTTTTCGATAATCTTTATCGTAAATGTAATTTACGAGTCCGTTACCTAGTAAGAGCGAAACCGAAATTTTAATATCATCTGAAACATCAAAAAATTTCTCGATATAGAATCCGGCATATCCGCCATTTAAGTGATAGGTTCCGTCATTTACCAATTTTGATAATTTCTTATCATAATAAAGACCCGAAGCACCAAGCCCGATTGCCCAATTATTTTTGAATGTGATTGCTGCTCTTACGTCAAACCAACCTCCGGGATCGGAATCTACTGTTGTATATTTTCCATTAAGTCCGAGATATCCGCCTAATTCTGTATCTCCGATTTTGAAAAGATAATTCTCTTTTTCCTGAGCAAATGCAAAACCGGTAAGCATTATCAATATTATTACAAATAGTTTCGTTTTCATTTTGTTTCTCCTTTTGATTTGAATTAATTAAAAATCTTGGGAGAAAATTATTAATTGAGATTATCACTATGAAATAAATGAGGATGAACCTGCTGATGGGGAGGATGAACCGGCATTAGCCGCTATTTCATAAGAATCATTTTATTTACTTGAGAAAAACTACCCGAAGTTATTCGATAAAAATAGATTCCACTCGATACAGGACTTCCAAATGAATCCTTTCCGTTCCAGACAATTTTATAATTGCCTGTCGATTGATTTGAATTAACTAATACATTCACTAATTCTCCGAGTGAATTATAGACTTCGAGTTTTACATTTCCCTCTCGTGGAATTTTATATTCAATAGTCGTAGATGGATTAAATGGATTCGGATAATTTTGAAATAACCTATATTCGCTTGGCAATTCAAGTTCTTTCTCTGCCTTGACAATTAATTCGTATTCACGGTAAATAATATTAAATCCACTGCCCGCCATCCAAACATGTGGGCGATTGCCATCGACAAATACCGAAATGGAATATAAGTCTAAACCGGTGAATGTATTTATCTGGTAGGAATCTTCATAATTATAATTGAGGTAATGAATTAGTCCCGCTCCGTGAGAGCCAATTTCTATAACTCTCTCTGCACCTGATACATAAGTACCAATGAATTTTGAGTCATAAGCAGTTACTAAAGATTTTTTTGTCTTTTCAGTATAACTTTCTCCACCATCGGTTGTATAGTAATAGTTAGTGGAATAAGAAGGGATAAATCCATACTTCCCTTTATAAAAATCGAATCCCGATCCTACGTTAAAATGTAAATCATATTTCATAATCCACGTATCACCTCTATCGCTGCTTTTCCAAATTCCGTCTTGAGCTGCACAAATTATATTATCCTTATCAATAAATTTTATATTGTATGGAAACCACACATCATTAATATCGATTTTTTTCTTTATCCAATTTTTACCGCCGTCATCTGTAATGTAAATAAATTTTAAGTCATAGTTATGCGAGCCGGGGATACTCTCTTCGACTGCATTAAAAATAATACCAATTTTGCTATCTAAGAAATGAATCCCGCCGGAGAAAAAAGAACTCGGCTTAAAACTGACTTCTTTCCAATCAGACCATCCATTATTTGTTTCATAAATTTCTCCGCCGGAAATTACAAAACCATTTAAAGAGTCAACCATTTCAAAATCGCTTATCATCGAATTAGAACTACTCGTAAAAAGTGTATCCCAACTATATCCACCATCGATTGTACGATAAATATTTCCAAAACCTGCAGCAAAACCTTTTTTTGGAGAAACAAAATCAATCTTCATTATATTGTCGCTTATCGATTTTCTTACATCCTTCCAATTCTCACCTCCATCTTCTGTGGAATATAATTCCGAACCAAAAACAAAAGCTTTCTTTCGATCGATAAAATAAAATTCGTTATCATAGTTCGTTTCAATGTTTTTAAGAATCCAATTCTTACCCCCATTTACTGTAAAGAAATAAAGGTTACCTGCATCAGGCAGCATAAAAGCAGTAAGTGAATCAATTGCATATAATTTTCTACCCACATAATAGATTTTCGCATCGGGAGATTGTGGCTTCCAATCCTTCCCGCCATTAGTTGTTTTATAAATTATATTATCCCCTGCTATCCAACCCGTATTGGAATCGGCGAATGCGATACAATTAATTAATTTATTTAATCCCTGCCATAAGGTATCCCATTTTTCTCCTTCTTTTTTTGATTGTAAAATAAACGAAAGAGAATCCGTAACCTTACCTGCATCAAAATAATCCAAATAGTTTCCTGCAGCGAGAATTCTTTTATCCTCAAGCTTAATTAATTGTTTTATGTTTCCTTTCGGTCTTTCATAGCTATATTCATCTGAAGAATCAATGAAAGTGGGCATGCTGTAAACGGTTTTCCAATTGCCATAAAAATTATCGATCATTGCAATATTTCCATCGCGATCCGCTTTCAATATTTTCTGCTGTGATACAGGGAGGAAATCAATGGCATCACCAAAGAAAAGTTCATTACTATTCCAACTAAGTCCCGCATCTGTCGTATAATAAAACCTTCTTGGAATGGTGTAATTATAATTTTCAGACGCTATAAATCCGGTTTTCTCATCGAGAAATCTTAACATGGTTAAATAATAATTTTGAAAATGTTTCTGAAGTTTCCACGAAGTCCCGCCATCATTAGTGCGGTATAAACTTCCGCCATAATTAATTAAATAACCTACCGAATCGCTTAGGAATGTTAAATCACTTATACGATCTCTCGGGATATCAGGATAGATTAATTTTTGTGCGCTTACTGGCACCGATAGAAGCATTAAAACTAAAATGATCTTTTTCATGAAAATAGAGTAATAATTATACTGATATTTATCAAGTGTATTTTTTATATTTATAAATGGAGTTCGTATATTATTTATCATTTTTTAAGGAGATTCTGATATGGAAATAAATCGTAAGCAATTCATAAAATCGAGCTTCTTATTAACGGGCGGCATCTTCTTGCAAGGGAGCAGTTTTTTTAATCTTTTCGATGATTCAAAGAATGGAATCAAAAAACTCCGCAATAATATCGGGATATATATTGAAAAAGGGGGGACTATCGGTTGGTATGCAGGTAAGGATTGTTCGGTTGTAATCGATTCTCAATTCCCCGATTCAGCAAAAAACTTTTTTGATAATTTTACTAAGATAAGCGGCGGCAAGATTGATACACTTTTCAATACTCATCATCATGGCGATCACACTTCGGGAAATGTTTATTTAAGAGACTTTACTAAGACTATTGTAGCTCAAGAAAACTGCAAAATGCTTCAAGAAAAAATGTATGGCGGCAATCCCGATAAACCGCAGAAATATCCTGATATAACTTTTGTTCAAGATTGGGAATTGGACTTAAAGAAAGAAAAAGTAAAGGCTCGTTACTTTGCTCCTGCGCATACAGGCGGCGATTCTGTAATCCATTTCGAGAATGCTAATATTGCTCATGTAGGCGATTTAGTTTTTAATAATACATATCCTTATATAGATAATATGGGAGGTGGATCAATAAAATATTGGATCGAAACTCTAGAAATGATCTATAAACGTTATGACAAAGATACACTTTTCATTTATGGTCATGCAGCTTCAGACGATCAGGTAACGGGTTCGAGAAATGACATTAAAAAAATGAAAAATTATTTTGAAGCGTTGATAGATACCGTAAATAAATGGGTCAAAGCGGGTAAGTCCAAAGATGATATTGCCTCGGGCGAAATTCCGGGATTTAATAATCTAAAAGAGAGATGGGACGGAGCACGTAAGATGAACCTCGAACGCGCTTATGACGAACTCACAAAGTCTTAATTTTCTCTGCAAATACTTTCTTGTTTATATTTTTCCCTACATTTTCTTAAATTGCAGAGTTATATTAAATCACGTTTAATAAAAAATAAGATACCGGTACAAATGGGAAGAATTTTTGAAACAAGAAAACACAAAATGTTTGCGCGCTTTGCTAAGATGTCCAAAGCGTTCAACAGAATAAGAAAAGATATTGAAATAGCCGTAAAATCAGGCGGACCCGATGTTAAATCCAATTCCAAACTCCGCATGGCAGTTCAAAATGCTAAGTCCGTCAATATGCCTAAAGATAGAGTGGATGCTGCAATCAAACGTGCGGTTTCTAAAGATACATCGGGCTATTCGGAAATTACATATGAAGGTTACGGACCACATGGAGTAGCGGTGGTTGTTGAATGTGCAACCGATAATACCACTCGCACTGCTGCCAGTATTCGCCATTATTTCCGTAAATATGAAGGTGCTCTCGGTGCCCCCGGTTCTATCTCTTTTATGTTCGATCATAAAGGTCTCATTAAAATTGATAAATCGCTTATCTCCGATGTTGATGAATTTGAGATGGAATTAATCGATTATGGTCTTGATGAACTTCAATATGATGACGAATCAATCTATATATATACAATGTTCCAAGATTTTGGCACAATGCAAAAAGCCTTAGATGAAAAAAATATCGAAGTCAGTGCTACTGAATTTCCTTATATTCCAACTAATTTGAAAGAGCTTGATGAAGAGCAGCAAAAAGAAGTAAATGAATTAATCGAAGCTATCGAAGAAGATGATGACGTTCAGTCTGTTTATACAAATATGGCTTAATCAGTATTTGCATAAATTAGCAAATGAAAGAAAGTTTGACTTACCAAAAATGCCGGTTATCTCCGCAAGGAATAACCGGTTTTTTTATCTCTGATTTTTATATTTTTGTAGTTCATTATCGTAGAGTCCATTATGAAAAAGCTACTTTTACTTTTAATAATTACTTCCATCTCTCTCTCGGCGCAAAGCGGTAAAGCATTTGAGATTAATAAGAAACTCGGCAAAGGTGTTAACATAATCGGATACGACCCAATTTGGAAAAATTTCGATCAGAAAAGATTCAAAGAGAATTATTTTACTAAACTTAAAGATGCCGGTTTTAATTCTGTCCGAATTAATCTTCATGCTTTTTCATTTATGGATAAAGAGACCCTCCTTTTACCTGAAAGCTGGTTTAACACTCTCGATTGGGCAGTGAATAATGCACTTAAAAATAATTTATTGGTTATTCTTGATATGCATAATTTTGGTGAGATGGGAAATGCACCCGAAGAGAATTTGCCTCGACTAAAAGCATTCTGGGAACAGGTGGCTGACCACTATCAAAACTATTCTGATAGTGTAGTCTTTGAAATTCTCAATGAGCCATTTGGCAAATTAACCGACGAACTTTGGAATCAATACCATAAAGAGCTACTTCAAATTATTCGTAGAACTAATCCGGAGCGGATTGTTATTATCGGTCCCGGATTTTGGAATAATATCTATCATCTCGATGCACTCACATTACCCGAAGATGATAAGAATCTTATAGTAACAGTCCATTATTATCTCCCTATGGAATTTACTCATCAGGGGGCATCATGGACTCCCGAAAATTCTCAGCTCGGTATCAAGTGGGGCTCGGACGAAGAGATTAAAAAATTAAGAGATGACTTTTCTTTAGTTAATCAGTGGGCTATTAAGAACAACCGACCTATACTTCTTGGTGAATTTGGTGCTTACGATAAGGGAGAGATGGAGTATAGAGTAAAATATATTTATAACGTTTGCCGAACTGCCGAGGAATTTGGATGGAGCTGGGCTTATTGGCAGTTTGATTCTGATTTTATTCTCTATTTTATAGGTATAGAAGAATGGAATGCTCCGATTCTCAATGCACTCATCGGAGATTAATAAGATCACGGTTCTTAAACATTTAGTAAACTTATTCTCATTGCACTCCTTGGAAGAGAATCTAAAAGGGCATTTTAATCAGACTTGTGGATATGATATCTTTATCCCTATATTTGCATCGTGAAGAAGTTATTTACAATATCGTTTATGTTCATTTACCTTTTCCTTGTGGTCGGGGTGAATGTAGCTATTCATTTTTGCGGTGATGAAGTCGATTCAGTGGAATTGGCATTAACCGAAAGAAAAGGAGAACCCGATTCATGCTGCGGTATGGAATGCGGGAGCGAATGCTGCAAAACAGAAATTAAAACTACCAAGATTGAAGATCTTCATAAATCCGAAAACGAATTTAAAATCAGTTCATTTGAGATTTCCATACCGTTTCATGCTAATAATGAAGTGGCAGATGTAGTCTCTCATTCTATCTTTCAACATAATATTACAGATAACTCGCCTCCCGGCAGAGATATCCGCATTTTGCAAAGCAGTTTCCTTATTTGAGATTTCCCTCTATTCTATAATTCAATTGAATTAAAGGAATGGGGCAAACTATCCCATAAGAATTATTTTCAACACTTGGCAACGAACGTTGATGTTAGGACCAATCGGGTTCTTAGGTTTACGTTAAAATTATTTTCACTCCTTTAAGAATTGAATTCATAGAAATAGTAAGCCGTTCCGGCTGCGCTAATAAATATTAATATAAAACTGGTGCATTTTTTTACGGCATCGACATTTATTAAATAAAATTTTAAAAGGAAACTAAAAATGAAAAATCTATTAAGCATTGCAGTAATGTTTTTATTTTTTACTACTCTTTCAATCGCTCAGGATAAAGTAGCCGAAACAGAATTTAAGGTGTTCGGAAACTGTAATATGTGTAAAAACAGAATAGAAAAATCACTTAAGATAAAAGAAGTGAAACTTGCCAAATGGGATAAAAAATCCAAGTTATTAAAAGTCGCATATCTAAAGGATGAGATAACAGTCGATTCTCTTAAACATAGAATAGCAAAAGTGGGTCATGATACAGATAAATTCAAAGCAGCCGATTCTGTTTATGTAAAACTCCCGAATTGCTGTTTATATAGAGACTCAGAAAATACTCACTAAATCCCGAAAGGCAGAAATGAAAAAATTAATTCTAACTTTATTATTTGCTTTACTTACAATAATAAACGCACAAAATAGCTTAAAAGGAAGAGTTTACGAAAACCACGACAACGATAAACATCCACTAGCCGGAGCGAATATTTATTGGCTCTCATCAACTATCGGCACTACTTCCGATAGCAAAGGAGATTTCAAAATTCCCTTCGCTTCCGAATACAAATATTTAGTAGTTAGCTTTATCGGATTCAAACCCGATACGCTTGAAATAAAAGATAATAGCTTCCTAGAAATATTACTTACCGAAGATGCCGAGCAGATCGGCGAAGTGGAAGTAAGCGGAGAAAAAGCTTCTACTTCCCACGATTATTTCGCAATCGAAAATAAATCGACTATGAATGAGAAGGAATTATTCAAAGCCGCATGCTGTAATCTTTCGGAGAGCTTCGAGACAAATCCGGCTATCGATGTTTCATTTACCGATGCAATTACAGGTGCTAAGCAGATTGAAATGCTCGGACTCTCTGGAACATACACACAAACTTCTTTAGAGAATATGCCTTATATCCGCGGACTTATGTCTAACATAGGACTTTCGTTTGTTCCCGGAACATGGGTTCAAGCGATAAATGTTTCTAAAGGAATCGGATCGGTAGCCAATGGTTATGAATCGATCACCGGACAGATAGATGTCGATCTACGTAAATCGATCTCGCCTGATGAAACTCCGATATTCTTGAATGTCTATGGCGATTATGATCAACGTTTTGAAGGCAACTTAAATTATATCTCTCATTTCAATGAACATTTTTCTGCTATTTCTCTATTTCATTATAGCACCCGTAAAAATAAGTTCGATATGAATAATGATAATTTTAGCGACCTCCCCACTTTTAATACTTTGAATATTGCTCAGAGATGGCAATACTTAAGTATGGACGGTTGGGAAAGCAGATTTGGATTTCAGTACGTTGCGGATAAAAAAGAAGGAGGGACTTATAATCCGTCACTCAATTCCCCTCGATATAATTTTGGAATGACTAATAACAATCTTAATTTATATGCAAAGATGGGATATGTATTTGCCGATGCTCCATATAAATCATTCGGCTTTCAATTTTCGTTTACTAATTATCGAAATTCATCTTTCTTCGGTCAGCGCGATTATAGCGGCAATGAAAAAACCGGCTACTTTAATTTCTTATATCAATCGATTATAAATACAACCGAGCATAAATACCGAATCGGTTTTAGTTTCTTATTTGATCAATTCAATGAGAAATTTATAAATAACGTTTATAATAGAATAGAAAAAGTACCTGGTGCTTTTGCCGAATATACATATTCAGATGACGATCAAATTTCTTTAATTGCAGGTGTAAGAGGCGATTACCATAATCAATTTGGATTTATGTTTACTCCTCGAGTTCATCTTCGCTTTTCGCCGAATCCGGATTGGGTGATTCGCGGAGTGGCAGGGAGAGGATTCCGAACCTCGAATATATTCACCGAATACGCTTCCGCATTAGCTAGTTCACGTGCTATTTCTATTAATCAATCCGGCACTTATGGTTATGGACTAGGGCAAGAAAAGGCTTGGAATTTTGGAGTTAGCTTAACACATTATTTCTATTATGATTATCGTGATGCATCTTTTACACTTGATTTCTACCGAACTGATTTCGAGCAAGTTAATATTGCCAATCTCGATTCTTCTCCTCAGAAAGTTATTTTTTCTACAATTGAGAATGGTGCTTATTCCAATAGCTTTCAGGCTGAATTTGCTTTCAAACCATTTGAGAATTTTGATCTGAAAACAGCTTATAGATTCTTGGACGTTAAGCAGATGATAGACGGAAAGTATATGGAACGTCCATTCAGTTCCAAGCATCGTGCGTTTATTAATTTTGCTTATACAACCGAAAAAGAAAAAGAAGACGATCCGCAGATGTTCTATGATCTTACAATACAGTATTCGGGAAGCAAAAGGATCCCTTCTACATTATCTAATCCCAAGCAATATCAGATGCCATTAAATTCGCCCGGGTTCTTCACCGTTAATGCTCAGATTACGAGAACGTTTTTGCCCGGATTGGATTTGTATCTCGGTGTAGAAAATTTATTCGGTTATCGTCAGGAAAATTTAATAATCGATTCTCTTAATCCTGATAGCCAATTTTTTGATGCTTCAATGGTTTGGGGTCCTGTTACGGGTGCTATGGCTTATGCCGGGCTTAGGTTTAGGATGTAAGGACTTTTTGTAAAGCATATTCCGGCAGTTGTGCTAATGTTTCAAGCATGACTACTGTTTAAGATGTAAATTTGCGCCCTCGATAGGCAGCTAGTTTTTCAAATAGCTGCTTTATGCAAATCGGAAGCTCTCTGCTATTTTTTGAGAGCTTCCTTTTTTTTTAATCTGTATTTAGCCGAACAATTATTTATTTTTGAAAACAAAAATAGTATCGGAATTATGAAACCTATTATTAGCGAATTCGGAAAAATCTCTGACGGAAGGGAAGTAAAATCATTCACCTTAAAAAATACTCACGGTATTGAAGTAAAAATCATTAATTATGGTGCTACCTTAGTATCTATTAAAACACCTGATAGAATCGGTGTATATTCCGATATTATTCTCGGCTATGATACTATTGAGGGATATGAAAAAGACAAATTATTTATCGGCTGCACAGTCGGCAGATATGCAAATAGAATCGGCGATGCTAGATTCTCAATTGACGGTAAAGAATATAAATTAAGCGAAAATCGTCCCGGATATCTGCTTCACGGTGGAAAAAAGGGATTCAATAAAAAATTATGGAATTATAATACTTTCGAAACACTATCTGGCTGCGGAGTTCAATTCAATTATTTGAGCCATGACGGAGAAGAAGGTTTCCCTGGCAATCTGCTTTCAATAGTAAAATATTATCTCAATGAAGAAAATGAACTCAAAATTACTTTCGATGCGGAAACCGACCACCCCACTCACGTTAATCTTACTAATCACTCTTACTTTAATCTCAATGAGGATAAGTCTTCTCCGATTCTTAATCATCATCTATCCTTACATTCGGAAAAGATTACCGAGATCGACGAGAATTTCATTCCGACAGGTAAATTGATCTCAATTAGCGGTACCGAATTGGATTTTATTGAAGATATGGTGATAGGTGAAAAAATAGATGAAGTAGATGGAGGTTACGATTTTAATTACGTTCTTAACGGAAAATTAAATGAATTAAAACTTGCAGCCGAAGTTTCTGAACCGATAACCGGCAGGAAACTGAAACTTTATACAACTTATCCGGCAGTTCAGTTTTATTCAGGTAATTATTTAGATGGTACAATCGGTAAAGATGGAAAGCCAATGAATTGCCGAACCGGATTTTGTCTCGAACCCCAATTTTTCCCTGATTCCCCTAATAAACCGGAATTTCCATCTACACTTCTTAAGCCCGAAGAAAAATATCATCACGAAATCATTATGAAATTTGAATAAAAAAAAGCCGCATTCAATTAATTGGATGCGGCTTTCAAAATTATTCTATACAATTTTTATTTTGTGAATTTCATTACACTATTATCTTTCAAAGTAATCATAAGTGCATCACCTTCTGTTGCATAAACAGTAGCATTACTAAGTTCATTTAAGAATTTTGCCGAAAGTGAGCCATCAGGACAAGCAACTTTAGTTAAGCTCATTTCACCCACAACCAATTTATAATCATTCATATCAATTTTGCCAAAACCTCTATTACAATCTGCCTTTACAAGTATTCTTCCGTTATCTTTTAATTCGATTGTATAATCATCAGGTGTCGTTACGTCTAATTTATCTTTTTCATAAGTAGTGGAAACCCATTTCCAAGTGGTATTAACTGCGGGAGTTACTTCTACCTTAGCTAATTTCAATCCATCGGTTCCAAAAACTTTTTCATCATATTTTACTGCTACTAATGCGCTATTCATTACCTCAAAAGTAATATCGAGCGGATTATATGATTTTCTTCCATTCATTTTGTCTAAAGAAATTGCAACAGATTTTCCTGATGTTTTCCAAGAACCTTCTTCTACAACCGGTGGCTTGCCATTCTGAAAATCACTTGTTAAAACTGCACTATTATCTGAATATAAATTTAATACCATAATTCTTGCCGGTGAACTTGCAGCCGATAATTCTGCTTTATATTTTCCTGCTACATCACCCGAAGCATAAACATTACTTAACGATATAAAAATTGTAAATAAAATAACGGAAAATACTACCAATATGCGCTTCATGATAAAACTCCTTAATATATTTTTATTGTAATAATTTTGTATCAGCATAAATCTTTTTATACTGATAGTTAGACGCATCAAATTACCAAAAGGTTGCATTTAAATCCTGATTTAAATACTTAAAAAATAGTGTTCCCAACCTCAAACAAAGAATAATTACAGTCTCCTGAAAAGTTAATTAAAGACATCATATCTTTATATAATAATGCTTTTTTATCCTTTTTGTCTTGCATTTGAGAAAATCTCAATTTATTTTAGAGTCTAAAATAAATTATAATATGACAAATATATCTACATTACATCATCAAGTGGAAGAATTAGCCGAGTTAGTCTGCGAATTGACACATACATGCAATAAAACACAAGATTATTTCGCAAAAAGCTTCAGTCTATCCCCTGCCGAGTTCCGAGTCCTTAAGTTATTCGCTTTTAATGAATTGCTAACAATTAAGGAATTATGCGATACACTTTCTATCACTCCGGGGCGAATTACGCAGATTATTGCAGGATTAGAAGAGAAAAACTTCGTTACTAAGATTACAAACACCGATGATAAAAGAAACGTCTCAATCAAAACGCTCCCTAAAAGCCGTCCATTTATAGAAAATCTTTATAATAGCCATATAAATATCCATCAAGAGATTTTAAATAATATGGAAGTTCATAAAAGAGATGATTTAATCGAATCGCTTCGGTATTTGATTACCGAATTAAATAAAAAAAAGAAATAATAATCTTTTATACTCTAAACTAATTAAGAAATAATATGAAAAAAATTTTAATCGCACTGCTGCTTATCGGATTGGTGATAACAACATCGATAATCTTCCTTAAGCCGACCGAGACCGAACAATCGAATATTTCACTTCTTAAAGCGAAATATTCTAAGAAGCATATTCCCTCTGTGGATCATTCAAAGTTTGCGATCCTTCAAAAGAAATTCAATTCACCACAAGATGCCACGGCGGCATGTATTTCCTGCCATACCGAACGTCATAAAGAGGTGATGCACTCAAATCACTGGAATTGGGAACGTGAAGAATACGTCCAAGGTAGAGGTATTGTTTACGTAGGCAAGAAAAACGCAATTAATAATTTTTGTATCGGTGTAGAAGGAAACGAACAAAGTTGTGCAAAATGTCATATCGGATTCAAAATGACAAGCTCAATGACTCCTCTTACCGATCCAACTAATATCGATTGCCTTGTTTGCCATGATAATTCCGAGACTTACGCTAAAGGAAATGAAATGGCAGGAGCACCGGATAAAGCTGTCGATCTTAATCTTGTAGCTCAAAAAGTTGGCAGACCAATGCGATCAAATTGCGGTGTTTGTCATTTCTTTGGCGGTGGCGGTAATAACGTTAAGCATGGCGATTTAGAATCTTCCATGTTTGAGCCATCTGCCGATATTGATATTCACATGTCCCCCGAAACTTCTAATCTTGTATGCGTTGACTGCCATACGAGCGAAAATCATATGATGAAAGGAAGAGTTTATTCGCTTTCTTCGATGAATAGAAATCGTTCCACCTGCGAACAGTGCCATACAGAAACTCCGCATGATGCAGAAATCTTGAACGAGCATACTGTAAAAGTGGCATGTCAGACCTGTCATATACCGGTATATGCTAAAGAAAATTCAACAAAAATGGCTTGGGATTGGTCAACCGCAGGTAAACTCAAAGATGGCGAACCTTATACCGAAGAAGATTCAAAAGGCAACCATACTTATATGTCGATTAAAGGTACATTCACATGGGCAGACAGCGTTAAACCGGAATATATCTGGTTCAATGGAACTGCCGATCACTATCTTCTCGGCGATGTAATTAATGATACCACTAAACCGATAAAAATAAATACTCTTAACGGCTCTTATGCAGATAGAGATTCTAAAATTATTCCCGTTAAAATTCATAGAGCACGTCAGCCGTTCGATCCCGTTAATAAAATGATTATTCAGCCGAAACTATTTTCTGATAAAAAAGGTGAAGGTGCGCTTTGGGTAGATTTTAATTGGCTAAGAGCAGCTAAAGTTGGAATGGATGAAGTGCATCTTCCTTTCAGCGGTCAACTTGCTTTTGTTAGAACCGAAATGTACTGGCCTATTAATCACATGGTCTCATCAAAGGAAAATACACTTTCATGTAACCAATGCCATACGAGAGAAAATAGCCGTCTTGCCGGATTGAATGATTTTTATATGCCCGCAAGAGATTATTCAAGCCTAGTAGAAATCGGCGGAAAAATTATTATAATCTTAACTCTGCTTGGTGTAATGGTTCATGCAGGTATCAGAATTTCTACAAAACGTAAATCGAAAAAAGAGGTTCATAATGAAATATAAAGTTTATATCTATAAAGCGTTCGAGAGATTCTGGCATTGGACTCAAGCTATACTTATTTTTATGTTAGCCGCTACGGGATTCGAGATTCATGGCTCATTTACGTTTTTCGGTTATCAGAATGCAGTTAAGTACCATAATGTTTCCGCTTATGCCTTTATCGTTTTAATTGTATTTGCAATCTTCTGGCATTTCTCCACCGGCGAATGGAAGCAATATATGCCGACTGCATCGAACTTAAAAGCACAAATCAATTACTATATATTCGGAATCTTTAAAAATGCTCCGCATCCTACAAAGAAAACCGTTTTGAGCAAATTAAATCCGCTTCAAAAATTAGTTTATCTCGGTCTTAAAATTCTTGTTATTCCGGTAATGGTAGTAAGCGGACTTCTTTATATGTTCTATCGCTACCCACAGAAAGATGCAGTCGAATCTATTAATATCGGCTCGCTCGAAGTCGTTGCAATAGTACATACAATAGGTGCTTTATTATTAATCGCTTTTATTATTACGCATCTCTACTTAATTACTACCGGTGAGACCGTTACTTCTAATCTAAAAGCAATGATTACCGGTTATGAAGAATTAGAAGATGAAAAATCATCAAAAGAAAATTAAAAGGTTTAGAGGATAATATGAACGAAACAAAATATATGAATCCATACTTAGCGGGATTTCTTTTAGGACTTCTGCTATTAGCAACAATATTTATAACGGGACGCGGTCTTGGTGCTAGTGGTGCAGTTAAGAGTGGTGTAGTTGCTGCAGTAGAAACGGTCGCTCCTTCTCATGCTTCGGAAGCTAAGTTCTATAAAGAATACTTAAGCGAGCATGATAATAACCCGCTAAAGAATTGGCTCGTCTTTGAAGTCATCGGCGTTCTTATCGGTGCTTTTATTTCGGGACTTGTTTCTAATCGTCTAAATTGGACTTTAGAAAAATCGCCTAAAGTAACATCCAAAGTAAGAATAGTAACGGCTATTATCGGAGGATTGCTCTTCGGATTCGGGGCGCAACTCGGAAGAGGATGTACGAGCGGAGCCGCTCTTAGCGGTATGGCTGTGCTCTCATTCGGCGGTATAATTACTATGTTTGCTATCTTCGGCGGTGCTTACATGTTTGCTTATTTTTTTAGAAAACTTTGGATTTAAGGAGAGGAGATTATTATGGGACCATTAGTACCTGATGTTATCGGAAATGAACTGAATTTTGTTGTCGCTCTCTTTGTCGGTATTGCATTCGGATATATTCTCGAACAAGCCGGATTCTCGACTTCTAAGAAATTGGTCGGTTTATTTTATGGATATGATTTTACCGTATTACGCGTGTTTTTTACTGCCGGTATTACGGCAATGATTGGATTGGTAATCTTTGCATATCTTGGGATGATCGATCTCAATCTTATCTACGTTAATCCTACGTTTCTCTATTCTGCGCTTGTAGGCGGATTTATTATGGGACTCGGATTCGTTATCGGCGGATTCTGTCCCGGGACAAGTTTCTGCGCCGCAGCTATCGGTAAAATTGATGCAATCTATTTTATCGGCGGTTCTGTTATTGGTGTCTTTCTATTTGGTGAACTATATCCGATGCTATATGGATTATATACTGCCGAAAACTGGGGTTTAGTAACTGTATATGATCTTCTTGGCACTTCTCATGCCGTGGTTGCATTTTCATTTGCCGTAATGGCTGCCGGCGCATTTTGGTTTACTCGCTGGGTGGAACTAAGAGTTAATAACGGTGCTACTTCAAAAGAGCATCCTCTTAAACTTTACTATGCTGTTGTTTCTATATTATTCGTTATGGGCTTATCTGCTTTCTTAATGCCTTCCAAACAAAATGCAGTTTTGGAAAAAGCTAATAATACCGAAGAAATAAATTCCGTTAGATTAAATTATATCACTTCCGATGAGCTCGCTTTTAGATTAATGGATAATGATAATAATTTGCAAATTATCGATTTCCGTCCGATGAAAGAATTTACGCTAATGAGTCTTCCTAAATCGATACCGATGACATTCAAAGAACTATTCGGTAAGGATGCCCTTAAGACTATTGCGGTCAAAAAGAAACTTACGGTTTTTGTTGCCGCTGATGAAAAGGACGAAAAGAAGGCTTCGGTGATTGCCTCTGAATTAGGATTTGAAAACGTAAGAGTATTACAAGGTGGAATGGCGGCTTTTAAGTCCCAGATTCTCAATTATCAAACTCCTCCGGAATTAAATTCACAGCAGGATAAAGACACTGCAAGATTCAGAGCTAAAGCCAGCATCGAAGTAGCTGAATTAATAAAAAATAATAAAAAAGCACCGATCGAAAAGAAAAAATCGAAGCGCATTATCGGCGGCTGCTGATAATTAGGATATGATTCTCATTGCAATTTACTGCTCGTTAATGTTTGCTACTAAATAAGATTTATTGAAGCCGGTTCCCACCGGCTTTTTTTATTCTCTCTTTAAATAACATGAATTCAATTTATTGTACAAAAAAATAGCCGTCTCTTTGAAAGACGGCTATTAGGGACTTTGGGATATATCTGAGAGGTGTGTTTTTATAGGCTGTGTATTAATTTCCCGTTAGTTCTTACGGATAAATTACTCTTACCGGTATCTATCTTAAACTGTAAAATCAATTGCTGTAAATTATCGGTCAGTCTATTTAAGTCTTCTGCTGCTCTTGCAATCTGTTGAGTGCCTGAAGCTGATTGATGAGTTACGCTACTGATCGATTCGATGTTTTTACTTATCTGTTCCGATGCGGCTGATTGTTCTTCACTTGCCGCAGCTACTTGGGTGGATAAATCCACTACTTCATTTGAGCCAGTTATAATCAGATTCAAAGATTCGCCTGCATTCAGTGCTAATTTTTTGCCTGCTTCCACTTCAGTGGTTCCTTGGCTAATAGAATCGACAGCTTCAATCGTATCTTTTTGAATCTTCTTAATCATATCTGCAATTTCTTTCGTTGCTTTTGTAGTTCTCTCTGCAAGCTTACGGACTTCATCTGCTACCACTGCAAATCCTCTGCCCTGCTCGCCTGCTCTTGCTGCTTCAATTGCCGCATTTAATGCAAGTAAATTTGTCTGGTCTGCTATATCATCGATTACTTGGATAATCTCCCCTATTTGATTGCTTCCTTTGCCTAATTCTTCAATCGTAGAAGCGGCTCGTGAAACTACATTCGCAATTCTATTCATTCCATCAATTGTATCTGTCATCGCTTTACCGCCTTGAGTGGCTACGGCACGAGCATTCTTTGCATTTTCTGCCGTGTTATTTGCGTTCTTTGTCGTTTGTAAGATCGATGAAGCCATCTGTTCTACTGCACTTGCCACTTCTGCTGCCTGCGCACTCTGTTCCTGTGATCCGGCGGCTAGTTCTTCAGTGCTAGATGAAATTTGACTGCTTGCACTTGCTGTGGCTTCCACTGCATCTGTTACATCTCTTAATATTGTAGTTATTGATTCTCCAAGTCGATTCAAGCTATTTACTATAAGCTGATGATCCCCTTTATATTTTGAATTGATTCTTGGTGTAAAATCTCCTTTTGAAAAAACATCTAATACTTTTGCACTTTCTTGAATTGGAATGATTACTGAATCTAATACATCATTAAATCCTTTTACTAATTCCTGGTATGCTCCTTCAAACTTCTTATCGTCTCCACGCTGATTTAATCTTCCCTCTTTACCGTCATCAATCAACTTATTTGTTTCACCCATTAACATTTGGAATTTTCCTCGAACCAATTCATAAGCATCAATTCCCAATTGTGCCTTAGTTATCATACTATCAACTGTATCGGCAACTTCGCCAACCTCATCTTTTCTATTCAATATTAAATGTTTAGTTGCTTTTTCTACTTTTGCCGATAAGTCTCCGCGAGATAATGCCATTAATCCATTACCAAGATTTGTAATACATACAGTTTCTAATTGTTTTACTCTATCAGCTACCTTTCTTATAGGGTTTACAATGCTTCTGGTTATTGTTAATGATAAGAATGCGACTAATGCAAGTGCTGCAAATCCAATAATAATCATCATCCAAAACGAAGAAGAATATAGTGATTTAGCCTTAGAGGCAGATTCATCTACAAGTCTACCCTGATATTTAATCAGATTTTCAATCGAAGTAAAATATTCCCCCTGCGCGATTCTAAGTTCGTTAAATAAAATATTCCTGGCACCTTCCTTATCCCCTGAGTTTAAAAATTGGAAGAATTTCTCTCTTGCCGGAAAGAATTTTTCTTTTCTTGCAATAGTAAATTCTGATAATAAAGCTTTACCTTCATCGGTACTTATTGTCCTTGCTAGAGAATCGGCTAATCCGTTTACTATAACTGATGCTTCTGCTGAACGTTTCATCTCAACAGCTTTTTCATTTGGATCATCTAATATGTAAAGATTACGATTGATTCTCGCAACCACATTTATCTGATCGATAATTCCATTTGCCCAAACCGTTTTTTGATACCGATCGTTAGCAAGTAATTCTACTTCACTATTTAACGAAGACAGATTTGAAATACTTAAAATAATTGTTACTACTAATACAGCGGCTAAAGATGCATATCCGACCATTAGCCGTTTTCCGATTTTCATATTGTTAAACATTTGCTACACCCCTTTATTGTTTTGTTACCCTATTTTCGAAGTAAATCGAATTTATATAAACCATTTTGGAGTGAACGGACTAATGATGTTGTAAACGGAGGTTTTGGGGAATAAATTATTTAATAAGTGTAGCGAAAAAAGAAAATAAAGGCAAAAAAGAATGATTTTTGGGATAAGTTAGTTAAAAAGTGTATGAACTAATATAATCTCTATTTTATATTTTATATAGTGGAAGCGTAACTACGAATCTTGAACCCTTAGTATAACTTTCGTCTAAAATAATTGTACCGCCATGGATATCTACCGATTTTTTAACAATCGAAAGTCCCAATCCATTGCCCTGAATATCTCCGGAATTGCTGCATCTAAAAAAAGTATTAAATAATTGAGGTCTGTCTTTTTCGGGAATTCCTATCCCTTCATCCCTAATAACTAAAATTATTTGATTTGAAATCTTTTCAATGCTCAATTCTATAATCCCTCCTTTCGGAGAATATTTAATTGCATTACCTAATAGATTATTAATTATAAAACGTATCAATTTCTCGTCTAATCGAAAATCTTTTTCTTTCATATTATAATTACAAACAATCTTATGATTCTCGTTTGAAAGAGTTTTTACTTCCTCTATTATTTTATGGCATAATTCATTAAGATTAACACGAGAAAGATTAAATTGCAGTTTCCCTGTCTCCGCTTTGTTGAGCATCAAAACGTCATCCATCAATTTAGTTAAATAATCAATCGCTGTTTTAATTCTTTCAATATGTGCACTATACTTATCTTCATCCCACTTCCGTCCAAATAGTTCTAAAAGCTCTATCGAGGAAAGAATCGAAGATAAGGGAGTTCTAAATTCATGTGAAGTTGTAGAGATAAAACTCGATTTTAAGTCATTTAGTTGTTTCTCTTTTTCTAAGGATTCTTTAATGGCTTTTCCGATAATTTCTGATTTCTCTAATTGATCGGCTAATCTTTTATTTACAAATGCTAGTTCCTTAGTTCTTTCTTTTACCAAATTTTCAAGCTCAGTACGATATTTTTCTAATTCTTTTTCTGCTGCGATTTTTTCGGTTATATCCTCTTTTACTGCAACGTAATTAATTATCTCGCCTTTATCATTTTTTATGGGGGAAATAATTGCCGATTCCCAAAAAAGTCCGCCTGTTTTTTTCTTATTTACAAATAGCCCGTACCATGTTTTCCCCTCTAATAAAATTCTCCACATTTCTTCATAATCGGTGATACTTTTATCAGATTGCAAAATTCTTGGATTTTTCCCGATTATTTCTTCAGGTGAATAACCGGTTAATTCCGAAAATATAGGATTGGCATATTCGATGTTTCCATCGGTATCGGTGATTATGATCGAAACGGGGCTCTGCTCAATAGCTTGCGAAAGCTGTTTAATTTTTTCTTCACTTCTAATCCTATTATCGATATCAATATGTGTCCCGATTACTCTTATAATCTCATTATTGATCTTTTCGACAACCTTTCCTCTGCCGCTTACCCATTTATAAGTATTCGATTTCGTTTTGTAGCGGAAGATTATTTCAAATCTGCCATCTTCATTATTCATCTGTTCCCATAAACTCTTATATGTAGGATCAAATTCCTCGGGATGAATTAATTCTTTCCATTTTTCTATAGTTAAAGGAAATTCATTTGCTTCATAGCCAAGCATCTGATATGCAGTGGCACTCCAATAAATTTTATTCTCCTTTATATTCCAATCCCAAAGACCATCTTGAGTAGCATCCATTGCGAGACGAAGCCGTTCTTGACTTAATTTTATTACTCTTTCAGCTTTGGCTTTATATAATGCCATTTCAATAGCACTATATAATTCACGGTCGTGAAATGGTTTTATTAGATAAGCATAGGGTTCTCTTTCGGCAGCTCTTATTAATGTATCATTATCCGAATATGCCGTTAGGAATATTACTGGCACTTTTACTATTGAATTCAGGATATCGACTGTCTTAATCCCGTCATGTTCTCCTTTAAGCATTACGTCCATTAATACAAGATCCGGAATCGATTCTCTAAATATCTCGACAGCTTCATAGCCCGACATTGCAATTCCCGTAACATAATATCCGAATTGTTCTAAAGTTATTTTAAGATCGCTGCCTACAATCAGGTTATCTTCTACAATCAATATTTTCTTTTCTGATGTATCCATGAATTAATTTTTCACAAAGTGAATTAAGGAAGTTGTACCTGATTCGGAAGATTGAATTTCGAGCTTTCCATTTAATTGCCGAGCTAATGTATTGGTAAGTTGAATCCCCATTGAGGATATATAATTAATATCTATTTTATTTGGGAAACCATCTCCATCATCTTTTATGGTAAGCAAGAAATAATTTTTCTCAACACTTCTTAAATCGATGCTAATTGTCCCCGTATTTTTTTTACGGAATGCATGCTTAAAACTATTAGAAACTACTTCATTAATTATAAGTCCGAGATAAGTAACCAATTCCATACCATAATTATGATCATCAATTGTAATTATGGTTTGAATTTTTTTAGTTCCGGTGAGGTATGCTCGTCTTAAATATTGAACTAATCTTTCGATATATTCTTTGCACTTTATCGATGCAAAATTGCCCGATTCATACATAAATTCATGGATCAATGACATCGATTTTAATCGACTTTGAACATCTGTTAAAATACCATGTGATTTTTTATCGTCAAGACTGTTCATCTGAAGATTAATCAAACTTGTTATAAGTTGCAGGTTATTTTTTACTCGGTGATTAATCTCTCTTAATAGTATCTCTTTTTCTTTAAGTGATTCTTTAATTTTTTCTTGATGAAGGATTTTATGAGTTACATCATTTATAATAGATAAATGATGTCCGGGAATAAAAAAAGCTATTGAGCTATAATCGACAAATTTTTTATCTCCCGATTTAGTAGTAATGGAGGCTTCACCTTTTGCATTCCCTTTTGTTAAGAAATCTTGATATAATAATTCGAATTCTTTATGCGAGAATGAATTAAAAATATTTTTTACTTTAAGATGTGTAATTTCATAATGAGAATAGCCGAGGAGATCGCAAGCAGCTTTATTAGCTTCTACATATTCAGAATCTAGATTGAATATAAGAATCGCACTGGTAGAATTGTCGAACAAGGAACGGTACTTATTTTCCGATTCGGCAAGTTCATCCTGAAATAATAAACGTTGTTCTCTCTCTCTTTTTTTGTGCGCCTCTTTAGTTTTTATTTCTTCTTCATAAGGGATATGTTCTTCTCTCATTTTTAATTGCTTTCATAATAGTGATGCTTAGTAATTATACAATCCGTACTATCTATATGTTGTTTTAAGATAATCAAATTTAGGAAAGAAAAAAATAGGAACAGGGGTGGTTAAATCCCCGTTCCCGCCCTCGACTTTTAGGGAATCCTAATAAGCCTTTAAAACTAATTTTTTAATTTAACTATTTATTATAAAATAAAAAAGCCGGATGAATTATCCGGCTTAAAAATTTATTTAATTAATAGCATTTTCTTATTGGAGGTAAATTTATCTGTGGAGAGTTTGTATATATAAATACCGCTCGGAAGCCCTGCTGCATCCCATTCATATTGATGAGAACCGGCATCAAGTTCTTTATTAATTACTCTATTTACCTCCTCTCCCAATATATTATATATCGATAAATTTACTACTGATTTTTCCGGAATTGTAAATTGAATCGTGGTTGTCGGATTAAACGGATTAGGATAATTCTGCATCAGATTATACTCAAGAGGAATTTCGGTCGATTGTATCCGGATTTTATTAGTTTCGGGATTCGTTATGCTAAAATTGCTGCCCGAATTTAATATCCACTCTTTGCCGTTTTCATCAAATATTTTTATGCTTGTTCCCGAGACAGATATCGAAACCGGATAATTTGCCGAATTAATATCGATACCTTGAATTGAGGAAACAGATTCAGCCATTCTGCCCGATGAAAAACGTGCATCAAAAATTCCGGTTGGAGGTAATGGCGGTAAATCAAACTGTGTTAAATCTGCACTCTCGCTTATTAAATATAATGTAGAAGAATTATTCAAAGCATCTTTTATAATAAGTTTACCTGAATTTGCTGCAATCGATGATTGAGCATAGGCCGAGAAATCAGTACCCTTATTTATAGTATAATGGAAATTTAACTGCCCATCTTGCTTTGCGCGGATCCAATATCCTTTACCCGGGACTAAAGAAGCAGGTTCAAAATATCCGTTTCCATATCCAAAAAACCGTGAGTTAAGTAAATCTGCCGGTGTAGTTGTTATATTAGCAACCGATTCTTCCTTATCATAAACACCAATTAAATTCCAGCCCGATTTTACGTTTACAGTGGTGAGTGCAGTCGGCAGACCTGAAACCGTTACTGATTGAGCCGAAGGCATTCGCAGCCAATATCCCAATCCGATTTTTGCTGTCGCCTCTTGTGTATAACCGTTATCATATTTCCATGCAGGTGATATTGCGCTTGGGAATAATACCGAGGAAGTCATATCATCGGCAGTAATCGGAACCGAAATAATATTCCATGAATTTTGAAGTGCCAAATCGATTGAGATTTTTTTTGTGTATTCAATAATTACTCCGGTTACAGCGTCCTCTGTAAGAGTGGCAGAGTTCTCGCTTTTCATATCCACATTCAAGTAAATTCCTCCAAATGGATCTTTAAGTGTAAACATCCCTTCGGGTAATTTAGTTTTATCCCATGAAAATGTTAATGGGTAACCTGCGTCTCCGCATTGAAGTAAGATTGTATATGTAATATTATCTGCGGTCGGACGGAAATCGATTGCAGAACTTTCTGTAGTACTGAGTTTAAGCCGTACATCAAATACAGCCGTAGGTGGCAGTGGAGGCAAGGAAAGTTCACCGAATATTGGATCGATTAAATCAGTAGCACTATCGGCAGCACCTATTCTAAGCGTATCTTTATTTGCCTCTCTATTATTTGCAACCGAAATATCAAGTAACCAATTTATTGAAACAATTGAAAATTTTCTTACTATTGTATATGGGCTATTGCCTGCACCATTTCTCGCTCTTACACGATACCAATAATCGGCAGAAAAAGCAAAGCCATCGACAATTTGATTTACTCCAGCGGCAACATCATCTGTAATGGTGGAATCTTCCCAAAAGATATTATTGAAATTTTCATCTTCAGCGATCTGGAGTTTATAGAAATTTGCTCCTGCAGATGCTTCCCAAGTAAAAATGATTTTGCGAGAGAGCCCCACAGCATTATCGATTGGTGTCTGAAGAACCGGAACCGGTGGAGGAACATCGACTGTATGAAATTTTCTTATTGCCGATGCCAGTGATAATGGATTAGCAGCATCACGATTGCGAGCTATAACTTTCCAATAAATATCAATGTCATTATCTAAATTTGTTACTTCGTATGATGTAGTTGCCGGATAATAAACACCTATTGAATCAGTAAAACCGATATCCTTAGCCAATACCAAAAGATAATCGGTTGCGTTAGTTACAGCATTCCAAGAAAATGTTTGAGTTAACGGTATATTAACAGCATTATCAGCGGGGGATAATAGAGTAGGTGCCGAAAGAGTGCCAAGCAAAAAATTAATAGATAAAATTAGTTTATTAACTTGCTCTACCTGTTCAGGTGTAAGACTAATTTCACCTTTACCTTTAACGGTTGTACTGATTATCAAACCATTCATTTTATCTTTGAGAGTTCCCTTATATCCTGCGGGGAGATCCCATTCGATTTTAATACCCAACCCGTTATCGGGCGCAAAATGAATTTCATAATCTTTTGATATAAATGAAGCTGCCGTTCCTTGACGGTAATCTTTCCATGACTGTTCGCTATCCGGTAGTTTAAATCGTGCATCAAAAATTCCGCCCGGTGGTAATGGTGGAAGAACTGCCTCACCAAGTGATAGATCAATTCCATCGGTTGCCGATGGGTCTAATCCAAAAGATAATACTTTAGAAAATGTACCGCTCGAAACTGTGATTGATTGGCTTACTGCCTGTGCATTTAGTAGAGAAAAAGTGAAGAAAAAGAGAATAGTAAAAAGGGATAATACCTTTCTTGTGATCATTGCGCCCTCCGATCTTAGAAATTGTGTTTATTATTATTATAATCTAATAATTTTTTTTATAAATGTATAGGGATAAGTTAAAATAACTATCATAGACTCAACTGCAATCCGGTATAAAAATATGTTGCCGGATCACCCGAAAAAATATCTTTGAAAATTTCACCTGATGAGAATAGCGCAAAGCCCATATTGAAAAAAATATTCTTATCATATTTATAATCAATATAAAAATCCGTTTCCATTGCTAAATCTTTACTCTCTCCGGCGGTCTTATTTAATCGGTAATTTTTATCTGCCACAAAAGAATATATTTCCGCATTAAACGTAAAATCTTTTACCGGTACAAAAGAAAAACGCAGATGCATATCAATTAAACCACTGCTAAATGTACTTTTAGGCATATTCCCAATAATATCACTTATTCCATATAACTTATGATTACTCGGATATAGATTAAAGAATGATTCATCTTTATCAGGAGTAGCGGGATCATCACCTGAGAAATATTCTATACCGGCATTTAATTTCGGTTGAAGATTTCCCTCGAATTGATAGGTAAGATTTAGTGCGGCAAAAAATGCAGCAATATCGATTTTTTTGTTATTTCTGTCAAGTGGAATTGCCGGATATCGATAGTTTACTTTTCCGAATTGATAAGCAAATTCCGGTTCATAAGTCAAATTACCTATATTACCGACAAGGTCAACTCCGATAGTCCATCTATTCATATTATCGGTAGGAACGCCTTTTTCCCAGAATAAAAACGCTTTGATAGCGAGGTTCTCTACCGATGTGATAGTTGCAAAAGCACCATAAAGGTTTAGATCATTCGTATCGCCTCTATTATTTCTTTCATTTAATTTGAAACCGAATAGATCAATTACTAAGTTTTCCGATGAATGATTAATTATAGCTCCATCAAAACTTCTCCCTGCAAATCCCCAATCGCTAAGACCAATAAATCTTTGATTGCCCAAACCGATTGACATTCTTCCTGCTTGCAAAGAAAAATTAGAATCGAATATTTTAGATACTTTCAAGTAACCTTGATGAAGATCGGCGGATTCTCTATCATCTGTGGCGTTCTCTGCTTCTCCGAAATTTCTTGCATCCTGAAACTGGATATATGCGGAGACGTTTTCCGATGGTGTAAATAGGGCACCGAAACGGGTTCTTAGTAGCGTATAACTTACCGGATCTGCCTTAGAATTAAAATCTTTATTATTAAGTTCATATCGTGATCGTATCTGTCCATCAAACTTAACCTTATCTTGTGCATTAAGAACAAACGCACCCAACAGAACTAAAACAACAACTAAGTGCTTCATTTTTTCCTCTATATTTTTGTGAATAGCGCACCAATCTTTTGGTAAATTAGGATACCCCTTTAGGATATCCCAAAATTACGAATACTACTCTATATCTGATGATAAATACATATAAATAATTTTGAATCCCAACAATTCCGTCTAAGAATTTTTATAACAATTCAATGGGTGAATTATCATTAATATTTCTTCAATTCACCTTGTCTTTCTTTAGCTGCTGCATCCCATTTTGGCAATACATTCTTAATCAAATTCTCTTTATCTTTTTCTAATTTCGCCATATCGAGTCCGATAAATTTCTGTGCTTTTTCTTTTGTGGAAATATCAGGCAGAGCAATCGGATATTTAACCCCTTTACGAACTAATACAATAGCTACTTCTCTGCGTGCTTCTTCTGCTTTGGCAATTGAAGTACCGAGTACTCTCATAGCTTCAACGGGTGAATGGAAACCAACTCCATTAGCTGCGGCAACCCAGTCCCATCTCCACTGCGCATGGCGGATTAATGTAAGAACCGGTTTCATCTCCGCTTCTGTTGCTCCCGCATCCCATGCTGCTTTTGCTTCAATATGTACCGATGCTAAAGTTTTTTCGGCTATACGTCTTAGTTCCTCAATCTTATCCTGTCTTTCATAAACGTCTCTGATTAAGTTTTCGGTCTTCTCTCTATGGCAAACCATACATGAGCTTTCGATATTTGCAAGCGGGCTTTGGATATGGTGGTCTGTAAACTTCACTCCCCCCTCGGTCTTATAAGGCATGTGGCAATCCACACATGAAACGCCTCTTTTAGCATGAACACCAGTCATAAATAGTTCATAATCGGGATGCTGCGCTTTTAGCATCGGGGTGCGGCTAAGAGCATGTGTCCAATCCGAAAATTCTATTTCATCATAATATTTTTCCATATCATCTGCACTGAATCCTTTATCCCATGGGAAGGTTAAATATTTCTCTTCTTTCCCTTTGAAATAATATTCCACGTGGCATTGTGCGCAGACTAATGAACGCATTTCGTTATGTGTAAATTGATTAATGTCTTTTCCCTGTCTCTGATATGCTTCGATAAGTCCCGGTCTCGATATTCTTAAATTCATTGTCTTAGGATCATGGCAGTCTTGGCATCCGATCGGATTAGCAATTTCTGAACCCATATCGATCCACTTCCCTTTATAGAACTCTGCAACACCCATTTTATTCATCATGCGAGGGACGTCCGGACTTTTACAGGTCCAGCAAGTTGCAGGCATAGGTGAATTTTCTTCCCCACCTGTACGCAATATTTTTCTTATATCATTCACTGCATAAGCATGACCGCGACCCTGATTATATTCTTTAGAGAATGCATAACCAGCCCACATTACAACTAATTCCGGATAGCGTTCTAAATAATCGATCTTCTTGGAACCGCCATGCTTGCTTGCAAAAGTTGTATCAAGTGTTTTTAAGTAGGTTTCATATTCACGCGGATAATTCTCGCCCCAAATTTCGTTTCTCGGTTCCCAATCGGCAATCGGTTTTACGTTTTGAAGCGTAAAAGTTTCACTCCTTCGTTCAACAATCGATGAAGCAAAAAGTCCTATAAGAAATACAATTACAGCCGTGGAAATAAATAGAGTCCATCCAACCCATGGTTTTTCTTTAATTAATTCGGTAATCGGTTTCATAATTAATTTTCCTTTTTATTTTTAAATTCGATTGCATTCTTTGATTCGGTATATTCCATTAGCCACTTAGGAGCGATCTGCCTCTGAGATGGCACTTGAGCATAGGGAGTGGATGATAAACTGTTTACTCTTCCATGTGGAGTTTCTCGGTGGCAATCCCAGCAGTAACCTTCATGCTGATTTTCCACGCCTCTATTATTAATGGCTCTAAGTGAGATTGGATGAATTAAATTCGTGTGGCATCGAATACAATTTTCTTGTACTGCATCCTTACCTGCCTGCTTAATCTGAATTACCTGCGGCTCTAAGCGAAATGTAAACATAGTAGCATGCCTCATTCCATCTGTGGCTTTGAAGAGATATGTCCGGAAAATATTATCCTGCGGTACGTGGCAATCGTTGCATGTAGCCACTCTTCCGTGACTTCCTTTCTGCCAAGTAACATATTGCGGATTCATTACATGGCAATTGATACAGGTCTTAGGATCATTCGATAGATAGGAGATGGCATTTGAAATATAGAATACATGAAATGCAATTCCGAAAAAGATTCCCAGAAGAATTATTACAGGGAATTTCCACTTATCAGGCGGAATAAGATGATGAAGTATCTTTTTAGTGCGGCTCTGTTTCTCCGGCTTTGATTTATCCATATTACTCTCCGGTTTGAGTTTCTTCGTTTAATTTCTTGATATCGTTTGTCGAGGTCGGATGACCAAGATTATCTATATTTTTATATTGCTCGATATAATATGAATCGGGAATTTTGTTTTTCCAATTACCGCTTAATATTCCGATGCTAATCACTGCGATATAAATTACGACTATTCCCACTGCAATATATTTCTTATTTATCTTCTTATCAAACCAAATCGTCTTTACTTCTAAAGTGTCTTTAACCGGACAAGCATCCACACAGCTAAGACATGAAGAACATTCATCGCTTATTACCCTTTTTACCTTATCCACTTTTATCGATGAAGGGCACGCTTTGGCGCATAAACCGCAATCGATACAGCTATCGAGATTCCTTTTAATTTTCGTTGGACTAAAAAATGATACTATACCGAGCAATGCGCCATAAGGACATAAATATCTGCACCAAAAATTTCTTATGATTATCGAGAGTCCGAATAATACAGCGATTACAATCAATGCGAATTGACTCATATTAGCGAAGAAATGATACATCTTTACATCTGCCATTACGTTATAATCGCCATCGAGGAAAAATTTTAATGCTGCGGCTGACATCGTAAAGAAGATAGCATAAACGAAGAATCCCATTAATAAGTATTTCAGACTTCTTAATGGATAATCCAACCAGCGGGGCATTTTCAATTTTCTTTTGAATAACTTATAAATAATTTTTTCGCCAAAATCGCCAATCATTTCCGATATATAACCGATTGGACACATCCAACTGCAGAATGCTTTACCGAATATGAGCGAAACGGCAATAATTCCGAGAAGAATAAAAAAACCTGCCGGATGAGCGGGATGGATCTCGCCTGTCATAAAGAAATAATAGATACTCATAAGAGCACTAATCGGGAGAAATCCTTCTACTCCGGCGGGACGACCGAAATAATTTGCCGCATCTCCGCTATTTATATAATTGATGAAGAGATAAAATTCTACGCCAATCCAGATACAAAGTAGAGCGAATGCAGTCTGAATATAAAATCTATATTTTTGAATCGGTTTTTCGAGATTCTTAATTATTTTTTTCTTTTCCATTACAGGATAACTTTCAGTATTATTGTTTTCTAATCAGAACAAATATTCCGATTAGAAAATTATTAAAATAACCCCTGAATGTCAATTAAAAGAAACTGCAATATTAAATTCTAATTCCGAGCAGGAATTGATGTGTATCAATCAACTCGCTATCGGTTTTATAGAGATAGCGCAAGTCTAAATCTATTTTAGATGATAACTTATAGATCACTCCAAATCCTGCACTTATACCAGTTGAGCTATTTAGCTCTTCTTCATTTCTTACCGCCTTATATTCGGGAGGCACATCATTCTCAGAAGGATACGATCTTGTTATACCATTTATAATATATCCTTTATTCTCTAGAATTATATTATAGCTTACATTAGCTAATATATAAGGTGTGAAAGTATTCCTTAGAAGCATATATTGCAGCCCTGCACTAAGGGGGATTACGTCATAACTTCTTTTATTTACGTCAAAATCCTCAGCATTGTAAAACGTCATATTATTAATTTTTGTTACATAATATTTTTTTACATGATAATTTACTTTTTCATAAATCTTTGAGAAGCCTGCATTTAAATCTAAATTCAAGTTGTTGATTAAGTTAGCAGAAAAATCGAGCATAAAAGCTCCACCTGTTTCAGCATCGGTTGCGGTATTAATTCCTCCATAAATTCCTATTCCGGTATTAGAAAACGGAGCAGATGAAGATTCAGCTTGTGCATAAAGAATGTTTGCGGCAATAAATAAGAGAACAAATAATTTTTTCATATTTCCCTCAAAAATATTTTAATAGGATGTATTTATCCTACATCCAACTTAAAAAATGCGAAAATGAGAATCAATGATACTTTAGTGCATAAATTTTTCTCTATTTAATGACTTGTAGATTTGAGATATTATATATATATTTTAATCGGAGTTTTTAATCTGATTAGAGAAAACAATGCTTAGAAAAATAATAGAAATAAATGAAGAAAAATGTAACGGCTGCGGCGAATGCGTGCCCGAATGCCATGAAGGTGCTTTGCAGGTTATTGATGGCAAAGTACGATTGATTAGCGATCTATTCTGCGATGGTCTCGGTGCCTGCATCGGATACTGCCCCGAAGGTGCGCTCACTGTAATCGAAAGAGAAGCAGAACCATACAACGAAACTAAGGTAATGGATTACATAGTTAAAGGTGGCGGAAACGTAATAAAAGCGCACCTTCAACATCTTGCCGAACATGGCGAATTTGCTTTCCTCGCCGAAGCTAAAGAATATCTCTCTGTAATGGGAATGGCAATCCCTTTTTATGAAATTAGAGAGAAGGGAAAATCTGCGTGTGGAGAGCAATCAATTGCTATGGGTATGAAGAATCTCCAAAGCAGCGGAGAATGGGAGAAGAGTGGTTGCGTCGAAGAACAAATGAAAATTAATAAGAGATCACAAGTCGGGAATAATGGAAGCGGTGCAAACGATATTGATAGAAGAGGAAATGGTGGTGATCGAAATATAGCTGATGGTGGTAAGATAACTGCCGGCGATAGCAATTCTGATAATGAGGATAACAAAAATGTTGGAGGGAATCACTCTTCAAACCCGGACAATTCTTCCGCACGCATAGAGACAGAGCTTACTCACTGGCCTATTCAGCTTCATCTTATAAATCCCTCTGCGGGACATTTCAGAGATGCTGATCTACTGCTCGCTGCCGATTGCTGTGGTTTTTCTTATCCTAATTTTCATACCGATTTCCTTAAAGATAGAACGCTCGCCATCGCCTGTCCTAAACTCGATACGAATAAACAGGTCTATCTCGATAAGCTAATCGCAATGATCGATTCATCGAACATCAAATCAATAACTTCACTCGTAATGCAAGTCCCCTGCTGTAATGGACTTGTGAAATTAGCGCAGCAGGCGGTGGAATTTTCTAACCGAGAAGTACCTCTAAGAGTTGTAGTTATAGGAATTGATGGTGGCATATTAAATGATATTATGCTAAATTAGTTTATATGGAGAAAGAGGAATTTTACGATTCTATATCGAATTTTTATGACGAGATGATCGATTTCGATAAAGCACTAATCCGAAGGAAGGAATTGCTCGCCGAATTTTTATCACACGATATCGCAAAAGCAAATTTTTATTGGCGTAAATTATATGCTGCGGATTTGGGCTGCGCTACCGGCATTGATTCTATTGCTTTATCTCAACTCGGGATTGACGTTACCTCTTTTGATATTTCAGGCGAAATGATTAAAAAAGCAAAAGCTAATGCCAAGAAATTCCATATCAAATTAAAAACCGTTAAAACCGATCTTGCAGAAATTGCCTCGGACCTTGATGATAATTTCAATCTGATAATTTCCTCATCAAATACTCCGGCTAATATTCCATTTGACCAAATTCAGATTGTGTTTGATAATTTTTATCGGATATTAAAACCGGCAGGGAAATTTATAATTCAGCTCCTTAATTATGATAAGATGCTGAAAGAAAAGACTCCGACTTTCGCTCGCACGAAAATTAATAATGAAGAGATCACCCGCGGTTATACCTACGGCGAAGATGAAATGCAATTTATGGTGAAGAAAATAACACAGAA
The DNA here is from genome assembly GCA_001516025.1 of bacterium BRH_c32. Lineage (GTDB taxonomy): Bacteria > Bacteroidota > Ignavibacteria > Ignavibacteriales > Melioribacteraceae > BRH-c32. The sequence goes on along the minus strand of LOEU01000004.1, from coordinate 18,629 downwards.
ATCAGAAATAGATGAGCTGAATGAAGAGAACGGTTTTGCATCCACAGATATGCGCCAAACAGATTTACGATCATCGAAAGATATGACAGAGAAAGTGTCATCAAATAATAATGAAGCCGATAAAAATGGCAGTGATGAATTTTCTTCTACTATATATCCTCATCGCAAGAGCGAATTGGAGAAATATCTTCTTAATTCCGGGTTCACCAAATTAGAATTCTTTGGCGGACTAAATAGTTTACCTTTCGATATCGAAACCTCGAAAGACTTAGTGATAACCGGTATAAAACCATAAAATATTCTCCGCAGATATATTTTAATCCCGCCAAACCTTAATCTCCTTTGCCAATAATTGCTCTAATCCCTCAACAAAATTTTTAACAGAATTCGCGTGAGTTCTGAAATAAAGTGATGGCTCAATCATCTCCAATTCCATAAGCTCAAACTCATTATTTTTGTTTCTTACTAAATCCACTCGCACCTGAAATGGAATATCACCATTCGATGATTGTAAGGCTGTGATCTTTCCGAGAGAAATGATTCTACCGAGTGCGGCAATTACGTTCTCGGCTGTTTTAATTATCTCCGGTGCCGGTTGAACGGATGTAATAATCCCCCCATGCTCTTCCTGCACTCTGAAATCATTCGTCTTAGGAGTTTTAAGTACGGTATGGCTTAATTTTCCTCCGAAATGAATTAGCGAATATTCCCCCTCCTTAATTACGTTCTCCAAAAACGGCTGAATAAAAAATTCACGATTCTTAAAACTCTCTTTGATATTGGGGAGCAGTTCCTTGATATTTGCCGGAGTAAACCAATAAGTATGATCAGCATTAGCACTCACAGTCGGTTTTATAATTAGCGAATCCGAACCCTCAACCTCAAATATAGTATCGAAATTTACTTCATCAATATGAAATCCATGAACTGTCGGCGGTATCTTCACTCCCTCTTCCGCCAAATCAAGAAGATATTTTTTATTAATATTCCATCGCACGATTTCGAGCGGATTAATTAGCAGCGCATTCGATCGGTCGATAGTTTCGAGCACACCGAAAAACTCATCGGGATACTGCTGATAATCCCACGTAGTGCGTATCATTACCGCATCATAATTATTCCAATCGACACTTTTATCGTGCCACGATTTTACATCCAAATTCCATTTTTTTTCTTTAATTGATTCATAAACGAGTTCATCATCAACTACAAAATTTTCGAGATTGTCTGTGGAAAGCAGACAGAAATTTTTTCCATTACTCAATTACAAACTCCTTTTTTATAAAATTATTTCCTTTACCCTCAAAGCGGAGATTCATCTTTCTCCCCCCTCTGATACCAATTTCATAATCACCTCCCGGAAGTCCTTCAGCTTCTATAATCAATTTCCCATTAGAAAATTTTTGAGAGATTATTTTTATTCCTTCGTTCGTGCTTCCTACTTTTGTTTTATTTTCTGGAAGATAAATTTCCGGTCCTGATTTATATTTAATTACTGTTTCGTAACGATCGGCTAATTCAAATGATTTACTTATTATAGAGGATTGATCGTTATGGATTAACTCTGCATCTTCGGAAATAAGTTGTGAGCCGAGTGCCACATCTGGCTTAAAGATAACCTTTACCTTATCCCCATCATTATTGACTGCAATCAATTTAATTTCGTTATCACTTTTATAATAATAGAAATCGATGGAAGCATTTTTGCCCGAATTGAATCCTCTATATTTTACATTTTTGATAATTAAGCTATCCCAATCGGCGGGAATCTTCGGTGCAAATATAATAGTTTTTTCCTCAGAATTTACATCGATACCTGCTAGTCCGCGAACTATCGGCAGCATATATCCGCTCGTACTAAAGCCCTGATTATGATATGCTTCGCCAAGCTTATTATTTATATCGCCTGAATAGACTTCGGGACAAACGCCAAGTCCATAATTAAACGCATGCTGATATGTATTGCGGATGACTTCAAACCCCTGAAGATTGAAATGATTATTAAACAGTGCAGTGCCGGCAAAATTGGAATTGAATCCCCATACAGTTCCATAATTATAATTAACTGGATCGTAATACTTCGATTCATTCGAGAGATTTCTCACTCCCCAATCGGTAACCATATCCGAATGATTGAAGTTTTTTAGTGTGCTGATAGTTCTCGCCGAGTCGAGGAAATCGAATAACATAATAGCCGTGGGGAAAAGAGATTTTTCTTTTACCTGATCGCCTGCTTCATTGGCTCCGAAGCTATAAAAGCCGAGATCATTCATCCAATAGATTTTTTCTAAAGCAGCAACTGACGCAGGGAACTGCTTTTCGGCTTTTTTCCTCAATGCGGGATCATCGATAGCACGAGCTAAGTTATTTACTTCCTTAATTGCCTGTACCCAAAGACCTTGAGTATAGATATCATTATGAATTTTTACTAACGCACCGAACTCAAGCACACCTAGTCCCGCACCCTTGAGATCCATCAGTCCGTCATTATTGCTGTCTTTACTCATGCACCATTGATACGCCTGCATGATAGAATTCCAGCTCTTATGAATAAAATCCAAATCGCCGCTTCTTCTATAATATTCACCTATTGCCACAAGATACCAAGGAGTGGTATCGGCATGATTATATCCGTAATGATAATCATTCCACCAATCAATAAGTCCATCGCTTTGCGATAGCTCATGCGACATTTTTCCTATATCAAGATTTTTTTCTTCAGGGGATTTTTTTCTTATCGGGAAATTTTCTTCGCGCTGCCATTTTTGTGCGAACGATAATAGATCTTTTGCGGCGGAATAATCGCCATATCCGATAATAGAAAGCGCATTTATAAAAGCATCACCGCCGAAATACCATGCGAATCCGGGACGACCTCCGCCCCCCGATAAACCATATCCGGCAACTAATCCTCATCCGAGATTTGGATTTTCTACCATTAAATTATTAAGTGCAACTTTCCCCCATTCATAAGCAAGATTGAATTTTTTATCGGGTGAAATAATCTCCATCGTATTATGCCGGAGATTATTATAGTATTCGTAATTCTTTCTATAGAGATTTTCTGCGGTACTTAGTAATCTTTTATATAAAGCGAAGGCAGAGTCTCGGCTTATTCCATCCCCTCCGGCTATTATAATTGGAATGAATCCTTCGGCGGACTCCTTAGGTGTAATTTCCAATTTGAATAGTATCGGGCTATCGGCGAACATGTGAGCGGGTGGTGCTGCCACCTGCTTAGCCGCCGGTGAGCCGACATAAAAACTCGCTCTCCTTTGAGACTCGGAAATGAGATAAGCATTTGCTTTAGAATCCCAAATGCTATACTGTCCTCCAATACCTGCGGGCCATTGCGGCTGCATCACGGGCATAAATCCGGGTACAATCGAAAGCGGTGTAGTGGAATAAACATCTAATAAAATTATCGCTCCCTCTTCTTCATACGGGATATAGATAATCTCCTTTACCGTGAATGATTCATATACGAAGGTAATCGTTGTTGCCTCGGGAGTAACCGAAATATCTCTTACTATATCTTTACTTAAAATGGGTGTAGTGGAAGTGCCGAGGAAAAATTGTAGATCGAAAGAACGCAATACTTTCCATTGCCAAATCCACATTTCAAAATTCCCGCTTTCGCTCCCCATTAATGCGGCTTTGAGTCCTATCTTATCCATATATTGATTTGCCGATGCGGTGCGGCTAAGTTCTAAATCATTCTTAATGAGGTCAAACTTTTTGATAAGTCTTTTATCTTGAGCGGAATTAAATGACGACAGGAGAAGGCTTAGAGTAATAATCAATAGAAAATAACGTCTAATTAATTTCATAATAACACCTCATCTATTTTTTGATAACGTATATTTATCTATAAGCAGCTTCGCTAAAATGGAATCCCAGATGTAATTCGGTGGTGAATTTAGAACTTCATTATCGGGGCTATATGACTCCCAAAAATTATGATTCTTCTTTAATTGCACCGATGCCGCATTAATCATTTTATCTGCGAGTTGATCCGCTAAATCATCATACTCATAATTTCGCAATCCGTCATAAACCATATAATCCCATAATAGCCATACTGGTCCGTTCCATTTGCAGCAGTAATCAACATAAGGAGAAAACCACTCATCATCAGCGGCAAGAGTAGGCACTCCATACTTCCGCCAAAATTTAGTTGTATCGGTGAGTTTATTAATTAATAATTCTGCTCTCTCTTTATCGACTGCCTCAGCCCATAAAGGAAGAAATCCAATAATCTCTTCTCGCCTTAAATCTCGACTCATAAATTTGAAACTAAAATCCTCTTTATTAATCGAGAAGAAAAATTTCTTTTCATTATCCCACATTCTTTCGTTCACTAATTGACTTATTGTATCTGCTTTCGCCAGGTAATATTTTGCATCTTCGATTTTTACCTCTTCGGTCGTTGCGAGTTCACCTGCGATTTTACTTAACGAACGAAGTTCTTTAATTATCATAACCGTTAAATCGAGGCACTCAAGTTCATCTGAAATATCTTCCTTATCTACATCAAGATATCGATCGGCAGAAACCTGAAATACGGCATTATACCAATCACGAACGTTTTCTATTATTCCGTAAGGACCCCATTCAAATGTTCCGTTGTGATTTAAGTCCCTGTTTTCGAAAAGCCAATTGATATATTTCTTACCTGAGCGATAGGCATCATTAAGGAATTTTTTATCCTTACTAACTGAATAAACTTCCCAGTTAATCCAATTGAAAAATGGTGCCGAGGTGGATGACATATCTTTATTCGTAACTTTAGAGAAATGAGGATAATCTTGCATGCCGCGTGGTCCATGTCGATAAGCAATCAGACCATCTTCCCTCTGCTGTTCGATATAAACATATTGCGAACCTTGCGTAGAAATGGGGTCGAGATAAGCGTAAGCGAGCATACTGAGCGATTCGTGAAGCACTTGATGACCGTGCCCCCAGCCCCAAAGCGGCTCACGAGAGAAAACATAATAATTATAATTTGTTTTACCTTCAGGCGGAAGCATGCATCCTCTTACCAAATTAAATGCTCCGAGATAGATAAGTTTTTCTTCTTCGGTCTTAAATTTTATTCTCGGGATGCGGCTGAATAATTTTATGTTATCCTCTAAATATTTTTGAAGCGATTCATTTTTTAGAGAATTAATTTCCATTGTTAATTCTTGCGGATTTTCATTTACGTCCTGCCAGCCACGGAAATATTTTATATTTTTTTCTTCACCCGGATTGAGCGAAAGCTTTCCATGCAACGAAATAAATTCTCTATTGCCTTCGATTGCGTGATTCAATGAATCATTTCGGTTATCGGAATAAAAATCTGTTTTTATTGTATTATAAAAATCATTCATATCTCCTTCATAAGCACCAAAAGAATAGATATCAAAACCCGCCGCAAAAATATCCCTTGTATCAGTGGGATAGGGAGCATTCTTATATAATGAACTTATTAATCGATATTTTAATTCATGATGACCGGTGATATATGCACTATTTTCTTTATCATAATTTTTTATAACGAGTGAATCAGTTCCTAATTCGAGAACGGGATATATTTCTACATCATGTTTAATCTTATCTTCGTTTTTAATATTGATACTTACTACTGCGATAGAGGAGCTATAAACAAAAAAAGTTTCCTGAACCTTTATCCCCTTAAATGGTGAGTATTCAATTACTGCCATATCGGGAAATGAGGCAATAACGATCGGCTTGTCGTAATATTCACCGATATTTTTCACCACTACTTGATCGATTTTCCAGAGAGAAAAAAATTTACCGGCTTGATCTCCGCTATACGTAATCGGTGTGCAATCGGAATAGTAATCCATCTTATAACCTTTATCACCATATAGCTGTGAGCGTTCCATCGAAGCAGTATAAGTAGTGTATAGCGGGTCATTCCCTTCTGCACTTATTTTTAGATAATCATCATTAATGACTAATTTCTGTGCCGAAAGAAAAGTAATCGGGAAAAGTATAATAGCCGCAAATAATTTTATTTTCATATACAGACTCATATTAAAGACATTTTTTATGGAATACCTCAAATAACTTATTAATTTATCAAACCAATTCATTGATATTTATTGCCTAAATCCTCATTAATATTTTTTGTGATTACACCTGAAATTTTTAAGTATATTAAACTTCCTATCCAAATCAGATAATATTCGAGACTACCTTTAGGTGCAATTTGTTTACTAACGATATAGTCTTCCCCGAAAATTCGACCAATCTTCTCTTCGATAAATAATCTACTTTATTATTCCCCTTTCTTCATATTATCAATATCGATAAGGAAACGCGCTACCATACCACTCCAGATATATGTCTTGTTCTTGCCTGCACGTGCGTCATCCGCCGAATAAAATTCCCAAAAATAATGATCCCGCTTCAATTGATTTGATACCGCATTAAGAACTTTATCGCTTAGTGAAATTGCTTCTTTCTTATATCCGTAATCGAGCAGTCCTTGAAAAATCAGATACTGCCACGGCACCCATATCGGTCCGTTCCAATAACCAAGTGGATTATAATATTTGTCTTTTGCAGAGAGAGTAGGCACACCATTTTTGCGCCAAAATTCATTTTGATTGAATAGACTTTTTGTTAATAGCTTCGCACGTTTAGCATTTGGCACTCCCGCCCACATCGGAAGGAATCCGATTATCTCTTTTATTTTTAAGTCATCATTTTTTTTGTAGCTGAATTTACCCGTATTCTTATTTATATTAAAATAAAAATTCTGTTTGCTATTCCATAAATTCTTATCGATTAATTTTGTCAAACTATTTGCTTTATCTGTCCATTCATGCGCTTCTACAAATTTACCGAGCATTAAAGCCATCTTACTTAATGATTGTGCCTCTTTTACTATCATCGAATTAACGTCCGGACCTTCAAAATTAGATGCCCACCCTACATTATCCCAAACTGCCACGAGTGCATCGCGCACACTTTCAAGCTCCGCATGTCCGCCCCACGAATAAAGACCATTCTTGTTCGAATCCCTTTCGGCAGTATAAAATTCATAAAATTTTCTCCCCGATTCATAAGCCTCTTTGAGGAATTGCATATCCTTAGTGATCATAAAAAGTTCGTAATTTTCGTAATTGAACCATGGAGCGGAACTCGTTAGCGCACCTTTATGCTCAATCTTTTCATTTAGATATGGACCCGTTCTATAATTTATATAGCCATTAGGATACTGCCTTTCGAAATAAACTCGCTGCGAATTAAGTGCACCTTCGGGATCCATATAGGCATAAGCAAGCATCGTAAGAGATTCATGAAATACCTGTCCTCCATAACCCCATCCCCATTTTGGTTCACGAGAGAATACATAATAATTATAGTTGCATTCCCCTTCGGGCGGCATCATACATTGCCTGATTAATGAGAAGGCACTATAATAAAGCATCTCCCTCTCTTTGTTCTCAAATTCTATTCGGGGAATCCTTGAATATGCTTTCTCATCGGCAGCTATTAATTCATTCTTATCGATATTAATAAGATTATTAAATACGACTTTTAGCGAATCATCGCTTATCGAGATATCATTCAATACTCGAACGGTACGGAAATTAAATGATTCATCGGGCTTTAATGTAATGTTTTGGATGTAATCAATATGCTTTGCATCGGCTACAATCGTATCAGGGATTGAGGAAGTGGAAAACAGATTCTTAAAATTTTCTACTAGTGGAATATCATGAGAGACCATCCACCCGTCGCGTTTACGAACATGTTCAAAGAAAAAATATTTCCCCCTGTTTCTTCCGTTTTCTATTTTTTTATCAGAGGAGAATTTATTAATAATATTGAAGGAAATATCATTTTCACTTTCATTTGTGATGATATAATCTTGGAAAGCAGATGAAGATGAATAGACAGAATAGAAAGCTTCGACTCGTAAATGTTCAACCGGATAAAAATAAAAACCGACAATATCGCTATATGACAAAGTGATAATCGGCTCTTTGAAATATTCATTTACAGAACTGATCCTTTTACCGCCGATTGTAAAAGCAATTTCTAATTTCCCTGCATCTTTAGAATCAAATCCGATTCCTCTAATCGGGTTATACCAAAGCAATTGATATCCTTGATCGATTTTATATTCGGAGCGGGCAAGCGGTGCTGCATATACCGTAAATAAAGGAGAATCTTTATCTGCCTGAAGATTAGAGAGATAGTTTCCTGAGGGCAATAAGGAATCTTTCTTAGTTTGAGAATTAGTAGAATAATTTTGTGATGAATATTTTGTAGTGTCTAGCGTGAGTATTTCCAACGAGGGTTGTGGGGGAAGAAGTGAATTACCGGAGTCCGAGTTCAATTTTCCCGTCTCTTTTAAAACAGTACTATTGAGATTCTCTGAGACTTCCCAAGAAATTTGCCTCGAGAGTTGAGGTGGTTTGACTATTAGCTGTCCCTGAATTTGGACTGCGAGGAAAAATATCCCCGCAGTTATTAATAAATATTTTTTCATCTACAGCTTTCCCTATTTTGCTTCCTCAATTAAAATTATCGCACTGTCATATATCTTATTCATCTTTAATGAGATTCCCTTATTCATCAAATATTCACCTGAATATATTCCATTATTTTCTACTAAGTGAGCAGTATTACCACTCTTATCATCCGGCTCATAAATTTTATATTTTTTCTCGGGTATCAGTCCCTGAAGTCTTACGTTATTATTTCTCATTCCCATAAAATAATTTGTAAGATATGCGGTAACTAATCCTTTTGCTTTATCCTCACTCAAGTATTGATTAGAAATAAAATCACCGTCATAAGGAGATTCCAATCGATAGAGATCGCCGAATTGGGTAATCTCTCTTACACTTTTATAAAAATCCAATTTTGTTTTTGAGTATGCCTTTTCTTCTGCGCTCATTTTTGATGGGTCGAGTTCGAGACCTAGACGCCCGCTAAAAGCTACATCGAAACGGAATTTAAGCGGTGTAATTCTGCTTGTCTGATGATTCGGAGAAGCCGATACGTGGCATGCCATTGTATTTGCAGGATAAAATAACGATGCACCATATTGAATAAATAATCTTTGATTAGCATCGGTATTATCGCTCGTCCAAAATTCGCCTGCTCTGCTAAGTGAGCCATAATCTACTCTGCCGCCGCCTGATGAGCACGACTGCCATAAAATATGAGGAAATTTTTCTTTTAGCATATCAAAGAGTTTATAATATCCATCAATCTGTCTAACCCAAAATTCACTTTGTCTATCGACCGAAAGATATGGCGAACCGGGTTCGGTTACAGACCGGTTATAATCCCATTTTATATATTCAATTCCTTTGTTCTCGGTAAGAATTTTTTCGAGCTGATTATATATATTTTCTACAACTTCAGGATTAGAAAAATCAAGTATCAATTGAGTTCTTCCGAGTGTTCGCTCTCTTTCGGGAACTGAGATTACCCAATCGGGATGCGCTTCATAAAGTTCGCTTTTTGGATTAACCATTTCGGCTTCAATCCAAAGCCCGAATTTCAAACCCTTTGAATTAGTATAGTCGATAATTTTCTGCAAACCGCCTTCGAGCTTATCGGTATTCACTATCCAATCGCCCAGACCCGCACGGTCATTATTACGCGGATATTTTTTTGCAAACCACCCGTCATCAAGTACGAACATCTCTACTCCAATTTCAGCCGCCGCATCGACCATTGTCATGAGTTTCGGATTAGTGAAATCAAAATAAGCCGCCTCCCACGAATTTAAAACTACCGGACGGACTTGATCCGAATTCGGGACAATATATCGGCGAGCAAATCGGTGGAGTATTCGCGATGCCTCTCCCTTCCCTTTATCCGTTATGCTAAAATAAAATTTCGGAGTTGAAAATGTTTTTCCCGGCTCCAATAAATATTCCGTATCGAAATCATTTATTCCCGATGTAACGGTAAGTTTCTTTGCATTATTTTGATTGAAATTAAGTTTCCAATTTCCGCTCCACGCAATAGAACCGATCAATACTTCTCCCTCGGTTTCCGTTGCGGGCTTATCGAATGAAATCATAAATGATGGGCTCGCAAGAGAGGAAGTATGACCCACACGAGAATCAAGAACAGTAGTGCCAACGGGCAGGCGATTATCTTCCGCATGAAACTCATTTCCCCATGCTCCATATAAACTCGTAAGCCAATATTCATTTTTATTAAAACTGATTTGTGAAGAAGCATAATTTTGCAGCTTCACCGGGCCCTCTTCGTTATTGGTTATTTCGGTATATACTTCAATTATATTTTCATTGAAGTATGCTTTATAGTAAAGCTTCACTTCAAAGGGATAAACACCATCTATTAAAGTGAAAATATATTCGGTAATGTTTTTATCTATCTGCTTAACTTCATGCGATACATAATAAAGATCGGTACTTCTATTGCCATCCGAATGAACTGCTTTAATTGCGGGATCGGTTATTCCTTTTACTCCATAAGCAGAGTATTCAAGAAATTGCGGATTAAGTCTGTTAAGTTGATCCCCCTCTCCGAGTGATGAACCCAGATAATAAGTATATAATTTTTTGCTTTGATTAATTCCGAGAACAAGATTAAAATTCTTCACGGCAATATTAATCAGGTCTTGTGTGCCGAAGAGATCATCTAAATAAATCTTCTTATTATATTGATCAACGAAATATGCCTCCGCCCAATCTGCATGGTCGCTATTCATTCCGTCATCGCCATCGTCTGTTAATAGCTCAATCGTTTTATTCTTTTCAAGTTTGAGATCGATTACTACCGGCTCCATTGCCCCTCTCATAATCGGAGAACGATATAATTCCTTCCCATTTCCCATAACTATAAATCTCGCCGATCCGCTTTTACCGGTTTCAGAATCGATTCCCACCTCTGCATAAAAACGCCCATAATCTTTCGTCCCTTCTAATTTAATTGTTGAAGGAGAGTGAGTTCCGAGACCTCTTTCATATTTTTTACTTCCGATTGAAAGAATATTTTTCTCGACCGAACATTTAATTCCAAGCTCACCCCAACCTTGGTTATTATATACCGATACTTGAGCAAAAGATATCGAACACACGAATAGAAACGCTGATATAAAGAATTTCATAGCAGACCCTGATATAATGAAAAGATTATCTTTAAAAATTGAATTATAGGATATTAATGTCAAGTAATATTCATTCCGAAATAACCGTTTATCAAATTTTGATTTTATTTAAGCAGGATTTACTTTATTTTATCACCAAAAATTCATGCTAATTACTTTTACCAATTTTCCGTGGGGGAAATATGAAAAATACTATATTAATCTTTTTATTAACATTCTTAAGTGTCCTATTAATGAATCAAACAAACTACGCACAAACCGAAAACCCATTCTTTACTAAATGGACAACTCCATTTGAAGCACCTCCTTTCGATAAAATAAAAAACGAGCATTATAAGCCTGCTTATATCGAAGGAATGAAAAAACAGAACGAGGAAATTGCGGCAATTACCGCTAATCCCGATAAACCTACTTTTGAAAACACATTAGTCGCTCTCGAAAAAAGCGGAAATCTTCTTACAAAAGTAAGCGGCGTTTTTAATAATCTTATGCAGGCAAATGCAGACGAAGAGATGCAAAAAATTTCGCAGGAACTCTCTCCGCTACTTTCAAAACATTATGACGACATTAATCTTAATGAAAAATTATTTGCACGCATAAAATTCGTTCATGATGCCCCGGATGCTAAAAATCTAAACCCCGAACAAAAAGTATTGCTTGATAAATATTATAAAGATTTCGTAAAACGCGGTGCAAATTTATCAGAAACCGATAAAGATAAACTCCGAAAAATAAATGAAGAGCTATCTTTATTAACAATTAAGTTCGATGAAAATGACCTTAAAGAAACAAATGCTTTTGAATTGATTATAGATAATGAAGAAAACTTATCGGGACTTCCTCCTTCGGCGATAGCAGCAGCGAAAGAAGCTGCCGAAGGGAAAGGTTATTCGGGCAAGTGGCTATTTACACTTCATGCGCCGAGCTACCGCGCTTTTATTCGCTATGCAGATAACCGCTCTTTAAGAGAAAAAATTTATAACGCTTCAAAAAATATTGCAAATAACAATAATGAAAATGACAATAAAAAAATTGTAGAAAAAATTGTTTCTCTTCGTCTGCAAAAAGCAAATCTGCTCGGTTATAAATCGCTTGCCGATATGACTTTAGAAGATTATATGGCAAAAGATTCTAAAACAGTCGATGATTTCCTTATTAAACTTTGGGAGCCGACAGTAAAAAAAGCTAATACCGAAATTGATGCTTTGAAAGAATTAGCTCGCTCCGAAGGAATGACGAAAAAATTTGAACCGTGGGATTTGGCTTACTACGCTCAAAAACTTAAAGTGGCTAAATACTCACTCGATGATGAAATGGTTAAACCATATTTCAAGCTTGATAACGTCCTCGATGGACTTTTTTCAGTTGTAAATAAATTATACGGTTTGAAGTTCGAAGAGAGAAAAGATATTCCTGCATATCATTCTGACGTAAAAGTAATTGAAATCAAAGAAGCAGACGGAAAGCATATTGGACTGCTTTATGCAGACTATTTTCCTCGTGAGACTAAACAGGGCGGAGCTTGGTGTAACGTAATCCGCGACCAAAGTAATATAAACGGAAATTTCGTTTCTCCAATTATTATAAATTGCGGAAATTTTTCTAAGCCAACTGCCGATAAACCCGCTCTTCTTAGTTTAGGCGAAGTGGAGACATTATTCCATGAATTTGGTCACGGACTTCATGCACTATTTACTAATGTTACCTATCCTCGTCTAACCGGCTTTAACGTTGCGTGGGATTTCGTTGAACTTCCCTCTCAAATAATGGAAAACTGGGTTAAAGACCCGACGGTATTAAAAATGTTTGCTAAACATTATAAAACAGGCGAAGTAATTCCCGATGAACTATTAGCGAAAATTAAGAAAGCCGACCTTTATAATACCGGAATTCTTCACGTAAGCAGTTATTTATTTCCTGCGTTAATCGATATGGAATTTCATGCTCGCACTAAGGATACTCCTTTTGACGTAAATGAATTTGATAATGCGGTACTAGAAAAATTTCATGTCCCTTATGAATTATCATCACCTTATCCGAGCACACAGAACGGACATATATTTACAGGTGGATATGCGGCGGGTTATTATAGTTATATCTGGGCTGCGGTACTTGATGCCGATGCATTCAGTGCATTCAAAGAAAGCGGCGATCTTTTTAATCCAACCCTTTCGGCTTCATTTAGAAAAAATATTCTATCACGAGGTGCGACAGATGAACCAATGACATTATTTAAAAATTTCAGAGGTCGTGAACCGAAAGTAGAGCCGCTAATCGAGCGTAACGGACTGAAATAAGAATTACTTAGAAATTTATGGATAATGATTTATTGATTGGTAATAGTGAAGGAATATAATAGTGTGGGGTCAGGTATAAAGTGTGTCCACAGAAATAAATATTTTCGTGATGGATACAATACTGATTGCAATATTTAATTTGACGTATTTCAACCGAGACTGAATATTAAGAAATAAACAAAAAAATAATCAACAATAAAAAACCCCGCAGCAGCGGGGTTTTCTTTTAGTTCTGTTATTGATTTAACTTTTTCAAATAATACTAACAATATATAATAGATGCACTCGTCATTTTTTCATTATACTATCAAGTGAAGCCCTATCTTTTCATGCCAATTTTCTGTTACATATTTTAGATAAGCGTTTACGCTAAATCTTTATACTTCTTTTCGATCTCTTCTACTTTATTTTTGCTATAATCCGATACACCAACCATCAAACCAGCAGTTACAATTACCGCACCCGCTATCTGATAACCTGTAACATTCTTACCGAATAAAAACATGATAAATGGAAGAAGTGCTAAATAGATATTTGTATATGGCACCCAGAAATGAGCAGCGAACTTTGATAACTTAAAGAAACCGAAGCTATATATATAACCAGTTAATCCTGCGAGTACGACAAATAAAATAGGCATCCAATTATTAGGAAATATACTGCCCGAGAATAATGAGAAAAACCTATTACCTTCTTCTGCACCTACAATTTTTCCAATAATAGGAATTGAAAATAGTGCAATCGAGATGAAAAGCATTTTCCAGATTTCGCGCCATACTACTAATGCGTTTGGACCTACGTTCGGCAATACTGTCTGAACTGTTTTATTATTCAATATCTGCTGAGAACATAAACAAAGGTTGATAATTATAATCCAAATAATTCCAGTAAAATCAAGTACCGCTTTTGGATCGTACTCCCTTCCCAGCATAACAGGTAAGTGAGGAGTAGCTAGACCAATAATAACAAGCGTTATACCAATCCAATGCTCTTTACGAACTTTTGCATCAAATAAAAATTTTCCTAAGAAAGGAAGAAATGCTAAATAAATATTAACGTAAGGAGCATAAATATGAGGTGAATAATAACGTGGTAAATAAAAGAAACCGATATTCTCGATAACTCCGGTGAATGCGGCGATAACAATTGTAATCATTGAGAGAGCACCGGGCCACAAATATTTTACCGGCTTCCCTTTAATTACTTCCACCGTAACGGCGATAGCAGCCCAAACGAATTTGGAAACTTCACGCCAGAAAGTCATTACACCCGGCGATACATCCACCGGCTGACCGCCTGTGTATTTGGGCTGATTGCCCATCCAGTTTAATATATACTGCCCGCCTAAAGCCCCATTAATTATCGAGAGCCAGAGTATTAAAACTAACCATTCCATAGAATACCTATTTTAGAAATTGAATGATAAAGAAAATAATTAATACAAGGCAAATACATCTGAATTTTTATTCTCTTTTTATACCAATGCAGCATTAACTTTTTCGAGTAATTCCGTTGCCTGAAAATTATTTTCATCATTCTTCACTGCCCATTCTAGCATTACTTTTGCACCTTCTAGCTCATCGGAGGCAATAAATACTTGCCCGAGTCCAAAACAAGCTCCCGATGAATTTGGGTTCTCATTCAATTCTTTTTCGTATGATTCTTTTGCAGATTCTAAATTACCATTTGCAAATGATAAATTACCAGCAAGATTATATAGTTCAGCCAAGGTAATCTCTTCTACTTCATTTGTATAATTTTCTATTGCCGATTTTATTGCTTCTTCGGCAAGGAGCGGTTCATTATCGGAAAGATGTATCTTTGTCCGCTCGAAATATTGCATAAATAAATTTTTATTCACAGGATAATACCTCTGATGTGGTTTAACTTCTTTGTTATTAATCCATATCTCATCCGGAGTTGCTCCCCATTTTTCGATAAAGATTTGTTTGTTGATATTTAGTCTTTCTCTATATGCTTCAATCCCATTCGCCTTAAAACTCTTTGAACCGTAATGATGAATGAATACATCTTTGGCGATTACAGTTTTGTATCCTCCCATTTGAGAGCGAAGACAAAAATCGTCATCCTCATAATTGCCGGGCGAGAACCTCTCATCAAGTCCTCCTATTTCATTAATCACTTTTCGCTTAATAAGTGTGCAAAGGAACGCAACACGCGGGAAATTGAATACTTCTCCTTTGTTTTTAGTACTTACTTCTGCTGCGTATTTATGCATCTCTTCTATTGTCTCATACTTTGCATCATTATCTTTTTGCAAACCACTTACTTCGTTAGATATCGGTCCGACTATACCAATCTTCGGATCAGATTCTGCTACTTCAATCATTCTCTCAAGCCACCCTGCAGTTACAACAGTATCATTATTCAATATCAAAACATAATCTCCCTTCGATTGCACAATACCTTGATTGACTGCCTTTGGGAAACCGAGATTATTATTATTACAATAAACATGAACACCCGGAAAATCTTTTTTAATTTTATTTCCCGAATCATCTTTAGATGCATTATCTATTACAACTATTTCAAAACTTTCATTCGTGTATTTCAAAAGTGATTTTATACATTTTGAGGTATATTCATATTGATTGTAGGTGATAATAATGATTGATACATCCACTTTGTCTGATGATTTTTTAGATGTATTGGCTAATTCTTTTTCTTTTAATTTTGCTATATAAATTTCTTTTAATTTTTCAAACTTTTTATTTTTCGAGGTAATCATTAAAGCAAAATTAATCACTTCCCTTGCATAGTTAATTTTATTTTCTATTAAAAGAATATTTGATAGATGGTAAATGGCATCTATATTCGTTGGCTCTAAATTTATAATTTCTAGAACAAGATTCTTAGCTTGGAAATAATTTTGTTTCGCAATAAGTGCATCTATTTGAGACAGAATATGATTCGACATCTTAACTGACCAATTAAGATTATTCTTTCCTTCTAAAATAATTTCATTTAATTGAACTAGTTTTTCTTTTATTACTTTATCCTTTGGAGCAGCAAATAATCTATTAGTGATTAACATCGTTGCGCCAAAATAGTTACCATTGTCAATAAAAGAATCAATCTGATTAGCTATAATTTCATTGCTGCTATTTGAATCCTTAGTCTTTCCAAGCAATACATTTTCATAATATTCATTTTTTAATTCACTGCTATTGATATAAAATAATGTCTTAAATCCTCGCGAATCAGCTACTATACTGTGAAGTCTTTCAATAGCATGGGCAATAGTACCATCCACTTGTATAGGTTCTTCCGGGAAATCAGAATATTTTAGTCCCATATTAAATAATGGTTTTAATGCATCGGGTCTATACCAGAACATATTGCCGACAGAATAATAAAGACTATAACGATCGACTTTTTTATCAATATTCATCTTTGATAAAAGCGAAGAGCAGACTTCTATCAAACCACGTACACCCATTTGATTAAGGTTGTTATTATTCCAGAAGTTATAGATCCCTTTATATATTGGTGGATAAACTATTCCTAAGTTTTTATCATTTTCAAATTCTTGAACGATATTTTTAATAGCAGAACTAGATATTAAGTTTTCTGTTAAGTATTCGCTCCATTTTATCCCCCAATCAAAATGGACTGATTTTTTAGTATGTATGTGACATACTAAATCATAATCTTTTTGTTCTTCATTAAATCCCACCAATAATGGTGCAACGTCCCTGCCACGATTTGGAACTAACTTAATTATTCGTCTATTCATATTTTCTATTATCTTGGGACTGAAAAGTTTTTCCGCTATTCTTATATGTTCATCTTTGCACACTGATATTAAAACGTCAAACTTATTCTCTACCTTACGTAAATTCTCAATTATAAAGCTCGACTGCTCCAGATTAAATAAATGAATATGAATTGCTAAATTCTTATTAGAAACAGTGTGGGCAAAATCATTTCCCGTAATAATGAGATTAGAGTCTAAAAAATTTGTCCTATAAAAGAATTCATTACTATTCGATTCCATTTTCGATGCAATCGATAAAGCATTTGTTCTCGAAAACGAATCTGCAAAAACGATGTTGTCTAAAAAGCGTGAACTAAAATCATCCGCACGAGTGAATATTTCATTCATTGGATTTAGAAGAATAGATATATTACTAAATGCTAATGAAGAGAGATACGGATTGATAATTTTAATAATATCGTTTGTGTATTCTATTGCGGAGTTTTGAATTACATTTAATGCTTCTTTCATTTCTAAAGAAAATTCTTCATTATATACAATAGGTGTAACTATTTTTTCGTTGTTCTCAACAAAACCGGTGCATCCCCCTTCTAATGGGGAAAAGAGTTCTTCAATCAATAATTCAATTTGTGGTTTATTTACTTTTATATCCTGGTTTCCACAAAGCAAAAAACTATTTGTGTTGTTTTGTTTATCTAATTCAACGTTTCTATTGGTTTCCCATAAATAAATTTTATCAATCAATCCGCCTGTTAGATTGCATAGAGACTCAGAAACACTCCCGGAATAACCCACATCAAAAATAATTGCTCTATTTTTTTCTGATAGCTTGATATTAGAAGAGTAATATTTTTTGGAAAGTTCTTTTTTAGTTTTTAGTATTGCGGTTAAATTCTTTTCCTCTTTATGCAAAATCGTTTTAAGTATTGTAAAATTATTTTCAGCATCTTTATTATATATCGTTTCTTTTAATAGCTTTTCGGTATGTAAAGAAAATTTAACGTCTTGACCTATCAATGCATCAAAGAGATTCTTTAAAGTATAATCGGGCATGTGGTTAGTTTTTGAAGAAAGATATTTGAATAGATCATTATCGAACTTGGAAATATCATAAGCTAATCTCCCTCCATAAATATATTTGCTTTCTAATGCATTTTCTTTGTAGTGTCTAATTATGTCATAAACCTTTTGGGGAAGATACCCATCACGAGAAGCAAAATTAATATTCTCATAATTGTTTTGTATCTCATCATTATATAACATGTAATGAGATAACGCAAATAAGAACATTCCCAGTCCATAATAACCCACCATTTTTTCATTACTGAAAATATTAGAAGAATTTGGATTTACGAGCATTTCATCTACTACTTTGTTTAATGCATATCCCAATAAAATTCTTTCTGATAAGGTTAACATCCGAAACTGTTTCCAAACTTTTGAATGAACACTTTCTTCATCAAAAAATAGGTCA
>LOEU01000003.1 GCA_001516025.1 bacterium BRH_c32 | reverse complement strand
GGCTTTTATCTTTTGCGGGGCCGACGAGACTCGAACTCGCGACCTCCTGCGTGACAGGCAGGCGTTCTAACCAGCTGAACTACAACCCCATTAATTTAGAGATTCAAATCTATCACTTTTATTATTATTTTGCAAATACACTTTTAAAAATTTTTCCGGAGGATGAATGGCTAATGATTGGGTTAAAGAAGTCGATATCGCTATCACGGTTTCAGATAAGAATGGTAAGTTTATCGAAATGAATGATAAATCGCTCAAAACGTTCGCAGATGATGGCGGTGCCGCTTTGCTAGGCTCCGATATTATGGATTGTCACAATGAAAATTCCAAAGATATTATAAAAGATATAATTTCAGAAAAAAGGAATAATGTTTATTTCGTTGAGAAGGAAGGGAAGAGGAAGCTAATTTATCAAGCACCGTGGACTATCAATGGCGAGTTCCAAGGGCTCGTTGAGCTATCGATAGTTATTCCACCCGATATTGAGACCAAAGTCCGGGGGTAAGAATATACTAGATATTTATCCAAAAGTATAAAACCGATAATTAAATAATATTTTTAGCCATAAATATTTGTAATATCATCTTCTTCTTTTGAAGGTGTGGTGGAGCTGGATGACAGGCGCAAGGAAATTGATTCTCCTCTTATTAATCACGAGTGGATCATACGATTTATTCTCAGATGTCAATTTAATCTCATTTTTCGTAGCTGAAGCAAATCGCTTAATTAATTGATCGCCATCAACAAAATGAACCGCTACCAAGTCGTTTACTTCGGGAGTTAAATTAGCATCGATAAGAACTATATCACCTTCCTCAAGCAAAGGAAGCATACTATCACCCCTTACGATCATAGAGAAGCACTTTTCTTTTACGGGATAATTAAAATAAGTATAGTCATCGGCTTTCAATTTGAAATTACCTAAAGAGATATCTCCGATTTTAGTTAATAAGGGAAACTCGTTATAGTGTGAGGGATATCGACCTTTGGTAGAAGTATTTCCTGTAAGTACATAATTAATATTAATTCCCAAGTTAGCCATCTTTTGCAGAACCACTCCACCCGGAATATGGTTACAAGCAAAATAATTTTGCATCTGTTGCGGAAATATGCCCGCTTCTAAAGCGAAAGATCTTACAGACTTGTATTTCTTTTTTATTTCTTCTCTAAGCCTCTCTTCAATATTCTTTTCTTTTTTCAAAGGAATACCCATTTAAAAATTCAAATAAATTTATAAATTAGTGATACCATCTGAGAACAAACTATCAATATTTACAAATCTTTTGTGCCGAAGCTTACTCCCACTGCTTTTGCGGCTGTTACCCCCTGATCGGTTCGTTTTACTAATTTTTGTCTTTCTATTGCTTCGGATATCGGTACACTTTTTATTTCTGAACCACGCAGAGCTACCATTCTGCCAAATTTTTTCTTTAGTGCTATTTCAATTGCATAAACACCGAACTTAGTCGAAAGTATTCTATCAAAAGGAGTAGGGCTGCCGCCTCTCTGCAGATGTCCCAGAACTGTATATCGAGTTTCTAATCCTGTATTTTTGCTAATGTTATTCGCAACTAATTCGCCGATGCCACCGAGCTGAATTGGGTCGGTTCTCTTTATATCGATTGCTCTTTTTACTAATTCTCCGTCCATTGGTTTCGCACCTTCTGCTACGCAAACTAAACTAAACCTCTTACCCATCATATTACGTTGAAGAACGCGGTCATAAACTTCTTCCCAATCAAATGGCATTTCGGGTAATAGAATAATATCCGCTCCACCAGCTAATCCGCCATTGAGCGCAATCCATCCGGCATATCTTCCCATCACTTCTATTACCATAACTCTATGATGAGAGGATGCTGTTGTATGCAATCGGTCTAATGCTTCTGATACTACAAATACTGCCGAATCATGTCCGAATGTTTGGTCGGTTGCTTCAAGATCGTTATCAATTGTTTTTGGAACACCAACTATATTCATTCCCATATTACTAAGCTGATTACAAATATGCATTGTTCCATCGCCGCCAATTGCAATAAGTACATCTAAATTCCATGCTTCGTAATTTCTGATAGCATCTTTTGATTTATCAACGATCTCTACTTTATCATTAATAATAATAGGCCAGTGGAATGGGTCGCCTTTATTTGACGATCCGAGTATCGTACCGCCTGTTGATAATATTCCTGAAACATCTTTATTATAAAGTTCCTGCGCTCTCCCTTCTACTAATCCTTCAAATCCATCGAGAATTCCGAATACTTTTAATCCGTAATCGAGTGCAGGTTTAGTTACTCCGCGTATAACGGCATTAAGCCCGGGGCAATCGCCGCCGCCTGTAAGTATCCCTATTCGTTTTACATTTTTTGATGTCACTCGTATCTCCGTTTAATCGTACCTACAAAGTTATAAAATTATTTTAATTTAAGTGTAGTTTTGAAATGAAGCTTTACAAAATTATTAAGTGCATCCCTTCCGAGCTCTTCGATTATTTTATTAGCGGCCACTTCGACTATTTGCGCATTGCCTTTGGGAAGCTTCCTTCCTTCGCGAGCCATTCTCTCGAACCATAAGTTAAAAGTATCTCTTGCTAATATTGATGCCGCTGCCACTCCCGTATATCGCTCCGCCTTTGTAAGCATAATAAACTCGATATCGTTATGCTCGCTTTTAAATGAAACGTTAAGTTCGCGCTTGCTGAATTTATCCGTGATTACGGTCTTAATTTTATGAATCTCTAGTAATCCTTCGATTGCCTTCGAGTGTTGCCAATTCAGAATTTTATTGATATTTAGTATCTTCGGGTACATTTCGTTATATCGTGCGGGATTAATGGAGATGATATTATACTTACCTTCAAATTCAGTTCTGAGGTTTACGGCGATAGCTCTAATCTGCTTATCGGAAAGTTCTTTGCTATCGCGTACTCCGAGAGATTTTAATCGTTCTTGGGATTGAATGCTATCAACATAAAACGCTGCGGATACGAGCGGACCGAAGAAATCTCCCTTGCCCGATTCATCCGTGCCGATGTAGGAGTCGGGTTCAATATAATTCTCACCGCCTCGTCCACTCGAATGCCCGCCACCGAGTTTGCTTAAATTTCCATTAACTCTACTATCACCATATCCACCACCTTCAGCGGCATCACCAACTCTAACATTCTCACCCCGTTCTCCGCCAACTTCACCCGGATATACACTACCACCGCTCGGAAGTCCGAGTCCATATTCCTCCGAAATTAATTCCAATATCTCGTTATATAACGGCGAACTAATATTGCCCTGAATGACTTTTTTTAATCCCTTCTTACCGAAATAATAAAGGAGTTTGAATTTCTCTTGACCTTTATTAATGCTCGATTCGTAGTGATAATCTTTTTCAATAATCTCTAAGCAAGAAAAACCATTCTCGGTGAGTTGATCCAAAGCTTTATTTAGCTGAATGAGTGCATCTGATTTAATATTCATTAAGGGAGCGGTTCCTTTTTCTTTAGCCATATATCCACCCAATCGGTTTCGGGCGATACTAATGGCACTGCGGTTGTCTTCCCACCGAATCCCATTATGCGTATTGCAAAGGAATTGATTGTCGTTACCTCCACCGAATTAAGCACGTCTATATTAATAGTAATTCCATATTTAGAAGCAAGTTTTGCAGTTTTATTTATAATCCTATTCGATACTTTCTCGACTGCGAGTTTTCTTTTTAATTCTTCTTTGATTTCGGCGAAGGATTTAGTTTCGGGCAAAAATTCTTTTTCTTTCTTATCGATTAATTTAATTACCGAATATCCGCCGTCATTTTTTATCGGACCGAATACTTCTCCTATATCCATTGATTGAGCCGCCTTGCCTATTTCACCAAAAGTGTTTACAGGGAAATATCCATATTCACCGTGCGATTTTTTTGTCCACTCTCGTTTATTAAATTTATCTGCAAGCAACTTAAAATCGATACCGGCTCGAGCATCAAATAGCACTCGATTTGCATCCTCTAATTTATCAGTAAAAACTTCTATAATATTCACCTGCACGGGTATTTCAGTTTTTTTATAAAGAGTGGAATAATATTGCTTAGCGGTGTTATCGGAAATTTCAATTTCTTCTATTGCATTTGCTTTAACGGCTTGGGCAAGATAATTATCCATCCACATCGCAACTGCATTTGTTACCTCGGGAGTATATTGCAAGCCTCGTCTATATGCTTCATCGGCGAGAAGTTCATATTCGATAAATCGTTTCACGCGATTATTAAGAGTATTATAGATAGATAGCTTATCGACCGCATCGAGTGCTAAACCATCAAAAGCAAAATCACGGAAAAATTCTTTTAACGAAATCTTTTTACCTTCGATAGTGATAAAAGGGGAAGCGAGATCACCTTGAATGTCGCTTTCTATTTTTACTACGTCAAATTGATTCAGATTATAAAGTCCTGCGCTATCTACCTGCCTCATCGATTCTTTTTCTTTAAATACTTTTTCGAGTTCGGAAGCGAGAAGATTAAATAGACGGCTATCGGCATCGACTTTCTTACCCGCAAAAAAACTTCTTACGAATGTGTCATAATTTTTTTGTGTTTCTCTTTCTTCGATGATTTTCTTTATCTCTTCGAGTTGGGTAGTAGTTTCTTTGGATGTACCTGCCAATTGTCTCTTTATATTATAGACGTAAAAAATATACCAACCGTCGGGCGCTGCAATAGGGGCAGTGAAGTGTTTCGGTTTTAATTTATATAGTTCATCCTCGACATAATCTTGAAGGTCACCGAATTTTATAGACTGTGTTTCGGATTGTTCTTTAAGTTCGGGACGAGTGGAGAGGAGCGTATCAAATTCGGCACCCGATTTCAAGAGTGAATATAAACTATATATCTCAACGGAATCGAGCGAGGTGATAAATCGGATTGAAGGGCGATTATTAAATCGTTCGATTCCCATATTAATCATATTATTATCAATAACAATTTTCTCTCTTACTTCTTTATTGAATAGTACATCGCGCAGATACATTTTTTCGATCGATTTGCGAGCATATCTGATTGCCTCTGTCGTATCGAAATTATTTTCAGCTGCATATTTTGCCCAGATCTTTTCGGCTATTATAGTATAAAGGAATTCAAGTTTTAATTCGGGGATAAGGTTTTTTATCTGTTTTTTTTGAATTGGTGTAAATTCAAATCGTTCTATAAATTCCGATTCATAGATAGGTTTATCGCCGATAAGGGCAATAATTTTATCCTGCAATGCGCTTTGAGAGAAAATATTAGAATAAATCAAGACTAAAATAATACCTAAGGTTTTAATATAACTTTTCACATTTCTCCGATGTAAACGTTTACAAATGATAATTTTGTCTTTTTATACTTCTTTTACAACATAAATATAAAATTTGTCGCAAATAAAAATAATTTAATTATAAGATATAATTTTTTCTTTAAAGTAACTTTTACTAATTTTCACGAAGAATATTAATATTACCCTGTTTAGTGGGAGGCACCATGAACTTTTTTACGGCACGTAACCGTGTTACGTATTTTTTTGTATTTTTTGTTTTATTACTTTTCAGCAATATAGAAGCTCAGACAGGTAAAATTGCAGGTAGAGTTTTGGATAAAAATACCGGCGAGCCATTACCGTTTGTCAATATAATTGTTTCGGAAACATCCATCGGCGCTGCATCCGATATTGAAGGTTACTATTCAATATTGAATGTAAGACCGGGAACATATTCGATCAAGGCATCGGCAATCGGTTATCAATCCGTTACTTTTTCGGATGTAAGAGTATCCATCGATTTAACTACAAAAATTGATATACAGCTAGCCGAGACAAGCGTTGAGCTTGGACAGGATATCGTAGTTGTAGCATCGAAACCATTAGTAACGAAAGACTTAACCGCCTCAACATCCTTGATAGGATCGGACGAGATAGCGGCATTGCCCGTTACAGAATTTAGCGAAATCTTAGAACTCCAAGCCGGTGTGGTGGGCGGTAATGTCCGCGGTGGAAGAAGAGGCGAAGTAGTTTATGCTATCGATGGCGTTCCTGTTACAGACGTTTATGATGGTTCTACGGTTGTGGACGTTAATGCAAGCTCAATTCAGGAATTACAATTTATAAGCGGTGCATTCAATGCAGAATATGGAAGAGCACTTTCGGCATTCGTTAATCTAGCAACCAAAGAAGGTGATAACCGATTCACGGGAAGCGTTACAACTTATTTCGGTGATTATTTTACTCAGAATGATAACGTATTCCGAGGTGGAAATGATTTTAATCCTACTGCAATCAGAAATTATGAAGGGAGCTTAAGCGGTCCGATTATTCCCAACACTCTTTATTTCTATACCAACGCACGTTACGTTTATTTTGATGGTTGGATGAAAGGTCAGAGACTATATAATCCATGGGATATCACTGTAAATAAAGGTCCTTCCGAACCGGTAGAAACTCGTTATACAATTCAGGAAACCGGAGATAAAGAGATAGTTCCTATGAATTGGAATGAAAAAGTTTATGCTCAAGGCAAGCTTACCTATAAACCTATCCCTCAAATAAAACTTACATATAACTATATAATGGATAGAGTTCATTATCAAGATTATAATCATGATTTTGAATTAAATCCTGATGGTGATTTTAATAGAATACGTTCCGGTGCTACAAGTATATTGAGTATGACCCATACAATTGGTACAAATACTTTCTATCAATTAAGCGGATCATATTTTTATAAGATGTATAGAAATTTTGTTTATGAAGATTATAGAGACCCACGTTACACACATTATTTATTATTAGATCAGCAGCCAAAAGAAAGCCCAAGCTTTAAGACCGGCGGCACTCAATCACAACATTTCAAACGTACCACTAACAGTTATGGATTGAAGCTCGATCTAACCTCTCAGGTTACACGTATTCATCAGATGAAATTCGGTTTTGAACTTAACCAGAATGCTGTTTCTTATGATGATACAAGTTTACTACAATATATTGATGCTAATGGCAATGGCACTTATGATCCGGGCGAAGATGGAATCCCTGATCCTCAAGTATCTCTGAATCCTTACGTTAATATGAGAATTCCTGATATTAATAATCCTGACGAGAATCTTGCAATTAATAGATATGAACGTAAGCCGGTTGAATTTTCTGCTTACTTACAGGATAAATTAGAATTAGATGAAATGATTGTCAATATTGGTGTCCGTTTTGATTATTTTGAACCGGATGGAAAGGTTTTGACAGATAGAACAGACCCTGATATTTATAGACCAAGAAATCCTGCAAATATAGCAAAGACTTATAATGAGAGATTAGGATATTGGTATAAAGATGCTGAGGCAAAGATGCAGTTTTCTCCTCGTCTTGGTGTTGCCTTCCCAATTACAGATAAAGGTGTAATTCATTTCTCTTATGGACACTTTTTCCAGACTCCGAATTATGAATATCTCTATTCAAATCCCGAATACAAATTCGGATTTGGAACAGATAATTTAGGTATTGCTGGCAACCCCGACTTAAAACCGGAACAGACTGTAAGCGGTGAAGTCGGAGTTCAGCAAGCATTAACTGATGAATTGACAGTGGATATAACAGGTTATTTTAGAGATATCCGTAACCTAACAGGAACTAGAGCAGATGAAATTATTCTTTATGGCGGTGCCGGCAAATATAGCCAATTCATTAATAGTGATTTTGGTTTCGTTCGCGGTATCGTTGTTTCGGTTACCAAACGTTTTATGAATAACTGGTCTGCTACACTTGATTATACATTACAGACAGCAAAAGGGAATGCTTCGGATCCGGCAGCTACGCGTAATCAATTAGCCAGCGGCGAACAGCCGGAGATTCAACTTGTATCATTGAATTGGGATCAAACTCATACGATCAATGCTACATTCAGTTATTCGGCTCCCGAAGGTTGGGGGCTTAGTTTAATAGCACAATATGGAAGCGGTTTCCCATATACTCCTACTCAATCATTAAATATCTCAAAGCTATTAACAAATAGCGAGCTTAAACCTTCTTCATTCAATGCTGATCTAAGAGCTTTTTATGATCTTGATCTTGCAGAAAAAATCAGACTTAGTTTCTTTGCTCGCATCTATAATCTATTTGATATAAAGAATCAGACTAACGTTTATCAGGATAGCGGAACGGCGGATTTTACTTTGGATGAATTCTTAAGAAAGCAATCAGGATCTCCGCAAATTGTAAATACATTGGATGAATATTATAGAAGAGCTGATTACTACTCCGAACCTAGAAGAGTGGAATTCGGTTTCTCGCTATACTTTAATTAAAATTAATTGGTAATCAAATAATGAAAATAAATGGTAAAGTTTATGAATAGAACATACAGATTAATAACCTTAGTAATACTAAGTCTATTTGTTACTTCGTATGCATTCGGACAGATTCAGAGGGGAGACGCAACAGCCCGAAGAACCGGTGTGCATAAAGGTAATCAGATAAGAACTATTTTTAGCAACTGGGGAGTAATCGCTCAACCAGGCGAT
This sequence comes from bacterium BRH_c32, assembly GCA_001516025.1. Taxonomy (GTDB): domain Bacteria; phylum Bacteroidota; class Ignavibacteria; order Ignavibacteriales; family Melioribacteraceae; genus BRH-c32. The sequence continues at coordinate 38,577 of LOEU01000003.1, read as the reverse complement.
CAAGGTCCCCGAGCAGCTTGGAAATATGATACAAACGGTTACGTTGGTGACGTTTCTCCATTGGTCGGTGTAAGACTCCCGATAAGAGATTATAATAATGACGGAAGGACAGATACAATATATTCGGTAATTATAACCCCTGTTTCCCGTCCCGGCGGCGGTGATTATGCTCCCGGAGGCGGTACTTCGTGGACTTTCGAGCCGATACCCGGATTCTTTAATCCCGCTATTAATCAGCCCGGTAAAGGAATTGCGATGAATGTATTCCCCGAGACCTGGCCCGCTGTCTGGCCAGATCAACCTACTTGGGTGGATTCTAATGGTATCGCAGAGTGGAACGGATATTTCGGTCGCGGTCAAGAAAGCGCAGATGAAGAAAGTTACTTTATGATGGATGATAATAAAGATGAAAAAATGTTCGTAAGACATGGTTTCCTTCCTGATCCTAATGATCCTTCGAGAAAAGGTCAGGCAATCAGAATGGGCGTACGCGGAATGCAATGGTCTCAGTTCCTTGCTCAGGACGCAATGTTCTGGTTATACGAAATCCAGAACGTTGGTGCTACTACTTATGAGCAAACCGTATTTGGTACTATTGTAGGAACCTATGTTGGTGCTGATGGTGATGAATGGAATGATGACGTATCGTTTTTCCAAGTAAGAGATGCTATTACATATTCATGGGATTTTGATAAATATATCAGACCTTCGGCAAATCCAAGATGGCAGCCAAATCCTAATCAAGTCGGATATATCGCTTATGCGTTCTTAGAGTCTCCGGGTAATTCTGTTGATGGTATCGATAATGATGGCGATGCACGTAATTTCTTATCTTCTGCTCCATATTTTGTAGAGAATGATTTTCAGCCGCGTACTCTTAAAGCAGGCGATAAACTTGTATTAATCGATGTAAATAAAAATTATGAAAGAACAATTTTCAATATGCCTAATTCGGTAGCTAATGTTACTTCGATGGGAAGGACCTTTAGATTAGTTCCTGATTCCACTGTTTTAGCCGAAGGCAATTTGGTAACAGGTAGTGCGGGATTCGTATTAAATAGAAACGCTTATGATGGAATTGATAATGATCTCGATGGTTTGATTGATGAAAACTACCAGATTCATTATAGACAATATAAAGCTGATAGCCGCGGAACTATCTTGATTGATACACTTAATCCGGTTCAATATAAAGATTTTGCAAAAGGTCTTGGCGTTACCGATGATATGATTGATGAATCGAGAGCCGACTTAAAAGATAATGATAGAGATTGGAATCATGAAATAGATGATTTAGGAGCAGACGGAAAACCGAATACAAAAGATTTTGGCGAAGGCGATGGAGTTCCCACTCCGGGAGAGCCGAATTTCGATAGAACAGACGTTAATGAATCCGATCAAATCGGTTTAACTAACTTCCAGTATTTCGTACCTGCAGGCGATATAACGATGTCGAATGAAGATGATATGTGGAGAAGATTGCGCCCCGGTTCTTTCGATGTGCCGAGCTCAATTGTCAATAACGTAGCTATACGAGGCGAGGATGGCGATTTCGTTTATGGATCAGGTTATTTCCCTCTTCTACCCGGTGCCACCGAAAGATTCTCTCTAGCTCTTGCATTCGGTAATGATCTAAGAGGCGTTATTAAAACAAAAAGAACAGCACAATTAATTTATGATGCTAACTATAATTTCCCTCAGCCGCCTGATAAACCGAACGTAACGGCAGTGCCCGGCGATGGTAAAGTTACTCTTTATTGGGATGACGTAGCAGAAAAAACTATCGATAGATTAACTAAGATAAAAGATTTTGAAGGATATTTAATTTATAAGGGTACCGATCCTGATTTTATTGATTCGTATAAAATCGCAGACGGCGAAGGTAACCCTAAAAGATATAAACCTGTTGCTCAGTTCGATTTAAAGAATGGCATCGCAGGATATTTCCCATCCACTCCCGAAGTAATAGAAGCTACTCTCGGTGTTCCTTTCTATCTCGGTGATGATAATGGAATTAAAAATTTCTGGGTGGATAATGATGTAGTAAATGGAAGAACTTATTATTATGCAGTGGTAGCTTATGATCGTGGCGATGCATCGCGTGATATATTCCCCGCCGAAACCCCTAAGCGTATATCCAAAGACGTAACGGGTGCGATTGTAAGAGACGTTAATACGGTAGCCGTAGTGCCAAATGCACCTGCTATCGGTTATGTTGCTCCGGAATCGGGTAAAGAATTAACACGTATAAGCGGCGGATCGGAAGTCAAACCTACTTATGAAGTAATGAATCCTTTTGATATTCGTGATGCTCAGTATGAAGTAACTTTTGTTGATTCATTAGTTAAAGGTTCACCGATTGCTTATGCTTATCAAGTTACTAATAAAGTAACGGGAAGAACGATGTTTAATACACCGCAGCCCATAAAAGCTATTAACGGTACTGTATTTGAAGGTCTTAATTTATCAATCGATCCAAGTTACCAAACTCTCGATAGTATAAAGATTAATCAGGCTACAACGGGATGGAACTCACCAAAACCGATTAAGACACTTAATTATTCGGTAGCCACTTTCTCCGTTTCGGGATTCCCGGCAGGTGTAAAAGATGCACGTGATTATCGCTTTGTTTTCTATAATAAATATGATAAATCTTCTACCGATAAATTATTAGGACTACCGCTCGCTGCTAAGAGAGGTAATTTTGAAGTCTATGATGTAACCGAAAAATCTAATCCAAGACTAGTTCCCTTCGCATGGATAACAAGCGATACTACATTAAGCAAAGGCGATAGAATTTTCTTATCAGATTATCAGTCAAAGAGATTGACTTGGGCAGTATCATTTACAGGAGATAGCACCAAAACTTTAGGCGCAGGCGATACTCTTAGAATTAATTTCTTAAAACCGATTACTAAAGAAGATAAATTTACTTTTACTTCCGTTGCGGCATCATATAATGCAGAAGAAGCAAAAAATAATTTAGACAAAATAAAAGCAGTACCTAATCCATATATAGTTACTAACGTATATGAATCGCCGCTGCCTCCGCAGATAAGAGGAAGAGGCGAGAGAGTGATTAATTTTATTAATCTTCCGCCTAATAGTAAGATAAGTATTTTTACTTCAAGCGGTTCATTAGTAAAAACTCTTGAACATGATGGCAGCCTGCTAAACGGAACAGTTAGCTGGGACGTAAGAACTAAAGAAGGTCTTGATGTTGCTTACGGCGTTTATTTTTATCTGGTTGAAACTCCCGAAGGTGGAAAGAAGACCGGCAAACTTGCTATCATTAAATAATTTAGAATACTGGAGCTTAATATGAATAGAATAAAAATTTTCTTTTTGATATTAGTTGCCTTCGGGGTATCGGTATATGGACAAAGCAAGGTGGGTACTACTGCCGCAAACTTTCTAAATATACCCGTAGGACCGAGAGCAACTTCAATGGGGGGTGCATTCGTAGCGATTGCTAATGATGTTACTTCCGCTTTTTGGAATCCCGGAGGTCTTGCAAGACTTGAGGGAAATGAATTTTCTGCTTCCACCGCCAATTGGTTAGTGGATACAAAATTGAATTGGATCGGTTTAGCTTTCAAATTAGATGACGATCAAACTGTGGCAATAAGCTTGAATCAATTAGATTATGGCGAAGAAGAGATCACTACTGCTACACAGCCAAATGGTACAGGAGAGAGATGGGACGCTATGGATGTTGCTTTCGGACTTTCATATTCACGTAATCTCACCGATCGATTCTCTATCGGTACTACGGTAAAATATATTCAACAAAGAATATGGAACGAGAGCGCTTCGGCTTTTGCAGTGGATATCGGGCTTCTTTTTAGGACACAATTTAATGGCTTGCGCATTGGTATGAATATAGCTAATTTCGGTACTGAGATGAAGCTTGCGGGAAAGGATCTTCTTCAACCTGTTGATATCGATCCTTCCAATACAGGTAATAATGCTAATATAGTTTCTTCTTTGGAAACCGATTCATGGACTCTTCCTCTTAATTTTCAAGTAGGTGTCGGTATGGAACTGCTTGACAATGAATCATGGAAGTGGACTGTTGCCGCAGATGCTCTTTATCCTAATAACCAAACATCTCACTTAAATGTGGGTACTGAAATAGGATGGAGTAAGATTGTTTATTTAAGAGTGGGATATAATTCACTCTTGAAGGAAGATGCTGAAGAAGGTTTAACTGCCGGTATCGGTTTACGTTATGAATTAGCAGGTGTTAAGTTAGGAGTAGATTACTCTTATATGGATTTCGGTATGTTTAATGAAATATCGAGATATGCATTAACGATAGGATTTTAATTAACTAATATTTATGAAAATATAAACACATTTTGTATCTTAGAAGGTTCTTAAGATAACAATTAAAAATAACAAAACAATACACAAAACTAGTGGAGGCACTATGAAAAAAATATTACTTATGCTAATTGTTTTAGCATTCGCAGGAAGTACGTTTGCTGCAATTCCTGTAAAGTTCAGCGTTAATATGAATGTTAAAATTGCAGAAGGCACTTTTACAGTAGGAGTAAATAAGCTTGTTATGAGAGGTTCTTTCCAAACAGATGCCGGAGATGCATCTAATTGGGGCGGAACTTTCTTCGAATTAAAAGATGCAGATGCTGACGGTATTTATACTATTACTGTTGAATTCCCTGATGCTAAAGCCGGCACAGAATATGAATACAAATTCGTCAACGTAGGCACTAGCGACGGTTGGGAAGGAGTTGATAACCGTAAATTTACTGTAACAGCTCCAAATATGGATATCCCGGTAGTTTATTTTGAAAATGATTCAGTTATAGATACAACTGCAGATAACACAGTTACATTCCAGGCAGATCTTACTAATATAGCTGGTACAGGTATTGGCTTTTTTGATTCAGCAAGCGATTCTATGACTGTAGCGGGAATAGCAGGTTGGGATGGTGATGGTGCTGTTTTAGTTTCCGGAAATAGAAATATGGAGTTTGATCAATTTCAAGAAGGTGTGATTTACAAAACAACATTAGTAATAAAAGCACCAATTGGTGGCGGTGTTAATTGGAAGTTCAGAGCATATCCAAGTGCACGTTTTAGTGATGGCGGATGGGATTCAGGAGCTAATAGAGTCTATACTATGGGTGCCAATGGCGCAGAAGTTACTTTAGATCCTATCGTTCCTAATATTGTTCCTTCAGCTCCTGCTATTACCAAAGATCAAAAAGTATTATTCCAAGTTACAATCCCTGCTAATGCAGGAAATGCTAAAGCAGCAAATACTCTTTTACCTTACGACAAAATTCATTTTGTCGGCTTAAAAGGCGAACTTACTGAATTAGGTGCTTGGGCTGGTGATTGGGTTGCTGCTGATACTGCTGCAGGTCAAATGGTTTCTCTTAATGATTCAGGTAAATTTGGCGATAAAGTTGCTAATGACAGAACTTGGTCAAAATTAGTTACTGTTGCTTCGGGTACAAACGGCGGACAGAAACAATACAAATATGGTGCTTCTTATGAAGGCATGGAATCTGTAAGTGCTAGTACTCCTATGGATAATGAATATGGATTCGGTTTGAACCATACATTCGTTCTTAGAGATACCGAAGGTACTCTTGAAATCGAAGATACTTGGTTAACTTTATTAACTTCAGTGGAAAAAGTTGATAATACTATTCCATCTTCATTCACATTATCACAGAACTATCCAAATCCATTTAACCCGACAACAACCATTCAGTATCAGTTACCTAAAGAAGGTTTTGTTACATTAAAAGTATTTAACTCATTAGGTCAGGAAGTTGCTAACGTGGTTAATAAAACACAATCAGCAGGTACCTATAACGTTACTTTTGATCCTTATGGATTATCAAGTGGAATTTACTTCTATCAGTTATCGACAAATAACCAAACAATCACCAAAAAGATGATGTTTGTAAAATAATTCGTAACTTTAGATAGTCGAATTTTCAAAGAAAGCCGGACTGAATAAGCCCGGCTTTTTTTTTGAGTAAAAGACACACAATTAATATGCGGCGCGCCTTTAGGAAAATCAGATAAGATTACCTGCGGATAACCGTAAAATCAACACTTATACAAAAGGAAATAAATGTCATTCGAGAAAATTAATCTCATTAAACCAATCCATAAAGCTTTATCAGAAGAAGGATATAAAGTACCAACACCAATACAGAAAAAGGCAATACCCGTAGTCCTCGAAGGAAGGGACTTACTCGGATGCGCTCAGACAGGCACGGGCAAAACCGCAGCATTCGCAGTGCCTATTCTTCAACTCCTTTCATCCGAGGATAGAGCAAATAAAAAGAAAAGCGATATTCATGCTTTGATCGTTACACCCACACGCGAACTCGCAATCCAAATAGGCGAGAGCTTCGATACTTATGGAAAATATACGGGGCTAAAGAATGCCGTGGTATTCGGCGGTGTATCTCAAAAAGCTCAGACCGATAAACTTCAACGAGGTATTGATATTCTCATAGCTACTCCGGGAAGACTTCTTGATCTAATTAATCAACAATATATCTCGCTTAAACAGATAAAATTATTTGTCCTTGATGAAGCAGACCGTATGCTCGATATGGGATTTATAAACGATGTAAATAAAATAATTGCTCTGCTCCCGAAGAAGAGACAATCATTATTCTTCTCGGCAACCATGCCTCCGGATATTATAAAATTAGCAAATACTATTTTGAGTAATCCAGTAAAAATAGAAGTAACACCGGAATCTCCGACTGTTGACTTAATTGACCAAAGTCTATATTTTGTTACTAAAGCGGATAAGAAAAAACTGCTTACGCACTTATTAAAAAATCCTGAAATAATCTCCGCACTTGTATTTACTCGCACTAAGCATGGCGCCGATAGTGTCGTACGGTTCTTGAAAAAGGTGGATATAAAAGCTGAGGCTATTCATGGCGATAAAGCGCAGAATGCACGTCAAAGAGCTTTGAGTAATTTTAAGACCGGTGAGATAAGGGTATTAGTGGCAACGGATATTGCCGCACGCGGAATTGATATTGATCAACTCTCGCACGTAATAAATTTTGATATTCCAAATATCCCCGAGACTTACGTTCATAGAATCGGAAGAACGGGCAGAGCGGGACTTGGAGGTATTGCTATCTCTTTATGCGATCAAGAAGAAAGAGCTTATATAAAAGATATAAATAAACTAATCCGTAAACATATTCCGATAGTGAAAAATCATCCTTTTATTTTTGATGAATTAACGGTAATAGATACTCCAAAAGAATCACCGGCTAAGAGGACAACTCATAGAAAAGGTATTTCTCCGAAGAAAAGTGGAGAGAATAAATTTGAAGGGGGGAAACCAAAGAGTAAGCAGCAGAATCCGAGAGAGAAATCGGGGAAAAATGTTGTACGTAAAGGATATCTGCATAATGAAAATCCTCCGAGTGAAAAACCTCAAAGAGATAGAACGGGCAGAGGTGGTTCAGGGAAAGGTGGTTTCGGCAGAGGCGCAGCTAAGAATGATAGAGTGCAATATGGTGGAGTTTATAGAGAGGATTCAAACTCCGGACATAGTAACTCTAAGAGCGATAGAGTAGAAGGTGGTGGAGTTTATAGAGAAGGCGATAGCTCAAGAAAAAATGTCCCCGGAAAATTCAGTTCCCAAGATAGTGGTACAAGAAGAGAGGGTTCTAGAAGAGACAGCACTGAAAGTATTGGCACGAACAAAGAGGGCACAGGACCAAGGAAAAGTGGCTCCGGAAAGTTCAACTCTGAAAGGGGCAGATCAAGCAGAGAGGGTTCTCGTAGTGAGAACTCCGGAAAAAGTGGAGCAAAGAGTGATAGAGTGGAAAATGCCGGATCCCGTGGTGAGGTATCAAATAATGATCGATCAAAAAAAGGAAGCGGCTCGTCCCGATACAAATCCTCTCAAAAGAAAAAATCTTCAACGAGAGCTTGGACTAACAGATAACCAATTTACAGGTCTATCGCCGAGGCGTGATAAATATCTAAATGAATCTTCTTGATTTTTTCATCTACAATATATTCATCAAACGTCATACTCCTATCAATTATTCCCGTAGGAATAATTTCTATTATTCGATTGGCGATGGTCTGAATAAATTGGTGATCGTGTGAACTGAAAAGAACAGTCCCGGGGAAATCAATTAAACTATTATTAAGCGCGGATATAGCTTCCATATCAAGATGATTAGTAGGACCGTCTAAAATAAGCACATTGGCACCCGTAAGCATCATCTTAGCGAAAAGGCATCTTACACGTTCGCCGCCCGAGAGTACGCTTGCTTTTTTTAATGTTTCCTCGCCACTAAAGAGCATCCTGCCAAGGAAACCGCGGATATAGGTTTCGTCTTTCTCTTTAGAATACTGTCTAAGCCAATCGATCAAATTAAGATCGACATTAAAAAACTCTGCATTCTCTTTCGGGAAATAAGCGGTTCGTGTAGTCTCGCCCCATTTGAATTCTCCTTTATCGGGTTTCGATTCGTAAGTAAGTATATCAAAAAGTGTGGTCTTTAATAGATCATTAGGACCGACGAAAGCTATCTTATCGCCTTTTTCTACTCGGAATGAGATATCATTTAGAAGCAGTCCATCGGGAGAATCTTTGGTGATATTATTTATTTCGAGAATATTATTTCCTGCTTCGCGTTCGGGCTTAAATGCTATGTAAGGCATTCGACGTGATGAAGGCTTTATATCTTCGAGTGTAAGATTTTCGAGCTGCTTCTTACGTGAGGTTGCCTGTTTCGATTTAGAAGCATTCGCACTAAATCGTGAAATGAATTCCTGAAGTTCGGCGCGCTTAGCTTCAATCTTCTTATTCGAATCTTTTGCCTGCTTGGCTGCTAATTGACTGCTCTCTAACCAGAAATCATAATTGCCGGTGTACATCTGAATCTTATTGAAATCGATATCTGCAATATGTGTACATACCTGATTAAGGAAATGCCTATCGTGGGAGATTACGATAACGGTATTTTTGAAACGCTGAAGAAAATCCTCTAACCACCCGATTGAAATTATATCGAGATGGTTGGTTGGCTCATCTAATAGGAGTATATCGGGATTGCCGAAAAGTGCCTGCGCAAGAAGGACTTTCACTTTCTCGTTTCCCGTAAGGTCTTTCATTAATTTATTGTGGAGTTCATCAGCAATTCCGAGCCCGCTAAGGAGTTCGGCAGCTTCGGATTCAGCTTCCCAGCCCGAAAGATCTGCAAATTCAGCTTCAAGTTCCGAAGCTCTCATACCATCTTCATTACTGAAATCGGGTTTTGCATAGAGTGCATCCTTCTCTTCCATAATGGAATAGAGTTTTTGATGCCCCATAATAACGGTCTTTATCACTTCAAATTCATCATACTCAAACTGATTTTGCTTAAGGGTTGTAAGACGGTTTCCGGGTGTAATAATTACTTCGCCGGAACTTGGTTCAATCTCGCCGGAGAGAATTTTTATAAAGGTTGATTTGCCGGAGCCATTTGCACCGATAATGCCGTAACAGTTTTCAGGAGTAAATTTTAGATTCACATCTTCGAATAAAGTCCGCTTGCCAAATCGCAGAGTTAATTTGCTTGTACTTATCATCCCCAAAAATAAGCATAAATTTTGTGCCGAACAATTACGCCGCCTATATTGCCGGTAGATTTCGTATTTTTGTAACCGTAATTTTCATAAATATTCGGTAAAGTCATTGAAGTATAAACAGATATCCCCAAGCAAAGTTCTCCTTATCACCACTCTCGCTTCATTTATGACCGCATTTGTCGGTTCGGGACTTAATGTCGCTCTCCCGATCATCGGTAAAGAATTTACTTCCTCGGCATTAACCCTTAGCTGGATATCGACCATCTATCTCCTTTCAACGGCAGCATTGCTCGTACCAGCCGGTAAACTATCCGATACCTATGGCAGGACGATATTTTTTAAGTCGGGGGTTTTAATTTTTACTCTAAGTTCTTTAGTAGGTGGATTTGCAGCAAGCGAACGAATGCTGCTAATATCCCGCGGATTGCAGGGTATCGGTGCGGCGGCGATATTTACAACTTCCATGGCTATTCTCGTAATCGTCTATCCGCCTCAACAAAGAGGCAAGGCAATCGGAATCAATACCGCCGCAGTTTATACCGGTCTTTCATCGGGTCCATTTATTGGCGGCATCATCACCGCATCTCTCGGCTGGGAATATATCTTTTTTATTACTGCATTTATCGGAGTTTTCATCTTGGCTTTTACCGCTCTTTACCTAAGTTCCGAATGGAAAGAAGAGCGCACGGGAAAATTTGATCTCACCGGAAGCCTGATTTTATTAATGATAATCGTTTTTATAATGGTCGGAGTTTCGCTTCTGCCTAAAGCGTTCGGATTCGGACTCATTATTCTCGGATTCATTTCCGCAATCGCTTTTTATTACTATGAACAGAGAATTAGCAATCCATTATTAAACATTGTCTTATTCAAAGAGAATCGAACTTTCACACTTTCGAGCAGTGCGGCATTAATTAATTATAGCGCAACCTTCGCAATCGCTTTTCTTATGAGTTTCTATTTGCAGAGTATCAAAATGCTTAGCCCGAAAGAGGCAGGAATAATACTTATTACCCAACCGCTAGTGCAGGCGATATTTTCTCCTTTGGCGGGCAAACTATCCGATATGTTCGAACCGAGAATTGTCTCTTCATCGGGTATGGCTATAATCACTATCGGTCTTATAGTTTTTTGCTTCTTGAGTCTCGAACTCAGTTTTTTTATTATAGTCGGTAACTTGGCAATGCTCGGACTAGGCTTCGCACTTTTTTCTTCACCTAATGCCAACGCAATAATGAGTTCGGTAGAAAAGAAATTTTATGGAATCGCTTCTTCCACTTTGGCACTCGTTCGCCTTATCGGTCAGATGATGAGTATGGGTATTGTTATCGTAATCTTTACGATCTTTATAGGCGGCAGACAGATAACAATAGAAAATCAAAATGAATTTTTGCAAAGTACACACGTGGCATTTATTCTCTTTAGTGTGCTCTGTTTGTTCGGAGTATTTTTATCTTTATCACGAGGGAAAATTCATAAATAATTTTGCAATGAGCCCGTAGAAGGATTGGGTGAATTAATGACTAATTTTATTAAATTGGTTAGATTAGTAATTCATAATGAATGAAAAATAAGGCAGAAGTGAAAATGGAGTTTATGGCGAAAATGAGTTTATTAAAAAATATATTAATTGTGCTATTTTTTATCGGAGTGGTATCGGGATGTAAGGATGACGGTACTTCTCCGGTCGGAGATTCACCTCAGGAAATAACCAAAAGCCCTAAGCGGGGCATCGCTTTCGACCTCGTCTCAGAGGCTGATTTCGCCACAATCTCTAAAGGAATTAGTTGGTACTATAATTGGGGTACAAGTTATAATTCAAAAGCTCCCGCTAATTTCAATAAGACTTACGGAATCGATTTTATACCGATGCTTTGGGGTGGCAATACGAGCGCGAATGATATGGCTATCGTAAAAAGTATAATCCTATCTCGTCCCGAAATAAAATATCTACTCGTAATGAATGAGCCGAATCTAACCGATCAGGCAAATAGAACTCCCGCACAAGCAGCTAATGATTGGCTGAAATATGAACAGGTAATAAATGAATTAAAGGCTCAAGGGAGAGAAATATCGCTAGTCGGTCCGGCTATGACTTGGGGCACTATGCCTAATTTATCTAATCCTGCTAAATGGCTCGATATTTTTATAAGTGAATATAAATCCGCAAACGGTGGCAGAGAACCAAAAATCGATTACCTCGCTTTCCATTGGTATGATTACGGATTAAGCGATCAGCTCGATCGATTAAAAAAGTATAATAAGAAAATCTGGGTAACCGAAATGGCGAATTGGAATCAGCAGATTAATTCTTATGCTAAACAGATCGAGCAGATGAAGCAGATGGTTGCGATTTGCGAAAGCAGGGATGATGTATTCCGTTATGCTTGGTTTTATGGAAGAGGCGCCTCGCCTGATAATCATTTCACTTATCTTTTTACTTCACGGGAGGGAGAACTCTCGGATCTTGGCAAGACATATATCACCCTCCCGTTTAATAAAAACTAAACGATCGAGATTAGAGACCTATAAAATATAGAAGAGAATTTTATAATAAGAATGCAATAGATTTCCTAGTTAAAACAATCGATAGTACCCACACTATTTATTAACGGTTACCGGAGCGGGATTTTAGTGCGGTTAAGCCGCTTAGGAATTGTCTTGCACCTGCATAATTATTATTTAGTGCCAGACACGCTTTAGTTGCCGCAATCGCTTCATCAATCTTACCCGTATAAAAATAAGCTCCCGCAAGATTATATAATGTCTGCGGATCGCTTCTATCGAGCGATACACTCTCTTTGAGATATTTCTCCGCCTCGGAATAATTTTTCTTGTTCAGATAAATCGATCCGATCCATTTAGTTACCCACGCATTCCTTTCTAATCGAATTAACCGCTGCAGATATATTAACGCCTCATCATAGCGATTCATATTAATAAGCGATTCACCCGCAAGGACATAAAACTGTGATGCCAATGGCTGATCATTTACGACCGCATTCATCTCTTTAATAAAATTATCGGCATCGCCCGTTTCATAATAATGCTTGGCAAGTGCTCGATGACCTTCGGAATAAGTGATTTTCTGATTATATACTTCCACTGCGATGCTATCGACTTTATTTGTTATGCGCAAATTCTTAATAAGAATATTCTCGCTCCCTTTCGGTACGAATGGATATGCACCTAATAATTTCCTTAATCTAATATCGGCAATCACCGAATCCAACGGAGTGAAGGGGAAAGTATCTTCCATATATTTTTCCTGCTCGGCGATTGAGATATTTTTCTTCTCGAATTTTGGTAGATAGTTCTCCGAAATCATTTTATCAAAAAATGTCTTACCGATTAGCTGATAACCTTCGGCGGAGGGGTGAAGGTGATCGGTCATTAAATTATAACCCGTAATCCCATTTGGACTTATGGAATTAAATGCGGAATCGATATCGGTAATAGCGATACCATATCTGCCGGCGAGATCGAAAATTATTTTATTTATTTCCGAAGACGCTCTGAAACGAAGAGCATCTAAATCTTTCGCTTTATAATATTTTTCTTTTGCCTCGTTTAGTTTACCTGCTTCTTCCGATTGCTCTGCATCCTGATAAACTTTATTTGCTTTTTCTTCGCCTTGGATACTTTCCGAGATAAACGGTTTTTGTTTGAGATTGCTAGTAAGAGTACCGATAATAAGATTTACATTCGCAGACTTAATCTCCTCGATAATATCCTGCATATTATATTCAAATTGTTCAAGACCGAGCTGGTATGTTTCCGAGCCATAAGGAATTGCTTTTTCTCCGATCATTTTGGACATAAGAGTTTCGTTCTGCGCTTGCCCCCCTTCGGAGTCTCCCGCCACAAGCTTTGCCGAGGAGGAAATAATATTTTCTACTAATTGGGTCAACTTAAAATTCCGAAGCCACAAAACTAATTTTATTACCGCTCTGCTTTTTCCTATCGATTCATTCGAGCCGACACCAAGTGCACCATAGAATTCATTATGTCCGGCATAGATTAAAATTAAGTCCGGATTTTGCTCCAAAATATCGGGCACAAGATCGGAAATGGTATATGTATTCACGGCGGTAATTCCGAGATTGACCACTTCAATATTTTTATCGGGATAGAGAAGTTCTAATCGCCTCTTGATATAGCGCGGGAAAGGGACATTAAAACCATAGGGCCAGCCGGCAGTGCTGCTTCCGCCTAATACGAATACCCGATAAGTATCTTCTTCCTTAATTTTTTTGAAACCGTCATAAATTACCGATGGAGGATTTTTTATATTCTTAAAATATTTGAATGTGAGTTCGGGATTGGGAAAATAAAATTCTGAATAGTTCTCGTCAATTGTGATAAAAGGTGAATAATCTTTTCCGTAATCAAATACCCTTAGACCAATCTCAACCATTAGAATCAATATCAGCGGAATGGATACCATAACGAGATAGAACCAAATCGGAGCTTTTTTCTTCACTTCTTTATTCATTTTCCCACCACAAATATTAAAATGGATTTTTAAAGATAGATGTAAAAATCGTATCTTAAATTTATGAATATTTTAGGTATATCCGCATATTATCATGATAGCGCCGCGGCATTAATCCGTGATGGAATAATTATAGCCGCCGCTCAAGAGGAACGCTTTTCAAGGAAGAAGCACGATCACCGTTTCCCTAAAAACGCCATCGATTTTTGTCTCAATGAGACAGGTATTTCAATAGCCGAAATTGATCTAGTTGCTTTCTACGATAAACCGTTCCTGAAATTTGAGAGAATATTAGAAACATATATTGCCTTTGCGCCGATTGGGATAAAATCATTTATTAAATCGATGCCCCTTTGGATAAAAGAAAAGCTTTGGATGAAGGAGCTAATAAAAAACGAATTGAAGTATGAAGGCAAAATAATTTTTCCCGAGCATCATGAATCCCATGCGGCGAGTGCGTTCTATCCATCGCCTTTCGAGAGTGCCGCATTCCTTACTATCGATGGAGTGGGGGAATGGACTACCACAAGCTTCGGCATCGGACGAGCCAATAAAATCAATATCCTTAGCGAGATAAAGTTCCCTCATTCTATCGGACTCCTTTATTCGGCTATCACTTATTATACCGGCTTCAAAGTCAATTCGGGTGAGTATAAAGTTATGGGTCTCGCTCCTTACGGTCAACCGAAATATTTCGATCTCATCCTAAGCGAATTGATGGATTTAAAAGAAGATGGCTCGTTCAAGATGAATATGAAATATTTTGATTACGCTGCGGGTCTTACGATGACGAATAATAATTTTAATAAACTTTTCGGCGGAGAGCCGAGGAAACCCGAATCGAAATTGACTCAAAGAGAGATGGATTTAGCACGCTCGGTGCAGGACGTTACCGAAGAAGTGATGCTGCGGATGGCACGGCATATTAAGAAGGAAACTGGTGAGAAGAATTTAGTGCTCGCAGGTGGAGTGGCACTCAACTGTGTGGCGAATGGAAGGATATTAAAAGAAAAAATATTTGATGATATATGGATACAGCCTGCGGCGGGTGATGCAGGTGGTGCGCTTGGTGCCGCTCTATTTGCGTGGTATCAATATATGGGCAATCCGAGAGTCGTGAGTGAGTTAGGAACAGATTCTGTTCAAAATTTAAGTGAGAAATTGCCGGAGCAAAATTCTCCATCAGGATTATTCGATACTGATAAATCACAGGATAATATTTCTTCTGCCGATCACTCTACTTTGCTATCTGGTGATAATTCCACCGGGCAACCGGAAGAGACATCGGAGAGTACATCTTCACGTTCATTCACCGCTCTCAGCGATTTCCAGAATGGTTCTTATCTCGGACCGGATTATAGCGATGATTATATTCGGATCTACTTAGATTCAAAAGCGATCCCTTACTATAAAGCATCTAGCCGTGAAGAATTAATAAATAAAACTGCCGAACTAATCGCCTCCGAAAAAGTGATCGGTTGGTTTCAAGGTAAAATGGAGTTCGGACCGCGTGCGCTAGGAAGCCGCACTATTATTGGCGATGCCCGTTCTTTGAGAATGCAATCGATTATGAATCTAAAAATAAAATTCAGAGAAAGTTTCCGCCCATTCGCCCCTTCGGTATTAGAAGAACGGATTTCGGATTATTTCGAGATCGATCGACCAAGCCCTTATATGCTATTAGTGGCGGAAGTGAAAAAAGAGAGGCAGATACCGATGAATAATGAATCAGAAAAATTATGGGGAATCGATAAACTCAATATTGTCCGCTCCGATATCCCCGCCGTTACTCACGTGGATTATTCGGCGCGCATCCAATCGGTAAGCAAAATTAGCAATCCGCTTTATCACGATTTGATTGAGGCATTCGAGAAGAAAACCGGATGCGCCGTGATAGTAAATACCTCTTTTAATGTAAGAGGCGAGCCGATAGTCAACCGTCCCGAAGAAGCTTTCACCTGTTTTATGCGTACCGAAATGGATTACTTGGTAATGGGCAGTTTTATAATTAATAAAGAAGAACAAAAATCGATCGAAAAAGATAGCGATTGGAAAAAGGAATTTGAGTTAGACTAATGCTGATTGAAGAGATCAAAAATATTAAGCCCGATATTAAAGAGCAGAAGAAAGCCGGTTATGCCGTGGGTATTGTTCTGCTTGCTATCGGTGCACTATTGATGTATGGCAATAAGCCTTCGTACCCTTATTTTATTGGTGTTTCGGCGCTACTCCTCCTCTTGGCGTTTGCCGCACCCAAAGCTCTTAAGCATTTTTATATCGCATGGATGTCCCTTGCGGCGGTGCTAGGATTCATAATGACACGATTGATACTCTCGATTTTGTTCTATATTATTATTACTCCAATCGGACTTATTTTGCGCCTTACGGGTAAAGATTTATTAGATATGAAGTGGGATAAAAAGAAAAATTCATATTGGATAAAGAGGGAGAAAACGGAGTACACTCGCGAAAGTTCGGAGAAACAATTTTAAAAGTAAGAGGAATTAATGAGTAAGATTTCTATAATGAAAGAACTGTGGCAGTTTTTAAGAGAGAGAAAAAAGTGGTGGCTTATGCCGATTGTAATATTTTTGGTATTGCTTGGCGGATTGATAATCTTAACTCAGGGAAGTGCCATCGCACCATTGATATATGCTATTTTTTGAGAAATATTCGTTTATAATTTTTCTCAATCGCCTTCGTTTCGGCATCGGTCAACTAAGAAAATAATCTATTCTAATCATATTCTTATTGTGAAAAACACTTATTTATGAGCCTCTTTTGTCAAAAACGTTTATTTTTCATACCTATCCGTGAAAAACACTTATATGAAATTTATGTCAGAGTTGGACTGATTAAAGGGAGATATTATGAAAAGGCAGATAATCAATGGGGGCGTGTGAGCCCCCTAGTGCAACTAAGTGTATGTTCAATTTATGCCACCCTAGTACAACCGAAGTGTGAGTGCTCCAT
The DNA here is from genome assembly GCA_001516025.1 of bacterium BRH_c32. GTDB lineage: Bacteria > Bacteroidota > Ignavibacteria > Ignavibacteriales > Melioribacteraceae > BRH-c32. Next base: position 21,500 of record LOEU01000003.1, on the reverse strand, counting down.
TGCCTCGAGATACGGAGATTTCTATATCAACCGAATCATAGCAACTAGAGCGTAAGTATACCGAGGTCTCTTGCTTCTTTCCATTTGCCTCTTGTAAAATCAGGGAACTTAACCGAATTATTTCCAAGCTCTAAGGACTTTGTAGAAAGAGGTGTAACGGCAGACCAAGCCGCTCCGTCATAAACGTCAATATCAAGCGGGACACCCAGATTTAAGCAATCGATCAATCGATAGATCATCACGAAATCCATTCCGCCATGTCCGCCATATTTTTCTATCTCATTTTTCAATCTCGCCCAAATCGGATGATTATATTTATCGCGGTATTCTTTATACTCGGGCTGCTTTAAGTATGCGTGTCCATTTGGTTCGATCGAGAGCCGGCTCGGATAACCTACATGAAATGCTTTAGTGCCCGCTAGCATATTGATCCGATTATATGGGCGCGGAGTAACTACGTCATGCTCTACTATTATCACCCGTCCCTTATTCGTTTTGATCATCGAGTAATTCATATCGCCATGACGGAATTTTGTTTTTTTATAATAAGGATTTTTTGGATCGACTGTCTTTGCATATTCGGTCATACCCGCCTGAAGAGTGCTCATCGAAACGAGATGATCAAACTTATCACCGCGATTAATATCCATATATTGCGCCACCGGACCTAAGCCATGAGTAGGATAAAGATTTCCATCTGTGGATTCGTGATGCTTAATTCGCCAGTAATCATAGTAGTAAGTTTCGCTAAAATTGAGTTCGCGCAAGTCGTGAATATAAGCCGCTTCGCCATAAGTGAGTTCGCCAAAGACACCATTTTTAACCATATTCAATATCCAAAGTTCTTCATCGCCGTAACAAACATTTTCCATCATCATGCAATTCTTTTGAGTCTGCTCGGCGGTATCGACCAAGAGCCATGCCTCTTCTAAGGTAAGAGCGATAGGCACTTCGCACGCAACGTGTTTGCCATTCTTCATCGAGAATACCGACATCGGTGTGTGGTCTTCCCAAGGAGTACAAATAATTACGAGATCGATATCATCGCGCTTTACCATCTCTTTCCACGAATCTTTTTTGCCGAAATAAAGATCGGGCTTCTGTCCGCTTGTGGTTTTATTAATTATCGCCACTGCTTCATCCACTTTCTTTTTTTGAATGTCGCAAATCGCCACGAGGGTTGCTTTATCGGGAGCGAGCGCATTAACTAGTTCGATTATACCCGAGCCGCGATTGCCGAGTCCGATCATCGCTACCCTCACCTGCTTTATCGGTGCTACTTTTAGTCCTATTACCGATTTGCCCTTTGCCGCAGGTGTAGTTGCTAGTTCCTCGATAATGTCATTGATTTCATTAGTGCTTTTTCCGGGTGTGATGGAATTTAGTCCAAAAAATGCGGAAGTGAATGCTGATAGTTTAAGAAAATTTCGGCGTGAAAAATTACTCATTGAATTGGTCTCCGGTTGTGAATTAGAAAATTATGAAAAAAGCAATATTGTTACAAATAGGAAATCACTTCGCAAAATTCTTTCGTCATCTCTTTCCAATCCCTCTTTAGTCTGATTATTTTCGAATAAAATAATTGAGAATTTTGGGATAGCAGACTACTTATATACCCATTTCAGAAGATAATAATAGAAAAACTCTTTTATTTTCTAAAGGGTATTTGTATTTATTTGAATAATAATTATATTTACAAACTAATATAGAAACACACGGAGAGTTGGCAGAGTGGTTGAATGCGGCGGTCTTGAAAACCGTTAAGGATGCAAGTCCTTCCGGGGTTCGAATCCCTGACTCTCCGCTGAATTCAAGTTGATTTTGAACAGCGAATTTGTTTTTCAGCTTAATAATATTTCGCTTGCGACTTGAATCTCACATGTTGGTTTTAACATTGCCCATACAGGACAATAAGTTTCTTCTGAGAGAGAAATTACTCTTTCTAATTCGTCCTTATTTGTATCGGTAGAAATAAGAGTAAATTTTAACATTATCCTTGTTAGCACTGTAGGGTGACATTCTTTTCTATCTCCAGTTACTTCTACTTTAAAATCTGTTATATCCTTTTTCATTTTTCTAAGCATCGAGACAATTGATGTTGCGCTACACCCGGCAAGACTAATCATTAAAAGTTCTAATCCAGTATAACCTTTACCTTCTCCAATTGGTGGAAAATAGTCGAGCGTAACATGATTGTTATCTCTTGATCTTCCTTCAAACATTACTTTATTATCAATCAATTTTAGTGAAGCCATAATCTGTGTCATTTTGTTTTCCAATCATACTGTATTTGTGAATGTGTAATTATATTTACTATTTGGATTTCACATTGTATTGAATGCTTTTTAACTGAAATTTACCGTAAGTGAATTCTCCATCCGGATAGTGCCATATTGCTTCCCCATAAGTAGGAACATTTATCCCGTTTATATTTTTGTAATCCTTAACAGGTGTCGAAAATCGGTATTGCTTCATATCAGTTATTGCAGTTCTATCCTCCGAAGTAAAATTAATCAACTGTCCGACCTCGTTAAAATAAAGTATTGCGGAAATAGAAATTCCTCTGTTAGTAAAAACTGCTTTAGTTGTTAAACTGTCAATAGGCTCCCAAATAATTCTCTTATCAACCAGTGTCGCTGAAACCATAAGGCACATGTCGTTAAACAGAGTAACTGTTTCTGTTTTATTCATAACCTCACCGGATTGTTTTACTATCGGAAATAATCCAAACAAGCGAATGTCCATGCTGGCTTTTGCTTCAACATATCTGTGATAACCGGGAACAGTAATACCAAACTTCTTACCCTTCATAAAAAATAATCTTGTTGGTTCATCAAAAAAATTGTATTGAACAGACGTTGCGTTAAACCAGTCTTTCCCTTTCTCCCTCATTTTAATTTCAAAGTCTATCCTTGCATTGTAAACTCTTTTCTTATCCATCACTCCGGCGTATCTAAGATATTTTTGCACCGGAAGAGGGAGATGCTCAATATCTTTTTCTTTAAGTAGATTCCTTTCAATTGAATTTGGCTCAAGCCGTACATCAACATCTTTGTTAAACATATTTTCAAAACTCCAGAATCCATATCCCGCTATAACAGGTATCAATATAATAATGTTAGCTATCGATCCGAACTTAGCATCCTGCCAGAATAAGAAGATAAGAACTTGCGATACAATTGCCGCTGCCAGCGCCGTTATCCACCACAAATCTTGATTACTTATCAACTGAATTGCCGCTGCAATAAAAAGTATTAACGCACTTAGCCAAAGTATTCCGATCGGCTTAGAAATGTTTTGTGTAAGCTGGCTAATCTCAGCTATCTTAAATGCTTTAAGAAAACCTAAAAAATGAATCATCCCGTGGATGACCATTACAGTGAGCAAGGATATTTTTAACATTTTACATTCACCTATTATTTTATCAAACGGATGTTGTGTTAATTTACAGCCATTCTGCTAATGCATTTTGTTAAAAGTGCCAACCAATTTTTATTGATGCTTCTGGAGTAAACACATTTGGCTTAAACGTACTGGTTCCAACATATACCTCTTTACTACCGGCAATTAAATAATGAATTGCAATCCATGGATTCAAATAGAAATTATCATAGAACTTCCACACATACCCGCCTCCAAATGTAAAAACTGTGTTGTTGTAGAAAGCGGTTTTATTTTCAGCTTTATACTTAATTTGTGAATCCCAATATTCAAGTCCGGTACCAATCCAGAATCCCTCAAAATTTTTCTTGAAAAAGTAATCTGCTATAAACGCATAGACATTAAGTTTATTATCCTTGTAACCATCAGCTACTGCAAATTGTGGAACTGTAGTTTTTGTAATAATTGCCCTGAATCTAAACTGATCTATTCCATACCATGCGGATGCATAATATCCGCCCCTTACAAATGGAAGCAGATCCAGTTCGGTGCCTATAGTTTGCTTCGTTATTAATGAATCTGTTTTTATTTGTTGTCCAAATAGGGTTGCTGTTAACAAAAATAAGAATAATAAAATTTCCTTTTTCATGATTAGATAGTCCTTTTATAAATTTCTGTAATTAAAAAATTTTATTTGCTTAATTTTTTTATCGAATAATTTCTTTAACCGATCTTCGTACACTGTTTGCCTTTGGATACTCATCCACATAACCGATGCGTGCTACAAATTGAATAACTCCAGGCAGCGACAAATGTGTATTTACATTTTTCTCAAAGCTTTCCTCTTCTATAATTTGATTCATTGGATGGAAACCAATCCCTAAATCTCTGCAAGCTAAATTTAGCCTCTCGTAAAGTCTTCCCGTTTTTATCCAACTGTTTGCACTGTCTTCTTTCTGAATAATCACCAGCCAGCCGCCGCAATTATTGGTCTGTTCTTTAGTCTTTTCAATGCCCGTTTTAATAAAAGATTCTTTCATCGAATCCTCAGGTTTATAAAAATTTCTCACAAACAATCCCCCAAAACCTGTTATACCCATACCAGAAGTTGTAAGTCCGTCACGATATTTTTCCACGTCGCTGTTCGAAAAACGCATCCAGTTTGCAAGCTCTTGTTTTGACTGATCATCTAGTGCCTGCTGAGTATAAGCCTCAAGTGTTTGCCCTGCAATATATTTCCCTTCTTTAGAGGAGGATGAGAAATAAAATATTTCAGAGTTATAATCAGTAATCTTCTTTAAATGCTCTTTTGATATCTCGATTTTCTTAAATGGGGTTCGTAATGTTCTGCGATTCTCAATTTGGCTAAGATCGAATCCACTCTTTTGGAATTTGCTAAGATGAATTGTGGCTATATTAGAATCGTTTTTATTTGCAGCTGTTAATTCAATACTTGCTTTATATCCAAGACTACTTGCAGCAAGTTCAAAGTTCTCAATAAAAGCTCCCAAAGAAATAAACATTCCACGGGCATCTGGATCAACAATATGAAGTTTTCTTGAAAAGTCCGCCTTCAAATGAATTATGGAATCATTTTCTACTTTAACAAACCATGGCTGAGTGTTGTGAGAATTTCCTGCTAATGAAGCGTAGTAGATAATACTCTCAACGGGGTTAGAAATCTCTTGCTTAAAATTTTCTCTCGAAACCGATCCGCATCCCGAAAAAATTGATACAACCGTCGCTAGTGCAAGAACATTTTTTGTTTTCATTTTATCCTCAATAGTATTTTAAGTAAATAATTACAGTACAAATCTAATTTGTATCTGAAGATAAAAACCTTGACTTAAGTTAAGAAATCATTTTAGCGATCGATTTCTTATACGGCTGAGTGATTCTGGCTTTATTCCAAGATATGATGCCAGGTAATGTAGAGGAATATTCTTAACATATTCCGGATATTCTTTTATTAACCACAAGTATCTATCCAATGGCGAGTCATTTAGAAAACTTAATAAATGTTTTTCAGATGTAATGAAAACCTGTTCTGCAAGCAGTCTCCCCAATCTTTCAACTTTATGTTCTTTATCGTACAATGCCATTAAATCTTTGTATGTAATAAACAGAACATCCATCTTAACCATTGCCTGAATATTTACTATTGCTGGTTTTTGATCAATAAAGCTTGTAAATGATGTGATAAAACCTGGTGCAAAATAAAAATCGCTCGTTACTTCAATTCCTTCATCTTTAGTGTGAAAGAAACGAACAAATCCTTCTGATAAAAAAAATATTTTGTTGGCAGTTTTTTCCGCTTCCAGCAAAAGTTCTTTTCTCGCTACCTTTTTGTATTCAAATTTGTTTATGATAGTATCAAATAGTTTATCATCAATCTCGATAAACCTATTAACAAACTCACGAAATTGTTTTAATGTTATTCCGGATAATTGTTCTTGCATAGAAAAAATCCATTGATAAATTATTTATTATCGATAATATAAAATTAATAAAAGTGATTGGCAGATTTGCAAATAAATTCAAAACTGCTAAAGCATTCCAATAATAAATAAGTTTCAGTCTTGAAAAGGATCCTATAACTTGATTCCAATTGGTAGGACACTTTTAGGACATCACTTCCCAAAAGCTGCATAGTTCACATCATAACGAAGGGAAATTAGAGAAAGCGACGAATCCCTGACTCTCCGCCCAAATAGAACCTTGAATATAGCATCATGCTCTATTCGAGGTTTTTTTGTTTTAAATGGGTCTGCTATCACTAATCAAATTATTTATGGATGATTTCTTATCCGGCATGGAAATCAAAAATCCACATTCTGTTTAACTTTCAAACTAATCCTGCGATAATATTAATATCAATTGGAGAAAATAGTCCATATATTTTATTGTTAAGTTAGAGGGAATTAGTTTGATAAAGCTTTGTTGCTCTCCTATGTTACAAATTGCAAAACTTATTACACTAATATTGTTTCTATCTACTCCTTTATCTTATGCCTCAGATACATTAACCGTCCCGGGTATTAATGGCTTTATATTCCAAGAAAAAGATTCTGATTATAATTTAAGTATTAACACTTCATTCAAATTGCACGAAATGAACCTCCTTCCTCAAGGGATTACTCTTTCGTATTCCGCCTCCCAAAAAATATTTAAAATTTATGGCAATGCGAAAATAGTTTTAGAAAATGATACTATATCTGTTTCAATGGGAGATTCATTAAATCCCGGAATTGAAATTGAAACAGGTAAAATTAAGCAAATTAATGCCGGTATTACCGGAGAGTTTAAGCTGAGAAGTCTTTCGATAATTCCCAATCAATTAACTTTTGTTTATTCAAAAGCCGATACATCGTATGCGATTTTTGGATCTCTCCGAATAGATCTTGAAAAAGATACGATAGAGGCATCGTTGGGTCAAATAGATAATCCGGGTCTAGTAATTAAAAACGGGTTGATACAAAATATAAATTTCGAAGTAACAGCGAATTTTAATATGAAGAGTCTTTCTATAAAACCGGTTGGACTTTCATTTATCTATAACAGGTCATTGCACAATTATAAAATATTTGGAGCGGTGGAATTAGACATTCAGAAAGATACAATCAAAGCTTCATTAGGGACATTGGAAAATCCCGGAATCTCTATTAGTGAAGGAAAAGTTGATTCAATATTTATTTCCGTTTCCAGTCATTTCGAATTAAAAAAATTATCAATCGAAACCGATTCACTCGGAATAAAATGGACTAAAGTCCCCGATGGCAATGTCTTCCTCTTTTTTGGTAAAGTTAAGATCGAAATCGATTCCAATAAAATTGCTTTTGATTTCGGAACCATCTCGAAACCGGGACTTGTATTTAGAAATGGAAAGATAGATTCGTTAAAAATATCGACGACTGATGATATTCATTTTGCAGGGTTTGAAGTAGCCACTGAAGATTTGACGCTTGAATACAGTGATTCGATTTACCATCTCTATGGTAAAATTATGCTTAAAAAAATGTGGAGCGCAAAGATTGATTTGGGCAGTGGACCGGGAAGCGGAATTACTCTCGATCTTACTAATAAACCGGCTAAGATGATAATTGATAAAGCGGAATTTGAATTGGATGATATTGATCTCGGTCCTGTTACACTAAAAGATCTGAAACTTAATATGGTTCAAAATAAAGTTCAAGAAGCTGATTTAAAAGTGGATATCCCCCCTGGTTGGGAAATTGATGCTAAGATGCAATTCAAATACAATAACAATTCATTAGAGATTAATAGTGTTGATATTTCTTGGGAAGCTTTGAAATTTGAAGAAGCGATAGCAATTCCGGGAACGGGAGCTTTTATAACTAAACTTGAAGGAGGGCTTTATGGGATCGAGGACCCACATGAGTTCAAAGTAACCGGTGATATTGGAATTGCTTTCGGAGGTCCATTTAATATCCCAAAGGTTGGAGAAGTTTCACTATTATATTTGAATGCTAATACTTCAATTACTCGTTCCGAGTTTATAATTGAAGCTGATGCAAAAATGGGAGCTTACAGAGAGAGTGATGGCAGCTGGACTTCAGTTCTTGGCGATGGACATTTGAAACTAGATCTATTATGGGGACACTCGTATTCAATTGAAGGCAATTTAAATATTCCTTCTAAACCATGGACAATATTAAAAGCAGATCTTGAAGCGCAACTTTCACAAAGTGGGGCACTCAATGCACACATGGGTATTGCACTTCAGATACCGGAGAAAATTCCGATTGTTGGAGGACGTTCATTTGCTCAAGCCGAAGGAGTTATTCATTATGACAAAAAAGATCCAACAAGCTACGCCGCCGGCTGGGCAAAAATTAATTTGGGATTTTTTACATGGAAAGGTGGAGTTAAATATAATTTTCAGAGTAAAGATTATACCACTCTTGGGGCAAGCGAAATAAAAGATGTTTCTAATATTACTGTTGCTCCTCCACCCGGTCAGCAGGGCCCAAGGTATGTACACGATTATATTAACATAAATGTTACCAACTCTCCTAATTATGTAAAAGTAAAGATAAAATTTATAAAGAAGCTTCAGGGTTTATTTATCGAAGTAGATTACCCGCTCAGTTTAGGAAAGACAAATCTTGCCCCACTTTATATTGTTTCAGGTACAGATAAGATAACTCAAACCGGAATGGACATTACTACAATTCCTACATTTAAGATGCAAGCACTCTACAATTTAGATAGTCTTACGTTTTATATTATGGCACCCGGATATCAGCAAGATCAAAAATCAACTTTACCAAATGCAGAATATACGGTTTACCTAGAATCTTTTTCAGGAGTTTCTGCAATTAAGAGCTTTGAAGTTCATGAAATCTTTACTCCTCCTTCTGCAAGTTGGACTTATCAATACGTTAATTCTTCTTCTGTCTCATCTGAGAACTTATCTAATATCTTATTGGCTCCAAATCTTAATTACCATATTGCATCTGATGTTTACAATATTGATTCAGCCGTTGTAAATCTGTTCTATACAAAAAATGTAAATGAGAATGGTACAATTCTGAAAACTGTAAAATATGCAGATTACTGGGGCAGTTACCCACCTGATGGTGAATATCTTAAAATAGAGAATATCAATTTTCCAGATGATTTTTCAAATGGAGATAGTTTATACCTCTATTTAACCATTGACGATAAAATAAATGCAGTCTATAAATCACCGGTTCAATATTGCAAATATTATTCACCGTTTCAGGCAAAGTTAAATATTTCCGGAATGCCCGATTCTTTGGCTTCAGGTATTGAAACGCAACTCTTCATTCAAAATCCAAGTGATAATAAATGGTACGCTGTCGATAGTCTTAGGAGATTTACAAACAAAAAGGGAGAGGTATCATTCAATTATAGCGTTTCAAAGAACACTAAAGCAAAATTTGTATTCGATATTCCGGTTGGTTACGTGGTTGATCCTTCGTCCCCTTATAAGAATGGAGAAGAAACGGAAGTAGGTTCTTACACAGTAGATAACTTTAAACAGGTTTCTCTTCTTCTTAAAAGGAAAAATAATAACGGAGTTCTTTATGTTCGTTAATTATAAAAAATATATTTGGATTTTTCTGATACTTGCAGGAGAATTGTTAGCCGGAGGTAAACTCTCGAGTAATTCTGTCTCAGGATTACCGGCACATAGTTATTTCGGTTGGTCGGTTTCTATCGATGGTGAATTTGCTGCAGTATCAGCCCCCAGAGAAAGCTATGATAATTTTATTTCTGTTGGAGCAGTCTATATTTATCGATGGGCTAAAGGAAATTGGAATTTTATTCAGAAAATAATTCCTTCTGATCCGGCTATGATGAAATTATTTGGAGCTTCGATTAAGCTTTCGACTAATATTCTTCTTGTTGGTACACCTAATGATAATGGAAAGTCAGGAGCTGCTTATGTTTATAAGTATGATGGTAATGAGTGGAAAGAAGATCAAAAAATAATTCCCAAAAATCCGATTGCACATGAATGTTTTGGTTCAACTGTTGATATAAGGAATGGAATAGCATTAATAAGTTCTGTATGCTCGGCGGGTACTGATTCAAGCTCCGGCTCTGTTTATGTTTATAAGATTACTTCTCAAAACTGGATTGAAGAAGCAGTAATAATATCATCCGAGAAAAATTCAAACGATCTTTTCGGAGCATCGATCGCAATTGTTGCGGAAGATCAAATTCTAATAAGTGCGCCAAGGGGATCCGACTTAATTCAAAATAGCGGAGTTGTCTATTCATATATTAAATCGGAAAGTAGCTGGAATATAAATCAAAAAATAGTATCTCTTAATCCAAGAGGTGAAGGATTATTCGGGAGTTCAATCAGTTATTCGGAAAATCGCTTTATAATTGGGGCAATGCAAGAAATGGTGGATTCAATAAATTCAGGTGCTGCTTATCTTTATCAACTTGATAGCAAGAGAGAGTGGACACCGGAAAAAAGATTTACACCGGACAATGAGAGAAATCAAGATTATTATGGAATGTCAGTCTTCATCAATAAAGATATAATCGTAATTGGAAGTCCTAAATGGGATAGAGATAAACTTAGAAGGAATAGCGATATTGGGTCGGCTAATGTATATTCGTTTGCCGATAATGGTTGGACTTTTCTGGGTAAAGTGGTCCCGGAAGATGGAGAAAATGATGATCATTTTGGAATGGCAATTTCATCTTATGAAAATAGACTTATCATTGGTTCAAGAATGAATGATAATTTTGCTGTCAATACCGGTTCTGCATATTTTTACACTCTTGATAAACTTTTCCCTTCATTGCAGCCAAAATTTATTCCAACGGAATTTCAGTTATATCAAAGTTATCCAAATCCGTTCAATTCATTTACGACAATAAAGTATGATCTCTCAACGAAAGTGAATGTTAATATTACTATTTATGATATATTAGGAAGAAAAGTACTTGAGCTGATCAATCAAGAAGAAGAATGGGGAAGAAAACAAGTTACTTGGAATGGAAAAAATGCAATGGGAATACCGGTGGCATCAGGAATATATATATATCAAATTACAACACCGTTATTTACGAACGCTAAGAAAATGATGCTGATAAAATAAAAACAAGTTTATTAAAATTATCAGTATCCTATGTGATAGATTTTTTGACAGAATAAATTGTTAAGTGTAACATTGAAATTCAGAACAATTTATCAGGAGATAAATTTTACAATGACTGAACAATTAACAGAAAACACATTAGAAATATTTCTAAATTGAGATATTGGAAATAATTATTAAAGAAGTTCGAAAATAATATTATGAATACATATAGTGCAATAGTGATATTTTATTTTTCCGGTACTGGTAATTCAAAAAAAGTTGCGGAATGGTTTTCAGAAGTAGCCATCAAGAAGAATATGATATGCAATATTTATGATATTTCAAAAACGGAAATACATTCAATAGAACCTATTTCTAATAATTCGCTGATTGTTTTTATCTCTCCGGTGCACGGATTTAATTACCCCAAAATCACATTGCGGTTCATTAAAAATTTTCCCTCAGGGAAAAATAAAGTTGTTTTAATGAATACAAGAGCCGGAATGAAAATAGGTTCCATTATTACACCTGGTATAACAGGAATTGCTTTTATTATTTCTTCAATATTATTAAAAAGTAAAGGTTATAAGATTGCCGGTCAAATTCCTTTCGATATGCCATCAAATTGGATTTCAATACATCCAGCATTAAATGAAAAAACAGTCAGGTTTATTCATCAAGAGAATTTTGATCGAGTTAAAAAACATTCTGATAAAATACTTGACGGTAAGAAAGATTTTCTAGCTCTAAGAGATTTAATACAGGATATCTTAATTGCACCTATTTCATTAGGTTACTTTTTTATAGGCAGAAATGTGTTTGCAAAATCATTTTATGCATCTTATAAATGTGATAATTGCGGTATTTGTATTAACCAATGTCCGGTAAAGGCAATTAAAACTATTAAAGGTCACCCTTACTGGACATTCAATTGTGAAAGTTGTATGAAGTGTATGAATTCTTGTCCGAAAAGAGCCATTGAAACAGCGCACGGACTTTTTGTTTTTTTAGCTTTCTTGATATTGAGGATTTCAACAGTAATAATAACACCATTTTTATATTATCGAGATATAAATGGTTCCATTGAATTTATTCTTATTAATCTATTAGGAATTGGATTTCTATTTTTGTTTTATTATCTGCAACATTTAATTCTGAAGAAAAGTGTGGCAAGAAAATTGATTACATATACATCTTTAACTTATTATAAATTTTGGGGACGATATAAATCTATTCCAGATTTCAAATGGAAAAAGATTTAATTTTCAATACAACAGAAAAAATTGATATTCTTGCAAATTAGTACATTTGAAATAACTAATTTACTCATTAAGTTGATGCTCTTTAATTTCTCTTGATAATTATGGCGGCTGATTAAAACATATTCTCGATTAAAGGTTCGGTATTTGATGCGGGCAGCGCAACCCTTTCGGATTCGATTATTTAACTGAAAAATTGGCAGCTAAGTATTTATCTTTCTCTGGTATGGTAAGAAAGCCCATCTATTTTTTCTTTATCGAATATGTTAATGGTTTTGTACTTATCAAAATATCACAGGGTCCCACAAAAAAGAAGTTCAACTGCGCTTAGAAAAACTATTGGTTTATAATTGGAAGGGAAACTCAGATGCACTAAAAGGTGGAAATATTTTAGTAGATAATTCGAGAACTAAAATTAATCCATTCAAAGGGGATGACAGACGCTGGATTATACAAACTTGTTTTAAGATTTATGGCGGTTCAGTTGGAAAAGTAATCAATTTATTGCCGCTCCCGCGATAAGAAGTAAATAGGAATGGTAAGATGATGATGATCCATCAAAATGGTGCGACTTAAAAAGATTTTTAGAACAAACAAATTTATCTCCTAAGAAAAAGGGAATTCTCGAGAGATTATTCCAAACCGCTCAAAAAGAAAATATAATTACGAGTAAAAGGCAATGGAAAACTATTAATAATTCTCGTCAGTAAATATGGATAACGTCATTCGGTAATTTACCCTCCACTAAGAATAGTAAAACAAATGCACGATTTAAGAAAGAAAAAAATTGAATTCCCCACAGAACACTTTGATTACATAATTGCATATGAAGCTCATATAGTGAAATCGGGATATAAAGATTCGGATGAGAGCATAGAAATTAAATTAGATGGTTCGCTATAAGGAAAATCTACGCCGTACTAAACGAAAATAAGAATGCAAAATTATTACTTTTGACTGCAACACCATTTCAAAATAATCTAAATGAATTTATGCATTTGATTAGTCTCTTAGAAACTCCAAATGACCTCAAATATTCAGTCATAAAGATTATTGAAATGGGATTAAGGCAGCTTTATTCAGAGATCGATATTTTAAGGAGTGAAGAAACGATTGACAAAGAAAAAATATTACAATTGTTTAATTCGTTTAATAATGAGGTAGGAGATTTAATTTCGGGGAATTCAGAGGAACTTAAGAGACCAAAACTCATTTCGACTCACCGAAGGAGATATGGACTCGATGATTATTAAAGAGATGTGATTGTACGTAATAACAAAGTGCAATTTAATATTGCGTCACAGGAGTGCGAACTAAATGATGATGAAAAACTTCAATATCTACTTTTCGGGATATTATTTCCGGACAGCAAGATGACGAGAAGGAGATGTTCAGCGTTAAGTTATCGCAATTAGTTTCGAGTGAACAGGCATTTGCCAATTCATTGCACAAACCAATTCAATCGGGGAAATATTTATCTATTAAGAAGCTTTTTAATAATAAGAATTTTGTATTTGAGAAAAAACTTGATTCATTAATAAGTATGCTTGGATGCGAATCCATATCTTCGGATAAAAAAGTAATTGTAGTATTCTGCAGATTTATTCTTACCATTGATGTATTAGAAAAACGATTAAAAAAAATCCTACCTGATATAAAACTTATGAGGATTGATGGAACGACAACAAAAATAAAAGAGAGGAAACCGTTATTAGATGCTATTCAAAATATGAATAAACGGGACAACTCAAAAATTGTTTTTCTCGTAAGTCAGGTGGGCGATGGAGATTTGCAGGAGATAATAAAGAAAATTTTTTCTTTTAAGGAGATAGGCGAAGAAAAAAAATATCTCAAAGCACTTGAGAAAATTCGATTTGATTTCCAACCGAAGAAAGAATACCTAATCCCAATAGTTAAGAAGTTGCTGTAAGCGGCGATATATAATCTTTATTATAAGACATTTTTCAACAATTGCGGTTCTCTTATTAAGTAGCATTTCCCTACGTATGAAAAACCTTTTTTATAGATTATTGTACCGTATATTTAAATAAGATTTTTTTCAAAAGAGGTCTAAAATGATTCTGCAAATATTAGATATTACAAGAATACTTTCTGTCTGTATCGCATTTTACTGGGGTTACACTATTGGTTTTGCTGATGGTTATGATCCCATTGCCCAATTGCACTTTATGGTTCCTGTTATAATTGTGGCTATTGCAGGATTATCAGGTTTAGAGGGAATACTTTTTGCGAAACAATCAGCAGAAATCAAAGGTTATGAGAGTGGAAGTAATTATCAGCGTCAATCCGCAATTGCATTATTATCTTATGCTGTAATAGCACTTATTGTTTATTTTAGTAATTGGGGTATCAAGGCAGAACTAACCATTCTATTTGCATTTATTTTCTTTTTCTTTTTTTCCGGTGCTAATCACGCTTGGAATGCAATAAAACATAAAAACTACAAATGGCAAAATATCAATAGACCAATTATTGTTTTACTTTTAATTGCCGGGCTTATTTATCCGGTATTAATGGCATTAGAAATATTAAATAATAGTAATAAATAATATCTGATTATATTTTAAAAAAATAAGAAGTGAGAAAATAAACATGAATTTGTTAAGCAAATTATTCAAAATTATCAAAAAGCCGGAATCCGTATTCCAAAATGTCCTAAGCGTTTCAATCATATCCGCTTTATTGCTTGTTATTCCTTTAATTGCAAAGTTCACGCTTGAAGATATGAAATGGAGCTTTTTTGATTTCGTAGCCGCATGGATTCTTTTCTTTAGTGCCGGAATAACTTACCGATTGATTGCCAGAAAGATGAGTAATATTATTTATAGATCAGCTGTGGGTTTGGCAATTGCTACTGCACTTTTTTTAGTTTGGAGCAATTTGGCGGTGGGGCTTATTGGCAGCGAAGATAACCCTGCTAATTGGATGTTCCTAGTAGTGCTCGCAATAGGATTTCTTGGTGCAATTATTACACGCCTTCAAGCTAAAGGAATGTTTCGAGTTATGATTGCTATGGTTATCGCGCATGCATTAATTGTTGCGATTGCTCTTCCGGCAGGGATGCACCTTTCACCGGAGAGTTCAGTTATAGAAATATTAGGCGTTAATGCATTTTTTGCAACTTTATGGAGTGGATCGGCACTATTATTTCGTAATGCAGATCAAGACAAGATTTCTGTTTAATCTCCTTACTTGAGAATGACTAAAAATAATAATTTGTCTTTTCACTTTGGCTATTTTGCGGGGAACTCAGTGGTTTTAGAAATATTAAATAATGATTACAATTATTATCCGGATATACAAAAAAAATAAAACATTATGAATCTTAAAACACAATTACTAGTATCGCTGATTATAACAACAATAGGAATTTTATTAATGATTTTTATGATAATTTCAGAAAGTGAACCGGGCGCAATTCCATTATTGATAATAATATTCGGTGCCGGATGGTATTTTATTACGAAGTTAAAAATTCGTTCCGGGAAAACGTGATCTCAATTATTTTAATGAAATATGAAAACAAAATTAAGAGGGAGACTTGAAATAGCTTTCGCCCGAATTTTATAAATTATAAAAGCTTAACGGGAGCACTAGTAATATGTACTCCCATTAAAAAATACTATTTCTTCTTTAAATCAAATCGATCAAGGTTCATTACTTTGCTCCATGCTGCGGCAAAGTCATCTACGAATTTCTTCTTAGAATCGTTCTGAGCATAAACTTCAGTAAGCGCACGCAATATCGAGTTAGAACCGAAAATTAAATCCACTCGTGTTGCAGTCCATTTAATTTCTTCCGTTTTGCGATCACGTCCTTCAAATAATAGTGCATCTTCGGATACCGGTTTCCATGCAGTATTCATATCAACAAGATTTACGAAGAAGTCATTTGTGAGTTTACCCGGGTGATTTGTAAAAACACCGTTCTTAGAGTTGTCATAATTAGCCCCGAGAACACGCAATCCGCCAATAAGGACAGTCATTTCAGGAGCACTTAATGTTAGCAATTGTGCCTTATCAATTAACATCTCTTCGGGTGAAAATGTGAATTTTTTCTTCTGATAATTGCGGAATCCATCAACAACCGGTTCCATCACATCAAATGATTCTACATCTGTCTGTTCTTGCGAAGCATCGGCTCTGCCCGGAATAAACTGCACTTTTACTTCATAGCCCGCATCCTTAGCTGCCGCTTCAATAGCTGCTCCACCGCCCAAAACAATCAAATCAGCGATAGAAATTTTCTTTTTATCTTTGCGATCTTTATTGAATTCCGATTGAATTGTTTCATATACTTTCAATACTTTCTCTAATTTTGCCGGTTCATTTATTTCCCAATCTTTCTGCGGAGCTAAACGAATACGAGCGCCATTAGCACCACCTCGCTTATCCGATCCTCTAAATGTGGAAGCCGATGCCCAAGCCACCGAAACTAAATCTGATATCGATAATCCCGAATCCAAAATTCTTGATTTAAGTTCAGATTCATCTTTTGAATCGATAAGTTCATGTTGAACAAGTGGAATAGGATCCTGCCAGATTAAATCTTCGTAAGGAACTTCATTGCCGAGATAGCGTGCTTTAGGTCCCATATCGCGATGAGTAAGTTTGAACCATGCCTTAGCAAATGCTTCAGCGAATTGATCAGGATTTTCATGGAATCTGCGTGAGATCGGTTCATAGATTGGGTCAAATTTAAGTGATAAATCGGCAGTCGTCATCATCGGTCGGTTTTTCTTTCCCGGAACGTGAGCATCAGGAATCATATCTTCCTCTCGCACATCTTTAGCAAGCCATTGCCAAGCACCTGCGGGACTTTTTACTAATTCCCATTCGTAACGGAATAGCATATCGAAATAACCATTATCCCATTTTGTCGGATTTGGTTTCCACGCACCTTCGATGCCGCTTGTGGTTGTATGCTCGCCTTTTCCGCTTTCGAATTTATTTTTCCAGCCAAGACCTAATTCTTCTATCGAAGCACCTTCCGGTTCAGCGCCAATTAAAGCAGGGTCACCCGCTCCATGTGCTTTGCCGAATGTATGTCCCCCTGCTACAAGTGCAACGGTCTCTTCATCATTCATGGCCATACGTGCAAAAGTTTCTCGAACGTCTCTTCCTGATGCCACCGGATCGGGTTCACCGTTTGGTCCTTCCGGATTAACATAGATTAGACCCATCTGAACTGCTGCGAGCGGATTTTCAAGTTCACGTTCACCGCTGTAACGGCTATCTCCGAGCCATTTATCTTCTGATCCCCAATAAACATCTTCTTCCGGCTGCCAAATATCTTCTCTTCCGCCGGCGAAACCATAAGTCTTAAAGCCCATCGATTCGAGAGCACAATTGCCGGCTAATATCATCAAGTCAGCCCATGAGATTTTGTTACCATATTTTTGTTTAATAGGCCAGAGCAGGCGGCGTGCTTTATCGAGATTACCGTTATCCGGCCAGCTATTGACTGGTGCGAAACGCTGATTGCCTTTGCCACCGCCACCCCGTCCATCGGATGTTCGATAAGTACCGGCGCTATGCCAGGACATACGAATAAATAATCCGCCATAATGACCCCAGTCAGCAGGCCACCAATCTTGTGAATCGGTCATAAGTGCGTATAAATCTTTTTTGATCGCGTTGAGATCGAGCGACTTGAATTCCTCTGCGTAATTGAAATCAGGACCCAAGGGATTTGAAATAGGCGGATGCTGATGAAGTACTCCCACATTCAAAGCATTAGGCCACCAGTCTCTGTTACCTCTTGTTTTAGGTGTATTAGATTTGCCTGTTACCGGGCATTTGCTTTCTTCGTTCACTTTTTGTTCTCCTTTTGGTTATAGGTTTTTATTATAATTTTTTCTTTTTAAATGTTCCGATTATCTGAAGTTTTACATCGCTTACTTCAAAATTCGGAATCTTCTTTTTTTTAAAATAATTTTCGAGTAATTCATTTAGTTCTTCATCGAAGAAATCTTCAATATATTCGGAATCTTCACTATATAGATGATGATGCTTTTCGAGAATAGCATCGTATCTCATAACGTCTTTTTCGGTTTTCACTTTTTTTACTAATCCTTTTTCGACAAAAGTATCGAGGGTATTATAGATAGTACCGACTGCGACGTTTGGATGGTTCTTTACTACATATTCTTTTATGTTGTCTGCGGTAGGATGATTCTTTAATTGGAAAAGTGCTTCGAGCACTGCCATTCTTTGGGGAGTAACTTTTAGGTTACTGTTTTTAAGATGAACTTCGTAATTTTCTTTTTTCATAAGTAATTATTATTAAATAGGAATAATTCTTACCTAGGATACGTAATTATTTACACGCTGTCAAGAAATAATTAACTAAATAGTATAAGGACTAAATTACTTTAATATTTTTCCGGTATATAATTCTGATCGCTTAATGGCGG
Source organism: bacterium BRH_c32 (assembly GCA_001516025.1). Taxonomy (GTDB): domain Bacteria; phylum Bacteroidota; class Ignavibacteria; order Ignavibacteriales; family Melioribacteraceae; genus BRH-c32. The sequence goes on along the minus strand of LOEU01000003.1, from coordinate 2,835 downwards.
TCTTACGTATCCGACATTATCTTGGATAGGAGGTAATACCAGTTTTTCTCTTTTTATATCTTCATACGGAATTAAGCTTAATAGATGAGATATACAATTTAATCGAGCTTTCTTTTTAACATCCGAATTTACGTCATACCATGGAGCTTGTTTAATATCGGTATAAGCAAACATATTGTCTTTTGCTTTAGAGTACTCCACCCATTTTTTTCTCGATTCCAAATCCATTGGACTTATTTTCCATCGCTTAGTAGGATTATTAATTCTTTCTAAAAATCGTTTCTCTTGAACTTCATCACTTACCGAGAACCAATATTTAATTAAGATAATTCCGGATCTAATAATCATTCTTTCAAATTCGGGACAGCTACGTAAAAATTCTTCATATTCATTTTCGGTGCAAAAGCCCATAACTTTTTCCACGCCTGCACGGTTATACCAGCTCCTGTCAAAAAGCACCATTTCTCCGGCAGAAGGAAGATGAGTTACATATCTTTGAAAGTACCATTCAGATCTTTCTTTTTCGGTGGGAGTGCCAAGAGCCACAGTCCTGCAGACACGAGGATTGAGAAATTGAGTAATTGCTTTTATAGTCCCACCTTTTCCTGCGGCATCGCGACCTTCAAAAATGACCACTACTTTCAATCCCTTATGCTTCACCCATTCTTGCAGTTTTACGAGTTCAATGCTTAGTCTATCTAATTCTTTGTTGTAGAATTTTTTAGAAATTTTTGAATTTTTTGCTACGGTTTCTGCGGATGGATTTTTCTCGCTATCATTACTTTCATTATGTCCATTTTTTTCAGTTTTGTTTTTCTTTTTTTTGTGTGACATATTCCTACCTCATTGCAAACGTTAATTTACTCGAATAAAGAAAATAGTTGGATTCAATACTTATATAATATAAAAGAAATCTTTCTTACATACATTTAATATTTGGAGAATTCTAAAATTATTTAATGCACTTTGCAGTAAGGGAAATGAGCTGTTGTATTCAAAAAGTATTTATCCTGCATTGCAACCTGTTGTATAAAAAGCGCTAGTGTAATGTACTCTAATAAATATTGTTGTATGCTTATAGAAGTGTTATATAACAGGATTGAAAGTCCAATATTCAATCGATTATACTTGACTATTTTTAAGAGATAAATTAAATTAAAAGTGGATGTAAACATTTACATGAACATATTTTAAAAAACCAAGACAAATTTCTATCCATTTCAAGGAGAGGCACATGTTAATTAGAATCAAAACTATTTTACTAGCAATCCTTTTTATCTTCGCTTCAATTCCCGTTACTGCTCAAGTAAAAGATTATCAGGAAGCAAGCGGAGTATTAGGTCAATCGGATTTTGTATCAAAAGCAGCAGGTACTACATCAAACACACTTAATGGCCCGAACGGAGTTGCCATTGATAACGCCACCGGTAAAATATTCGTTGTCGATAGAGGCAATCATAGAATATTAAGATGGAGTTCTACGGATGCATTAATTAATGGTTCGGCAGCGGAAGCAGTGTTTGGTCAAACTGATTTTACAAGTAAAACAAGCGGCACTTCAGCTAATCAATTCAATAATCCGATCGGTATATTTATCGATAATGATGGAAGTATGTGGGTAGGTGATTTTACGAATAACCGTGTATTAAGATTTAATAATGCATCGACAATCCCAAGCGGTGCAAGTGCAGATGGAGTATTAGGTCAGCCCGATTTCGTATCAAAAAATGCTGGTAAAGATCCAAATCAATTATCGGGACCCTGTGGTATTTTTGTTGATTTTGGCGGTTCACTTTGGGTTAGTGAATTTAATAATCATAGAGTAAGTCGTTGGGATAATGCAGCATCGAAAGCAAATGGAGCAAATGCAGATGGAGTATTAGGTCAACCCGATTTTGTAACAAACTCGAGTGGATTAACGGCAGCTAAGATGGCTAATCCAAATGGTGTATATGTTGATTTTGGCGGTAACTTATGGGTAAGTGATTATGGAAATAATAGATTCTTAAAATTCACAGAAGCAAAGATAAAAGCAGATGGCGCAGATGCTGATGGTGTATTGGGTCAACCCGACTTCGTAACTAAAGCATCGAACACAACAAAGAACGGAAGTGGCACCACAAGATTTATTTGGGGTGATAAATTTGGAAATATTTACGCCGTTCAAGAAAACAATCATAGAATATTAGTTTATAATAAGGCACTCTTTAAAGGGAATGGTGCTGATGCTGACGCAGTACTTGGTCAGCCCGATTATGAGTCTAAAACCATTCTCAATCCGCCGACTGCATCAAGTCTTAATGTACCGAGAGCAATGGTTACTGATAATTTGAAGAATCAAATATGGGTAGCCGATTATAGCAATAATCGAGTACTAAGATTTGATATAGGTGAAGTAGAAAAAGATTTTCCGCAGGTAGCTGATAATCAAGCTGCTGCAAGTGTTTTAGGTCAAGTTGATTTAGTAAGCAAAGCTGCAGGAACAAGTGCTACGGCATTAAATGGACCGAATGGTGTTGGAGTTGATCAAGAAACAGGAAAAGTTTTTGTTGTCGATAGAAGTAACCATAGAATTTTAAGATATAGTGCTGTTGATGCATTAATAAATGGCTCGGCAGCAGAAGCGGTTTTTGGTCAAGCCGATTTCACAAGCAAAACAAGCGGTATTTCAGCTAATCAATTTAATAATCCGATCGGTATATATATAGATAAAAACGGGAGTATGTGGGTTGGCGATTTTACGAATAACCGCGTATTAAGATTCGATAATGCATCGACAATCCCAAGCGGTGCAAGTGCAGATGGAGTATTAGGACAGCCCGATTTCGTATCAAA
>LOEU01000002.1 GCA_001516025.1 bacterium BRH_c32 | reverse complement strand
GTATTTTGAATCAATATTAGTTTGTACAAAATACATATTTTTTATCGGTTTTTTATGAACTTCTGTCAAAAAAGGTCGGGGGAATCGGTGGCTACAATACATAGCCCGGTAGAGTTTTTTTTACCAGATCCCTCAGTACGGAAATCTCTAAATCTTTTTCACCAAGTATTACTACAGCGATGGATCGATTAGTAGTTCTTTGAAAACATCATAACGGCTTCCTTATATCACCGTGGTCGCTGTTTTCGGTAATCCAGCTACTACGATTAAAGAAAAGAATAGTGGACAGCGGGCCCAAAGACTGATTATTGCCGGCTTATCCGGCAACAAGAAGCTGATCCGAAAAACCTTGAAGGACCTTAATTACCACATGAAACGAAATATGGTCGCCTATCTGTCCCACCGGAAAAGAAATCTCCAGTTACTGACTGAAGCCGTTATTTAATGTTGTCAAAGAACTTTAGTTCTCATCGCTTGTCAGCCCTGCAACCCAGCTATTTCAAGCCCTCTGTCGCCAACCGCCTTTTGCCGTTATAGTAATTTCCACTAAATCATCAAGCGATTTTTCATCCATAGGCAAATCAATATTTGTGATTTTCCAGTGGTTGTTGGAACACACTCCTATCCGATCCATTAGAACATGATGGTTTCCGCTCTTTGGGTCTTTATCGGGTGGTTGTAAAGACACTAAAAATTCTCTATCGTCTTTTGTTATTTCAATCCATCTCCAGTTAGATAAATCAAAGGGCTTATTTAACTGACCGCCAGATTTATATTTCTTCACACATTTTCCGGCGGAACCGCACTTTTTAACCTTAAATCCACATTTTTCAAAGTGGTTAACAATCTTTAGTCTTTCGACTTCACGACTTTCTGTATATACCTGTTTGACTAGTTCAAAAAGTTTTTCATTCATATACCTATTGACTCCGTGATTTCATTGGCGAGTTTCTTTACGAAGTAGTGATTGTTAGTACGTCCATTTTGCAAAATATGTTGTCCTATATCAGTCTTGATATATTCCATTTTTGAAACCTTCCGCAATATTAATACCTTCGTATTGCTATCCGCATTTACCATTAAATAAGATAATCGTATCAGAGCGGCGGCTGCATAGCTTTTAGCGTGAAGAAGTTCTATAAGTGCAACAATAGCATAATACAAGGCATCTGAATGTTTATCCTCACCAACCGACAATACAAAGTTTAGGACAATACCTAATATGCCGTTATCAACCATATCAATATCTGCATCAGACAAATAATTGCCGAGATAACTTAGCGCACTTATAAAATCACGCTCTGAATAACTGGACATCATGGCAAAACCTATAGCTACTTCTTCGAACGATGTGCAACCCAAGCTTATCTTGAGCAAAAGATAGCAGCACCGTACTACATTTGGACTGCTTCCTCCAAAAAAAGAATCAAATCGCGCATTTGTGATTTCTGCTTCGTGCGCCGTTATCAGTTCGGAGAATTGTTCCCATGCTCCGTGAGCAGGATATGTATTCCTAAGGTAAATTGCGAGTAAAAGGGCACCTTCCTTTGCATCACTCTGATTGTTTTCATTAAGTATTGTGTCCTGAATCAGGGTAACCATTTCACTAATTTTATCAGCTTCGAGCCTGATGCTCTCATCTTTCAGGATATTCCTGATAATTTCACAGGGATTATATGAATATGAAGAATAATATACCCCGGATTCATTTGGTGTAATTCTTTGCCTCGCTTCTTTGATATATTCGTCTAAATGAACCTGGGGGTTGTTATCCAATCCGATTTCAAGATCATATACGCCAGAATAAAAAGCGAGATTTTTTCCTTTTACTGCACTGTCCAAAGCAGATGCATCTATAGTTGCAATCTTCCGGTATGCAATTATTGCGTTATTAAGCTGGTTATTGCCTGCCAAGTTTTCCATTGCCAAGAGGGCAATCAGCTGCTCCATGACCCTTGTTTGAATTTCCTTCGTGCATTTTACATAATCAATGTGTTTAAGAACTTTTAAAGCCTCATCGCAGAATCTCCAGATGCCGTTACTAAAAAAGGTCAAAGCCAATTCCAGTAAGAGCATGTTGTCGGAACGTCCTATAATTAAAAGTGCGGTTCGAAGGATAAAGTACCCTGTAGAAACAATTCTCGAGTCGGCATCCTCACACCACGCATTGGATTGAGCAAAGAAAATATCCACTTGCTTTTTATACTGTTCATCGCTCATGTAATATCCGAAGTATTCAAGAAGCAAGCAGACTGATTCAAATCGTTTGTGTTTAAACGGTACGGTCTCGATACTTTCAATAATAACTTCGATATCATCTACTGTTACGGCATCCACGCTATTACGATACGCTTTGACGACTTTACCTAATGATTTTTCGTTCTGCTCAAGAATGTACATCCTTGCCAGTTCACGAAAAAGCCTTACATCTTTGCAATCAACATACTTTGTGAATAGAACCTCGGCGTACCTATTACACGTTATCCGAATATTAGTTAGCGAACCAAAGCGAACTGCAATATTAAAACATGAGGCAATATCATCGAAAGCACCATTCATAATCCCCATGCGGTTAGTATAAGGGGATTCCGTAAGCATTTCAAAATGCTCTTTAAGTAATTCTGATTTTTGGTTTTCTGCGAACCTATCCAACAGAGGGTAATACACCGTTTCTGCGCTTTGATTTAAAATCTCTTGCCCCTTTGAATTAAACTGCATTTGATTTTTTGTTTGATCTAACATATTGCTGATATTTCGCATATCAATCGCAATATCATTAGCCAGCCATTCTGGGATGCTTTCATTGCCTTTTATAAGTTTATATGCTTCGCATATATTGGTTAAGCAGGCATCGAGATTTCCGGAGAAAAATTCGGCGATTGCATCAAATCTTATTCGGAGTACATCCGCAATATCATTAATTGCCGTAGGCTCAGATAATACCGCATCCTTGAGCTGAGTAAAAACGTCAATACTAAAAGTCTTACGACCTATTACCATACGTAAGAAGTCAGCGCATAGATTGTCGCATGAAGTAGACGAATCCTTTTCATGCGGAAATAGCTTCTCGCCGTAAGGATTCAACACCCTCACTAAGATATTGTTTGAAGAGTATCGTGCAAATACATTTTTATCTAATGTTATTAATGAGCCTGCTTGAAAGGTATGCGCTTCCGCTGTAGGTTGAATATCTGATGTGATGTCTATGTCGGAATCCAAGTTATCCGCTCTTTTCCGATACCAATCTAATAAATCTTGTATGGCACGTTCGTAAGCCACCTTTGGAATTTCAGCGAATTCATGGATTGTTCGATAAATGGTTTCACCGGATTGCCGGAGTTCACTATGCAATGGGATCTCATCTTTAATTCGTTCGTCGCAAAAAAAGTACAGCCGGTGTATTCCCGTGTTGATTGCCTGTTTATGCTCCTTATAGACTGCATCTGACACACCATCGGCATTATCAATTAGAAAGATACAAAGGTCTGATTGAGAAACTTCGCTTAGATAGGCGCCTTGAGTATTTTGGCTGCTGGCTTCTTGCTCAAATGCGTATACAGAGGCAACAAGACCCGTTTCCATTAATAAGGTTTTAAGCGCATAGCGTATGAGCTTATACCGTTCGTCGATTTTTGAGCTGATAAATATAGTAAGCTTTCTTTCTATATCTTTACCGAGCATATTAGACATCTCCTTCTGTTTGTCGGTTGAATAAACAATGCAAGTCTGACTTATTGTATAAGTCGAACATTTTGCCAATTCCCCATAGCATTTCAAGGCGGAAACGATTCTTACTCGCCGCCCCGGACAGATCATGCGGTATTGAATTGTAAGCGTTCCTCACATCCAAGACAGTCACCGCCTTTAAACACATGGGTTACAAATATTTAATAATTGGAAAACTATTCTTATTGATTCCTCGCTCTCTTTAAAATCTTGTAATCTTCAAAACCTCCAGAGTATCTCTCTATACCCTGCTGATTGACTTGGTGAAAATCCAGCCGGAATAGCTTTTTATTATTTTCTTGTACGCACTTATCTAAATCTCAAGGCTGCGCATCTGTTCCGGCCCAGAGGTGCTGACCCGGCAGTAAGCGGCAACCTTGAGCTTTTTATTCTCTTTGAGTTTAGCAGGTATAGTCCTTACGTTTTTCATTGTCCTTGCTTTTTTCAAAACATTTATAGATCATCAAGGTGTAATTAAGTATTCATTGCTATCTGGATAGCACGTATTTATAAACTTATTCAAAAGATTTTTTTCGCCCGGATCAAGCTTAACATTCTCCAAAACCCATAAGTGAATAGCTTTACCAAGAGCATACGAAAATCTTTCAGCATCGTTCTTTTGTACGTTGTTTCTGGAAACATTGGGTACGATCGCTTTGTTCTTAATATTAAAAAGTGAGGACTTCAAACTTATTCCGTTAATAATACAGGGAATTGAAATTGAAAACTCAGGTATAAGCACATTTTTAATGAATATTTTATCTGTTCTTTCCCAAGAGTATTTTCCAAAACCCTTTGATCTTCCATATAGCAACACTTTATCAATATTATCATTGATTACAAAACACTCGATTTTCTCGGCACGTGTTGGCGCTTTGGAGGAATGACCGTGATCACTACAAAAATCGCCGAAATTGTATTCTCCAATAATTTGTTCATAAGAATTTTTGAATGTATCCTCTGAAAGCTCATTTTCATGAGTACAAAATATTTCTACATATTCAACGTCATTTAACTTGTTTAACGCCTCATCAAAATCATCGAGAACATCCAGATAATTATTAAACTTATCTGAAAGATCGCTTGAAATAATGGGTATCTTTAGATAGGCCACTTGTCCATCATGAACGAAATCGTTAATATTTACTTCGGATTCTTCAACCAAGGCTTCTTTATCAGTTAAGTATACATAGCTCGTATCGCCTTCAAAATCCCGCAAAGACCCTACGCAGCCAATTGTTTTACAATTCAATTCGATATAGCCTTCGACATTGTTTAGATATTTATCTAACCTTGCTATTGAATCAGAATTGTCTTTTAAAGCGATTAATTCGCAAGCAGTTTCTGATGTATTACCATTCTCATAATTCAGTATCTTTATCGGTATACTGCAATCAACAAAATTAAACTCCAAAAATTTTTTTGTTTTCTGCATATCAGGGAATACTTCAGTAAATTGATCTAAATCTAATATTATATCTGTTCCCTGCATCCTGGTGGATTGCTCTTGCGTCAGGCAAATATATTCGCTATTTCGCTCAAGTTCAATCTTGTTAAGTTTTTGATCATCATAACGTTTTGATTCTATATTCACAATACTTGACAACATGAAGCATGAAAGAAACCCTATCCCATAATTACCGATAGGATTATAGGTATACCCTTTATACTTATATTCGTTTGAAGAATAATAAGAAACGCCGACATTCAAGAAATACTTCTTAAGTATATCCAAAGACATACCGACGCCATTGTCTGTAATCATTACCTCTTTTTTATCCCTATTAAAAATCACATTAATATAAGGCTCGTATTTTCTATATTGATAATCCTTATGGCTTTGCGATATCTCTTTCATCAACATGCAGGCGTCTATTGAATTTTGTACGAGTTCCCTTAACCCGTATTTTTTGTCACCATATATATGTTCGCCCATTAAGAGTTTAGTGACAGCATTATAATCCAAATCAAGCCTGAAGTCAGAAAATGTAAATGTTTTTGTCTGAATCAAGTTTTCAATGTTGGATTTGAATATAATCGCGTATTTTTTATTCTGGAATGTATCGGATAAATTAATAAAGTCTAGCAATTCTTGATTAACATAGTCAATGTATTTTAATAATTTTCTATGTACTTTTGGATCTTTACTTTCGCCATATAGTCTGATGACTTTCTGTTTTGTAGTAGTATTAACATATATTTTTTGAGCATTCTTAATTTCAAAGTGTTGACGCCATTCCAAATCACCGATTCCTTCGGGATTGATTAACTGGTAAAGGTACATGGGAGTTCTATTTTCATCGATATCCAATAAGTCAGCCAGCCTTAAAAGCAATGCGATATACTGTGCGTTATATGAATAATTACCTCGACAATCATCTTGCTTCAATTCCGTTTTTAACCATTGAAAAGACTCGTTATGCGCTTGGCAAATCCTCTGTATATCTTCAGCGATACTATTATTTGTGCTGTTGGGAAGTACGAACCAGCTTTGCTGGTCTTCATCCATATGGGCGATACGGTATGCGGATCTTTTAGCATGGATAGGCCTAATACATTCCTGCAAGGCTAGCTTATCATCCTTTAAAGCCTGCAAAACAACCGAATATTTGCATTCAATAATATTCGGATCATCCCGCCTGATACCATCGATTTCTTTATCGGTTACAACCATTCCAATATCATGTAATAAGGCGGAATATATCATCATTGATATTTCCAAATCATTCATTTGAGCAACATCATCTATAATTTCAAACATATAGTTTGTGATCATAATTGAGTGGTCTACATCATGCTGAGTATAGTCCGAAAAGACTTTTGTCACTAAAGGCAATAAGTCTTTTACATAGTCGAATACTTTTTTTATGTTCGGCAGGAAATCGCTATCCCTTTCAACAAGGATTTTATATAATTTTGAATCATTTATATCCATGCTGGGCTCCTTCTGTTTTCAGCTTACTTTAACAATATCCCCTGACTTTATTGTTTGAGAGGATATGCATAACTACCGCATTTACACATTAACGAAACCGGGTTCTCGCCAGTATACGTTGCCGATAATGTAGCGTTGCATTTAGAACATTCAAAGCTGTGGCAGAATTGTTCTAATGCGTCCACCGCCGCTAAAAACTCTGATTTTGATATTTCATAATCCGGATTGAAGTGTATAAGCGCGTTCGTTACCAAATTGTCTGCCGAAACCGCTGAAATTTGAGTCTTCAAGGTACTGGAAAGAGAGCCAAGTTTGTCAAGCGCCTCCGTGTTCTTAAAATCACGCGCTTGTTGCTCTGCTTTCTTTATCAGGTCTTGCAGTTCTTTATATGCCGCGTTCATATATTGACCGTAATCCCACTTGTGAACATTATTGTAACGAACGCGCGCGTGCAATTTGTCACAGACGTTTTCAAAGAAGCATTCCATTTCTCTTCTGAAGAATGCGGATGCTCCATGAAGATCCACCTCAGCCTTCGCGCGGCTCGTATTCCAAACATCTTGCCCAACGACCATGACGGGACCTTCCGTAATATTCCAATACAAGAATTGAATGCTGTTTTTGCGCTCAACAACGCCTTCATTAACGAGATTTTTTGCCCATACCGTATCATGCGTGGTAATAATGAATTGCCGTTCGGGGAAAAACTTTTTTAATAGTCTGCAGAAGTTTTTTCTGTGTTCTATATCTACAGACATAACGACATCGTCCAGGACCACCAATCCCGATTCGGACGTTGTAAGTTTTTCCATCAAAGCAAAAAACAAAGCGATGCCCATACTATCCTGATGTCCCTCGCTATGAAACGCCATTGGTGGGAATTGACCTTGTCCATAAAAATCAACGCTCATATTAACGGCCGCGCCATCATTATTCAATACAGCCGAGAAATCCTTCTCGTCGTCAATGTGCATTGCTTTGTAAAACTCTGTGAATCGATCGCTTATAGAAGTAAATAATTCATTCAGCACGGCTGCTTGAGAAGCGTCATATGTTTCAAGTAAAAATATGGATTTCTCAGCCGCCGACTTAATAGTGGGCAGCGTCTTATTAAGCTCTTCAATTTTAATAAATAACTCATTCGCCGCGTTAAGAGCTTGCCAGGCGTCGCTTTTTATTTTACTGTTTTCATCCATCAAAGGGCGTAAAACTACCAGCTGCTTTTGAATAAGATCTAAAAGCGTATCCGAACTTTGCTTTATGATAGTGTCCACGAGTTCTTGAACTTTTTTGAAATTCTTAAATACGTTATTGTCCTGAAAAGATATGGTCGCAATTGACTTTAGCCTATTTTCTAATTCAGCGACGCAACCATTGTCCCACTTTTTAAGCTGCTGTGGAAGTATACCGATTTTAGTTTTATATGTTGAAAATTCACTCAATAAATTGGTCATTGAATTTTGATATGTATCAAGCTGAGCGGATAGAGATTCGCTCTTTTCTTTTCGTTCCTGCAATATCTGGCGCAGTTCGTCCTCGGATGCCCACTCATGCAAACACAACGGGCAACGACCTGTACCATCAAGCAGTGCAAGCCCAGATTTTATAAGCGAAATATAATTTATGTTTTCTATAGATGTGTTTTCGTTTTCAATCTTTTGCACTGTATCCTGGACATTTTGCAATTTCTCCTGGAGTACGGGTTGTAATGTAGGGATATATTTATCAAGTTCTTCTAAGTTGCGGATGCAACTGGCTATCTCGGTATTTTCCTTGGTATCGCTATATAATAAGCCATTCGTAAAAGAGCTTTCATCAAGAGACGCAAGAGCGTTACCTCCTAAGACAGCTCGTAGTGAATTTATATTTCCAAGTAATTGATCGTCAGAGCCGGCACCGACCTTTATTCGTAAATCTGATGAATAGCGTTTAAGCGAATCTGTCGCATCTTTTAAATTACCTGCCGCAGTCTTCTTAAGTTTTGTAAACGCGTCACGGACTGTTTTTGTATCGGCGATGTCAAGTAACATCTGAATTTGCTGAGATCGCGTTGCGGGAGTCGTTAATATGTAATGCAATAATTCACGTCTTGCAAGGCAATGAGCCCCACTTTGAGCGTAGGCAACCATATCGTTAAAATCGGAGGAGAAAGCGGGATCAATTGTTACCTTATCTTTCTGAGCCACTGTACGCTCAACGGTGAATGTTTTACCAGATATGCTCTGGATTATAGCCGTAATTTTTGCTTCTTCAGGTTGGTTGCCAATATGCGGACCGTGTTTTGCTGTCGATACGTCGCCAGTGCCCTCTCCAGTTAACCTCGAAACCTCACCACGCAAAAGGAAATCTACCGCGTCAACGACAGCGCTTTTACCCACGCCATTTGGGCCAAAGATAACGGCGTTTTCTCCATTGAGGTTTAAGTTGATATCTACAATTCCACGGAATTTTTGGACATGGAGGTTAAGTATCTTCATCGGCCGTGCCTCCAATACTTTTTAGTATGCTCTCAGCCATCTTATCCGCTTTCAGAGATGATGAGATTGTCGTTACGATACCATTGATCTCGTCCTCTGAAAATTTTGAAGATCCAGATACGGCATTCATGAAGGTTGTTTTTATTTTATCTTGGATAGTCTGTTCATCCATATTCTTTACCCCCCACAATTGAGCTACCATAACGACACAACTTCTATATTTGTAATGTTACTTTGGTTATTAGGTATTAAAAAAGTTATGTAAGTAATCAGCCACGCGCTGCTCCACCTGCTCAGCAGTGTATTGGCACGGTTTTAAACGTGTTGCCCAGGCGCGACCTGGATGCAAGCAGTCCCATTGCGGCATCATGCCATTATATCTGCCACTACCTGGATCATGGTTTCCGAAGCCGTCAAGCACACGGTTCCATACCGGCTGGAATCTTTCAATGAGCAAAGATTCCGTAAGCGGAATCCAGATATCGTCCACAACGAGAAAACGGCAGAAAAAATGGTTAATATCCAAATTGGTGGCGGCCGATATTGATTCCCCATGCTCCGCAAGCCTTTTTTGAAGGGCTTGTCCATGGTCAACTTCCAGACCCAATCCACCTTTACGCGCTCCTGCCGGAACCGCCTTACCCACATAAATCGGGCATCGAAACTGGTTATCCTGATTGACGGCGGCAAGTTCTCTGTAAGCGGAAAAAGGGCCGGTATAATACAAAGCATATACACCCGCCCCTATAAAAGGTTCGGGTGGTATGGGATGGACGTCTGTCGCAAGTAATGCTTCGGCGGCGCTTTCGCCGAGGTGTTTTTTATCCAGTGGATTAAACGGCTTTA
>LOEU01000001.1 GCA_001516025.1 bacterium BRH_c32 | reverse complement strand
AGTTATTCGCTGCCGAGAGAGGGATTTGTAAGTCTGAGAGTTTATGATATTTTAGGTAATGAAGTAGCGGAACTCGTCAATGAGCAAAAATCCGCCGGCACATATAAAGTAAATTTCACTGCTGAAAATCTATCGAGCGGAGTGTATTTCTATACACTCGAAGCAGGGGGTAAGAGACTCACTCACAAAATGATATATATAAGATAGCATTTTTTCGTTGAGTCGTTTATTGAGAGCTGGTTCCGTTGTTATCATCGTTTAATACCAGCAAGAGTAATATTTTTCCCATTCTCTTTTATTATGTAATTAGAAAGCTCTCGGCGAATGCGATATTCTTTACGGAGTTGATCGAATCGTTCGGGAGCTTCTCTTAAATTCCGGTCGTCTAAAGTAATTTGATATGATTTTGATATTATCTTTTCGATCTTCTCCTCGAATGTTTCATCGCCTGTGAGTTCAATTATATTATCACCTACCGGATTATCGGGAACTTTATAAACGGGTTCGACACCTAGAAATTTAGCGAGTTTATTATAAATAATTGTTGTTCCATTTACTTTCCCTTCATAAGAATAGCCTGCAATATGCGCAGAAGCGAGGTCGGTCATTTTCAACAGTTCGGTATTAATATTTGGCTCGGTTTCCCATACGTCAAAAACAGTATAAATATCTTTATTTGATTGCAGACGTTTTAATAAAGCATTATTATCAATAACGGGACCACGTGAAGAATTGATTAATAAAGTACCCGGTTTCAATTGAGCTAAACGTGCCTCATCAATTAAGTGATAAGTTTTATCTTCACCCGAAAAATTTAGCGGAACGTGGCAGGTGATAATATCGCACTCAAGTGCTTCGTCTAATGAGGAATACTCACCTTTTTCAGATGCTGTCATTGCTGAGGATTTTGGGTGTGTGGGGGAGTCTGTGTCCAAGGGCGAAGATGTTTCTTCTAAGAAAATTCCGCTCTCTGATCTTCCGATCGAGGTGTTACTTGCTGAGATTGCCGAATTTGACGAGGACGCAGGGTTTGTTGCTAATTCTATTTCTGCTTTTCTTTGAAGTGGAGGATCGTTTTTCACAACTCGCAGACCGACAGAAGAAAAAAGTCGAGCAACTTTACTGCCGATATTTCCAACTCCGATTATCCCTATACTTTTACCCGAAAGAGAAAGTCTGTTTTTATTATATATATGTGATATGGCAGCGAGAACATATTCGGTAACCGATTGCGAATTGCATCCGGCGGCATCTGCGAATGCAATATTATTTTCTTCGAGATAATTTTTATCGACATGATCCGTACCTATTGTAGCTGTACCTACGAATTTTATATTGCTTCCTTGCAATAGCTCTTTATTAACTTTCGTAATGGAGCGGACAATAAGTGCATCGGCATTCTTTACCTGTTCGTTTGTAACTTTTCTTCCATTTACAAGCGTTACTTCTCCAAGAGTAGAAAATGCTTCTTTTCCGAAATTGATATTTTCATCGACAATAATTTTCATTCGCATAGCTCCATTAATTGAACAACCAAAAATAATAAAATGCCAAATATATACTTCTATTTTATTGGCAATAAATTCGCAATTACTTCGGGATTATAATTAGATCAATAAATACCCTCCGTATCTATAAAAAATTATCCCTTGAACCACGAACAGAAATAAGCTATTTGTAAACCCCTTAAATAATGATTATTTTTAAATCTTATAGAAAAATGAATAGGAGCGTTAATAATAGATGAAATTTAATCATAGGACGCATACCTGCGGGGAATTGCGCGAGGAAAATATAGGTAGTCATGTAGTCTTAAATGGCTGGGTAAGTATTCGCAGAGATTTAGGCGGAGTGATATTTATAGATTTAAGAGACCGTTATGGAATTACGCAGGTAGTCTTTGAACCGCATTATAATCTTGATGCGCATGAACTTGGGAAAAAACTTAGGAGCGAATTTGTCGTTTCGATCGAAGGAAACGTAAGAAAACGTCCCGAAGGTACGGAGAATGCTTTACTACCTACCGGTAATATTGACGTGATGGTGGATAAATTAATCATACTTAATCATGCCGAGACACCCCCATTCCCTATTGAAGAGAGCATTGATGTAAGCGAAGACACGAGATTAAAATATAGATATTTGGATTTACGTCGTCCAAAGATGCAGCGCAATATGATACTTCGTCATAAATTATATCAGAGTGCCAGAAGATATTTCGATGCGATGGATTTCATTGAAATAGAAACTCCGGTGCTGATGAAGAGCACACCGGAAGGGGCACGTGATTTTATTGTACCGAGCCGCATGCATAAGGGAAAGTTTTATGCTCTACCTCAATCTCCGCAGCAGTATAAACAGTTATTAATGGTATCGGGATTCGATCGCTATTTCCAGATTGTAAAATGTTTCAGAGATGAAGATTTAAGAGCCGACCGTCAACCCGAGTTTACACAGATAGACCTTGAGATGTCCTTCGTGGATGTGGATGATGTATTTGTGATTATGGAAGGATTGATGAAACAGCTATTCAAGGAATTGAAGGGTTATGATATTGAGCTTCCATTGAAGCGTCTTTCTTATGAAGAAGCGATGGAACGCTATGGAAGTGATAAACCCGATCTTAGATTCGGACTTGAGATGGTTACTCTTAATGATGTATTTGCTAATGCGGAGTTCAGAGTTTTCAAAGATGCCTTAAATAGCAACGGAATTATCACGGGTCTCTTGGCAAAGGGATGCGGAGAATATACAAGAAATCAATTGGACGTACTTACCGATTTTGCTAAAAAACATGGTGCAGGCGGATTAATTTGGATGAGAGTAAAAGAAAATGATCTCGAAGCTCCGATTGCTAAATTCCTAAGCGATGATGAAAAGAAGGGAATAATCGAAAAATTAGGTGCCGAACAGGGAGATCTTTTATTTATGCTCACCGGATTAAAAACGAAAACATTGAATATAATGGGCCATTTACGTTTGGAGATGGCTCGCAGATTAGAATTAATAAAACCGGATGCAAAACCGGCTCTTCTTTGGGTTACTGAATTTCCATTATTTGAATGGGATGAAGAAACCGGACGTTATTACGCGATGCATCATCCATTTACTGCTCCTAGAGTAGAAGATGAACAGTATATGGAATCCGATCCTGCTCGAGTTTATGCTCGCGCTTATGACCTTGTTCTTGATGGAAATGAGATAGCAGGCGGAAGTATAAGAATTCATAATTCGGAGCTTCAGGCAAAAATGTTCAAAGCTCTTGGAATATCCGATGAAGAAGCTCAAGAGAAGTTTGGATTCTTAATGAATGCATTTAAGTATGGTGCGCCGCCTCATGGTGGAATGGCGTTCGGTCTTGATCGTCTTTCGATGTTATTCTCGGGAGAAAGTTCAATTAGAGACGTAATCGCATTCCCTAAAACTTCGAGCGGAACTTCGTTAATGGATGAATCTCCATCTCATGTGGACGAACATCAGTTAAAAGAATTGCATATTAAGCTAAGATAGAATTCGTAGTCAAATTAACATTGTTCGGGTTTCAACTAATATGTGATATTAACAAATTCTGATGGAGAATGAAACTTCAATTGAATCAAATCAATCCAATTTAGATTACTAAAAATTGCCTCAAAACGGGTGGAAATTTTTTCCACCCAAGTATTTTTTACATGTAATAATTACTACAACAACATTTCTCGCCCAAATTTCATTTTAAAAGTGTATAAATCATTCTCTTTCTCTATCTTTTATAAGTAATAATTACCATTTTATATTTGGCTTGCATTTTGAATGTTTTAAGCGTTCAAAGCATGTTTGCTTGATATTTTTATAAAAATAATGAAGATCGGAGAAGGTTTTGGGACAGCAGCAATTACTATTAATAGCACTCGGCATCATTATTGTTGCAATAGCAATTGTAGTAGGTTTGAATCTGTTTCAAGCAAATGCAATTGAAGCTAAAAGAAATAACATTATTAATGAATCAGTTAACCTTGCAGCAATGGCGCAACAATATTATATGAAACCGAAGGCCTATGGCGGAGGCGATCGTTCTTTTACGGGATGGGTTATACCAAATGAACTTCGAACAACTGCAAATGGACATTTTAAAGCAGTTGCAAATGATGAAAACGTTGTAATTACTGCAACCGGAAATGAAGTTGTTACAGGAAATGATTCGGTTAAAGTGCAAATAACGGTTTCTCCAAAGAGTTTTCAAACAGTAATCATTAAATAAACTTTAGTATCTGAAAAAATACTAAACACAAAATCAATAACATGTTATAAGGAGTAGAATCATGGGTCAACAACAACTTTTACTTATCGTGCTTGGAGTTATCATTGTTGGTATCGCAGTTGTAGTAGGTATCAATGTTTTCACAGCTAGCAGTTCACAAGCAAATAGAGATGCAATAACAGCAGATCTAACAAATTTAGCTTCATTAGCACAGACATATTACAGAAAACCAACAGCTTTAGGCGGTGGTGGTAATACATTTACAGGATGGACTGTACCTACCTCATTGGTAAGAACTCCAAATATGAGTGTTGACGTAGCAGCAACCGTTGCAGCACAAACTGTTACTTTAGTTGCGGAAGGGACTGAAAATGGTAACACGGCGGCCAATAAAGTTAAAGTAACGATGATAGTTGGTCCGAATGCAATAACATCAACAACTATCAATAATTAATTTTAATCTGATTAAAAAATTATTTTTAGCATAATTTTTGCTAAATTAAAGCCGGTGAATTATTGCCGGCTTTTTTTATAAACTAAAATAACACAACTCGGTTTCTTATGATTGAAGTTCGATTTAATGCAGTGAAAATAAACGGTCAACCGATAAACGGAACTCTTAATACGATGTCGTATAAAGAGGCGAAGGATAAAATCCATCGATTAGCCGAAAAGAATCAATTAAAAATAATCAGCATCGATAAAAAATCTGCTTTTCTATATAAAATCAGAAAAGGTACTGATAAGCCGCTTACCGGAGAACAGAGAGCTTATTCTAAAGAAGAAGTGGCTACCGCATTAAGAAAACTCGGTTATACGGTTATATCGGTAAATAAAAAATGGTTCGATTTCAGTCCTAAGCCACCGACTCAAGCAATTGTTTCATTCGTTAAAATAAGTGCCGAACTTCTCGAACAAAAGCTTCCATTCAGTGAGATTCTTACTCTTATGATAAATGACGTCGAGAATAAAACATTAAGAGAAACTTTAAAACAGATAAATAATGAGATGAAAAAGGGGACGGATAGCCAAGCTGTATTTATGCGTTATGAATCAGTCTTCGGAAAATTCACTTCATATATGTTGGGACTTGCCTCCAAGAGCGGTAACATGGCGGAGATATATAAAGCTACGGCTAAATTCCTTGAACGTCAGCAAGAATTTAAAAAGAGTTTAAGAAGCGCACTTATTACTCCGTTCATTACTCTATTTATCCTATTCTTGGCTGTCCTTTTTTATGTCGGATATATTTTCCCTGAGACAGCTAAATTATTTGTTAAGTTCAAGATCGATCTTCCCCCTATGACCAAAGCAACTTTAGCACTTTCAGATTTTTTGATGAACAATTTTATAATTATTATTATACTTGCGATGGCTCCTCCTATCGCATTAATTTATTGGGCAAGAACGAAGAAGGGAAGGCTGTTCCTTGATAAATGGCAGATGAAAATTCCAATTATTGGTTCACTTATTCATAAAACAGCGATAGAGGTTTTTTGTCGTGTATTTTATACTTTATATAGCGGATCGGCTGAAAGTATCGAACCAATTAGAATTGCCTCGGAAGCGTGCGGAAATGCTTATTTTGAGAGTCAGATAAAAAACGTTGCAATACCCTTAATGGTAAAAAGAGGTATGGGAATTACCGAATCGTTTGAAGCATCGGGTGTATTTACAGAGACGGCTCTTTCGCGATTCCACTCGGGCGAAGAAACGGGTACTATTAAAAATACCGCATTGCAATTGGCAAATTATTATGAGAGTGAAACAGTATATAGATTAAAAAATATTATAGAAATGATTCAGGTCATGATTGCCATGGTTATAATGGTAGTGATGATCGGATTAACTTTAGTTTCGGCAGAGACCGCAACTATAAGTCCAAAATCAACAATGTCTCAATAAGAAGAAAATACTATGTTAGATGTAGCAATGGAAATGTCGGATAAGATTGGTTACCTTTTATTAAAGAAAGGGATAATCGATTCAAATATACTTGAGCAGGCACTTAAAATAAAAGAAGCTGACCAAGCAAAATTAAAAAGAAATTTAGCTCAAATTTTAGTTGATGAATTTCAATTCGATCACGATTTGATATTTCGTGAAGTGGCTGTTTTATATGCTTTCAAAGAGCTTATAGTCCATTTCGATGAACTCTCAGATGAACGGATTGCTGAGATTAAGGGACTATTAAATAAAGGGGGGGAAGATACTAAAAAGATGCTCCTTGAACATCGAGTTCTCCCTTATAAATTTGATGATAGAATCAGGGATAAGCTCATTCTTGCAGCAGTCGATCCTACCGATAGAATACTCGTTAAAATTGCCTACACACTTAACGCAAAAAAATATGAAATTAATTTTTTACGCAAAAAGGATTATGATAAATTAATTGCACTAATAGTTCCGGCGGAGAATGAATATCTAAAAGCTATTCAAGAAGCAAACGAGGAGATGCAGGTAATAGCTGAGGATGCTTCAATTAATGAAGATGAACTCGATGCCGAGATAAATAAATCAGCACTTATAAATCTAATTGAAGCAGCATTGGTGGAAGGGACGAGAAAGGGAGTGAGTGATATTCACGTAATCCCAAAACCGGGTAATAAAACGGAGATACATTTCAGGACCGATGGCAAGCTCGCACTATGGCACGTTCAGGAAGGTACTCTGCCCGAGGCAGTTATGGCGGTGGTGAAAGACCGATCAAAAGGATTAGACCGCTTTGAAAGAGAAAGAGCGCAAGACGGTTTTATTCAGCGCGAAATCGATGGTCATATAATTCGTTTCCGTGTATCGGTGCTTCCGATGGTCGGAACCGAACTTAAAAATAAATTTGAAACAATCGTTATTCGTATTCTTGATGATAGAAAAGTTATAAAAGACCTAAGCAAGCTCGGTTTGACGGGCTATTCAAATACGGCATTCGTAAAAGCTATTACACAGCCGCAGGGAATGATTATCCTTACGGGTCCAACAGGATCGGGTAAATCGACAACACTTGTCGCGGCTTTATATCAAGTAATCAATCCCACAAAAAATGTGTTAACAGTCGAAGACCCTGTGGAATATGTTATCGAAGGTGCTCGCCAGTTAAAAATCGGTTACAAGATGAATTTCGAGCAGGCGATAAGAGCTATATTGAGACACGATCCCGATATTGTTCTTGTGGGTGAGATGAGAGATAAGGAGACCGCAGAGACTGCTATTAAATTGGCAAACACGGGCCACTTAACATTCTCTACACTCCATACAAACGATGCGCCCTCGGCGGTTGCTCGTTTATTCAAAATGGGAGTGGAGCCATTCCTTATTGCTTATGCAATTAATATTATTGTGGCTCAGCGTCTTATCAGAAAGCTATGCGATAACTGTAAAAAAGTTACTCCAAACTTAGAAGAAGCAGTTAGGCTTTTGGACTTGAATTATGAAGATTATAAAGACCACACAATATATGAAGCAGTGGGATGCGATAGATGCAATCAAACCGGCTATAAAGGAAGAATGGCTATTCATGAAGCTCTCTATTTTACTAAAGAGATCAGAAGAGCAATCGTTAATGCAGGTGATGACGTTAATGAAGAAGCAATTAGAGATCAAGCAAGAAAAGATGGCTCCTTAAGTCTTCGTGATGCAGGGTTCGAGAAAGTTAGACTCGGACTTACAAGTTTTCATGAAGTAATTGGTGCAACTATGGAAGAATAGTATTAATTTATATTCAAAATTTTTGGTTATTGCGGATGATTGAAAACGCTAAGTCAATTTTATCTTTTTTTACCTCCAAGATCCCTCCGGTAATTATTGGAGCGGAGCGGATAAATTTCATTATCGAGAATATCGATAAGCTTCCGAATGAGCAAAAATTACAGGTAATTAAGTTAGCCAATCATATTTTAACCTATATGATTGAGCATCAAGCCTCCGATATTGAAATCGGCGGAATGGCTACAAATGGATTCGCATGGCTTAGAATTCATGGTAAAAAAGAGAAAGCTAAAGAACTCCCTATTCTTAATAATGATGAATGGGCTGTTTTAATTGTATCACTTCTATCTCCAAATCAATTAAAATTATTAATAGAAAAAAGAAACTTAGATTTTAGTTATACTTATTTTTATGAAAAGCATCAGAAGTATGTTCGCTTTAGGGCTGATGCTTATTATGATTTAGATACATTAACATTAAATATGAGAGCGATCGCTTCTAATATTCGTTCATTAGAATCTCTCGAATTTCATCCATTGGCTATCAAGCAGATGAGTCATGGATTTATTAAATTTGGTCTTTCATTAGTAACGGGAATTACAGGGTCGGGAAAATCAACTACACTTGATGCGATTATTGATTATCATAATAAATTCGATCCTTGTCATATAGTAATAATAGCAGCTCCAATTGAATATGTTCACACTTCAAATGCAGCTATTATTAAGCATCGAGAAGTGGGGAGAGATGTCCTTTCTTTTAAGGAGGGAGTAATCCAATCCTTGAGGCAGGATCCTGATATAATTGTAATAGGTGAGATGAGAGATCCGGATACTATTATGGCAGCATTGGAAGTTACCGATACTGGTCATAAAGTTTTTTCCACGCTCCATACTTCATCCGCCGTGGAATCATTAGATAGAATTATTGCGGAAGTGGATACCGGTGAGCAGGATAGAGTGAGGAATAGATTAGCTGATGTGCTTGTATCGGTAGTATCGCAAAAATTAATTCCAAGTACCGATGGGAGACGAGTGCTTGCAAAAGAAGTTTTGATTAGTACTCCTTCGATAAGAGCTGCCATTAAAAGCAATAACACAAGCGAAATCTATGGTATGATAAATCAAGGCAGAGATGTTGGAATGGTTACAATGGAACAGGATTTGCTTAGACTTTACCAGGAAAGAAGAATAACAGCGGAGAATACGATAGCATATTCAAATAATAAAATTAGAATGATGCAATTAATGAAAGGTATATGACAAAGCCCGTAGTCTGCATATATTGCGAAGGGAGCGATGCTAAGTTAGCAGTCGTTGCTAAAGATAAAGAAACTATTAGAGTCCTCAAAGTAGCTTCTTTAACTATGTCTTCTATGTATCAATCACCCACAAGGCAAGAGAATGATTTTAGTATTCCGATGCCTGAATCGGGCGGAGATTTATCGTTCGATAGTCTTGATGATTCGACTACCCCGATAGGTATGGATGTTGACGCTAATGATATCGCACAAGTGGCAGCCTCGCTTTCGAATTTCCAACTTTCAAAGATGGAATTTATACCGATTATAACGGAGCCCACCGTTAATTTCCATGTTTATGAAGGTCCGCGCGAAGAGAAAAAAAATAAATTAATTGATGCAATAATAAAAGATATTCAAACGGTTAAGGGAATTACCGTAGCGCCCGATGGTATTGATTACTTGGAATTAAATTCCAATCAACTTCTATCGGTATTTATTGAAGGGGATATTCATTGCGTTAGTGTTGTTAATCTTCTCGCCAGTTATATTAAAAAAAGATACTTAAAAATTCCTACAATTAAAACCACTGAACTGGCATTATCATATTATGTTGGCAAAACAAATAAATTTTTCCCTGAAGATTATTCACTCATAATTTATATCGGTAAAGAATATAGCAAGCTCATTTTTCTCGAAGGACAGAAATTAAAACATATCGGTTCCACACTTGATATAGGTACAAAAAATCTTCATACTTATGACGTTTATTTCTCTAAGATACTTTTAGAGATGGAAAACGGACAGATCCAGAAGCTTGATAATATTATTATTTGCGGAGAGGATCGCTCAGAGAATTTAATGCTATCGTTTTATGGCACCTTTCCCGAAGCGAATGTATCTGAATTAAAATTTGAAGACCTCGTTACACGTGAATTACCGATTGAAGATATTGAGAATCTCGCTCTCTATGCTGTCCCTATTTCAGCTGCAGTTGAATATTTTGATGAATTAGACCACAAGCATAAAGGAGTTAATTTCCTTCCAAAATATGTTCAAGAGAATCAAAAGTTTTTGCAGTTCGGATGGCACAGTTATGCATTGCTTCCGTTCTTATTTGGTGCGGCAATGTTCTTCACACTCCAGACGCTTTCGAATAATAGGAACATTAATGAATTAGATTCAGAGGTTGCTCGATTGACACTTAGGCAGCTCGAAAATCAGGTGCTCGTAGAACAGATTACTCCTTTAGATAATAGAATTAATAGCTTTGATGAAACGCAGTCAGTGCTCGATACAGTGGCGGCAGGTTCCGGTTTATGGAATTATAATCTTTCTAATATTTCGGATTTTGCAGAGAGAAGAAGAAATTTCTGGATTAGTAAGCTTGATATCGGAGAAACCGGTAAAATAAGGATCATCGGTTATTCGCTTTCAAGGAGTGTATTAACGGAGTTTGCTAATTATCTCCAGGTATCAAACTTAAAAAATATCAAGTATGAACCGCTCCGAGAGAAAAACGCATATTCTTATACAATTGAATTTGACTTAGCTAAAAAGGATACTACCGGTACAAAATGAGCGGCAAAGTAAAAAATACTATCATTATTAGCAGCATTCTAATTTTCATTATTGTAGCCGGCGGTATATTTAATTATGTAATACTCAAAGGCAAGATTGATGATAGGAATACGAAAATAAAAAATTTGAAAAAATATGAGATGGATACCGAAGCATTAACGAGAAGTTTAATCGATCTTCAGAAACGTTCGGCTCAATTAGATTCCGTTCTCGCTTTGCGCAGGCATAATATCCCGTTCAATATTAATCAAACCGATTTTTATGATTTTGTCAATAAGGTAAGTGCAGGATTTTCTGAATACTCATTTGTCAATATGGAATATGTTGAGAATACTCGTGAGAAAGGATTTGATATTTTTAATTATACTTTGGATGGCGTGGCAGAGTTTAGAGATTTATATAATTTGATCTATTCGATAGAAGAGAGTAAATTATTAAAAAAAATAAATACGATGATTCTCGCTAATAATATTAATGTTGATACCGATGGCACTCCTCATTATCTCGTTAATTATAAATTCAATGTGGAAGTTTATTCATCATCGGACGATCGATTTGCGATTAAAAATTATGTAGAGAACGATCTAAAGCCTTACCCGGTTTATGATTATTTCTATCCATTAATTAGAAGCGAAATTGTGCCAAACAGTTCCGAACTATTGGACGTACAAACCGGGCAATTATTGGCATTAATACCCGATGGAGCATTTTTATCTGATGCTTCCGGCAGGACTTACCTTCTATGGGAAGGAGATCAGGTGTATTTGGGGTATTTGACTGAGATCGATTTCAAGAAAAGCCAAGTACATTTTATCGTAAACAAAGGCGGAATTATTGAAAAAATTACGCTTGAACTTTCAAAAGAAAAAAAGCAGAGCAAATAAAATGAAAAGATTTATTTTCTTTATTATGATAAGTTTTGGACTTAGCGGATTGAACGCTCAAGTTGACCTAAAGGAAAAGCTTTCGGGCTATACAAATCCTGACGAATTAATTACTCTATCTCAATTAGTTCCTTTCGAGCAAGCAATCGATTTAATAAGTAAGGTTAGCGAAAAAATTACAGGCAAGAAAGTTTTTTCTGTTGCCGGATTCAATGGTCCAATCGGTTTCGAAATTGAAAAGATGCAGTATAAAAAAGCATTAATGATAATAGCTCAATATAATAATTTTGTTGTAGAAGAAACGACTGATGCATTATTAGTAAAAAGAAAAGATGTTGCCGCTGCCGAGCGTGATATTAATGAATATGCAGGTGTAGAAGAGAAAGAAGTAAAAATTAGTGCGGTTCTATTCGAGGCTAATGTTTATGATATGACGGAGAAAGGAATAAATTGGCAGTTCCTTCTTTCAAGAAATGGTTTATCTGTCGGAGGTGATTTCAGGACTCTTCAAGAAGAACAAGAGCAAACAGAAAATTCTAACTCACAACAAACCGTCGCTAAACCACCAACCTTGGATTTAACTACCGAATCAAAATTTACTATGGGAAAATTTGCGGGTAATGCCACCGCAATGTTTAGATTATTCGAGACTGATAATTTGGGTGAAATTATTGCTCGTCCCACTGTATCTGTAAGAAACGGGATTCAGGGACGTACTCAAGTAGGTTCTGATATATCGATTAAAGAACGTGATTTCTCCGGTAACTTAATCGATAAGTTTTATTCAACGGGTACTATTATCGAAGTAACTCCTTATATCTATAATCAAGATGGTTTGGAATATGTTCTCCTTAAAGTAAAAGTGGAAAGAAGCTCTGCAATCCCTGATGTTATAAGTACCGAAATAAGAAAAACCGCTGCCACTACAAGCGTTCTTTTATTGAATGGTGAAGAGACAGTTATCGGCGGATTATTCGTTAATGAAGATGCAGTTTCTCGTAGAGGCGTTCCGGTTCTTAAAGATCTCCCTTGGTGGTTTTTTGGTCTGAAATATATTTTCGGGTACGACCAGAAGACTTATACTAAAAAAGAGATTATTATTTCTATTAAAGCAGAAATTCTACCGACTCTTAGAGAAAGATTAATGATAAAGAAAGATGCATTTGAAGAACAGAAGAAAGAGAATTTAGAGATGTACGATAAATACAAAACTAAACCAAAAGAGAACGAAAATAAATAATCAGCCGAATTGAATGATTAAACAACATGAAACTAAACGTACGGTTATTATTAATTACCTCTGTGGTGGTAATTCTCCTATCGGGAATTACCGCTTCGATCTATTACTCCTTTTCGAGTACTATTCTTAGGGATGCGCAGTCCCGTGATATTTTAAATTCTTCAAACGATTTTGTTTTCTCTTTCCAACAAATAGTTGAGACCCTCGATACAGATTTCATAAAATTAATTCAAAGCAATAATAGTATAGAAAGATTTAATCTCGATACTACCGAAATTGATTTTATTTTTACAATTAAAAATGATTCTCTCATAAATAAAAAAATTTTTAGAAAAAGTACGGATTTATCCTTAAATGGTAGTTCGAATGGTTTGCAAAAATTTTTCAAGAATAATCCGAATATAATCCTGAAGTATTATAGACTTAATGACACAATTACTTATTATTACGGTTTCCGTATAAGCGAGGAATTATTAAATAAGGTATCAGCAAAGGCAGAGCTTAATGCTGCTCTTATTATTGAAGAATCGCCACTAATTATATCTAAGAGCGATGCTAATCAAGGATATAATATTATAATTGAAAATGCAATTAAGGCATTAAGATATAAAAATAATTTTGATATTTATTCTGAAGAAACAAGTGCGGCGGATTTCGTCGCTGCATTGGTAGTCCCGCCAAATACAATCGAATCGCCTTCAAAAATAAAATTTGTTGTATTTAAATTTTATAGCGAAGGAGGAGCATTAAGGGATTTAATAAGAAATATTGTAATTATTATTGCCGTGGCAGGAAGTGCATTCGCTTTTATTATTGTTTTTGTTTTGACTGCCAAGTTCCGAAAACAGATCGGGCTATTGAGCGATGCTGCAGAGACAACAAGTAAAGGAGATTATTCTCATCGAGTTAAAATTATTTCCAGAGATGAAATTGGTGAACTTGGAATGACTTTTAATAAGATGCTAAATGAAATTGAAATTAATAAAAAAAGCGAAGAAGATTACACCCAGTTTATTTCTCTTATTAACCGCAACCCATCTCTAAAAGAGATATCTGATTCGGCATTAGAGAGGATATTGCAAAGCACAGGAGTACATTTCGGTGCTTTATATTTAGTGGAAAATGACGAACCGAAATATATCTCATCGGCAGGAATAGTAAGCAATTCTAAAGAGATGATGCTTGAAAAAAGCATTTATAAATCGGCAATAGAAAACAAGCTTCCAACGGAATTTAAGTTTCAAGATAATTATCCGGAGATGACTTCGGGAATTGTATCGATTAAATTAAAATACATTTTGGTGTTCCCGCTTCTTTATAATAAAGAGGTAATTGCACTTCTCGAATTAGGTTCGGATGCGGATCCCGATAAAAACATAATAGAATATTTAGAAAAAATTGATGAACAATTAGCCATCGGGATCAGTAATGCAAGAACTCTAAAGCAATTAGAAAATTTAGTTGAATCTAAATCTCAATTCCTCGCTAATATGTCGCATGAACTTCGCACTCCATTAATATCAATATTGGGATTAACGGAGCTCATGCTTAAAGAGAGCAGTGCAGCACCTAAAATGATTGAACGAAATAATATCATTTTAAGGAACGGGAAAAAACTCCTTAACTTAATTAATAATATATTGGAATTTTCTAAGCTCGATACGGATAAGGTGGAAATAAGAAAAGATTCATTCCTTCTCGATGAATTTTTGGAAGAGATTATTGAAAGTACTCGTCTAATGGTGCAGGAGAAAAATCTTAAATTCAAATACGAAAAAGATCTGAATAAGAACGTATTACTAAATACCGATAAAGCTAAACTCGAACAAATACTACTCAATCTGATTTATAACTCCATCAAGTTTACCGAAAAAGGAGAAGTGAAATTAAAGACAAATATACTTGATGATAAGAGGATTGAATTTATTGTTAGTGATACAGGGATCGGAATTCCTGCCGATCAATTAGAAACGGTCTTTGGTGAGTTTACTCAAGTGGATAATGGGCTCGGAAGAAAATATGGAGGTGCCGGACTCGGTCTTGCAATATCCAGAAAATATATTGAGATGCTCGATAGTAAGTTCAATATTAAAAGTAATGTGAATTCCGGTACAGCTATTTCATTTATATTAAATGACTCAATATTAGATATTATCGAGACTTCATTATTTGGCTCTATCGATAAACCAGTAAGAAATTATATTGGTAGAACAGCAATATTCAGTAATAATAGTGAATTGAAAAATATCCTTTCTGATTATTTGGATGGATATAATATTTTAGTACAAAATTATATTACAGCAAAAGAATTTGAAGAAGAGGATGATGGAATTAGGTGCGGCGCGATAGTAGTAGATCCTCTTACTCTCGAATTGGACCCATGGGAATTAATTTCCGAACTTAACAAGATTAAAAAAAATTCGGTGATTATTATTGCATCGGTAGAACCAAAGAAAAAGACCGGTTGGGGGAAATCATTAAAAAATCTATCCGATGCTGAAATTGAAACTTTGAAAAAGGATTTTAATAAAAGAGTTAAGACCGCCGGGATGCATCCGCTTGATATACTAAAGATAATTAGAGACGAGATAGGGATAGTAGGTTATAATGCGGAAAATTATGCAATACTGCCTGATGATGAACTTCCTTTTAGTGTAGGCAATGATAATGATACGATAGCCGGCAAGAATGAACTCATAATGGTGGTGGATGATAATAACGATACTCTTTATACAATCGGAGAGATACTAAAGGACCTTGGATATGAAACTATATTCGCTTCAAACGGAGTGGAGTGTTTGACGATTCTTAATACAAAGATCCCTGATATAATTCTTCTCGATATTATGATGCCACAGATGGATGGCTTTCAGACAATAAAGAGAATTAAAGGGGAGGCGAAATATTCTTCCATTCCGGTAATTGCTCTTACGGCTTATGCGATGCTCGATAACAAAGGAATAATTGAACGTAATGGTTTTAATGACCTCATCACAAAACCCGTTAATACGATTGAGTTAGAAACAAAAATCAAAAAATATCTTTCTAAAAAAGATAGAAAGTAAGAAATGAAAAAAATATTAATTATAGATGATAACCCGGATAACGTCTTTTTATTAAAAGACCGATTAGAACGGGAGAAGTTCGATGTAGTTACTGCTTATGAAGGCCAGATGGGGATAGAAAAAGCAGAAGCAGAAAATCCCGACCTAATTCTTCTCGATATTCTTATGCCCGGAATTTCGGGATTGGATGTTTGTAAAGCAATATCTTCAAACGATAAAACAAAAACAATTCCGATTATTTTATTGACTGCACTTTCTGAAGTCGAAAACTTAAAAGAAGGTTTTGCAGCCGGTGCTTTTGATTATATCAGGAAGCCGTTTAATCGTGTGGAATTGGTTGCAAGAATTAATTCTGCGCTCCGTTTCAGAGAAGTTAATCAGATACTTATAGAATTAGAGAAAGTAAAAACTTTCGGTGCAACCGTGGCAACTGCGAATCACGAAATTAAACAACCGCTCACTCTTATAAATCTTTCCATCGCGGCAATCAAAAGAGAACTTACTAAACCCGAATTATCAAAAGATGTTGTGATGAAAAGAGTTGAGTTCATTGAGAATGCAGCATCTGATATTATAAAACTTTTAGAGAAATTGACTTCGATCAAAAAACCGATGATAAAAGAGATGGACGATGAAAGAAAGTTAATAGATTTATAAGTTTTGCGTTAATTCATTAATCCTTTTAAGCATTCTTTCAAATATGTACGGTTTTTTGAAAACATCTGTAATACCGAGTGTCTCAATAATTTTTTCTTCATTCTTGGTAATTGCCCCTGTGGCAAGTATGATGGGTGTATCTATATTATTTGAGCGAATCTCTTCTATGCAATTAATACCTGTAATGCCGGGCATTTGATGATCGATAATATATAAATCGATATCAATCTTGCCAAGTAAATTAATTACTTGTTCGCCCGAGGAGCATTCAATAATTGAGTATTCATATGAGGTCAATAAATCACGCAATAGTTCTCTTAGAATTGAATCATCTTCTGCGATTAAGATTCTTTTTTTATCAGGGAGCTTCGGTTTTTGAATCGGTTTAATGGCAGGGAGCGTTACGGTAAATTTTGTGCCATGATTAGGGACACTCGATACTTCAATTGAGCCATGCATTGAATCTATTATATTCTTAACAATCGTAAGTCCGAGCCCCGAATTTTTTTTATTCTTTGTAGAAAAATTCTCATCAAAAATATTATCTATTAATTCAGGGTCTATTCCTTCTCCTGTATCTGTTATTTCAATACAAACTGCCGATTTCTCTCCTTCAAAAAAATTAGGTTCTGAATTATGAATTTTATTTATGGTATTAACAGCACGGATAGTTATAGCTCCCTCAGATTTTATTGCCTCTGAGGCATTAACAATTAAGTTGAGGAATAATCGGTAAAGGTCTCCGTAATTTGCTTTCACCTGATATAGATCATCGACCATATTAAGAGAAAAATCCAATGTGCCCTTAAATTTTTCGCGATAAACGGCAATGAGATCGCTTAGGAGAATATCCATATTGATAAGACGAGGTTCGGAAATTGTATTTCCATTTTGAGACTTAAATTCGTCAAGTAATTCGGATGCGGCATGGATACTATTTTCGATACTTTTTAATAAAGCGTTCGAGCCTAAATTTAAGCTCTCATCTTGTTTCAATAATTCAGTACTCGTAACAATGCGTGCGAAAATATTATTAAGATCGTGAAAGAGTAAAGATAATTTACGGCTCCCTTTGGTGCTCATTTTATCTCAAGTTGTAAGACTTTATTTTGGAATAAAGAGTTTTTTGACTAATACCTAAAGCCCTTGCGCTATTTTCCCGATTCCAATTATTAAGCTCTAATGCACGCCTGATATGGATTGCTTCCATTTCGGTTAGAGATAAAAGTTTCCCTTCGGACTCGATAAAATTGGTAAAATCAAAATCCTCTTTTGGAACGTTGAGGTCTTTAATGTGAATTGTATCTCCATCGGAAAAAATTATTGCTCTTTCGATCATGTGGTCTAATTCTCTTACGTTACCGGGAAAATTATAACGGTTTAATTCTTTCTCTGCCTCAGGTGAAAGTTTTTTTCTTGAACGAACGGGCGATTTCTTTTCAAGGAAATAATTGCTCAGCAGAAGAACATCTTTTCCTCTTTCGCGAAGCGGGGGTATGGTGAGAGTTATTACATTTAAGCGGAATAAAAGATCGCGCCTGAAATTTTTATTTTCTGCCTCTTCCATTAGATTTTTATTTGTAGCACCAATTACTCTAACGTCTGAAGAGAGTGTATTGATTCCGCCGATTCTCCTAAATTCACCGTTCTCAAGGAATCGAAGTAATTTTGGCTGCAATGCTAAACTTAATTCCCCAATTTCATCTAAGAAGAGAGTCCCTCCGTTGGCTATCTCTACAAGCCCTTGTTTAGAAGACTTTGCATCTGTGAATGCACCTTTTTCATAACCGAAGAGTTCGCTTTCTATTAATTGATCGGGAAGTGAAGCACAGTTGATTGCAACGAATGGTTTTTCGGAACGATCAGAATTTTTATGAATAAATTCAGCAAAGAGTTCCTTTCCTGTGCCCGTTTCGCCTTCGAGTAAAATATTGGAATTGGATTTAGCGGATTTTTCTGCAAGAGAAATAACGTTTTTAATGCTATCGCTTTCGCCGATTATTTTATTAGGAGTAGATGCAATTTTTGCACTTAATAATTTATTCTCAATTACTAATTTATGGTGGTCTATTGCTCTTTGAATAGTAACTGCTAATTGACCGAATTCATAAGGTTTAGATATAAAATCATAAGCACCCTGTTTGATACAATTAATTGCGGTACGAATTTCTGATTTTGCAGTTAAAACAATCACTTGAAGGTCAGGATGATTTTCCTGAACAAATTTAAGCACTTGCTCGCCGGATACTTCTTTCATTTCGAGATCTAGGAGCACAACATCGAAATTTTTCTTTTTAATTGCTTCGATAGCGTCTTTGCCATCATAAACAATATCCACTATATAGCCTTCGTTTACCAATTCTTCCTTAAGAAGGTAACAAAGGTTCTCATCGTCATCGGCAATTAAAATGGTATATTTATTCATAATCTCAACAGAATATTGAAACAAAAATATATAAAAAAATATGATTAAATAACGGTTAAATAGAATTAATTTGCAAAACAATCGGTTTATTATTAAAATTGCAAATAGCTCGTATTAATCGGTAATGATTTTTTTAAGGTTTATGGCTTGAGATTTAAATAGAAAGATAATATATTTGAAGTCTGTATTTTGATAAATACGTGAGGGGCGCGTAGCTCAGGGGTAGAGCATTTGCCTTTTAAGCAAAGGGTCGGTGGTTCGAGCCCACCCGCGCTCACGATATAAAAGCTCTGTAAGTAATCCTTACAGGGCTTTTTTCATTTTAAAGAGTTTGTTCCCCAAGTCGAATCTTCGTAATTTTATAGTCAAAAAAAGATAAATGTATAATTACTTACTCATAGCCGTGGGTGCAGCACTTGGCGGTGTGTTTCGTTTTTGGATTTCGGGTTCAGTACATCGATTCCTTCCGGCAAATTTTCCTTATGGTACACTAACTGTTAATGTACTCGGCAGTTTTGCTTTGGGCTTTGTCATCTTTTTCTTAGATGCGAAAAAAGTCATTACCCCTGAATTAAAAATCTTACTAACCATCGGTTTTTGCGGCGGCTTCACTACTTTCTCCGCTTTTGCTTTTGAGACCGTAAACTTACTAAAAGAGACTGAACTGCTTTTTGCTTTTTTAAATATATTCTTAAATATAATACTTACATTAGGAGCAGTTTATTTATCATACATAGCTGCAAGATCATTTGCGTGAGGCGATATAACAATAAAATGAGATGCATAATTAATAAGTAATTTTTCACGAAATGAAGATAATTAAACTGCAAAAACTTAAAGCTTTGTTAACATTTATATAACATTCTTTAATTGATTTTAGAGCGCTCAATAAATAGATTAATATATTATATTTTTTAAATAACCTAAAAAACGGTGAGGAAATGTTAAAGTTCTTAACGCCAAAAGAAGATAAGTATTTTGAATATTTTAATGATATGATTGCCAACGTAAATGAGATGGCACAATTATCAAAAACATTATTTATGTCAAGCCAATATGAATTTGAAACTGCCGCAAAAATTAAATCGCTCGAAAAACGCTGCGATGAGATGGCAATGAAAATAATAAAAAAATTAGACAAATCATTTATAACTCCCTTCGATAGAGAAGATATATTGCAACTAACCAAACGCATCGAAAATGTTAGTGATGTGATTAATGATGTAGTAACACGCTTAGAGATTTACAATGTAACGGAAATAGTTGAAAGCGCCGATAAGCTAAGTGAGATAATTGCACTTCAAGTAAAAGAGCTTGGTATAGCTATAAAGGATTTAAAAGAAAGAACGAAATCTTTGAATGAAAGCAAGATCGTAAGAGATTTAGAAGAACAGGCAGATGTAGTTTACCGTGAAGCAATCAGAAAATTATTTTTAACGGAGAAAGACCCGATAAAATTAATCAAGCATAAAGAGATACTCGATTTATTAGAACATGGAGTAGATAAATGCCAGTTAGTAGCTAATACAATAATTACAATTTTCGTTAAAAATAGTTGATAATATGGAATATATTTTTCCCTTAATAATAATATTTATGGCATTGGTGTTCGATTTTTATAATGGAATGAACGATGCGGCTAACTCAATAGCAACAGTAGTATCCACACGTGTATTATCGCCATTACAAGCAGTAATATGGGCGGCATCTTTTAATTTCTTAGCTGCTTTTATTTTTGGTGTTCACGTAGCAAATACAATCGGAAAGGGCATTGTAGAAACAAATATAATCGATAATTTTGTTATCTTTTCTTGCGTAATTGGTGCAATTGTTACTGCCGGAACGGCAACTCACTTAGGAATGCCGATAAGTGTCTCTCATAGTTTAATAGGTGGATTAGCAGGTGCGGCAATTATAAAAGCAGGTCCGAGTGTTTTAATTGCATCAGGACTCACAAAAATCGTAATTTTTATTTTCCTTGCACCTATTATAGGAATGGTAATAGCGATAATTGTTTCTATTATTACTTTATGGGTTGTTAGAGGAATGAGACCAAGAAAAGTAGATAATTATTTTAGAAAACTTCAATTAGTTTCTGCCGGTATTTATAGCTTAAGCCATGGAACAAATGATGCTCAAAAAACAATGGGTATAATTGCATTAGTACTTTTCACAAATGGTTTTCTTCCCGAGTTTGGTGTACCGTTTTGGGTTGTTATTTTAAGTCATTCAGTAATCGCAGCAGGTACAATGATAGGCGGCTGGAAAGTAATAAAAACTCTTGGTATGAATATGACAAAGCTTTCTCCATTCGGGGGATTCAGCGCTGAAACATCCGCAGGTTTAACTATATTGGTCGCTTCCGAATTTGGAATACCCGTTAGTACAACACATACAATTACAGGCGCAATTGCAGGTGTGGGCATTATTAAAGGTATGAGTGCCATTCGTTGGGGCGTGGCTCGTAATATTATCTGGGCTTGGATCCTTACTATTCCTACTTCAGCATTCTTCGCTATTTTAGCCTATTTCGCTTCTACTTATGTTTATAGGCTTTTTGTAGGTTGAGCCAATAAATAATTATTTTAACATCTCCAACTTTTTCGTCTCAGAGAAAGTTGGAGATGAGATTTTATAGAAATAAACTCCACTCGAAAAATTTTCACCATCAAAAACTAATTCATGCAACCCGGCATTTTGAAAACTATTATAAAGACTTTGTACCAATTCACCGATAGAATTAAATATTTCTATTTTTATAAAGCTTTCTTTCGGGAGATAATATTTGATAACCGTACTACCATTAAACGGATTTGGATAGTTTTGGTATAATTTAAAATCAGTCGGAATAATATCTTCAATTGCTACATGAGTGGGGTTAAATTTGGATTTAATCAGATTTCTTAGTTCAGGTCTGATGCCATCATAACCAAGAGCCCAAATCCCGATACCCCCTAGATTTTTT
The DNA here is from genome assembly GCA_001516025.1 of bacterium BRH_c32. Taxonomy (GTDB): domain Bacteria; phylum Bacteroidota; class Ignavibacteria; order Ignavibacteriales; family Melioribacteraceae; genus BRH-c32. The sequence goes on along the minus strand of LOEU01000001.1, from coordinate 132,997 downwards.
GTTATAGCATAATCCATTTTTAATTCAAGACTATATTCATCGTCTATCCAATTCTGTATTATATAATCGCCATCAACAAATTTATACCAAGTACTTTTAGTTTGATCATTAAATATCCTTTGAGTAAATGGTGGCAAGAATGGTATTTCTTGGAAATATGTTGGAGTGATATAATTATTAAATGAAGCTGTATCGGAATACGGTTTTACGGATGCGAAAGGATCTTCTGAGTTTGTCCGCCAAGCATTTCCATAGAAGGGCAATGCAAGAACAACTTTTGAAGGATCGAAAGCTACAATATTAGCATAATCACTTTCTATGCTACGTTTAATAGTAAAATTTAATCCATCTAATGGAGAAGTGGGTGCCGTAAACTCGCTCCAACTTCCATAATAATCATAAGCCATTACGATTACATAATCTGAATAGGTAGATAAGTAGGTATAATTCCATTTATTCCTGAAATTAATTGAAGGCAACGCAATCGAGATTTCATATTTAGAATCAGCCGATTTTGTTTTTGTATAGAGTTGGTTCATAAAGCTATTCATCGGAGCACCCTTATCCTCATCATATAGCCCTTCAAAATCGATATTAATTCCATCGAGGGAGTTGTCTTTAAGTATCTTGATTATATTATCAATCATTGTTGAAGTAACTGAAGAAGAATTTAGAATAGTCTTAAGTTCATCCGGATTAAAATTGGTTAGTGAGATAATAATTTTTATATTTTTTGCTCTCGCTTTTGCGAAAATCGGATTCCATTTTGATGTCCAATAATCAATAAACTTTATTGAGCCATCGGGATTTGCTTGAAATGAAAATGGTGAAATATGTGTAATGGTTTCATAATCGATTTTTAAATTGGCAGTATCAATTATTTCCCAAGATGGAAGATAACCGAAAACAATTTTCTTGCTTTGAGCATAAATTGATATTAAAGCAAAAACCGAAAGAATAAATAAGATTTTTTTCATAAAATTAAATTTAAGCAATTGGTATAGTAAATGAAAAAGTAGTTCCCTTGCCAATCTCACTATCAACTTTTATTTCGCCGCCTGATTTTAGTATCAATTCCTTAATTAGAACTAAACCGAGACCCGTCCCCGATTCATTCTCGGTCCCTTTATTTGTAATATGAGAATCGATATTAAATAGTTTCGACTTAGTATCTTCATCTATTCCGACCCCGTTATCTTTGACCATGATTTTAGCAAACTTCTCTTCAATAACGGAATTGATTGTAATTTCTCCATGTCTTGGGGTGAATTTAATCGCATTGGAAATTAGATTTTGTAAAATAGAATTTAACATATTTTCATCTGCATATACCATTAATTCGGAGTCGGTATTATTCGTAAATTTTATATTCTTTGCACTAAGATTTCCGATAAATAACAGATGAATCTCATCAATGATGTCATTAATAGAAATGGAAATAGGAGAAAAATCATAATTTCCGGTTTGAACTCGTGCCCAGTTAAGAAGGTTCTCCAAGAGATTATATGTTTTCTTAATTGATAAATTAAGCGCGTTGCTTATATCAATAATTTCATCTTTTGATAGAGTATCACATTCTTTCTTTAACATATCCGATAATCCTAAGAAACCATTAAAGGGACCTCTTAAATCATGTGCAATAATAGAGAAGAATCTATCCTTGCTTGAATTACTTTTCTTAAGTTCTTTATTTAATTGTTCTAATTCTGAAGTTCTTTCTAATACAAGTTCTTGAAGAGTCTCTTTTTGGTCTTGAATGAGTCGAATGCGATACCATAAAACAAAATAAACTAGAGAAATAATCAGAAAAAGAGAAATTGATATAAACCACCAAGTTTTCCAGTATGGAGGAAGGATAATTACTGTGAGAGTCGCTCCTTCATTATTCATTAAGCCATCATTATTTGAGGCAATTACTCTAAATATATATTCTCCGGGATTTAGATTTGTATAAGTAGCGCTTCTGTTATTTCCTGCGTTAATCCAGCGGTCATCAAAATTTTCCATCTTATAAGAATATGAATTTTTTACAGGGGCAACATAATCAAGTGCTGCAAATTCGAAAGTAAACATATTCTCGTTATGGTTTAATACAACTGTATCGGTTAGTTCAATAGCTTTTCTTAAAATAACTTTATCATTAATAAAAGTATTTGGTGTAACTTCATTATTGAAAATTCGGAAATCAGTTATTCTTACTACGGGAATATTCTTATTTGTAATAATCTTCTCCGGATAGAAAGAATTATATCCTTCGATACCTCCAAAAAATAATTCACCGCTCGTACTTTTATAATAAGCGTTGGAATTGAATTCATTGGATTGAAGACCATCTTGTTGAAGATAATTGGTAAAAGTTTTCTTCTCGGGATTGAACATAGATAGCCCAAAATTTGTACTTATCCATAGATTTCCAAAATTATCTTCGAGAATACCATATACTACATTATTAGGAAGACCGTCTTCTGAAGTGAATCTTGTAAACGTCTTTTTGTCCCGATTGAAAAGATTTAAACCGTTTCCATTTGTGCCAATCCATAATCTCTTTTTGCTGTCTTCAAAAATAGTTTTAATGTGATTATTACTGATTGAATTTGGTATTAGTTTGTCAAATGTGAATCTCGTAAAAGTTTTTGTTTTCTTATCGAATAGATTAAGTCCGCCAAGATTTGTCCCCACCCATATATTGCCATAAGAATCTTCGAAAATTTTTGTTACTGATTTAGCCCCGATAGAAGTTGTATCGAGAGGAATATTATGAAAGAACTCAATTTTTTCATTCACTAGATTTATTGTATATAATCCTCTCTCGGTTCCGACCCATAGAGTATGTTCTTTATCACTATAAAGAGAATAGATATATGAACCGTACTCACCTCCAATTAATCTATTCTTAAAAGGGCGGTTATTAATTTCCCCGGTAACTAAATCTAATTTTACAATTCCATATCCTTCAGTCCCTATCCATAGAATCTTACCTTTATTTTGGTAATCTTCTTCCATAGAATAGATATTTGGATTTACTAATGAATAACCACGAGGGCTTTTATCGGAGTAAAAATAATGTTCATTGGTAGTTCTATTAAATTTTTCGATTCCTTTATATCCACCAACATAGATATTATTTTTATTGTCTTCAAAAAAAGTTCTCACACTTAGGATTTTCAAACCTGTTTTATTATTCACGAGATTAAATCGATTTGTGTAAGGGTTGTAACGACTAATACCGTCTCCGGTGGTCCCTATCCAAACTAAACCACGTTTATCGGCATAGATACAAAATACCGAAGGCGTTAATGATGTAAAAGTTGGTTCATTGTATTGCCTAGTATTTACAACTTTGCCCGTTTGAGGATTAATAATAGCCGTGCCCCAGCCGTGTCCGCCTATCCAAAGATCTCCTTTTTTATCCTGTTCCAAAGCATAAACATTGATTGGATACTGTTCTTTTGGCACTTCAATTAAATCGGGGAAATACTGTTTTTCGCCGGTAACATAATTATATGAATAGAGTCCGAATGTAGTCCCGATCCAAATTTTATTAAAATCGTCCTCCAAAAAAGTATTTACTGAATTCTCTCGTATAATTCTTTCTCGGTAGGTATATCCTTCAAAATGTGTAAATGAATCATTATATGTGTTCAGATAAAATATTCTACCGGTGGAAGTTCCTACTAAAATTTTACCTGCTTTAGTTTTGAAAATAGTTCTTATATAATTTCCGTCACTCGGATTTCCTAATGCCTTAGGATATAGTACTTTGAATTGATTTTTTTCGTGATTGTATTTAACTAAACCTTTATTTGTGCTGAAATAAAGGATCTCTTGATTATCTTCATTATTAATAAAGATGGTATATACTGCACTAATTTGTAATTTTGTTTCGTTATTTTTAAGAGATTGGATTTGAATAAACCGCTCCTCTCCCCTTAAGAAAAGGTTAAGTCCATCTGCTGTGCCCACCCAAATATCGCCCTTTGAGTTTTGTTGAAAACAATAGATCCAATTATCCGAAATTGAAGTAGGATCAGATAATTTATTTTTATAGATCTTGAAATTATAGCCGTCGTAACGGTTAAGTCCATCGTGCGTTCCGAACCAGATAAAACCAAGATTATCTTCCATGATACATCTTACTGAACCTTGGGAGAGACCATCCTTAATAGATATCTGCTCAATTCGTAATTTATCTGATTGAGAAAACAATAAGGTAGGGATTATTATAAATAATAAAATTCGGCCGGTTAAGGGTAGTATTTTTGATTTAATAAACAAAGGATAACCATTACACTGCAATTTAGAGTTTTTTAAATGAAAGTCAATACAAAAAAAAAGCCGGGTTTCCCCGGCTAATTTTTATAAACCGAGTTCTTTAATAATATGAGTAGCACCGCCGATTTTTTCCGTTACCCAGAGTACATAACGGATATCAACGCCAATCGAACGGCTATATGATTCGTTCCAAGCAAAATCATTAATCGTTGCTTCAAAAGCTCTATCAAAATTTACACCGATTAAGTTGCCGTAAGCATCCATAATAGGGCTGCCGGAATTACCTCCGGTAGTATCCATATTATAAAGAATAGCTACGGGCATCTCTTTGGTTTTCTTATCGGCATATCTTCCGAAATCTTTTTTATCGTAAAGCTCTTTTAGTTTTGCCGGTATTACAAAATCAGCATCGCCTGAAAGCGATTTTTCTATTACACCATTCAGTGTAGTAATTGGTGAATAGTAAACCGCATCCTGTGGATTATATCCTTTTATATAGCCATAAGTTAATCTAAGTGTGCTATTTGCATCAGGAATAAAATTAGTTTTCTTCCATTCCATTTTCGCATCAATAAGTTGAGCAAATAATTTATTTAGATTACCTTCCACCTCTTCAGATGTAAGAGAAATCTTATCGTTTTGCTCCCTTAATTCTAAAGCGAAATTAATCAATGGATCATTAAGAGCCTTTAGTTCTAACTTACTTTTTGTCGTAAGTTCCTTAAAATAAGCATCATCCATTATTTTAGAACCATATACGGTATTATCGACAAAGTCGGATATATCTTTACCCGAAGAGACAAGATTAGTTACCGCTGTAACTTTTTCACCGTCTTTCTGAGCGATCGCATCATTTAACATCTTATTAAGAATTTTCTTTTCGATATCCTTATAGTAATTAGCCTTAAGATAATTTAATCGTCCTAAAGTGGAATTGATATTTTTATCCATATAAGCGTTAATTCTTTCTGCATCCGGTTTTTCTTTCTCTAAAGCATAACCCGTTACAAAAGAAGCCATCTGAAGCGGTGTAGAAAATCCATTTACGTTGCGTAACCATAACTGTGCTTCTGCGAATTTGAACATCTTATCATAGTTTTCGTTAATATCGCTTAAAACATTTCCATACTTTGTTTTTAGTTCAGGTTTTGAATCGATAAATTTCTGAAGTTCTTTCTCTTCATTCTGTTTCTGTTCGATGATATTAATTCTCTTTAAACCTTGAATCTTACCTTTAAAATTCTTTTCGGTATTAGCAAGACCCTTTACTCTCGAAGCGCTTTTTAACTTCAATTCAGGATCGTTTTTAGCTGCTTCTAAAGTTGTATTGATAGCATATTCATATAAATCAGAAGTGAAAGGGAGTAAATATTCTTTCTGATATTCGAGATATTGAGATGGACGGTGGCGGAATGTTCGTCCCGGATAACCAAGAATAAATGTGAAATCACCCTCTTTTACACCGTTGGGATTAACCTTTAAATGTTTTTTAGGATGGAAAGGAACGTTATCCTTTGAGTAGGGTGCCGATTTGCCGTCAGGACCTACATAGGCTCTCATGAAAGAGAAATCGCCTGTATGACGAGGCCATACCCAGTTATCTGTTTCACCGCCGAAATTACCAATTGATTGTGGCGGAGCGAAAACTAATCTTACGTCTCTTAGAGTAAGATATTTGAATAAGACATAAGTTTTTCCTGCAAACATTTCAGAAACTTCGGCAGTGATTGAGTTCTGAGGATCGTTTGCCGCATCGGCTATCTCTTTCATTGTCTTTCCGATAGTTCTATTGCGTTCTACGGGATCAGTAATGTTTTCAACTGATTTTAATACCTTAGCGGATACATCTTCATAAGATTCGGTAATCTTAACGAAATTGCCCTGAGCAGGAATTTCCTCTTCTAAACCTTTTGCATAGAATCCATTTTCGAGATAATTTTTTTCTGTTGTGCTGGCTGCGGCTATTGCTCCGAATGCACAATGATGATTTGTGATTATCAGTCCATCGGGCGAAACAAATGAACCGGTGCATCCGCCAATATTTACAAGTGCATCAATTAGACTCACGCCATTTGGATTATATAGATCCTTTGGACTGATCTTCAATCCGGCTTTTTTCAAATCAATTTTATGAATTTCGCTTAATGGAAACATCCCTTCTTCGGGTGTTGCTGGCATTAATCCTAATACTACTGTCAGTATTAATCCTATAAATATTGATTTAAATACAAGGTTGGTTTTTTGGTACTTCATCTTCTCCCCAATTAGTTTCAGTGAATCTTCAAATCTATAAATAATCGCTATTAAATTAAAGCAAATAGGGAACTATTTTCTCTTCACTTCAATTATACTTAGAAAAACAAAGGGAAAATGTACGATTATATTGTCATAGGTGCAGGATATGGAGGTTTAAGCAGTGCCGCATTACTAGCTAATTCCGGATTTAAGGTGCTTTTGCTTGAGTCTCACGTTTATATCGGAGGTTGTGCTTCTTATTATAAAAGAGATAATTTCACGTTTGATGTAGGGGCTACTACCCTTTCTGCTGTTGCGGAAAACCGTCCTATGGGTCAACTTTTTAAGAGTCTTGATATAAAGCCAAATCTTAAGAAAATGGATATCGGCCTAGTAGTTAAAATGGATGGAAAAGAACTTCACCGATTTGCGGATAAAGATAAATGGATTGAAGCTGCCGGAACTTTCTTTGGTAATAAAAAAGAAGAAAAAATATGGAATAAAATTTATAAGACCGAAGAGATGATGTGGAATTTTGTCATGAATAATTTTTCTATACCTCCAACTTCAATTAAGGAAGCAATCTCATTAATAAAATTATCTAATTTCAAATATGCCGGATTAATTCCTGCCGCATTTAATAGTCTTGAATCATTTATACCGAAATCGGCTATCAATAATAAAAATTATTATCGCTTTTTGGGTGAACAGTTACTGATCACTTCTCAAAATAGCATTGAAGATACTCCATACTTAACCGCCGCAATGGGATTGGCATATCCTTCAGAAACATATTATCCTTATGGCGGAATGAAATCAAATGCTGATCTTATTTATAAAAAATTTATTCAATTAGGTGGAGAAATAAAATTTAAGAACCGGGTAAGTAAAATAGAGATTGAAAAAGAAGGGTATAAAATCAGTACCGCGAAAGGGGAGGTGTATCATTCAAAGGGTGTTATCTCCAATATTCCAATTTGGAATTTAGGCAATATGATTGAAGGAAGAGAAGGGGATTATTTTAGAAAGAAAGCAAAATATTTTGATTCGGCTTGGGGTGCTTTTACTATTAATTTTGCTATCGAGTCCAATCTTCCGACTCCATCGGCTTATTATCAAGTCCATACAAAAGAGAAAATCCCTTTTTCGCATGGCAATTCAATGTTTGTTACTTTTTCTGAACCCGATGATTTTGAGCGCGCTCCGAAGGGTTGGAAAACGGTTTCAATTTCTTTTCATACGTATGTAGGTGATTGGGAACTTAATGATTATGAAGATTATGACAAAAGAAAAGAATTGGTAACGATAAAACTTTTAGAGGAGTTTGAATACCAATTTCCCGAGTTTTCCGATAGTAGAAAAATGTATCTTCTAAGCGGTACTCCAAATACATTTGAGTTTTACACCAAGAGATATAGAGGTTATGTAGGCGGTATTCCACATTCATTAAGAAAATCATTAATAAACATGTCTCCGAATAAAACGATGTTAAAGAATTTTTATCTATCCGGCGATACTGCGTTCCCGGGACAGGGGATTCCCGCTGTGGTTCTAGGTGCGCTAAATATTCACAAAATAGTTATGAGTAAAGCAGAGACGTTTTAAAATAGTATCGCATCTTCTCGATTTAAATATTTACTCGTTTATTTGCCGACTTTTTTTATTCAAGGAATTGCGTTTAGGGAACTAAATTGGAGAGATTCTCGTTTTATATTAAAAATAGTGAGATTATGAAAAAATCAGCAATTATAATAGGTTCGGGATTAGGAGGATTATCTGCGGCTCTTAGGCTTTCTGCTAAGGGATATAAAGTTACAATATTAGAAAAATACTCTAAAGCAGGCGGACGATTAAATATAGTAGAAATGGATGGTTTCCGATTCGATATGGGACCTTCATTTATGAGTATGACTTATGAACTTGATGAGTTATTTAAGAGTACTGGAATTAAAAACCCGATTCAATTAGATGAATTAGATCCTCTGTATCAAGTTTATTTTGAAGGACAGGAAAAACCGCGTGTAATTTGGAAAGACCTCGAAAAACTTGGAAAAGAGTTTGCGGATATAGAGCCGGATTTAGCGGCTAAAGTTGATAAGTATCTTACAAGAGCAGGTCAATTTTTCCATGATACTGATGGGAAAGTAGTTAAATCAAATTTTGATTCTAAGTTAGGATATGTTCTTTCTCTCACAAGAGTACCGTTGAAGCATCTCCCATATTTATTTAGAACAATGTGGAGTGAAGTAGAAAAGAATTTTAGTTCTGAAGAAGTGAGAATAATTTTTTCGCTCGTAGCGTTCTTTCTTGGTGCTACTCCATTTCAAACCCCCGCAATCTATTCCTTGCTTAACTATACAGAGATGAGGCACAATGGTTATTGGAAGGTAAGAGGGGGTATGTATAAGATGGTAGAAGAACTCCTTAAACTTCTTAAAGAAAGAGATGTAGAGATAGTTTATAATACTGAAATCGTTGGATTCAATAATGATAATGGATCGCTTTCGAGCGTGGTTGACAAAAAAGAAAAATTGTGGAGTGCGGATATATTTATCAGTAATGCAGACGCTGCTTCTTTCAGAGGCGAAGTGCTAAAAAGGAAAGCTTACACGGAAGAAAAACTTGATAAGATGCACTGGACTCTTGCGCCATTTACAATCTATATAGGCGTAAAAGGGAAAGTTGACAAATTAATGCATCACAACTATTTCTTGGGAAGTAATTTTAAGGGTTATGCCGATACAATATTTACTTCATCGATTTCGCCTCAGAAGCCATATTATTATGTAAATGCACTTTCAAAATCGGAAACTGATTGTGCACCTGAAGGACACGAAAATATTTTTATTTTGTGTCCCGTTCCCGACTTAAGATATAAAAAAGATTGGAGTGATAAAGAAGAATTAGCAAATAATATTATTGATGATTTATCCAAGCGAACCGGATTTAATATAAATGCAAATACGGTCGTTAAGAAAATTTTAACTCCCGAAGATTGGGCAAGTACATTGAATTTGTATAAAGGTTCAGGTTTGGGATTGGCACATGATATCGATCAGGTAGGTGCATTTCGCCCGAAGAATAAAGATGAAAAGTTTAATAATCTTTATTATGTTGGAGCTTCTACGACTCCGGGTACCGGGTTGCCGATGGTTATTATATCATCAAAATTAGTTTTACAAAGAATAGAGGAAGATTATGGAACTGTATGACGATGTTTCGTATAAAGTAAGTAAGCTCCTTACAAATAAATATAGTACTTCATTCTCACTGGGTATTAAGGCATTTACTCCCGAATATAGAGAGCCAATTTATGCTATATATGGATTCGTTCGTCTTGCAGATGAGATTGTAGATACCTTTCATGATCATGATAAAAAATATTTATTAGATCAATTGCGCACAGAAACATTTGAAGCGATTAATAGAAAAATTTCTACTAATCCGATTATTCAATCTTTCCAATTGACGGTTAATAAATATAAAATTGATCATAAACTAATTACTGCATTTTTAGATAGTATGGAGATGGATTTAACTAAATCGAATTATGGCAGGGTAGTCTATGATCAATATATATACGGTTCTGCGGAAGTTGTGGGGTTAATGTGTCTTAAAATTTTCGTTCAAGGGAATCAAGAGCATTTTAATACTCTTCTTCATTCAGCAAAGATGCTCGGCTCGGCATTTCAAAAAGTTAATTTCCTCCGCGATATTAAAAGCGATATTGACGAGAGAGGAAGAATATATATTCCCGATATTCATTCTTCGGGGGAGATAAATGATACAAGCAAAAAAGAATTAGAAAAGGAGATAGAAAATGAATTTAAACAATCTCTTGAAGGTATATTCAAATTACCTGCCGGAGTTAAGTTGGGTGTTTATTCAGCTTATCTTTACTACTACGTTCTCTTTAAAAAAATACAAGGACTTAATATAAACGAATTGCTAAAAAAGAGAGTAAGAGTATCTAATTTTCATAAATTAGCTCTATTAATTAAATCTTATTGGAAAATAAAAGTATTGAGACTAAATGAAATTTATTAATCGATTATTAGTGATACTTATTGTTTTTCTTTTTGCGAGTGGTTTTGTAGAGGCGCAAACTAATCCCTATTCGCAGGTGGATATTAATTCATTGGAATCTATTCGTTTGGACTATTATGCTTCATTAGAAGACGATGATGTTTTAGATAAACTAGTCAATACAATTGAGATAAAATATGGAAAAGATGCCCAAAAATATCCTATACTTATAAAGGCGTATTATGGGGGATTGCTATCAATAAAGAGCCGAAATGCTTTCTGGCCCTTTACCAAATTAGGTTACTTTAATGATTCGATGGAACTATTATCGAAGGCAGTAGAACAAAGTCCTGAAACTCTTGAGATTAGATTTATTCGTTTTGCTATTCTTCACCATATCCCCGGTTTCTTGGGTCATAGCGTTGAGAAAAAAGAAGATGCCGAGAAAATTTATTCACTCATTCAGAAAAAAGATTATACTTATATAAACAGCGAGATTCAGCAAGGGATTGCAGAATTTTTAGTCTCTACCGAAAGGATTTCGAAAGACAAGATAAATAATCTATTAAAAATTTATCCGCAGTTAGCTTTAAAATGAGTACCTATTTAGCGATAAATATTTTAGTGATTCTATTTCCCCTGCTTCTTTCTTTTGAAAAGAAATTGCAGTTTTATAAAAATTTTAAATCTGTTATTCCTGCAATAATAATTTCTGCTTTACCTTTTATTGTTTGGGATGATATAGCAGCTTTGAGGGGTGATTGGGGTTTTAATCCTGAACATCTTATTGGTATTTATATCTTTTCTCTTCCACTGGAAGAATTGTTATTCTTTTTTACAATACCATATTCAATTACTTTTTTATATGAAACGGGTAAATATTATCTCACTGATAAATCAATCTCGGTAAATAAATATCAAATATATACCATAGCTTTTATATCGGTTGCCTTTGCCTTTGTATTTCGAGATCAATATTACACGTTCACCGTTTTATTGTTTGTTCCTATTATCTTATTAATGCTCACTCTTATAAAGAATAGTTTAATAAATTCTCGCTACTTTTGGCTCTTTATGCTGTTTACATATATACCATTTTTCGTAGTGAATTATCTACTTACATCACTTCCGATAGTAACTTATAGTCCGGATGCAATTTGGGGATTGAGAATTATTACAATACCGGTTGAGGATTTCCTTTATTCATTCGCATTAATCGGGTTCAATCTTTTTCTATATACAAAACTTAAAAGCGTATGGCAAAAAAAGGAGCAATAATTGGTTCAGGTTTGGGAGGACTTTCGGCTGCTATTAGATTAGCTCATCTTGGTTATCAGATCGATCTATTTGAATCTAATTTTGATGCCGGAGGGAAAGCAAATCAATTTATTATAGATGATTTCCGTTTTGATCTAGGCCCTTCGCTTCTTACAATGCCTTTTGTTATAAAAGATCTATTTGCCGATGTTGATGAAAATTTAGAAGAATTTTTAACATTACGAAAATTAGATGTTATTTGTAAATACCTTTATTCAGACGGAACAACAATAAATATTTATCCTGATAGAGAAAAAACAGCTAATGAAATAGCTAAAAAAACTTTTGATTCAAAGAAATCCGTTATAAAATATTTAAAATATTGTGAAAAGATTTATGATCTGACGGCAGAACTCTTTTTGTTCAAAGATTTTTCCGATCCGAAAACTTTTCTGAATCTTAAGGCACTAAAGACTTTAATGCAGGTATATAAAATAGATCCGTTCAGAACAATGCACGAAGCTAATAGTAATTTTTTTAATGATCCGAAAACAGTTCAATTATTCGATCGGTATGCCACTTATAACGGCTCCAACCCATATAAAGCGCCCGCCACTCTTAACATTATTCAACACGTTGAAATAGGTCTCGGCGGTTATATTCCCGAAGGGGGAATTTATTCAATTTCAAAAGCACTTTATAATCTTGCCCTTAAAAAGGGAGTTAATTTTCATTTTGATTCAAAAGTGGAAAAAATCCTTACAGATAATAACAGTGTTAAAGGAATAAGTGTAAACGGGAAAGATTTAAAATATGATTTTGTCCTTTCAAATGCGGACGTTAATAAAACATATAAAGAACAACTTAAAGAGAAAAAATTAAAGTCGGCAGAAAAATATAGTAAGTTAAATCCTTCATCTTCTGCGTTGGTTTTCTATTGGGGAGTGAAGATTGAAGAAAATGATTTAGAAATTCATAATATTTTGTTTTCCGAAAATTATCAGAAAGAATTTTTACAACTATTTGAAGAAAAAATATGTCCGGACAATCCCACTATCTATATTTACATATCTTCAAAATATAATAGATCTGATGCACCTACCGGTTATGAAAATTGGTACGTAATGATTAATGCTCCTTATATTGATGGGCAAAATTGGGATGATGAAATTAAGCGGGCAAAAGAAAATATCTTGAATAAAATAAAATCAATACTTGGAATCGATTTGAATAATAAAATAGTAACTGAAAAAATACTTTCACCCCTTGAGATAGAAAGTATAACAGGAAGCGAAAAGGGAAGTCTCTATGGAATATCTTCTAATAGCCGAAATGCAGCTTTCTCAAGACAAACAAATAAATCGAAAGAATTAGACCATTTATATTTTTGCGGTGGAAGCGCACATCCCGGTGGCGGAATTCCGTTAGTAATTCTATCGGGGAAGATTGCATCTGAATCGATTATAAAATCTGAAATACTATCAACCGATAAATAATATGATAAAAGCTGACCATAAAAAATATGCCCGAATGATTTTCGATCTTTATATCAATCGTTTAATGAAAAAGAATTTTTCTCATTTTTTTCTTGATGGTGAAATTCCTAAAATTGATTCTTCACTACCCTTAGTCGTAACTCCGAATCATATAAGTTGGTGGGATGGATTTTTTATCGATTTTATTAATCGAAAATATTTCAAGCGTAAATTCCATGTACTTATGCTTGAAGAGCAGCTAAAAAAATATTCATTCTTTAAAAAATTAGGTGCGTTTGGTTTCAATCCAAATTCTGCGTCCGGCATTATTGAAGTAAGAAATTATATTAGTGAGATATTGGAGGATAATAATTCCCTGCTCATAATATATCCTCAAGGAATAATAGAACCTTTCGAGAAAAAGCCGCTTTCAATGAAAGAGGGAATAAAAATATTTCTTAATAACAAAAAATTTACTCTTCTTCCCATAGCTTTCAAGATTCAGCATTTAGATGAAAAAAATCCGGCATTATTTATCAGAGTAGCCAATCCAATTATCTGTAATAAGGGAATCGAAAATTTTGATAATTATTCCGATTCTTTTATGAAAAATATCGATTCACTTAACGAGACAATAATTAATAAATCTCCTGTTAATCCGTTATATTTATAAAATGCTAATCCTTAATGCTATTATATTAACATTTGTTTTTATCTCATTTTGCGTTGTTGCATATAATTATTTCACTGCCCCAAGAATTAAAAAAAGTGGAAATAATTTTTCTAAATCCGGAATGATTTCAATACTTATTCCTGCGCGCAATGAAGAAAAAAATATTAAAAAATGTCTGGATTCGATATTAAGGCAAACCTATAAAAATCTTGATATCATTGTGGTAGATGATAATTCCACTGACGAGACAAAAGCAATAATTGAAGCATATACGAATAAGTTTAGCCATATACATTTATTGGAAGGCAAGGAGCTGCCACAAGATTGGCTCGGTAAAAATTGGGCTTGCAATCAATTATATAAAAATTCTAAAGGGGACTATCTTCTTTTTATTGATGCAGATGTGGAGCTCAAAGAAAATGCTATTGATGGATTAATGGCAAAGATGAATAAATATAAATTAGATGCTCTTTCTGTTTTCCCAAGTCAAAGAATAACCGGATTTGGTGAATGGTTAGTCGTACCGATGATGAATTGGCTATTACTATCTTTTTTGCCTCTTAAGCAAGTTTTCAAATCTAAGAAGGGTTCCTTTGCCGCAGCGAATGGTCAACTTTTTCTATTCAAGAAAAATGTATATAATGCCATTGGCGGACATGAAAAAGTAAAAAATGAAGTTGTAGAGGATATGGAGTTCGCTAGACTGCTTAAAACCAACAGGTATAAACTTATGACAGCAGTCGGTGATAATCAAATTTATTGCTCAATGTATGATTCATTTGAATCGGCAATTACCGGATTTTCAAAGAATTTTTATAAAGGATTTAAAATCGGGAAGTTTCCTTTTATTATAATGATTGGTTTTTTTGAAATTATCTTTTTATTGCCATTTGCATTACTGTTTTTTGATGTTCTGTTTCTTCCGGCTGTAATACTTATTTTAATTTCACGAATTTATATCTCCGGTATAAGCAGACAAAATTTTTTAGTAAATGTATTATTGCATCCCTTACAGATGATAATTCTTTTTTATGTGGGGATAAAATCAGTAAATAAAATTGGAATAGAATGGAAGGGAAGAAAATTAATTTAGGCGGATTAGAGAAATATGAAAAATGGGTTATCCCATTTTTTATAATAATGTATTCAGTAGGAGTTGTGGGGCACTTAGTTGAGCCGACTCGTAGTCTTATGATTATGCTTACACCATTTACTTTGCTTCTATGCAGCGTAGTTCTTTTTTATTCAATCCATAGAGAAATAGATGGCCAATTACTAAGTTGGCTCGTATCAACTTACATAATTACTTTCGTATTGGAAGCTTATGGAACCGCATCGGGATTGGTTTTCGGTACTTATAAATATGGGGATGTACTCGGTTGGAGATTGTTTGATGTACCCCTTATAATTGGAGTGAATTGGGTAATTGTAATTCTTGGGGGACTATCTTTTTCTCAATTGATTTCAAAAAACATCTACATCTCTTCTTTAATTACCGGAATCATAGCACTACTTTTCGATTATATCTTAGAGCCATTAGCAATGAAATTAAACTATTGGACATGGAGCGGCAATATCATTCCATTGCAGAATTTCACTGCGTGGTTTATTATTGCCTTTGTTTTTGCGATCGGGTTTAACCTAAAGAAAATAAAAATTAGTTCCAAAATCCCTTTACATTATATAATAATTCAGACAATATTCTTTCTCATCTTGAGGATATTTTTATAATGGGAATACTGATTGCGTTTATAATAATTTTTTCATGGTTCTTTCATCTCTTCTACATGTTAGTATATCTTGAACCATCTTTTTCTTCATTTACTTTTTACTTCCATATATTATTTCAAATATTTTTATATACCGGTTTGTTTATTACGGCTCACGATTCGATGCACCGAACAGTATCCAAAAATAAAACAATTAATAAACTGATTGGGCAGATATCTACATTTCTTTATGCGGGCTTATCATATAATCGATTGATAAAGAATCACTTTAAACATCATAAAACTCCGGGAACCGAAGACGATCCTGACTATAATATTAAATCGCAAAATTTCTTTATTTGGTGGGGTTCGTTTATGATAAGATATGCTACAATTTGGCAGTTATTGGTAATGGCGGCAGCATTTAATATTCTAAAAATCTATGTGCCCGAAATAAATCTATGGTTCTTTTGGGTTATACCGGCGATCTTAAGCTCCTTGCAATTATTTTATTTCGGAACTTATTTGCCACATAAGCAGCCACACACTAATGAAATGGAGCCGCATAAGGCACGGACACAAAAGAAGAATCATTTATGGGCGATGATATCATGTTATTTTTTCGGTTATCATTTTGAGCATCATGAATCTCCTCATACGCCATGGTGGAAGTTATACCAATTTAAGTGATTCATTCCCTGCTGCAGGATTATTTTCATTATGGAAAAGAGATATCCTTATAAATAAAAGTAATCCGTTCTCTGCTGCCGGATTACTTCAATTTCGATAACTTCCTTATCAATTGAAATGTTCTATCCTGCGCTCATGGATTACTTATTCTTATAAAGAAATATCCTTAACTTACTCTATATGATCAGTACCTAATGGCATTGATAAAGTAAATACCGTACCTTCCTCTCTATCTGTGGTATAATCCGCTCTACCTTTGAGATAATTTTCAATTATCATCTTAACGCTATAAAGTCCAATTCCTCTCCCTTTTTTAGCTTTAGTACTAAATGATCTTTGGAATAGTTGGAGTTGGATATTATTAGGAATAAATTTATCGTTTTTTACATTGAAATTTATTTTGTCATCATTAACATCATAGAAGATATTTACGGCATCTCCATTTTCAATTGCTTCTAAAGCGTTCTTTACTAAATTACCTAGTGAACGGACAAGCAATGTGGAATCGGAATGAAATAAAATATCATCTTTGCAATAATTCAGATTAATTACTTTTCCGCGAGCCAACTCATGTTTACTATACATCTCATAGACATTTTGTATTACTGCATTAGCGCTTATCTCTTTTATATCAACTGCAAGATTACCGTCTTCGGCATTTCGTAATTCTCTTTGGGATAATATTTCGCTAAGTAACTGCTGAGATGAAGAAATAATTGCATTTGATATCTCCTCTTTCTCTTCAGGATCTTCTAATTCAGAAAAAAGTTTTGTTAATCCATGAATTGCACCTGCTGTATTGAGGACGTCATGAAAAAATATTTTCTCAAGTGCCTCTCTTCTTTTTTCGTTAGATATATCACGAATAGCAAATATGGTATAGTTCTTTCCTTCAATTACAAGGGGAGTAGTATTGATCAAAAGATCGAAAGAAACGAGCTTCCCTTTTATATTAGATGTAATTTTGCATTCTTCAAGAGAACTGACTCTATTAGTAATCGTATTTAAATTAGCTTTAGCGGCGCCGCATTCCACACAAAATTTTGTGGTTCCGCACCCTGCATCCATTTCGTTTGCATGGATACAATGGACTGCCTCTCCCGGTCTTTTGCCTAATACTTCATAAATCGATTTCGGTTCCAGAAGAGCAACTGCTTTATTATTAAATGCCACTATCTGCCTAAAGTCATTCAATACTATTACCATTTCAGGCATTGAGTCGATTATTGACTGAACAATATTAATTTCTTTAAGAGAAGTGTAATCGTTCAGGATATCATCGATACCTAATCTTTCGGGTCTGTCAAAGTATGTCGTTTGTTCATTCATATAAACCTAGTTAATAAAAAATCTGATTCCAATGGCGGCATCGAAATCCAAATCAGTTTCCGGGATAAGAGTAAATACAGGTGCTATTTCAAAAAATACATCAATCGGGACTTCTCTTGAAAACCATTCAACACCTGCGACACCTCTAACGCCGAATGAATCATCATGTCCTTCATAAATTCTTAATCTTGCACCAACACCGTAATAAACGGGTATTCTCTCGGTGGATTTGATTAAATCGAAAGAATGCCATAAATAATCTGCATGCAATGCAGCGGCATTATGATTCCCGGTAAATGAATATGCTAAACCAAAATCGACTGCGTTTATTTTATTTAACCATGTTTTAGCACTCAATCCGGTCGGTTCGCCTAACATTACTCCGATACCAAATCCTTTGTCCTGTGCTTCTATTATCGAAGAAATTGAGAAAAATGTTAATAAAGTAATAAAAAACAACTTTTTCATGACATCTCCATTCGTTTATTTTTCTGATGCTAAAAATACAAAATTTATTTTCTTATAGACTCGGTTTAATAGATATGTTTTATAACATTTATTATTAAATTTAACAATTCGATTTCCATAATTCAGAGGGTAGAATGGCAATTACACAAACTAATGAAGAGATTGTTTCCTTAATATCAGAAAATTCAACTCGGTTTGATTATAAAAAAAGCGATACAGCTATAATTTTAGCAGCTGGTCATGGCAAAAGAATCAAATCCCAAACCTCAAAGATGCTTCATAAAATTTGGGAAAAACCTACTGTGGAGCGTGTTTATATAGCCTGCGATTCTGCACTTACATCATCCAATATTATTACTGTAGTGGGTATTAAGGCAGAAGATGTAATTAAAGCAGTAGGCAAAAAAGACAATAATCTATTCGCTTATCAAGAAGTTCAAAATGGAACAGGTCATGCCGTACAAGTGGCACTTCAATCTATAGATAAAGAAAACTATGACGGGATCGTTTATGTATTTCCGGGTGATATGGGATTAATAAATAGCGATACAGTTAAGCTTTTCCGTGAATCTTTTTTAAGTTCTAAATGTGATATGATGGTTCTCACCGGTCTTTTTGAAGGGAATAAAGAAGATAATTATTATGGAAGGATTATACGTGTAAAGGAATTTGATTCCAACGGTAAGCATTCTTTGGACGATTTTGGTAAGGTAATAGAAATTATAGAGTACAAAGATATTCTCGCTTTAAGCACCGATACTCCATATAAAGCCGAGTTTGGCGGAAGAACTTATTTTTATAGCAAGGAAGAACTTTTGGCAATACCTGAATTTAATTCAGGTGTTTTCGCTTTTGATTTTAAGAAGCTCGTTAAACTTATATATAACATAAAAAGTGAAAACGTTCAAAACGAAGTTTATTTGACCGACTTAATTTCATTATTTAATCAAGAGGGATATGTTGTTCAAGCAGTTTCTCCTCTTGAGCAATTTGTAATTATGGGCTTCAATAATAAATCTGTCTTAAAAGAGATGGAAGATATTGCCAGAACAAATATTTATGAAAAACTAAAAGATATTATTACAATAGATGACCCGGATGACTTTTATATTGATGATGAAGTGATAGAACAGATTTTAGAACTGGATGATAAAGGGATTCCGCTTGATATTCAGCTTGGTAAAGGTTCTTATCTTGGCAAGGGAGTAAAAATAAATTATAATCTTCATCTGCATAAGAATGTTTTGCTCGATGGAAATATTACACTTGGAAGAAATGTCGATTTTAAGGCAAATGTGGATATCTCCTGTTATAAAGGTCAGAAAATAGTTATCGGGAATGATGTAACGATTTTTTGGAATAATATTTTAAGAGGTAATATAATTATCGGTGAGAATTGCCGCATTGAATCCGGAGTGAAGATAACCGGCAGTGATGAATTCCCTGTAATTGTAGGTGCCGGAGTTACAATAAAAGGTATTTCCTATATTTTCGGTTCTAAAATAGATGATGGATTTTTAATTGAACATTCGGTATTGATTAAGAAAGAGATTAAGAGCGAAAACGGCGAAGCTAAATTAATTGGTTATTATATCCCTGAGACGGCAGGTAAGGAACTGGTAAAAGATTTAAAATAGAAAAAGGCTGTCCCGGATATGACCGTGGCAGCCGTACAAAATTTATCTAAAAGTTACTGCTTTATTTGAATTATCTATTCGCTTCAAAACGAGCGAAATCTAACTCAAATAAAAAAGAACTTATTTGCCAGCTTTTACCTGATTAACGTGTTTTGTTAACGCTGCTTTTTTGTGTGCAGCATTATTTTTATGTAAATGTCCTTTTACCGATGATCTATCAAGAACCGCTACTGCTTCTTTATAAACAGTTTCTACTTTTTCAGCGTCAGTGGTATCATATACTTTTTTGATTAACGTTTTAATCTTTGAAGTAGTTGCAACGTTTCTAACGTTTCTTTTTTCACTTGAACGTGCTCTTTTAAGAGCTGATTTGTGGTTTGCCATTCCTTACCTAAATTTATATTATTATTAAAGACTACAAATATAGCATTTGGTTATCTGTAAATCAAACTTAAACTATGCTATTATTATTTTTGTTTTTATCTTTGCGGATAAAGAAGAAAGAGATAATGCTTAAAATAAATGAAATATACTACTCATTGCAAGGGGAAAGTACAAAAGCCGGTCTCCCATGTGTTTTTATAAGATTGACTTACTGCAATCTTAGGTGCACTTATTGCGACACTGAATATGCGTTTTATGAAGGTAGCGACAAATCGATTGAGGGAATTATTGAAGAGGTCGCTAAATTTAATTGCCGCCTTGTGGAGGTAACGGGTGGCGAACCGCTCGTTCAAAGCGAAGTCCACACGCTAATGGAAAAGCTTTGCAATCTCGGATACGAGGTTTTAATCGAGACCGGTGGTTCGTTGTCAATTGAAAAAATCGATAAGCGCGTTAAGGTAATTATGGACTTAAAATGTCCTTCGAGTAAGATGATGAAAAAGAATCGATATGAAAATATTGAGTTTCTTAAACCAAACGATGAAGTTAAGTTTGTAATCGGTTCCAGAGAAGACTACGATTGGTCTAAATCGATTATTGAAAAATATAATTTAATAGGTAAATGTGAACTGCTGTTTTCAATTGTTTTTGGAGAATTAATTCCTTTGACGATGGCAGATTGGATAATAGAAGATAATTTACAAGTCCGGTTTCAACTTCAAATGCATAAATACATTTGGAAGCCGGATGAGAGAGGAGTATAAATGAGAATTGCAAAAGAATTTACATGGGAGATGGGGCATCGGCTTCCATTCCATGAAGGCAAGTGCCGAAATCTGCACGGGCATTCATATAAAATGATGGTGGAGCTTGACGGGAAGCCGGATTGTAACGGAATGGTGCTCGATTATTATGATGTCAAATCGATTATTAATCCGTTAGTTGAAGAATTGGATCATGCTTGTTTAGTTTTCTCCGGTGATATTGAATTGCAAGAGTTACTAAAAAAAATAGATTCAAGAATGGTAGTTGTAGATTTTCATTCAACTGCCGAAAATCTTGTAGGTTATTTCTTAAAAAAAATTAATGAAGTCGGACTTCCGAATAATATCGAAAAAGTAACCGTGAAAGTATTGGAAACCGAAAACACTTACGCTGAGGATACAATAGAATTAATTTCTCATTAATGATTATAAATACCAAATTATGGAAATATTAGTTGTTCTGCTTATAGTCGCTTATTTTCTTCTTAAAACCACTAAAATTGTTTTAACGGGATGTGTGAAGTTATTCTTTTTTATAGTTTTGGTTGCGCTACTCATCATGATTTTTTAACATTTATTTTCTAATATAAGGTTTATAAATAATAATCAAGCGTTCTTATCAATATTAAGTGGTTGCTTTTATTCTTTTTACTTCAGCGAGGAGTTCGGTGAGGATGGAGGCGGATTTTCCGATGAATGATTCATCTGCAAAGCGGCTCATTTCTGTATAATCGATATTTATTTCTACTATGAAAGCACCTGCCTGCTTTGCCTCAATCGGTATATAAGCAGCTGGGTAAACTAATCCGGAAGTGCCTACAACAAAACAGATGTCAGAAGATTCTGCGGACGATTGACCGCCGCTGAATTGATCCTGTGGCAGCATCTCCCCAAACCAAACTACATCGGGCCTAATTCTTCCACCGCATTCTTTACATTTGGGATTGCCCGATTCTTCATTTAATTTAGTATCGTTAAATGGAGCTTTACAATCGATACAGTAATTTCTTTCTATATTACCATGAAGCTCGAATATTTTCGAGCTTCCGGCACGTCTATGTAAATTATCAACATTCTCAGTTACAACGGTTACATCATAATAGTTTTCAAGCTCGGCAATGGAGAGATGACCTGCATTCGGTTTTGAATCGTGCACAATTTGTCTGCGATGCTGATACCATTGCCATACGATATCAGGATTTTTCATAAATCCATCAATGCTTGCGAGTTCCTCCGGTTTCATTTTATTCCAGATACCGTCGACACCTCTAAATGTAGAGATACCACTTTCAGCAGATATTCCGGCACCTGTAAAAAAGAGTAACTTTTTAGCGTATTTTAATTTATTTATGAACTTTGTACTAAATTCCATTTCACTTATAATTTTTTTAATAATTCTTTTGCTTCTGCGAGGCGCTGATCGTCATCTTCATCTTGCACTTTGCTTTTCAATGCTTTATTTAACATCTCTTTTGCAGTATTGTCTTCACCTTCTTCGATTAATGAAAGTGCGTAATCTACATAAAACATAATATATCCCGGTTTTAATTCGATTGCTTTTTTATATTCTTTTAGAGCGATCTCATTATCTGCCCAGCCAAGTCCTAGTACCGAACGTGCAGGTGCCCATTTTTCTGAAATCTTTGCATGAGTGCGTGCTAATACATAATGTGTAACTGCCTGAACTTCAGCACCACCATTATTAAGTTGAATCGATTTTTCACAATCAGACTTAACTGAATTAACTACACCTGCAACAGAGAAAACACCTTTGAAAAGAGCAATCTTACCATTAGCGATAGCTCTTCTTAAAAATCCCACTGATTTGGTTCTATCGGCTTTGATCGTTTTTTCGGCATAATCTTTAGCTTTTTCAAAAACCGCCAATTGAGCATCCTCCTGTTTACCGGTGCTCGAAGGCATTTTCTCGGCTAAATCCACATAAGCTCTGCTGATTCGCCAAAGTACTTCGATATTATTGGCGTCTAATTTTTCAGCTTTTGTATATGAATCCAATGCTTTTTGATTATCGAACTTTTCGTAATACTTATCCCCTTCATCTATAAGCGATTCAACAGATTGAGCATATAGATTAGAAGAAATAAATGTAAGAGCAATTAAAAATAATATTGCGTGGGCACTTATTGATTTCATTGCGTTTTCCTTATGGTTAATGAATTTCAAAATCTTCGGGTATATAAAGAGAATTATTATTGGCAAGAGGGAGCGGTCTTGTCCATTTATTCCCTTCGTTTCGCCCTTTAATTATCGCCTGCTTATAAGCATTTGTTTTTGCACTAAGCTCATCTGCTTGATATAAAATGATTGCTTCAATAGTTTTTGGTTCCACCGGTGATGCATATTCTAATTTCCCCTGATGGCTAAGAATTAGATGGAATAACTGATCTTTAAGATGAGAAGGGAAATCGGGTAATTTATCTTTGATTACCCGATCGACATATAAAACTGCAAGAACAATATGACCGACAAATTTTCCTGTATCGGTATAATCAAATCCGGGTTCACTGCTAAGTTCTACTATTTTTCCAAAATCGTGCAGCATTGCACCGGAAAGCAAAATATCTCGTTTTACTTCTTTATGGAATGTAGTCATTAAATCACAGATTTTCATTATCTCAAGAGTATGCTCTAATAGCCCACTTAAATAAGCGTGATGCCAACTTTTGCCTGCCGGAGATTTGAAAAATTTTGAACCATCTTCGGATGAAAATATTTCGTTAAGTAATTTATTCAGATATGGGTCTTCTATCGAATTGATAAACCCTAAAAATCCATTTTTCATTTCAGCTAAATCATAAACAGAACGGGGCATTGTCTGCTCAATAAATGCGCTTTCATCTCCAGTATAGCTATCGATCTTTTCTATTTTTATCTGGAATTGATCTTTATACTTTGTAAGTACTCCCCGCACTGTAACCACTTTCGAGTCTTTAATTTTATTAAAGATTGCTTGAGCATTATCCCACACTTTACCATTTAATTTAGCGGTAGCTCCCCGAAGATCGACATCAATAAAATATTTATTGGTAGATGAGACTTTTAAATCAATCCTTTCGACTACCAAGGAACCATTGATAGGATCACCTTCATTCATCATACTTAAATTTTTTCTTTCTTCTGACATTGTTTTATCTCTTTCTAATTTTTATTCCTGCTCAGTATCTTTCTCAATAATTGTATTGGTTTCTTCCGGTTCATCTTCTTCAATAACTTTATAATAATATTTCTTATTATCTTTTTCAGGAATTTTCTGATCAGGTGCTTTTTTAACATAATTTTCTGTTAAATTAATCACCACTGATCTTTTTAAGATATCAATTGTAACCCCGAGTGATTGTCCTTTCCCTTTTTCCGTGGTGATAATTCCTTCAATATCCTTAAATGGTCCGTCTATAATTCTTACCTTAGTTCCGAGAAGTAATTTGTCCGATATATAATATTCCGGATTTTTGCTAAGGAGTATTTTTAGATTTTGAATCTGCCAATCAGGAATAGTAGCTACCACTCCACCGAATGAAACCGCTTTTACTATCGCTTTTTGTGTAACTGCCACATAACGTTCTTGCTCAGATGACAAAATAAAAATATAACCTCTGAAAACGGGTTCTTTTATTTTTTTCGTTCGATCAGTCCATTTTTTTTCTTTTATTACAAATGGCATATAAGTTTCTACACCAATATCTCTAAGCTGTAATTCTGCCTGAAATTCACTTCTTGGTTTAGTATATAAGGCAAACCAAAATCTTTCGGTCTCGCTGCCAGTTTCGCTTTCATTAAGTAATTCAGATTCATACTTTGGTTCTGCTACATTTTCTAATTCAATATTATTATTTGGTTCCGTGTCGTACTTTGTTTTTGTTTCAGACATAATTTTTTCGCCGGTTTAGTTTAAACAAGATTGAATAGTTGTTAGGAGTAAGGAATCATTTACCGGTTTGGTAACTAACTTGCTAATTCCAAGTTTATCGTATCGAGCTGTTAATTCATCTGTAAGGTTTTGTAATATTACAATAATAGGGATAGTTGCAATGGCATCTTTGCTATTAATCGCTTCCACTAATTGAATCCCATTCATAAGGGGCATATCGTGATCGGTTATTATAAGTGTGGGGAGTATAGTTTTGAATTTCGATATTGCTTCATAACCATTATTTGAAAAAATAATTTCAAAGCCGATTAGATTTAATTCAATTACTTCTTTTAGATGATCACGAAGTTGTTTATCATGTTCTATTAATAAGATTATATTCTTAGCTTCAGGGATCGTAAAATGAAATTCGCTCCCTTCTCC
Source organism: bacterium BRH_c32 (assembly GCA_001516025.1). GTDB lineage: Bacteria > Bacteroidota > Ignavibacteria > Ignavibacteriales > Melioribacteraceae > BRH-c32. The sequence goes on along the minus strand of LOEU01000001.1, from coordinate 107,766 downwards.
TTCCTTCGAATAGAACCAAATATATCCTTTATGCTGGTCAATAATCTCTTTTGCCAGAGATAAGCCGAGACCGCTTCCTTTTTGTCCATCGGTGCCGGGGAGAGAAAATTTTTTGTCAATTTGAAATAGTTTACTTTGGTTCTCTTCTGAAATACCCACTCCATCATCTTTCACAATAAATTCAAGCATACCCTCTTTGAACTTAGATGTAGAGATTGAGATATCCGATCCTTCATTTGAAAATTTAATTGCATTACTAACCAAATTAATAATTGTTTGGCTTATAAGCCGTTCATCTGCATTCATATAAAGTTCATTAGGGATATCAAATTTTAGCTCAATTCTTTTTCGAGCTGCTTCGATGCTGATAGGGGAAAGAGCATTTGAAATAATACTTTTTACATGCAGACGCTGTGGTTCCACTTTCACTCTGCCTGTTTGAAGGCGTGACCAATCTAATAAATTGTTTATTAATGATAGCTGCGTTTTAGATGAATCATATATATATCCGAGATATTCATTTCTTTCCTCTTCATCAATGTCTTTTTCGTTTACTAATATTTCAGAAAAGCCAAGAAGTGTAGTAAACGGTGCTCTTAAATCATGTGATACGATGGAAATAAATTTATCTTTTGCTTGGTTTAATTCTTTGTATTTATCGATTTTGATTCTTGATTCTTCGGTAATCGATTTTAATTCGGAATTATTTACGAATAAACTAATTACCTCAAAAGGTAATCCGTTTTTATCTCTGACAATTTTTATATGCTCTTTAAGCCAAATACTTTGTTCGGGATTAGGTTTTATAAGAAATTCAGTTTCAAAATTAGATACATTTGGGTTGGCGAATTTTTCTCTGATGTTTTTTATAAAGGGATGGAAATCTTCTTCGGGTATAAGGGAATAAAGCTGTTCAGGGAATAGATTGATCTCCTCCAAACTCATTCCAATTACCGATTCGATAGATTTTGTATATTTAATTTGTGATGAATCGTTTGGACGAAATAATCCCATAAATATATTAGACATTCCATCGGAGAACTGCTCGAAAACAGAAAATTCGTTGTTAAAATCAAACATTAAAATAATTCCCAGTATATTATTCTAATATAATAAAATTGTTAGAATACTTCGAGAAACTTATTTTTGATATTTACTGTTATATAGAAAAAGAAGAAGGAATATGAAAAAATTAATTTTTGGAATTTTATTGTTAGTAGGCACAATTATTAATGCTCAAGGGAGCATAACCGGTAAAGTAATAGATAAAAGTACTAAAGAAGGTCTGCCGGGAGTCAATTTAATTATTATGGATACTAATTTTGGTGCGGCTACGGATATAAACGGTGATTTTATTATCAGAAACGTCCCTATCGGAAAATATTCCGTTAGAGCTTCTTATGTTGGTTATTTATCCGCCACTAAAACCGATGTTGTGGTTAATAGTGTACGTCCTGCAAATCTTTTGTTTGAATTATCCTCCACATTTATAGAATTAAATGGAGTAACAGTCCAATCCGAATACTTCGATATGAACCCGAATGAATTCAATAGTGTAAAAAGTTTTAGCTATGAAGAGATCAGAAGAGCACCGGGAGGCTTTGAAGATGTAGTTAGAGCACTATCTGTACTTCCCGGAGTAGGGCAGGTAAGCGCAGGAAGAAATGATTTGGTCGTAAGAGGCGGCGCACCATCGGAGAACCTCTTCTTGGTAGATGGTTTTACAGTCCCTAATATAAATCATTTTGGTACTCAAGGAGCGACTGGCGGACCGCTAAGTTACATTAATCTTGATTTTGTGAGAGAAACAACATTCTCTACCGGTGGTTTCCCGGCTAATTATGGAGATAAACTTTCTTCTGTACTAAAAATAGATTTAAGAGATGGAAGAAACGATCGAATCGGAGGCAAAGCAACAATATCTGCTTCTCAATTTGGTTTTAATATCGAAGGTCCAATCGATTCTAAAAGTAATTTTATATTTTCGGCGAGAAGAAGCTACCTCGATTTTATATTTAATGCTGCGGGATTCAATTTCGTGCCCGAGTATTATGACGTTATGTCTAAAGCATCATATAGTATCGATTCAAAAAATAAAATTAATTGGCTCTTTATAGGAGCATTCGATAAAGTAAAATTCAATAACAAAGATTCCGAAGACTTATACGAAAATTCACGAATACTGGGAAGTAATCAGAATCAATATCTTGTAGGTGTTTCTTATCGTCATATTTTTGATAACGGATTTTATAATTTTAGTATCAGCCGAAATTTTGTAGATTATGATACTCGTCAAAGAGATACATTGCTTAATCCTATCTTCACAAATATCTCGCGTGAAGGAGAAAATGAAATAAAGGGTGATGCTGTAATAAAACTTAATCAAACATCCGAAATCAATTTCGGGATTTCAGGCAAATTGATTAAGTTCAGCGCAGATATATTACTGCCGACTTTTATGACTTCATTCGGCGAGACACTTCAAGTCAATTCACTTCAATCGGCAGAATATTTTTATAAATATGGTTTTTATTCTCAATACTCAACCACATTTTTCAACCGATTAATGTTTACTGCCGGACTAAGAGGGGATTATTTTGATCGTATCAATTCCGGCTTTACATTGAGTCCGAGAGCATCTTTATCTTATGTCCTAGACGAAGTATCATCTGTTAGTTTTAGTACCGGATTATATCATCAATCGCCATCATATTTATGGCTGGCTTCATTTAAACAGAATGAGAACTTAAAACCAGTGAAAGTAATTCAATATGTAGCCGGTTATGAAAGGAGATTGACTTCAGATTTAAGACTTAAAGTAGAGGCATTTTATAAAGACTATTCCGATTATCCGGCAAGTTTATTAAGACCCTATTTAGTATTGGCAAATACAGGTGTGGGGTTCGGAGGTTCGGATGAAAATTTTGGTTCTTTGGGGCTTGAACCGCTTATTAGCGCAGGTAATGGATTTGCCCGTGGTTTAGAATTTTCGCTTCAGAAAAAATCATCCGATACACCGGGTTATGGGATTTTAAGCGTTACTTATAACGAGTCGTTTTTTAAGGGGTTAGATGGAATTGAGAGAGCCGGGTCATTCGATCAAAAATGGATTATTAATCTTAGTGGCGGTTATTCGTTTAATGAAAAATGGGAAATTTCTTCACGATTCCGTTTTGCTACCGGAAATCCATATACGCCATTTAATTCGGATGGTTCTCAAAGCGTTGTCAATTATAACGCATTCCGATTTGAACCGACTCATAGTCTGGATATAAGAGTAGATAGACGCTGGGATCTTGGCGGGCTTAATTTAATTACTTATATCGATCTTCAAAATATTTACAATAATAAGAATACTAATACAATTCGTTACGATTATAGGAAAGGAGAAGTGGATAAGAGTTCATCAATAGGACTTCTCCCTTCAATTGGAGTAAGTTTAGAATTTTAATCCTCGTCGCTTGAAAGTGATTTTGTCGGAATTTCAAGTTCGTCCATTTTACGATATAAAGAGGAAAGCCCTATTTCGAGAGCTTTAGAGGCTTCCTCTTTGTTGTATTCAAATTTTTTGATAGTTTTTAGTATATGTTCTTTTTCAAAATTTCTTACTGCATCCTTAAGTGAATCGGGATAGCCATGGAAAACTGAACTTCCTTTAATATTTTCTGCTAGTTCATTTGGAGTAATATATTCAGAGTTACAGAAAATAATTGCTCTCTCAATTACGTTTTCTAATTCTCTTACTCCACCGCGCCATTCATAAGATGAAAGAATTTTTATAACGTCATTTTCCGCACCAATTACTTTTTTACTCATTTCGTTGCTATACTTTTCAATAAAATGATTAACGAGAAGAGGTATGTCATCTTTTCTTTCATTGAGAGTGGGCAATTTTATTTCAACTACATTTAAGCGATAATAAAGGTCTTCGCGGAATTCACCGCTCTTAATTTTTTCCATCAGATTTTGATGTGTAGCGGCGATCAGACGGACATCCGTACTCACGGGTTTAGTTCCGCCCACCTGAAAAAACTCTTTATCTTCGATTGCCCTAAGTAATTTAACTTGAAGACTCAAAGGAAGATCACCGATTTCATCTAAGAACAGAGTTCCTCCATCGGCAACTTTGAAGAGACCCATTTTATCATCTTGAGCGCCGGTAAACGATCCTTTTTTATGACCGAAAAGTTCGCTTTCAATTAAGTTCTCCGAGATAGCACCGCAATTTATCGGAAGGAACATTTTATCTTTTCGTTTGCTGTTATAATGAATTGCTTTTGCAACAAGTTCTTTGCCTGTTCCGCTTTTACCTAGTATTAATACGTTACTATTAGTCGGCGCCACTTGAGTAATCAAGTTATAAACTTGTTTCATCGAATTACTTTTTCCGATAAGATTAGTAAAACCTGAATCAGATGAAATACGGCTTCGGAGCGATTTCACTTCAAGTTCCAATTTCCTATAATCCATCAGACGTTTTACTCGAGCTATTATATCATCAAATTCCACCGGTTTAATGAGATAATCATAAGCCCCTTTATGAAGAGCATCAATTGCTGTTTTGACCTCAGCATAAGCAGTCATTATGATAAAAAATAATTGTGGATATTTTTTTGAAGCTTCATCAAGCAATTGCATCCCATCAATTTTTGGCATTTTGATATCGGAGATTACAAGATCAAATTCATTTTCGCTCAATTTTTGCAATGCTTCTTCTCCATCGCTTGCTATATCGGTCTTAAAACCTTCTTCTTCAAGAACAATCTTAAGCGAATCTCTTATCGCTTTTTCATCATCGACTATTAAAATATTAGTACTCATTTCAATTCCTTTCGTTTTTTTTGCTTATCGGAAGAATAATAGTAAAAATACTTCCTATGTTTGGAACGCTGCTTACTTTAATTTTGCCATTGAATTTATGAATGATGCCGTAGCTTACTGAAAGTCCAAGACCTGTACCTTTACCCACTTCTTTTGTTGTGAAGAAAGGATCAAAAATTTGATCAACTACTTTAGCGTCCATCCCGCATCCATTATCTTCAACATCAACATAAACAAAATCATCATCATAATATGATTTTACTTTAAGAATACCATTCCCTTCCATTGCATCAAGAGCATTAATAAGAATATTAACGAACACTTGCAAGATCTGATCGGGAGCAATTTCGACAACGGGGAGACCGGACTTAAGGTCTGTCTCGAATTTAACTTTCTTTACTCGTTTATCATATTTAACTATTCCGACTGCCGTTCTTATTACATCGGAAATATCATGGAGTTGAACTTCATAGCTCGGAGGTCGAGAGAAATCGACTAATTCTCTTACGATTCTTGAAATGCGGTCTATATTTTCTTTTACAATTGAAAGCTGCTCCGAGATAAATTCATCTTTGCTTCGGCGCTGCATTATCTGAACGAGGGCTGAGATAGATGTAAGGGGATTCCCGATCTCATGCGCCACTCCGGCAGCAAGCTGTCCAATTACTGCAAGCTTCTCAGATTGGTCCACTTGAGCTTGAAGGCGTTTTACTTCGGTAGAGTCTTTTACTCTATCAACTTCCACTTCTCTTAGTTTAGCTTCCTGATGCAGCATACCGTAACGAGCAAAAAGCTGCTCGAATACGTCATCTAAATATCCGAGTACAATTACAGGATCATTTTCGGGGTCGTTTTCCAATAATGGAAGTATGGAATATCTTCCTTGGCTAAAGAGTTGGCTAATTTCTAGAATGCTTAGATTAGCTTTAGAAAAAAGAGTGTAGTTATTTATGAGATATTGACCTGCTACCGTAAAATCGGATGCTTCTAAAATTTCCAATACTATTTTAAGTGAACTTTCGGCAAATCCTTCCGCCTGCTCATCAGATATCTTATTATTTAGTAAAGGAATTAGCTTGATTGTCCAATTTTCAATAATCTGATCAAAATGTTTTTTTATTAAATCTATTAATATTTTTTTCATTAATTTAAAGTATTAGTCCGAAACAAAGATAAAGAATCCCCTCATTTTTTGAAAGGAATCAATAGGAACAAGAAAAGATTGTTTATGTATAAACATTAAAATCAACACGGAGGTTCTAATGAAATCATTATCGAGAGTATTATTAATAATAACTGTTTTCTTTTTTTCTGCCGGTTTATCGGCGCAGAGCCAATCCAAAGGCGAATTAAAAGAAGCAAAAGTATTTTTAACGGGAGCCGAACTTACTCATTCGGCAAATATAAAACTTGAAAAAGGAATGAATGAAATATTTGTTTCCAGACTTGCCGATGGAATCAATCCCAAAAGTATCAGTGCTAAACTTTTTGGTAAAGGTACGATTGTTACAGTTAAGCAAGTATCTGATTACCTCTCCGTTCCTTTTAAAGATAATGATGTGATAAAATTAGAAGACTCAATTAAATCCGTAACCTCCTCGATTAACACAAAAAAAATCGAGCATGAAGCAATTGGTTCTGAATTAGATGTTCTCTCAGCAAATAAAAATATTTCCGATAAAGGATTCTCCATTTCTGAAATTCAAAAATTTACCGAATATTATAAAAAGAGACTTATTGAAACTAGAACCTCAATGTTGAAAGTAGAAAAGGAGATTGAAAAATTAAATAGAGATCTCAATAGATTAAATAAACAGTTGAATGAGTATAACGTAAGTAATAAAACAAATGTATTAGTAGTGGTAATAAATTCAGATACGAAAGCAGATGCGAAACTAGACCTGAATTATTTTACATATAATGCTTCGTGGACCCCATTCTATAATTTTAGAGTTGAAAATCTTACCTCACCATTAAAATTAGAATACTCTGCAAATATCAAACAGACAACCGGTTTGTTATGGAAGGGTATAGATGTAACATTATCAACCCGTAATCCAAATCAATCGAATACAAAGCCGGAGCTATATCCTTGGTATGTTGATTTTTATAGACCAATGGCGCTTCAATATGGCGGAATGTTAAAACGCAATCAAGTAAATATGCAGGAAATATCGGTTGCCGCAGCACCTGAAGCAGATAAATCAATGGCTGATTATATGAATATAACAGAAACACAATTATCGGTGGAATTTAAACCGGAAATTCAGATGGCAATTCCTTCGGACGGTAAAAATTATTTAGTCGAATTAAGTAAAGATAGCTTTGATGCAGAATATAAATATGCCGCTATCCCGAAATATGATTCAGATGCTTTCTTAACCGCACAGATTAATAAGTTTGAAGGGATTAATTTCCTGCCGGGCTCAGTTAATATCTATTTTGAAAACTCTTTTGCAGGTGAGACATATTTAAATCCGCAACAATTAAAAGACACACTTGTTGTATCTCTCGGACGAGATAAAGGGATTAATAGCAGCAGAGAATTAAAGAAAGACTTAAAAGAAAATAAATTCCTAAGCTCGGATATCGATCGTACATTAGAATATGAAATAAAAGTTAAGAATAGTAAAAGTATAGCTGTTGATTTGGTAATTGAAGATCAAGTGCCAGTAACAAAAACGGAAGATATAAATATTAAAATTTTGGAAATCTCGGGAGCAGAAATAAATAAAGAAACGGGGATACTAAAATGGAGAGTGAAACTTAATCCGGGCGAAACAATAACAAAGAAATTATCCTATATCCTCACATATCCAAAGGATAAGCAGATAAATGGGGTATAACATGTTGATATAGAAATATTATGATAAATAGCTGCCATCGCAAATTGGTAGCTATAATAATTTTTCTTATAAGATATAATAATGATCTAAAATTTGATATATGTATTTTGATTATATCTCGTTTGACAAATATAATTCTTATACTTATGTTTGTGGTGAAGTCGTGATTTATACGAATTGCAGCGACTTAAAATAAATAGCTAAATAGTAGGAAAAGTTTTCTTAAAAACCCGCTATTTGCGGGTTTTGTCGTTTTAAACGGTCGCGATTTATGCTAATTGCAGCGACCATAAAAATAATTTGCTAAAAAATAAGGAGTAGTAAAAAATGAGCGAATATCTATTTACCTCAGAATCTGTTTCAGAAGGACATCCCGACAAAGTAGCCGATCAAATTTCAGATGCAATACTTGATGCACATTTAGAAATTGACAAAAAATCAAAAGTTGCCTGCGAAACATTACTGGCAAAAAATTTAATCGTAATTGCCGGGGAAATTTCATCATCAGCACAAATTGAATGTGGAGAAATTGCTAAAAAGGTAATCTCCGATATCGGCTATAATGAATCATTCGTTGGGTTCAATCCCAATGGTTGTAATATATTAACGAGCATTAGTAAACAATCTCTTGATATAGATCAGGGAGTAGATCGTGGTGAAAAGATCGGAGCAGGGGATCAAGGGCTAATGTTTGGCTATGCAACAAAAGAGACGGATGAATTAATGCCGCTTCCCATATCGTTATCACATAAAATTTTACAAAAACTTTCGAGCATCCGAAAAAGTAAAGCAGTCGATTGGATTCGTCCAGATTCAAAATCGCAGGTAACAGTAAAGTATAATGGACGCGAACCGGTATCGGTCGAAAGAGTGGTGGTTTCCACTCAACATTCAGAATTGATTAAGCACTCTGATATTATTGAGTTTTTAAAAAATGAAGTGATATTAAAAGTAATTCCCGAGCATTTGATTTCAAAAGATATCGAATATTATATAAATCCCACGGGAAGATTTGTTGATGGCGGTCCCCAGGCAGATACAGGATTAACGGGAAGAAAAATTATTGTGGATACTTATGGCGGTTCCTGTCCTCATGGCGGAGGAGCTTTTTCCGGAAAAGACCCTTCAAAAGTAGATCGATCGGCGGCATATATGGCACGTTATATAGCAAAGAATATTGTAGCGGCAGAGATAGCAAAAAAATGTACCATTCAACTTTCTTATGCAATTGGCATTGCAGAACCGCTTTCGATATTTTTAGATTTTCATGATACAGGCACTGTTAAGGAAGAAATAATCCAAGCAAAAATTAGGAAGAATTTTGACTTGACTCCAAAAGGTATAATCGAGAAGTTAGATTTATATACTCCTATATATCAGCAGACAGCGACTTATGGACATTTTGGCAGAGAGATTTTTACTTGGGAAAAAACTGATGCTGTAGATAAGTTGGTGAATTGATTTAGTATAATAATTAAAATATCCTATGAGTATGTGGGTATCTTTTTAATAAGATACCCAATTATAAAACGAGAATAACAAGTCGTTCATATGATGAAAAATAAATCAGTCTTTCTTGGGCGATTTGTAGCTTCTAAATGCATACAAGAATTGTTTGTGAAACGGTTCGGGGAAGAATGTTTTGAGTCCATACTCATGGGCTTTGCCTTCAGGTAGATATGCAGTACCGAATAACCAATCCCAAATAGCTAATTTAGTCGAGAAATTTCTATTACGTCCTTTCCCTGTGGTGTGATGCCAACGGTGCATTTCAGGACCATTAATAATTTTTTGTAATGCACCGGTATTGACATTAATATTCGCATGAATCCACATACCCCAAAGAGCACTGATAACACCTTTATAAGCAATTACTTCAACGGGAGAACCGAGCAAAACGATAGGAAGAAATTCAACTGTCTGATTAATTAATATTTCGACTGCATGAGAGCGCGAGCCTGAAAGCCAATCAACTTTTCTAGGAGAGTGATGTGCTTCATGAAGCCGCCATAAATATTTATTTTTATGCTGCCAGCGATGCATCCAATAGATATAAAGATCATGTGTTATAGTAAAAAAGATTAACTGCAGCCAGATAGGAACTTCGGAAAATAGTTTTAATCGACTTATCCCCGTAGTATTATCAATAAAGGCAATGACCCCTGAGAAAATAACTATCCCCAATATATAACTTTGAGCTATTGTATAAAGAGCGAGATCATTAAAGAATCCTTCCCTAATAATACTCTGACCTTTATTGTAAGGGAAGATGCGTTCTAAAATAATATAAATAATTGCGGCGGAAATTATTGCAATGAATGAGAATTTTTCGGCAAAAGAAATATTACTGAAATAATTTATTATATAATTGAAGAACGACTCCATGATTATACCGGTTCAGATTTTATTCTTCTAAGTTTTTTAATACTTCCTAATTCACTATCATAAACTTTTTTAATTCCATCTCCTAGAGACTTCTCTATATCTCGAATATCTTTAACTAGTCGAGACATACCTTGCACTTCCACCGAGGCAGCTTGATCCGTTCCCCACATCGCTCTATCGAGAGTTATATGGCGTTCGATAAATGTTGCACCCAGTACTACGGCAGCCAATGAAGGAGCTAATCCGGTCTCGTGTCCCGAATATCCAATAGGTATATGAGGGTATTTTTCTTTATAACTTTTTATTACATTCAAATTAAGCTCTTCTAATTTGCATGGATACGTGGAAGTAGATTGAGCAATAAGTATGGGATAATCACCCATGAAATCTAATGCACCGTCAAGTTCTTCGAGAGTGGACATACCGGTAGAGATCATTATCGGTTTGCCAGTTTTTTTAATTGCTTCCAACATCGTAAAATCTGTAAGAGAAGCAGAGGCAGCTTTATAAATATGTGGATTAAATTGCTCAAGAAAATGAACCGCTTCTTCGTCCCATGGAGATGCGAACCACTCGATTCCTTTTTCATAACAGTAACGGTCAATCTCTAAATAATCTTCAAAAGACAATTCCACTTTATGGCGATATTCAAGATATGTAATTCTACCCCAGGGGGTATCGCGTTCGATGTTCCATTGATCTTTGGGTACACATAGTTCAGGAGTTCTTTTCTGAAATTTCACTGCATTGCAACCTGCTGCAATGGCTCCATCAATTATTTTTTTTGCAATTTCAAGAGAACCATTATGATTAATACCGATTTCGGCAATTATATAGACCGGTTGACCATCGCCAATGTATTTATTACCAACTTTTACTTTAGCCATAATTATCCTCCACTCTATTTTAATTTTGCTTCAATTATAAACTCTGCAAAATCTCTAAAAGCTCCAAAGCCTCCACGATTTTCAGTAACATAATCTGCTACTTTTAAAGCAAATTTAGTAGCATCAATAGGGCAGGCAGCTAGTCCCACTGTTTTCATTACTTCCACATCGATCGTATCATCACCTATAAAAGCGATCTCCTCGGCTTTTAATTTTCTTTTCTTCATTATCTCTGCAAGTGTCTTTGGTTTATCTTTTATACCGAGATGAATTTCCTTCATTTCTAATTTTTTTGCTCTGGCTTTTACCGGAGCAGTGTTTTCACCCGAAATAATACCTGTTTCCACATTAACAAGATTTATTAATCGCTTTACTCCCATTCCGTCTCGAATAGAGAAACGTTTTAGTTCTTCGCCATCTTTTCCATAATAAACGCCATTATCGGTAAGGACGCCATCGCAATCAGTTAGAAGCAATTTAATTTTTTTTGCTCTTTTAATAAGTTCGCTTTTAGATAATTTTTTTCTTTTTTCCATAGATTCCTTTTTACCAGCTAGTCCAGCCGCCATCTACAACAAGGTTAGCCCCTGTCATATATGCCGATGCTTCACTTGCTAAAAATATTAATGCTCCTTTATAGTCAGTTGGTCTCGCCATTCTTCCTAATGGAGTTTTCTTAGAATATTTTTCAACAAAAAATTCGTCCTGCATATTTTCCACACCGCCGGGAGAAAGAGTATTAACTCTTACACCATCTTTGCCCCAGTAAGAAGCAAGATAACGAGAAAACATAATTACTGCTCCCTTTGTAGCTGAATATGCAGGTGGTTTATAAAATTTTTGATTTCCTTCTCCATCAATATAAAGTGATTGATCAGGCGCAGTAATACCATAAGTCGAACCAATATTAATAATGCTTCCCGATTTTTGGTCTGCCATACATTTGCCGAGAATTTGAGAGCATAAGAATACTCCCGTTAAATTAACGTCAACCGATTTTTGCCAAAGCTCCAACGGGTAGTTTTCAAATTTCGATTGTTCTAATGCAGCTTGGGGACTTTCGAACATATCGTTTATTGCGGCATTATTTACCAAAATATCGATATGCCCATACTCTTTTATAATTGTATCTCTCATTTTTTTAATTGATTCAGGGTCTGTAACGTCAAGCCCCACACCGATTGCCTTTGTTTCGAACATCGATGCAAAATCGCGGCAATTATTTTTGTTTACATCAGCAACCACCACATTCGCCCCTGCATCTGCTAAAGCGGAGCAATGATGTTTCCCGATTAATCCAAGGGCACCCGTTACAATTGCTGTTTTACCTTCTAAAGAGAATAGATTCATATTATTTTTTTACCGGTTTCATATTAAAGTTATCTGTCTTTCTAAATACAGGTTGAACCGGTTCACCTTTCAATAATTCTTTAATGTTATTTTGTTCTAATGCTTTTTTTAGAATAGGAAGTACTGCTTCATACACAGAAAGAGTATAATTAATATCTTCATCTTTATGAGAATAAGACATATTATGGAAACCGCTCCATAAGACACCACGCTTAATCATCTCCTGCTGCACGAGTGATTTTTGAAGAAGCGGATCGCCCGCTTTTTCATCAAATGTAATTAATGATCTCCAATTATATCCGGTTGCTTTAGTATAAGTCATACCCAATTTAGCGGCAATTTCATTATAACCATTTTTGAGCATTGCCCCTTTTTCGTTCAAATATGTGGGTACATTTTTATCTTTTAGTTCTTGAATAGTTGCCTTTGCGGCAGCGAGAGAAAGAGCCTCTCCACCGAAAGTAGTAAAAAAGAAGATATCGTTTTCTATTAAATCCATAATCTTTCTTTTTCCTGTAAGTACTGATATTGGCATTCCATTTGCAATTGCTTTGGAATAAGTTGCCAAATCGGGAGTGATACCGAAATATTCCTGTGCACCACCAAGAGCCATTCTAAATCCTGTCCACATTTCATCGAATATCAATACGATATTTTTCTTTTCACAAAGTTCTGCAATTTTATGCAAAAAATTATCCTTCGGTTCAGCGAATACAACGGGTTCTAAAATAATAGCTGCCGTATCATCATCGATTGAATTAATAACGCTATCGAAATCGTTATAATTAAATGTAAACGAAATTGCCTGCACTGCTTCGGGGATACCTGCATTCCTAGCCGTTACACTTACATACCAATCGTGCCAGCCATGATAACCACAACAGAGCACCTTATTCTTGCCTGTATAAGCGCGGGCTAATCTGATTGCCGCACTCGTAACGTCAGCACCTGTTTTGCTATAACGTACTGCTTCAGCATTGGGAATTATTTCTTTTATCATCTCTGCTACTTCTACTTCTAATGGATGCATCAAAGAAAATGTGATACCATCTTCCAATTGCTCTTTTATTGCGTTATCGATTTTATCATAAGCATATCCGAGAGAAAGGGGACCGATACCCATATTATAATCGATATATTCATTCCCGTCCACATCCCACACATGAACGCCTTTACCTTTAACGAGATATTTGGGCGATACTCCATTTACGTATTGAGTAGGTCCTTTTGCTAAAGTCATAGACCATGCGGGGATTAATCCCGTTGCTCTTTTATAAAGCTCATTCGATTTTTCGATTACAGGGTAATCGTTATTAAGACTAATTTTGTTTCCCATTTTTACCGCTCAAATTTATTTTTTGTTTGTATTCGTCAATATTGCTCAATTCATCTAAATGATTATCGTACCAATATTTACCGGCATATTTTGAATTAATCTGCATTAGATCCGGCTTATTTTTCAGTAATTCTAAAATATCCTCCAATCCGAACTTAGGATTAGAAGGATATAATTCATCATAAACTTTTTTGATGAAGAAGAAATCTTCGGGATAATCCATAGTCCATCTATGAGTAGAAGAATAATCCAATACGCTTTCCCATGCAATATTTGCATTGCGGAAAATATCTTTATTTTCCCAAAAATAGGGAGTAGTATGCTCTCTTTCAAGACTGCGCTTAGCTTCTTTCCATCCTCGTTCAAGTGCATCCATAGAGATAATCTCAACATCGTTACCATCGGGATATGTTGCAGGATGAAGATTACTTACGTAATCATAATTCCTATAATTCTCTAAATAGTACGAAAATACTTTATCGATAATTCGGTAATCTATTAAAGGGCAATCGGATGGAATTTTAGCAATTGCATCGGCATTATACAATCTACCTGCTCGATAGTGGCGATCGAGTAAATCGGTTAAGCTGCCTCTAAAGCAATCAATTCCAACCATAGAGCAAAGCTCCTCTATCGGGTCATCCTCAATACTTGAAGACGTGGCAATTACTATCTGCTTAACAAGCGAGGAATATTTTACACGTTCATACATTCTATAAAGCATTGGTTTGCCAACTATCGGCAGCAGGACTTTGCCCGGCAGACGTGTCGATGAGGTTCTTGCTTGAATTATTGTTACTATTTTTGGTTTAGACATTTACCGTTTCTGAAATATTCTGAAATTCGTTAATATTTATTGGATAGGATTTTGGTTGTTTTAATAGATGAAGTGCGATTTTTGCAATTCTCTCGGCAGAAGTACCATTATTTTGAATAGGATTTAATCTTTTCAATTCTTCTAAATCGAAATAAGAGTGAACTTCTTTGCCAAGACTAATACCCACATAAGAGACCGATGAATATTTTGTTATAAGTATATCGCACTTGGCTATCATTTCGTTTATATCACCTGAAGTATAGACTAAAGCGCCGGGAGCATATTCATTAATCTCTCTTGTCGCCTTCTTAAAATTTTCGTTGGGATGGAGTTTGAAAATTAGCTGCTTCCCGTTTGCTATCTTTACGCAGTCAAGAATAAATTTCTTTCTATTTTCATATTTGAAAGTTTCTCTTGAATCCGAAGTAGCAACGAGGACAAAATTTTTCATTGGGAAATTATTATTCAAATAAGTTTTAAGGTTATCGAAATTTGGGATACCCGTTACAACAATTTTTTCCGGTTTTACACCTTTTCGTATAAATAGTTCTCGATAACCTTCAGAAGCCACACAAAGAATATCATATAAATCAGATAGTCCTGTTGCAGAAGTGCTCGCCATCCAGCGGGGCAGACCAAGATGCTTAACTAAATGATACATAAAATTCTCAGGATCGGTCATCCCTTCTTGAACTAATATTAACCTTTTATCGCGGATGTTCTTGGGAATTATAAGATCAGAACCCGTAAAAACCAAATCGTAATTATGCCTCTTCCCTTGGTAATCGATATTTAGATTGTGGCTGTTAAGATAGTTTTCGGTGGATTTTTTGAATTCACCGCCGAGGATTGAAAAATCTAGAACACCTCGCTTTGCAAAAAAATCGATATATCCGTCACCATAATAAGGAGAGAAATAGGAGTCGCAGTCCTTCATTTTCAATGATATCTGATGCATCATTGATGTTTGATTAATCGAACCGCCGATAAAAAGAATTTTTTTGCCCATACCCTTTTACATTTAATTATCTGCAAAGATAAACCTTTCTAAAGAGATATTCACGAATTACCTAAGTTAAGAAATTGTTAAAACGAAGATATTAACATTTTGTTAATATAAAGTTTATTCTCTGTTAATATTAAAATGTTAATTTTGGCAAAAATAATTTTACGAAAAATAATCATGAAAATAATTCATATTTCGGATCTTCACTTATGTGGAAGATTTAAACTAAATAATATCGCAAAGACAAAACAAATCTTAAGCGATGCATTAGAAACCAGATTTGACCATTTAGTAATAACGGGAGACCTTTCCGATAATGCGGAAGAGAAAGATTATCTCATTTTAAGAAATATCCTTGAAAAATTCAATCTATTAAGAAGTGATAGAACTTCAATAGTTATTGGGAATCATGATATTTTTGGAGGAGTTCAAACTGCTTTAGATGTAATTAATTTTCCAAATAGATGTATTCATACTAATTATCAGGAAAAAGTAAAAACTTTTACACATTATTTTCGTGAACTATTCGAAAATACGATTCGATTTGATGACAATTATTATTTCCCTTATGCAAAGATTGTAGAAGATGCAGTTCTAATTGGGATTAACTCTATTTCAGATTATTCCAAATTAAGAAATCCATTTGCTTCAAATGGCAGTGTGAATAAAAAAGAGTTAGAGGGTTTTGCGAAAGTATTTGAAAATCCACTAATTAATACAAAAAAGAAAATTGCTTTAATACACCACCATTTCTATAAAAATAATATGGAAACAAAAAGTTCTGAAAGCAGTATGTGGAATAAGATAGAAAGCTATACAATGAAACTGCGCGGGAAAAAGAAATTAATGAAATATTTTGTAGATCATGGAATTGAGCTCGTACTTCATGGACATAGCCATGAATTAAAAGAATATTACCGAAAGGGGATAAAATTCTTAAATGCAGGTGGATCGATAGATAATGCATCAGAGACTGAATCTTCGTACTATATGATTGAATTAAATAATCCCTCGATTGATGTCAGTCTCAAAACTATAAAAATCATTCCACCAATTGAAAAAGAGTATCAAGACGATGAAATTTTAGCACCCGCATATATAAATTAGAAAAACCTCTTTTCTCTTATTTCTCATAAATAAGTATTTTTTCCAATTATGAAAATTTTTGAGAAAAATAATTATAATAGTATTCGTTTTTAAGCCAAAATAAAAAGAAAAAGGGGATATTAAAGTCGTAATTTCGGCATAATTTTTGCGAATATGTGAAGTCTTTTCATTAATTGAGATAATTGCAATGAAAAAAACTTTCAAAGGTGGAGTTCATCCACATGAAATGAAATCACTTACAGAGAAAAAAGCATTTGAAAAAATGCCTGCCGGAAAACAAGTAATCTTACCACTCTCGCAACATTTAGGCAAATCTGCCGCTCCGGTAGTAAAAAAAGGTTCAATAGTAAAAAAAGGTGAATTGATTGCTAATGGAGATGGATTTATATCGGCACCGGTACATTCGCCTGTTTCGGGAGTGGTAGCTAAAATCAGTCAGAATCCAAATCTTAGCGGAATATATAAAGATGCTGTTATAATAGACGTAAAAGAAGATGAAGAAACCGATTATCTTCCGGCGTTAAATCCCGATACAATTACTTCGGAAGAGATTATAGAAAGAGTAAAAGCCGCAGGTATAGTAGGACAAGGTGGAGCTGCATTTCCCACTTATGTAAAACTTATGCCTCCAAAGGATAAAAAGATCGATCTGCTTATTATAAATGGGTGCGAATGCGAACCATACCTTACACGCGATTTTAGATTTATGATCGAAACGCCAGAAAAATTAATCGGTGGCATAAAGCTAATAATGAAAGCTCTCGGGATAAATAAAGCGAATATAGGTATCGAAGATAATAAACCGGAAGCTATTAAGAAATTAAATGAGCATTTAGCCGGTCAAGGCGAAATAGAAGTGAAGAGCTTGAAAACGAAATATCCTCAAGGCGCAGAAAAGATGCTTATTAAATCGATCACGGGTAAAGAAGTCCCACCCGGAAAGCTCCCATTAGATCTTGGCATAGTTATTCAGAATATCGGTACCGCTTGCTCTGTTTATGATGCAGTAGTTAATGGTATTCCCCAGATAGAGGCCTTTATGACTGTTTCGGGACTTGGAATTAATGAACCGAAAAACTTAATTGTGAACGTGGGTACTCCGATTAATGAAATTTTAGATTTTTGCAGTGGAGTTAATGATAAGGCAATAAAATTAATAGCTGGCGGTCCTATGATGGGTGTTGCACAACCCGATTTTAATGCCCCTATTACAAAAGCTACTTCAGGGCTTCTAATTCTAACAAAAGAGGAAGTGGGCGATAATGAAGCAAGCAACTGCCTAAGATGCGGAAAATGTGTTGAGGCATGCCCACTTGATTTAATGCCTACAAAATTAGCTCGTTTAACTCAATTAGAAAGATTCGAAGAAGCCGATGAAGCGGGCATTTTAGTTTGTATGGAATGCGGCACTTGTACCTTCCAATGTCCCGCTAATATTCCATTAGTGCAATGGATTAGATTAGGAAAACAGAGTGCTTTGAAGATTAAGAAAGAAAAACAATCTGCTTAATATATGGAAAACAAAAATGGATAATGCTGTTAATCCTTCATATCGATTAGAACTTTCCAGTTCTCCGCATATACATTCGCGGTGGACTGTAAAACAATCTATGTGGTTAGTAAATTTAGCTTTACTCCCTTCAATTATTGCTGCTGTGGTTTATTTCGGTTATTACCAACTATCGATTTTATTTACCAGCGTGCTCTTTTGTTTGCTTACCGAAGCGGCGATTAAATATATCCGTAAACGTCAAATAACGCTTATGGATGGAAGTGCCGTAATTACAGGACTTTTATTGGGTTTAATTTTGCCTCCAAATTTTTCGTTAGTATTTACGGCAATGGGTGCAGTCGTTGCGATAGCGCTAGGAAAAGAGATTTTTGGGGGACTTGGTAATAATATTTTTAATCCTGCATTAGTAGGAAGAGCTTTCCTTCAGGCAGCTTTCCCTGTTGGAATTACGACATGGCATCAACCAAATTATGCTCTCGATTCTGTCTCATCGGCAACTCCGCTTGCCGCTTTCAAGTTTGATAAGGTAATAACCGATATCACTCCGATGTTCTGGGGCAATATTAGCGGAAGTCTAGGCGAAACCTCGGCATTAGCAATTATAATCGGCGGTTTATTTTTAATATTTATCGGTATAGTTAATTGGAGAGTTCCTGTTTCGATGATTATCGGAATGCTAATTTTTGGAGGACTATTCTGGATTATTGATCCGCTGAAATATCCGAGTCCGTTTTTTCAACTATTAGCCGGCGGATTTATGTTCGGTACGTTTTTTATGGCAACCGATTGGGTTTCATCACCTCTAACAAACAAAGGAATGCTAATATTCGGATTATTGATTTCGTTTATAGTAGTTGTAATCCGCTTATTTGGAGGATTGCCGGAAGGCATGATGTATGCAATTCTTTTGATGAATGCTTTTGTACCATTGATAAATAAATATACTTCGCCAAAAATTTTCGGAGTCGAAAAATGAAACTAATGGCGCACATGATAGCAACACTTGCAATAATAGGAATAGTATCGGGCGGAACACTTGCGGTAATTAATAATTGGGCAGAGCCATTGATCGCCGCAAATAAAAAGTTAGTTACCGAAAATGCAATTTTCCTTGTTCAACCTAGCGGTAAATCGTATGAAAAAGTGAAGAGTAAAGAGAATGAAATATATAAAGTGTTCGATGATAATAAAGAACTGATTGGTTATTCGATTGTATTTACGGGAAACGGTTTTCAAGGAGCAATCAGATCGATGGTTGGATTAGATAAAGAGTTAAAAAAAATCACAAGTATCGAAGTTCTCGAACAATCTGAAACTCCGGGACTTGGAACAAGAATCACTGAACCTTCATTTAAAGATCAATTCAATGGTTTAGAAACAGAGCCGAAAATTAACTGGTTAAAAACCCCAGCCGAAAAACCAAATGAGATAATGGCTATTACAGGAGCTACGATTTCTTCTAAATCGATAGTCGCAATTTTGAATGAAGGGATATCTAAGGTACGCACCCTTAAAGAAGGAGGGAAATTATGAAGAAGAAAGTAACTCTTTGGTACGAATTTTTTAAGGGAGTTTGGGATATCAATCCCGCATTCAAGCAGATACTTGGTACATGCCCCACCCTTGCCGTTACTGTATCTGCAATTAATGGAATAGCAATGGCTTTGGCTACGACATTCGTGCTAGTGTTTTCGAGCTTAATAATTTCGTTGGTTCGTAAACTGATCCCGAGCCAAGTTCGCATAGCTGCTTATATAGTTATCATTGCTTCATTTGTTACGATAGTTGATATGGTAATGAAAGCACAATTTCAGGAATTGAGTAAAGCATTAGGACCATTCATTCCCTTGATTGTAGTTAACTGTATAATATTAGGAAGAGCCGAAGCATTCGCATCAAAGAATACACCGTTTCGTTCAATCCTTGATGCGCTCGGAAATGGAGCAGGATTTTTATTAGCTTTATTTGTAATCGGAGGCATCAGAGAAATACTTGGTTCAAGAACTATTTTAGGATTTCAAGTTCTCCCAAATAGTTACGATCCGATGATTATAATGATTCTTCCTGCAGGAGCTTTTTTGACTTATGGCTTATTGATGGGGTTTGCCAATGCTTATGCAATAAGAAAAAATAGGAAAGCATCAGAAACGAATATTTTCAAATATAAATTAGAACGTGAAAAATTAAATGCGACTGAGGTGTAAATGGAACTGATTATAATTTTTATCTCTGCATCGATTGTAAATAATTTTGTTCTTTCGTTATTCCTTGGAATATGTCCCTTCATCGGAGTATCGAATAAATTTTCTTCGGCTGTATCGATGGGTCTAGCAACAACCTTCGTAATGGTGATTACGGCAATGGTTAGCTGGTTGCTTTATTTTAAATTATTACTTCCGTTTCATCTTACATTTTTACAGATACCATCATTTATTCTTGTTATTGCAGCATTGGTTCAGTTTGTAGAGATGGTAATTAAAAAAGTAAGTCAACCTCTTTATCGAGCACTTGGAATTTTTCTTCCATTAATCACGACAAACTGTGCGATACTCGGATTAGCATTGTTATTGGTAATGAGAGATTATAGTTTTGTAGAGAGTATAGTGTTTGGATTAGGTTCTGGAGCGGGATTTATTTTGGCTCTTTCGATTATGGCGGGGATAAGAGAGGAATTGGAATTAAGAGATGTACCGAAAGCTTTTCAAGGAGCACCGATTACTTTAATAGTTGCCGGAATTTTAGCCCTAGCTTTTATGGGCTTTGCAGGAATGATTTAATAAAAATTTTTGTATGAGGTTTTAATATGGATATGACAATTATAATTGCAATAGCAACAATGGGAGGACTTGGATTTCTTTTCGCAGGTGGTCTCGCTATTGCAGATAAAAAACTTAGAGTAGAAGAGAATCCATTAATTGCTCAAGTCAATGAAATACTACCCAATGCAAATTGCGGCGGATGCGGTTATGCAGGTTGTTATGATTTCGCAGTTAATCTCGTGGAAGGAAAGGCAAAAGTTAATGGTTGCCCTGTTGGAGGTAATGATGTAGCGCAGGAAGTGGCTCTATTAATGGGAGTGGATTCAGAAGCATCGGTAAAAATAGTACCAAGAATTTTATGCAGAGGCGGTAATAAAGAAGCAATTAAAAAAGCCGCAGAGTATTATGGACCGCTTAGCTGCAAAGCAATGGCACTAGTGGCGGGCGGGCAGAAAGAATGCTCCTATGGATGTCTAGGAGGCGGTGATTGCGTTAATGTATGCACGTTCGGTGCTATGTTTATGAATGAGAATGGATTACCCGAAGTTATTGAAGATTTATGTACGGGATGCGGTATGTGCGCGAAAGCTTGTCCGAGAGATATAATCGAGATGCATCCAATTGATAGAGAAGTATTTGTTCTATGTAAAAATCATGATGATCCTAAACGTTCAAAAGAAGTTTGTGATGCTGCATGTATAGGATGCGGAATCTGTGCAAGGAAGTCCGATGGAGGAGTCGAGATGGTTAATTATCTCGGTATAATGCATTATGATAAACTTGATCCTGAAAAGATCCCGTTTGAAAAATGTTCAACAGGTGCTATTACCAGAATTCATAAAAATAGTATTAATTAAATGAGTGAATTACTGATTGAAGAGGGTATTGTAATTGCTTCTGAAAATGGGTTTGCAGATATAGAGATAATGGATAGTCAAAACTGCGAAAAATGTTCTGCAAAAATTATCTGCAAACAGAACGATAGCGAAAGAAGAAGAATAAAAGCGATTGATCCCTATAATGTTGGAGTCGGCGATTTTGTTAAGATATCTATCGAAGGATTTCAACTCGTAAAAGCATCTTTCCTTCTTTATGGAATGCCGTTAATTATACTTATTGCTTCTCTCTTAACATTCTTAAATTATTTCTTGATGGATGAACTTATAGCATTTTTATTAAGTATGGGTATGACGGCAGTTTACTTTTTTATTGTTTATTCCTTCAGAGAATATATATCACCCGAAAAACTACCGAAGATAATCTCGGTGAAGAAGACTACAATTAATGATATAGCCGCCACCCGACCGCTCTCGGAAAACTAAATCAATTTAGTTTTTGTAAATGAGCTGGGTTATTTTGGGAATTTAGTGATTTGTTCATCTTGAGGAAATAGTCAAAGATAAGAGGCGAAATCGAAAATACAGAATAAAATATTTTAGTTGTTGGCTGCAATTCTATTTATAAAATATATGCTATTATTTAACGTTTGCCAAAAATTCTCTTATTCTTTTCCCTTCGGGATCGTAAAAAATCTCTTTTACTAATACACCATCTTTATATTCTGCTATGCGGTTTATTTTCCCTGTTTCATAATAATTATAGTAACTACCGTCTAAGATATTATTCTTGAAGGTAATGAAATTGGATACTTCACCATTTGGGAAATAGAATTTAGTTACTCCTTCTTTATTCCCGTCTTTATAAGTTTCATCGGCACTTAATAATCCATTTTTGTAATAGCTTAGAATCGTTCCATCTATCTTTCCGTTTCGATAATTGCCGATAGTTTTTAATTTACCGTTAGAATAAAAAACAGTAAAAGCACCCTGTAATACCCCATTTCGATAAGTTACTTCACCTGATTTGTAACCTTCGGGGGAGTATTGAATTGCAACTCCTTCTTTCTTATCATTTATAAAATTTACGGTTTCTGTTAGACGACCATTATCATAATATAATTTAGCATCGCCATTAGCCAGACCGTTTTTATAATTAATCACGGATTTAAGAAAACCCGATTGATAATACTCTTTTGAAATACCATTTTTTCTATTGTCTTTGAAATTGAGATTCGATTTAAGAAGACCATTCCCGAAATATTCGTTGAAGTTTTCTTCTACTTTACCAATCTTGCTTCCGAATTCATATCGGACACGCTTTACTACTTGTCCATTTAGATATGTATCGAGTACTTTAATTGAGCCATCGGGAAAGTATAGATAAGATTGACCTTCGAGTTTATCATTAATATAATTAGCTTCGAGAGCGAGTCCGCCAAAATCGTAATAAGCTTTGCTCTTGCCTTCTAATTTATCATTAATATAATTACGCTCAACTTCAAGCTTCCCATTTTCAAAAAATATTTTTGAAATGCCATTCAGTTTGCCGTTTTGATAATTCCATATAGCAAGGAGTTCACCGCTTTTGTAATACGTCCTGCTTTCTCCCTCTTGTATGTTATTGACGTATCGAGGTTCAGCCCAAAGCTCTCCGGTTTCGTAATACCATTTTGAAATGCCTTCAAGCTTTCCGTTGGTATAGTTCCATTCCATACTTTTGATACCATCGAAAAAGTACCAAGTGGAAATCCCTTCTTCTTTGCCATTTTTGAAGAACCACTCTTTCCATAGACTTCCGTTTTCGTAATACTCTTTATAAGTACCGTTCTTTTTATTATCAATAAATATCCCTTCGGATTTAACTTTTCCGTTAGGATAGAAAGTTTTCTTTAATTCTTGTGCGAAAAGAAATGAAGTAAATAATAAATAAAAAAGTATAATTTTTCGGATATTTCGGTACATTAGCAATTGTGTTATTATATAAATGATTAATTCCCTAAAGAAACGACTTTATTAATATGTTTACAAGTAAAATAAAAATCTACTTTTTTGATTGTGACCCGGCAGGAATAATATTTTTTGCCAGCTTATTTAAGTACTCTCACCTAGTCTATGAAGACTTTATGAATAGTCTAAAGACCGAACGTGATTATTTCAAAGATAGCGAATATCTGCTCCCTATTATTAATGCAGAAGCTACATATATAAAACCGATAAAAGTAGCAGATGAACTAACGGTTAATATGTCGGTAACTCAATTAAAGGATTCTTCTTTCGAGCTTACATATAGCTTTTACAAAGATAATGCAATACTTGCAAAAGCGAAAACAGTTCACGTATGTGTTAATAAAGAAAAGTTCGAGAAAACTTCAATTCCCGAAGAATTGAATAATCATCTTATTTTTCATAAGAATCTATAATCTTAAGCAATTCTTCTCTCATTATTTTCCCGAGTTCAGTAACGGGAAATTTATCTAGAAAATAAATCCTCTTAGGGATTTTATACGAAACAGTTTGTTTTTTTAAGTAGTCTTTTATTTCTTCTTCAGTTAAGTTAAATTCTTGTTGCTGCTTACGGTTGCCTAAGAGTTTTCTACTCTTTTCATCCTTAGTTAAGTTAATCCCTTCCTTAAGAATTACCGCAGAACAAAGTATCTGCCCCCATTTCTCATCTTCTCTTCCAAACGAGAATGCGGAGACTATTGAGGGATGCGAAGCAATAAGATTATTGACCTCGATGAGATTAATATTTTCTCCGCCTGAAACTATCATATCTTCTCTTCTCGAATCAATATAAAGATAACCCTCACTATCTAAATGACCATAATCGAATGTATTGAACCACCCCTTCTCTCTAAATGAATTGGGATAATTTATATACCCTTTCATTAAAGAATCGGACTTAAGCAAAATATGTCCATCTTTATTAATTTTAATTTTCAGATCAAAAAGTGGCGCTCCCGCAGAATCAATTTTATCAATAAACTTATTACAATTGAAACCGGTAATCATTGATGTTGTTTCGGTAGAGCCATAGACTTTATAAATCTTCATTCCTTTTTCGATTGCTTTTTTTACGGTTGAATGATTTGAAAATCCGCCGCCAAGAAAGATTGCTTTAAGACCATCATGAAATTGATAATCCGCCTCAACGAAATCGAATAAAGTTTTTGAAACAACTGAGATATAATTAACTAAATGCGACTGCGTAGAATTAAATATATCACTTGATTTAAAGGATTCAGGGATAACAACTGCATTACCTGAAAAGAAGGCTCGAAATATTATCTGAAAACCACCAATATGATAATAAGGCAGAGTCAATCCGAATTTTTCATTACTCTTAATCGATATAAGGGAATTTATGCAATGATAATTATTGATAAGATTGGCGAATGTTAATTCGACCGCCTTTGGTTTAGAAGTCGAACCGGAAGTAAATAATATCAATGCGCTGCTTTTTGAAGAACGTATCTTTAAATCAAAGTCGCCTGAATTAATCTTAACGGTGGACCTAATTTCTTTATTCTTTTTAAGGTCATTAAAATCATATTTTATATCAAGTTCTTTTATTAATTCAATTCGCTGTGAGGTGGAAAAGTTTGGATTAATAACTACGGGTATATTTCCCGAGAACCAAATTGATAATAAAGAGATTAAAAAATCAAAAGGGGAATTACCAGATGTAACTATTCTTGCGTTTTTTAATCCGCTTAATAATTCCTCCGAAATAGATTTTGAATTAGATAAAACCTCTAAATAAGTCCATTTCTTTTCATTGGTAATTATTGCCAAATCATTATTTGAATGAAATAAAATCATTATATGTTAATCAGAAATTTTTTTGGATATTTCAATGAATCGATCTTTATTTCTCCATTTCTTATAAGATACAATTCTTCACTGATATCATTTTTTATAAATGTACTTGTGGAAAGCCCATGTGCATAATTATGACTGAGGAGAGAAGCTAAGAGAATCAATGAATGGCGCGTAAGATAGCTTTCAAAAGCGGAGGTAATAATTATTTTCTTTCGGTTTTTTGTTATTATATCGGCAAGCTCAAAAAGAGAACCGGAGAGCGAAGGTTTCAAAATTAAAAAATCAATTTCATCGATTCTTTCTAATTTCTTAATATCATCATTACTGCGGCAATTATAATCGATTGCAATTTTTACAAGTTTTTCTGCGCCTAGTTCTATATTATCTTCGATTGTTCTACATGGGTCCTCTATGTACTCAATATTTTTTATTTGCGATAAAATTTCTAAATTTTTCTTTGCTGTTTCTAAATCCCAAAGTCCATTTACGTCTAACCTTATTTTTACTTCGCTCGGGATATTCTTAATTATTTCCAATTCATTTGAGAAATTATTTCCAATTTTAATTTTAACCGTTTGGAAAATATCTTCAGAAAATTTTTGGTTCAAGGAAAAAAGAGAATTGACGAAGATAGTTTTTGGGTAATTGAAAATGATTAAGGGATTGCAACCTTGTATTGATTTATATAAGAATGCCTGTTCAATTCCATATTTGATGCTTGGAGGCAGACTATACGGGTCATTCGTAATTGTATCTAAATTAATGACTGCGTTTAATATCTTGCTTAGAGAATCAATAATATCCGTTTTAGTTTCTTTAGAAAATGGAGGGAGGGGAGCAGCTTCGGATATAAATTCAATTCCGGTTTCGTCAATAAACTTCATTAAATAGATTTCACGTTTAGCGTATGTATGATTTGATGAAGAAAAATTTTGATTAAAGTGAATAGTATAAGAGCTATACTTTAATAATCGTAAAGTCATACCAATAGACCAATCGAAAACAAGAATCCAAAAAGAGCAGAGAATTTAGCTGTCAGTTCAAGAGTCTTATTTAATTCCGTTCCTTTATTAGTATAGAGCATTTTAATTAATTTTATCGCTGCGGGTATAGTTAATAGAGGGATTAGTACGAATAAACTTTTTTGGTAACGGAAATATATTACTACAATAGAAAAATATGAGATTAAAAGAAGTGAGATATACTGCCATTGAGAAAAACGATCACCGAATTTGACTGCTAATGTTCGCTTACCGTTTTGAGAATCCTCAAGACGATCGCGAAAATTATTAATTACAAGTATATTTGTAATAAGTGCTCCGACCGGGATTGAAGCCCAAATAGCTATTGGCGAGAGGACGAGTGCTTGTGTGTAGTAAGTCCCAACGGTACCCACGAACCCGAAAAAAATAAAAACGAATAGATCGCCTAGTCCATTATAAGCCAAGGGATATGGTCCTGCCGTATAAGCGATGCCGGCTATAATAGAGAGTATCCCAATGATAAGAATAAAAATTCCACCGAGATAGACCAGATAAAGGCCGAGCAAAAAAGTAACAGAAAAAATTATCGCAATACCAAACTTCATCTCCTGAATAGATAATAATCCCGAAGCAGCAGCTCTTTGTGGTCCCGTTCTTTGATGAGTATCTTTTCCCGATAAAAAATCATAAAGATCATTAACTACATTAGTCCCAATTTGAATTAATAAGCTGCAAAGAAGTGCAACTAAAGCAGCTAACCAATTCTCTTTACCTTCGGAGAATGCAATTGAAGTGCCAATAAGCACAGGTACGATTGCCGCAGGGAGAGTCTTTGGTCTGCTTGCTATAATCCAGCTATTTATTTTTTCTTTTAGCATCAGCTAAGGCACGCGCGGAAATTTTTTGAAATTTGGTTTTCTCTTTTCATTATAAGCGTTCTTTCCTTCTTGAGCTTCCTCGCTCATATAATAAAGAAGGGTAGCATTTCCGGCTAATTCCTGAATGCCCGCTTGTCCGTCTAATTCTGCATTGAAAGCGGATTTTAGCAAGCGAAGCGAAAGAGGACTTTTTTCCAAAATTTCATAAGCCCATTGAACGCCAATATTTTCAAGTTGATCGACCGGGACAACTTTATTCACTAATCCCATATCCAAAGCTTCTTGAGCATTGTATTGATGGCATAGATACCAAATTTCTCTAGCTTTCTTTTGTCCAACAATACGTGCCAAATAACTAGAACCGAAACCGCCATCGAAGCTTCCGACTTTTGGTCCTGTCTGCCCAAAGATAGCGTTATCGGCGGCGATAGTTAAATCGCATACAACATGTAATACATGTCCTCCACCGATTGCATAACCGGCAACGAGCGCAATAACGGGTTTAGGAATGCTCCTAATCTGTTTTTGAACGTCAAGAATATTAAGACGAGGCACTCCATCGCCGCCGATATAACCTTTATTGCCTCTGATTGATTGGTCGCCGCCTGAACAGAAGGCATATTTACCATCTTTGGAAGGACCAGCGCCTGTAAGCAGTATTACACCAATTGATATATCTTCTTTGGCATCATCAAAAGCCGAATAAAGTTCTGATACCGTTTCGGGTCTGAAAGCATTGCGCTTCTCCGGTCGATTAATAGTAATCTTTGCTATACCATCCATTTTTTCATAGACGATATCTTTATATCTCTTTGCTTTTTTCCATTTATATTTCATAAGCTAACTAAATCCTTTCAAAAATTTGTTCACTAATTTAATAAATTCATCGGGCTTTTCTAAATGAGTATTGTGTCCTGCGCCATTAATTATTTCCCATTTTGCCGATTCTAAAATGGTTTTTATTCTTCTATTAAAATTGCAATATTTTTGGTCAAGTGAGCCACTTATTAATAATATGGGCACAGAAATTTTATTTAATTGATTCCAATATGAAGGCATTAAACCTTGAGAGAAATATTTGAGTGAATTTTTTATTCCTATAATATTTTGTTCTGACTTGCTTCCTAATAATTTTTCAATAAGTTGAGTATCAGTCCTAAGAGAATTAAATAAAGGTTGTTCATACCATTCATTAAAAAATTTCTCAATTCCGATAGTCTCTAATCGTTCTGAAAGGCGAGAATCTGAAAGAGTCCTATTTTTTCTCTCTTTTTTATCGATGATTCCCGGAGAACTACTTTCTAATATTAATGCGGAAATTTCATTAGTGTATTGAATTGCATAACCGAGGGCAATTCTTCCACCCATTGAATAACCGCAGAGAATAGGAGTAGTAACATTAAGAGATTTTATTACTTCCCGGATTTGACTAATAATAGATTCTGAATAATAGAAGTGAGTATCCGTGGGAGAATCGCTTTTGCCATGGCCGACTAAATCTATTGCTATTGCCTGAAAATTTTCTGGAATTGAAGGAAAAATAAACTTCCAGTCATATGCAGTTCCGCCAAAGCCATGAAAAAAAAGAATAGTTTTTTTTGATTGATCTAACCCTTCGGTATTAGAAATTAAGTTCAATTTCGTCCCTTGAAAATCAATTTTCATTTATAAACTTATCTGTTATAGAAATTAAATTCTTCCAATACTCATCGCGAATCTGTTTTGATTCAAAAGCATCAGTCTTGATTTCTAAAAGAGTAAAACCGGATTGCTTTAAAGATAGCCTTCTTTTTAATTCACGAGAACTATTTATTTTAAAATAATTACAGCCGAAGCTTTTTGTTATTTTTCCTAAATTAAGATTATGTGGAGTAATAAAATAATCGTTAAAAAATTTTCTATATTTTGAAATGGGGAGTGATTCAAAAATGCCCCCGCCATTATTATTTATTAATATTACAGTAAGAGGGATATTATACTTAACCGCAGATTGGAGAGCTGAAATATCATAAAAATATGCTAAGTCTCCGGTAATTAAAAAATTATTTGATGATTGTGATGCAATGCCTAAAGAAGAAGAAATAATCCCATCGATTCCGCTTGCACCTCTATTACTATATAGATTAATCTGTTTCTCTATATTAGAAGCGAAGAAATCCAGATCCCTAATAGGCATACTTGAAGAGACAAATAAATTGCTTTTCTGAGGAATAAAATTTATAACATCTGCGATTACTTTTCCCTCAAAACCAAAATTCACATTCTTTAAAAATTCCTTTTTTAATGCTTCAATTTCAGAATCAAGTTTTAAAATATGCTTTGTAAAGAGAGATAATTTTTTGATTTTAATTTTTGGTAATATGGTAGAACAAAAATCAGTTTCATTCATCGATAGAGCTACTCCAAAATTTCCGGTAGGATCGACCTTATCCACATGACTTGAGACACTAATCTTAAATGCTTTTGAATGATTCAGAAAATCCAAAACAGATGCGGAAGTAGGTGATTTACCTATTAGAATTATGATTTCCGGATCGTTGAGTAATGCAAATTGTTTCGACTTAACTATACCTGATAAATTATTCAATGAGTACGAATCGTTGTTGTTAATTCTTGAAGATGAACTGCCATCAAAATAGATTGGAAATTTTAATTTTGAATTGAGTTTTTTAATTGAAGAAGAAAATTCTTTTTGATTTTTTTCTCCGCTTACGATAATAATACCGGTGGAAGCACTATTAATTTTCTTCAATATCTCAGAATCGATAATTGGTTTCTTGAGTTCTGCGGTAGTTAAATCTTTAAGAGCAACGCCAAAAGCTTTATCTAAGAATTCAGGTGCAACTCGATCGGTAGTGGAATCAGGTTCAAAAGGTTTATCATACTGCAAATTAAGATGAACAGGACCTTTCGCGAGTATGAAACCATTTAATAATATATCATCTATTGCACGGATAAATTCACTGATAGAATTGAAGTTTAGATTTGGAGTATGAATATCATGCTGTGCAAGAATATGATTATTAAAAATAAATGCCTGATTTATTGTTTGATTGATACCGTTATTACGTAATGATTGAGGTCTGTCAGCGGTAATAATTATTAAGGGAGTCTGTTGGTAGTATGCTTCGACTATCGCCGGATATAATTCTGCTGCGGCGGAGCCGGAAGTTGTAACGACAACAGTCGGCACTCCTGTTTTTTTAGCAAGTCCAAGTGCAAAAAATCCACTGCTCCTTTCATCGATGAAAGTGTATTTTTTAAAATATTCTTGTGCTGCAAATGAATAGGTTAATGAAGTACTTCTTGAGCCGGGAGAAATTGCTACATTTCTAACTCCAAATTTCTGAAGCCGGATTAAGAGTAAGTCGCTCCAAAATATATTTCTGTTAATTGCTATTTTCATAGTTGAATAAGGATAAAATAGGTTTTAGTTTTAGTTTTGTTTCATGATATTCAGATTTTGCATCAGAACCTCTTACGATACCGCATCCGGCAAAAGCGTAAAGCGAATTATCTTTCAATAAACCGGATCTGATAGCAACACAGAAATCTGCTTGAGCCATATGATTATACCAACCAATCAAACCAGAATAAAGCCCGCGTTCATATTTTTCGGTATCTGAAATAATTTTAATTGCCTCTTTTTTTGGATAACCACAGATTGCAGATGTGGGATACAATTGATTAATTAAATCATCCACACTTACGGAATCTTTTACCAGAGCTTTAATAGGAGTCCAAAGGTGCTGAATATTATTAAGCTTTTTTATTTTTGGTATAATATCAATTTCAATAGTATCCACATAACCTGCTAAATTTTCGGTAATATAGTCAACTACATTTTTGTGTTCGGCAAGATTCTTATTATCCTTCAATAATTCTGAAGCTAATTTTTCATCCAATAGTTTATTAGAACCTCTTGCAATAGAACCGGCTAAGGCTTCAGTTTCCAGAAGCTTACCCTTTAAACTAAACAATTTTTCAGGTGAAGCACCAAAGAAAATTGAATCTCCTTCAAATAAAACGAATATATAACAATCTTTATATTTTTTTGATAACAATGAAGTTATTTTATCAATATCATAATTGACAATCTTTCTATGAATATATTTCGATAAAACAACTTTTTTAACCTCATCATTCCGTATATGATTTAAATATTCATTAATATTATCTTCCCAATTATTAAAATCATCTTCTTTTGTTACGTCTGCCTTTTCAATTTCTGTTTCTTCTAAAAATAAATTGTCCGATTCATTTTTATCTATTGAAATCAAATCGAATAAGTCAATAATTTTTTCATAATCGCTAATATTAAAAAAATTAGCGATCAGATAGGATCTAGATTTAGATTGAAGAATAATTAAATAAGGAATATAATCAGCTTCATCAAAATTATTCCAGATTTCACCAATCTTCTTGATAGGAAATTTTTTTGTCTTTAAAACTAATGGTATTGGAAAATCAGAAAATTCCTGCCAATTATGGAGGGTATTAGATGCATTATATTTGGAAGAAGAGATTAATGTTAATGATGAAATAGCAATAAATGAGAAGTCCGAATTCGGTTTTTCCCAATAAAGAATTTTTTCGTTTATATTTCTAAAATTATTGACACAAATTTTTTTAAGAGGTATATTAATTGGTATAACAATGCTTTTCAAGTCCCATTGATTAATCTTTAGATAGTCTGTCAAAATACGTTCTATTTTTTTCGGGAAATCCAATTTTCAAACCTAAATATGAATTGAAAGAGTAAATTTAATTTTTATTCCTAAAGATTCCAACGAGAATAAACTTGGAACTTATAGTTAAGCTATTAAGTATAATTAAATAAATTGATATTGATTTAACCATTTAAAAGATTTATTTTAATAAATAGAATTAGGTAACTGATTTATTAACTAACGGAGGTATAATGGATACAACAAAATCCAAATTAGCACTTGATGTATGGGAGAAATTATCGAAAGCATACGATAAGGTTCGCAAAGTTCAAGTAAAGCAGATGTATGAGCAAAAGCTAACCGCTCCTCAGTTTCAAGTACTAGATGTATTACTAAAATCGGGTCCTGTTCCTTTGAAAAGGATCAGCGAAGAATTAATGGTAACAGGTGCTAATATCACTTGTGTTGTTGACAATCTCGAAAAAGAAGAATTTGTTCAAAGAATTCACTCTAAAGAAGATCGTAGAGTAATCTTAGCAGAATTAACTGCAAAAGGTAAAGAGAAAATTGATACAATTCTTCCTTCTTATACTGAGAATATGTCAAACGTAGCAGGTTCACTTTCAGAACAAGAGCAGGTTGAGTTAGTTCGTTTACTCACAAAACTTTTATAAGTTCTATTTAGCAAAAACAATGCAAATCCATTCATCCGATGCAATTGTATCGATACACTGAAAGCCCTCGAGTGTATAAAAGTTTGTGATATCGATTTCATCTGTTTTTAATAAGCCGGAGAGTATTAACTTTCCGGCTTTTTTTGTTTTAGAATAAATATCTTTTGATATATCAAGTAAAATATGACGATTAATATTGGCGACAACGAGATCAAAATCACTTTCTTCAATATCCTTCAATTCGCCAAGAACAATTTTAACTTTATCTTCTAAATGATTAAGAGCTACATTTTCGTTTCCATTTAATTGACACCATTCATCATTATCAAGTGCGATTGCAGACCTAGCACCTAATAGAACAGAGGCGATTGCAAGGACTCCGGTGCCGCTGCCAATATCTAATACCTTTTCTCCCCCGGTAATATACTTTTCAAGTTTGCCTAAAACTAATTTTGTTGTTTGATGTTCGCCTGTTCCGAAGGACATTTTCGGATCAATTTTAATTACGATATCATTCTCCTTAGGTTCAAATTCTTTGAACGATGGTTGTATTACTAATCGGTCAGTAACTCTTATTACATTTATTTTCTTTTCCCATTCTTCGTTCCAGTTCATATCTTCATGAGTGGATGCCTCAATTTCAAAACGTTCGATTATTTTTTCATTTTTAGCTTTTTGTAAAATCTCTTCAATCGATTCTTTATTTACTGAATCTAATTTAGTAGCGTAAACCGTCAAGTAGGTATCGTTATCAATTATACCATCCAGATCTAGTTGCCATAATAATCCGCTGATCGATTCATTATTTATCGGAGCTGTTCTAATTATAAATTCGTTATAAGTTTTCATCAATTTTCCGGTTTGTAATTATTATAAAAAAATAAGCAGAAATTATCTGCAAAGTTTCGTGCTTGAGAAGCGGATTCTTTGTAATTATTAAGAATAAGTGTAAATGCAATGAGATCATTTTCTTTTGAATAAAAATATCCGGCAAGTGAAGTAACACCTGAAAGAGTTCCGGTCTTGGCGCGTAATTTTTGTTCTAAATTAGTTTTTATAAATCTATTTTTTAGAGAAGCATCAATTCCAGCAATCGGCAGAGAACTATAAATATTATAAAATAATTCTTTATTCTTATAAACGAATATTAATAGGTCTGATATTGCTCGTGAAGAGAGCATATTATAAAAAGAGAGTCCTGAAGCATCTGCAAATATATTTATCGAGCCGGGAGATACAATTGTTGCAAGACTATCATTAAATTTCAATCCATCTTTATAAGAGATATTTTCTTTTAAACTACCGGATGCCAATTTGAGAAGGAGCATCTCTGCACCAATATTACTACTCGTTTTATTTGTTTTATAAATTGTTTGTGTGATCGGATTTTTAATTGAGCCTAATTTTAAAGAAGTATCTTTTGTTTCCCCTTGGATAAACTTTCCATGGAAACCAATATTATATTTTTTCATGAAAGATTTAATTAATTCAGATGCATATTTAATAGGTGAAGCGATACTAATGGTTGTTTTATCTAATGAATCGGCAATCGATATATTCCCTTTAACTATTATATTCTCTTTATTCTTAGCGTAGTAGCGTTCAAATTGTAAATTAGTTTTGGTGTCTTTGTTTGAAGTAATTGCTCTATTAATAATATTAAAATAAGGAATATTGGGGGAGAGAGTAATGCTTGGCTTTCCCAGATTTGAATCAGGATATGTTTTAACTGATACGATATTACTCTCTATATTAAGAGCTGAGAGTTTTGGAGTATATCCATAAGGGGAATCATCCCACATCCACCCGGAACCCCATTCAATTGTATCCTTTAATGATAGATCAAAAATAAAATTACCTTTAATGCTTTTTATTCCCGATTGCTTAATCATTAATATTAACGAATCCAATTGGGCAATTGATAGAAACGGGTCCAAACTTCCTTTTAGGTAAATATTACCTTTTAATGAAGATGAAGTGATTTTGCCGTCATGAAAAAGCGAGGTTTCAAAAAAATTTTCATCTTTTAAAAAATATAGTACCGATGTGGTGGTAAATAATTTTAAGACTGAAGCGGGACGCATTAAAATAGAATCATTTCTCGATACAATGGGTTTGTTCTTCGTAAGATTGAAAAAATTATAAGCCACCATAGAACTGCGTGAGAATGAATCGCTAATATAATCATTTAACGAATCTTCAAAAGTTAGAACCTTCTTTTGAGCATTTAATTGAGAAAAAAGAAGAACTGAAATTGAGATTAAAAATAGTTTTTTCACTTTGTTAAAAATACTCTCTTTCTCTGAACTTAACACCGATCTCTTCGGTAACAAATTTCTTAGCTGTTTCGGTATCGACTGCACTAATTCCAACGATAGACAGAACAACATCTGTATAATTTTTTGCTTTCTTTGCAAAATCGATCATCTCGGCATGCATTTGGCGATCGACGCGCATGAGCTTAGCGTATTGTTCGGGATCAGTTGAGTTAAGACTAATCGATACAGTATCAATAGTATCATTCAGCTCGGGAGTGATATCTCGCTTATTAATAAAGTTGCCATGACCGTCTGTATTCATGCGTGTACGACCGCCATTGTCTTTAACGTACCTAGCCACAACTTTTACAACATCCCATCTGATTGTTGGCTCGCCATATCCGCAAAAGACAATCTCTTTGAATCTTTTCGGATCGCCAATTTCATTAATATAAACAGAAGCATCAGGCTCTTCCGATTTTTTCATTTTAAGACTATAACCGCTAATTACCGCCAGACCTTTTCTATCGCAGAAGACACAATCCGCATTACATCTATTTGTTACATTGACATAAAGCGAATTACCAATCTGATATGTAAAAGATAAATCGGGATTCATACCAATACCAAAAAATTTATGAACGTTATAGTTTGTTGTTCTAACGATATCTTCGGGACGGAGATTTTGAACTTCAGCAATCTTATCAACTATCTTAGTTAGATAAGCCGGTTCATTTCGCTGTCCTCTTAATGGAACGGGTGTCATAAAAGGGGAATCGGTTTCGAGCATAATATTCTCGGAAGAAATTTTTGATAAAATTTCTCTTAGGTTATCTGCTTTAGGATAAGTGATATTCCCAGTGAATGAGATAAAATGATGCAGTTCAATTAATTCACGAGCGTCGCTAAGGCTGCCCGAGAAGCAATGAAATTGGGCTCGAAGTCCCTT
The DNA here is from genome assembly GCA_001516025.1 of bacterium BRH_c32. Classification (GTDB taxonomy): domain Bacteria; phylum Bacteroidota; class Ignavibacteria; order Ignavibacteriales; family Melioribacteraceae; genus BRH-c32. Next base: position 71,866 of record LOEU01000001.1, on the reverse strand, counting down.
TGCCGAAAATTCGCGGATTATCTCCATCATATCATCATCAGATTCTCTATTATGAATAACGGCAGGTAAATTAAGTTCTATCGCAAGTTCTAATTGAGCACGGAATGCTTTTATTTGAGTCTCTTTTGGCGAATAATCATAATGGTAATCAAGACCTATCTCACCAATAGCCACTACCTTTTTATTTTGTGCCAGTGTCCTAAGCTCATTAATATTATTATCGTTCCATTCCTTAGTATCAAGCGGATGGATTCCCACTGTGCAATAGATCATATCGAATCTTTTAGAAAGTTCGATAGCTTCGAGACATGAAACAAGATGAGTGGCAGGAACGATTATAAATTTTACTCCGCTATCTTTAGCTCTATTTATTACATCATTTAAATCGTTCGTGTAATTAGGATAAAACAGATGCGCATGTGTATCAATCATTTTAAATGCCTTTATTATTATTCAATAATTCCAATAACTCTATAACCAAAATCAATTTCTTTTAATTCAGTTTCCAATGTTGATAGCTCGTTTTTATTTATGATAGCAACTAATCCGATGCCATTATTAAAGACTAATTGCATCTCTTCTTCGTTTAAGCTGCCTGTTTCTTGAATGAATTTGAAAATTGCGGGACGCTCCCAAGTGTTCCAATCGACTTTAATAGTAAGGTCATTTGGAACTACACGTTTAGTATTACCAATTAGACCGCCACCTGTAATATGTGAGAATGCTTTTACTTCAAGAGAATTTTTAATAGTTGTAATAACATTAAAGTAGGAACGATGAACTTTTAATAATTCTTCACCAAGTGTATTCTCTAATGTTTCGGGTTTATAGTTCACATCAAATCTTGGAAAAAGAACTTTTCGAGCTAATGAATAACCGTTAGTATGGAGTCCATTAGAATCAAAGCCAACTAATATATCACCTTTAGAAACTTTAGAACCATCAATAATTTTTTCTCGATCAACCAGTCCGACAATTGTTCCCGACATATCATATTCGTTTGGATCATATAAACCGGGCATCTCGGCAGTTTCGCCACCGATTAATGCCACACCGTTTTCTTTGCATGCAATTGAAAATCCTTTTATAATCTGTTCGGCACGATCGGGATTAAGTTTACCGAATGCTAAGTAATCGAGAAAATATTGCGGGTCTGCTCCGCAGACAGCAATATCATTAACGCAATGATTCACTAAGTCCTGTCCAACGGTATCGTGTTTATCCATCATAAATGCTACTTTGAGCTTAGTACCCACTCCATCTACACTCGAAACTAAGACAGGATTTTTGTATTTTTGGAGGTCGATTCCATAGAAAGAACCGAAATGACCTATGCCGGAAAGAACATTTTTATTAAAAGTAGATTTTGCGAGTGATTTAATTCTATTAACGACTTCATCTCCCGCTTCGATATCAACTCCTGCTGATTTATAACTTTCGTTCAAACTGACCCCATAGATTTTTTATAATTAATTTTAAATATAAGCAAAAACTGAAAGTGAAACCGAACGGTAACAAAAATTGTAAAATGAAGCAAAAGTTAATATTTTTTCATAAATTTTAAAGTTAAATCGATATTAATTAGCGGAAATGAATAATTACATATTAAAAGATAGAGAAAAAGCGATACTTCGGTATATAATCCATCAGTTTATAATGACTGCAAATCCCGTGGGTTCACGTTATATATCAAAGAAGTATGATATCGGGCTTTCGCCGGCTTCGATTCGCAATATTATGTCCGATCTTGAAGACCTCGGTTATCTCAATCATCCGCATACATCCGCAGGAAGAATACCGACCGATAAAGGTTATCGTGTATATGTGGATTCATTAATGGATCCACCAAAATTAGATAAAAATCTAAAAAAAATGATCGATTCTAATTTCGATTCTGCATCTAATGATACAGAAGATATTTTATTGGTAGCGTCTAATATTTTAACGGAGCTGACTAATCAAATTGCAGTAGTAAGTTTTCCTAAATTCGATAATGCTATTTTGGAAAAAATTCAGATTGTTCTATTGTCATCTACCCGAATATTAGTGATAATAAGCGTGATATCGGGAGTGGTAAGAACAATTACCTTAGAACTTAATGCCGAAGTAAAAGAAGAGCAGATTAATAAAGTACAATCGATATTAAATGAGAAACTTGGCGGACTAAAATTTTCCGAAATTAAAACATCTATCGGCAGTAGAGTTAAAGATATTGACGATGATTCATTTAAGCCGATTGTAAGGGTATTTCTTGATTCGGTCGATAAAATATTTAAAACAGAGCCTTCAGAAAAGACTATTATATCAGGCACAAAAAATTTAATTAAGCAGCCGGAATTTGAAAGCCTTCAACATTTCCAAAGCATAATAGAATTAATTGAAAACAAGGATATAATAATTCATATTCTTGAGAATCAGAAATCGCACGTGAATGATGTAACAATCACAATCGGTCATGAAAATAGCGATGAAAAGTTTTGCGATTATAGCATGATCTCGAAGGAATATAATTTTGGGGATGTCAAAGGAACTTTAGGAATAATGGGTCCAAAGAGAATGGAATATCCCCGCATAGTTGCTGCTGTCCAATATATAGCAGAGCAACTTTCAAATGAATTAAAAAAACAAATATAAAGGATAATACAATGGATGAAATAAAAGATGAAAATTTGGATTTGGAAAACGAAGAAACCAAAGACCAAGATAGCAATGATGAAGAAGCAAATAAAGAAGAAAAATTAGAAACTAATAATGAAGAGACGGAAAACGAGGCGGGTAATGATTTGATAAAAAAAATAGAAGAATTAGAAAAAGCTAACTTAGATTTAAAAGATACTCTCCTTAGAAGAACTGCCGATTTTGAAAATTATAAAAGAAGAGTAGATCAAGAACAAAAGAGTTTTCTTTCTTTCGCTAATGAGTCTTTACTTCTTAATGTGCTTCCTGTATATGATGATCTCGAAAGATCGTTAGAGCATGCTGATGAGCAGGCAAATTTTGAGAATCTGAAAAAAGGTATTCAGTTAGTATTTGATAAATTCACTAAAGTATTAGAAGGTCAGGGAGTAACTAAAATTGCAGTAAAAGGAGACCCCTTTGATTTTAATATGCACGATGCATTAATGCAAAAGCCGGATGATTCAGTGCCTCCTCATACAGTTCTTGAAGTTTTAGAAAAAGGATATAAATTAAGAGATAAAGTGATTCGTCACGCAAAAGTAATTGTTAGTCAAGAATTAATTTCATAAAATAGAAAATCAGGAAAATGGAAAAAAGAGATTATTACGAAATATTAGGTGTAGAGAAAAACGCATCCAAAGAGGATTTAAAGAAAGCATATAGAAAATTAGCGATGCAATATCATCCTGATAGAAATCAGGGGAATAAAGAAGCAGAAGATAAATTCAAAGAAGCCGCAGAAGCTTATGAAATTCTAAGCCACGATGATAAACGTGCAAAATATGATAGATACGGACATAGTGGAATAAAGGGAGGACAAGATTTCCAAGGTTTTGGAGATGCTAATGATATCTTCTCTCATTTCTCCGATATTTTTGGTTCGAGTTTCGGAGGTGGCGGAGGTGGTTCTATTTTTGATGATTTCTTCGGTGGCGGTGGTTCATCGCAGCAGAGAAGAAGACAGCGTCAAACAGGTACTCCCGGTGCTGATCTTAAGATAACCCTTAAACTAACTTTAGAAGAGATTGCTAAAGGAACAACAAAAAAAGTAAAAATTAAGAAATATAATAAATGCGAAACTTGTGGGGGAACGGGAGCAAAAAATTCTTCTTCTTTCAAAAATTGTACTGTATGTAATGGTTCGGGTGAAGTAAGGCAGGTTTCGAGATCAGTATTCGGTCAGTTTGTTAATGTAACAAGTTGTAATAATTGCAGCGGTACCGGAAAAATTATTTCTGATAGATGTACCGATTGTTCGGGAGAGGGAAGAGTTAATTCGGAAGTAACAATTAAAATAAATGTTCCGGCAGGAGTTTATGATAACAGTTATTTAACGCTTTCGGGACAGGGAAATGCAGGTAAAAACGGTGGTAGAAACGGCGATATAATTGTAGTCTTCCAAGAATTACCACATGAGTATTTAGTAAGAGACGGGGATAATGTAATTTATGAATTGCAATTATCTTATCCCGAAGCAGTGCTTGGTACAGATGTAGAAGTACCGACTTTAAGCGGAAGAGCGAAATTAAAAATTGAACCGGGTACCCAGGCAGGTAAATATCTCAAGATGAGAGAGAAGGGAATTCAGCATCTCAATAGTCATGGAGCAGGAGATCAATTGGTTAAGATCAATATTCATGTACCGAAAAGAGTTACTGCCAATGAAAAAGAATTATTAAACCAATTACAAAAAATGGATAATATAAAAGTACCGACTTGAAATTAAACTTTATTAATAAGTTGATTAGTAAGATTGGGTTTACGGAAACAGAGGGAAAAGTGATTCTTTTTCTTTTGTTTACTATTATTACGGGGTCAATTATTAAATATAGTTTTTCTGATACTGAGTTGCCGCAGTTAAATAGTATAGATTATACAAAAGAAGATAGCTTGTTCTTTTTGAAAAATGATACATTAAAAGCAGAAAGAGAAAAAAATGTAAAAAAAAGTATTGCTTCTAAAGCAGAACTTTTGGATTTTAACGCTAATAAAATAGAATCCCATAAGATAGATGTAAATAAAGCGGGGATATCGGAATTAATTCTTCTTCCGGGAATAGGAGAAAAAACCGCCCGTAAGATTATTGACTATCGAAATGCGAAAGGGAGCTTTGAAAAAGAGGACGATCTGATAAAAGTAAAAGGGATCGGACCTATAAAGTTCTCTAAAATTAAAAATTATATTATTGTGAAATAAAGAAAAATCTCCGGAGGAAAAATATGTCAACTAAATCAGAACCCTGGTATTTGCATGCCGGGCTTTATGCCGTTATATTAGTCTTAATCTATGTACTAATCAGAGTAGCGATTATTGAACCACAAGAAATTGTAGAGAATGAAAAATATTTTAAAGCTGAATCGAGAGCAAGAATGCTCAATATCAGAGAAGCCGAAAAATTATGGTTTAATAAGTATAATAGATTTACTGATAGTATGGATAGCTTAGTGAATTTCTTAAAAAACGATCCAAGTGTACAAAAAGCAATAACAGGAACAGATTCAGTTACGGGAAGATCAACCAACACATTTGTTAGTTTGAAAGATGGTGAATTATTATGGGATTCATTATTCAGATCACCAAAGACCGGACAGCCTTTTCTATTAGCAGTTGATACATCAAAATCTGCTGATACAGTTATCGATAGAAGAGGAAACGTAATTAAAGTGGATTCAACAACTGTTATCGGTAAGAGATATGTTGTTACCAGCCCTGACGGATATGGATCCGTAGGCGATTTGTATAGTGATGCTATGCGTTTTACTGCATCATGGGAATAAAATGATAGATGCCTGTATTTCAGAATCATCTTGGCTGTTTTCTATCGATAGATAAAATTCAGTTTGTTGAAATAGTTTTTGAAAGTAATGCTTTTCATTTGGGAAACCTTGATGAGATAGTTTTTGAGAATAAAATAGATTTGGGCGGGAATCGTCCAAATCTTATTTCTCAAATTAATGATGCCCTTTCCCAATTTAAAAAAGAATCTTCTTTTAGCTCCCGCTTTATATCCTTTTCTCTATCTAATCAGTTCTTTAACATTTTCCAAATACCGGTTGAAGAATCCTTGATAAAAAAAGACCAATTAGAAAATTATAAATGGGAAAGTGCGGTATTATACCCGTGGATTGATAGTAAGTCCCTTTTGATTCAAAATATAGATGTAAGTTCAGTACTCTTTCCATATAAATCATCAATCGTATTCGGACTAAAAAAAGAAGTATTAGTTTCGCTAAATAAATTAGCCGCTGAAAATAATCTCGAACTTCGTTATATCGATAATGCACATATATCATCTAATGCATTTATTAAATTGGATAAGGCAGCGTTAACAGAAGAAGCTACTATTAGTATCTTTTTTGAAGAAAATATTTTTTCTATTTCACTTCTCCATAATAATATACCTGTAGTTTTCACTGTAATAGAGTATAAAGATAAAATCGATTATTTTGTTCTTAAAAATGAATTGGAGAAGATGAAGTCGTTAGTGGAAAATGGGGATAAGAAAATTTCAGATTTATATATATTTAATGAATTGGGAAATGAAAAATTAATTAATAATTTGATGAATGATTTTCATTGGAATATTATCAGAACTAATCCCTTCTTTGGAATTAAATCCAATAAAAATATTGTCCACAAGAATTTATATACTGATCTATTTAATTCATTTACAAGTTCAGTCGGAATTGCATTGAGAGTGATCTAATGAGAATTATATCAGGCATATATGGGGGAAGAAAAGTAAAGTTTCCTAATTCAAAATTAGTTCGTCCGACAACCGATAAAGTAAAAGAATCTCTCTTTAATTATTTATATAATAGGATCGATTTTGATGAGATTCGCACTGCGGATGTTTATGCGGGGTCAGGTTCGCTTGGATTAGAAGCATTAAGCAGGGGTGCATCAGAAGTACATTTTGTTGAAAAAAATTTTCAAGTTGCAAAAGTTCTAAAAGAAAATATAGATTCACTTAAGGCAGGCGATGAATGCAGAATTTTTAATATGGAAGCGATTAAGTTTTCTACATTGACCGAACATGCAAGATATGGATTGATCTTAGCCGACCCCCCTTTCTTCAAAAATGACATTCATTTAGTGGTAAAGAATCTAATTAAAAATAATTTTTTGGAAGAGGACGGAATATTAATAATTGAGCGTTCGGTTCAAACTCGTAAAGAGGATGTAGAAAATTTTGGATTCGAACCGTTCAAGACAATAGGCGATAGCTTGATATACCAATTTATTAATAATTAACAAATAGTTAACTTGTAGTGAACACTTATTTACAACTATCATTAAAGTAAAAAAATGAAAAAAGTAATTTATCCGGGCACGTTCGATCCTGTAACAAACGGACATATTGATATCGTAAAAAGAGCGATAGAATTATTTGATGAAGTAATTGTAACGATTGCAAGGAATCCGGGAAAGATGACCGGTATGTTTACAATTGAAGAGCGGTTAGAAATGCTGCGCGAAAGCTTAAAAGAATTCGATACGGTTACGGTTGATTCATTTGATGGTTTAGTAGTTGATCATGCTCAAGCTATGGGAGCTGTAGGAATTATTAGAGGTTTAAGAGCGGTCTCCGATTTTGAATATGAGTTTCAGATGGCACTTATGAACCGTAAACTTAATCCCGAATTGACCACGATATTTTTAATGCCGCATGAGAAATACACATATCTAAATTCAACGATAGTGCGGAATCTATCACAGTTCAATAGTGATATCTCGGACTTCGTTCCCTCCGCAGTGATAAAAAAATTGGAAGAAAGGAATAAAAAATAAAACAAATTGTTTCAAGTGTGAAACATTTACCACCTTCAAACGAAACAAAACGTTTCAATAAGAGTGTTTATCCTAAAATAATAGTATATAAATACCTAATAATCTGAATATATTTTTTTGGCAAAGTTTTTGCATTATGTTGAGCAAGTTTCCTATAATCTATAACTTAACAGAGGTCACAAAACTAATGGAAAAACAGACTAGAAAAGACTTTTTGGCGAACACGTCAAAATTTGCACTTGGTGCAGCAGTTGGTGTAGCAGGATTAAATTTTTTAGCAAACGACAAATTAAAAGCAGATGGAAAAGTAGCATGGCCTTTTCCTTATGTGCAGTTAGATCCCGAAGATGTTAGAAAAAAAGCACATTATTTGTACTGGCATGATATGGATTGCTGTGCAGGTGCTTTTGGTGGTGTAGTAGAAGCTTTAAGAGAAAAAGTAGGTGAACCTTGGACATCCTTACCTATCGAAGTAATGCTTTTTGGAAGAGGCGGCGGAAATGGATGGGGAACACTTTGCGGTGCTATCAATGGTGGCGCGGCTCTTATAAGTTTAGCAGTTTCCAAAGCTGATTCAGGTAAATTAATTAATGAACTTTGGGGATGGTACGCTTCTAATAAACTTCCTACTGATGCTTCAAATCAAACAGCAGTTGCAGGCAATTTCTTAGAGCATAAATATGATGCTGCTTTGCCTCAGAATATTTGCGGAAGTACATTATGCCACGTATCTGTTTCAGACTGGTGTAATAATGCTAAGAAAAAGTTCTCCGATCTTGAAAGAAAAGAAAGATGCGCTAGAGTAACAGGCGACTGCGCAGCTAAAGTGGTCGAAATATTAAATGCACATTATGCTTCAACATTTGTATCGACATTCACTACAACAGCAGGAACAAAAGCTTGTATGGGATGCCACGGTTCTAACTTATTATATAATGTAAATTCAAATATGGATTGCCAGCAGTGTCATGGCGACCCACATTCAACAACTGAAGTAATTCGCGAAGATTCACCAATGGGAAGCGATTTTGAATTGAGCCAGAATTATCCTAATCCATTTAATCCTTCAACCAAAATATCATTCTCTTTACCAAGAACTGAAAATGTAGCTCTTATTGTTTATGATATCAATGGTAATGAAATTAAAAGATTGGTTAATAATGAGAATTTATCAGCAGGTTCATATAGTTTGGAATGGAACGGAACAAATATGAGCGGAAATAAAGTAGCAAGCGGAATTTATTTCGCAAGAATGACAGCAGGCAGTTATCAGCAGACAAAGAAGATGAACCTCGTTAAGTAATAGATACAATGCAGTGAAATGAAAGCCGATGAAAAACATCGGCTTTTTTTTGTCCAAAAGGCAAATAAAGAGATTGATTTAACTTGCTAAAGTATTTGATAAGAGATATTTTGAGATATCAAGATTCTTTAATATTGGATAAGGAAGTTATATGAGTCTAAGTCAAATAGCACGTTCAATCAAAGCATCTCCCACCTTAGCACTAAACGAAAAAGCAGCAATTTTAAGAGAGAAAGGTGATCCTGTAATTCATCTCGGAGGCGGCGAACCCAAAAGCAGAGCTCCTATGGATGCTCTATTAGCAGCAGTAAATTCAATTAACACAGGCGAAGTAAGATACGCTCCGGCAGACGGAATACCGGATTTAAAGAAATCGATCATACGATATACTGAAGAATATTATCACAGAAAAGTTAATCCCGAAAATATTATAGCATCGAGCGGTGCCAAGCAAGCATTAATGGTAGCACTGCAGGCGATACTCAATCCACAAGAAGAGGTGATTTACCCGGTTCCTTATTGGGTGAGCTATCCCGATATGATTAAGTTATGTGGTGGGATTCCTGTCCCTGCACCTGCAGAAGACGGAACGTTTTATCCTCGCTTAAAAGATATCGAAATGAGAGTTGGTTCTTATACCAAAGCAGTTATAATCAATTCTCCTAATAATCCATCCGGGGCAATGTACTCGAAAGAGTTTATTGCGGAAGTTGTTGAATTTTGCGAAAAGAAAGACCTTTATTTAATTATGGATGATATTTATCATCGCTTAGTTTTTGATGGTAAAAAACCCTTTAGCTGTTATGATTTCACAAAGTTATCGGTGGAAAATTCAAAGATAATCGTTATTAATGGTGTATCGAAGCAGTATGCAATGACCGGTTTTAGAATAGGCTGGGCAGTAGGTAATAAAAAAGTAATCGAAGCAATGGCTAATATTCAAGGGCATCAAACATCAGGTCCATCGGTACTTTTACAGAAAGCGGCAGTTGGTGCTCTTAATGGAATTCAATCTTCAGTCGAATCACTTCGCGTAACATTAGAAAATAATCGAAATATCTTAATCGATTTGCTTAGTTCTTTTAACGGAGTGAAGGTAACAAAACCGGACGGAACATTTTATTGTTTTGCTGATTTTAGTGCTTATGAAAAAGACTCTACTAAATTATCTCAATTCTTGATTGATAAAGTAATGGTACTAACTGTTCCCGGAAAAGAATTTGGTATGGAAGGATATTTAAGGATCAGTTTCTGCGGAACGATTAAAGATATGACCGAAGGAATAGAGCGAATGAAATGGGCCCTCGATCCCAATTCTCCGAATGAATTATATATCGGAGACCGCAAGTTAGTGAGGGATTGGTCATGAGTAAATATTTAGATTTTCAAACTCCCGCATCAAAGCAGGCGATGGAGCTTGCATCCGATTTCCGATTGAAAAATCAGGGACTTACGAATCTCGATAGAATATATTGGAATCTTGCTGATGAACCATTATATGAAGAGATAATTTTTAGGAACGAGGCAAAACTTTCTAAGCATGGTGCTATTGTAGTTAATACAGGTAAGCATACAGCAAGAGCCGCTGCGGATAAATTTATAGTTATGGAAGAATCTAATTCTAAAGATATCTGGTGGGGCAATTACAACCGTCCTTATGCTCATGAAAAATGGAGCCAATTAATGGGACGTCTTCAGGCATGGCTTCAAGGCGAAGAAGTTTTCGTTCAGGATGTTTATGCCGGTGCCGATCCCGATTATAGAATGCCCGTAAGAATTATTACAGAAAAAGCTTGGCATTCATTATTCGTTCGAAATATGTTTATTACTACTGATGATAAAGATGAATTAAAAAACTTAATTCCAGAATTTACTGTTATTTGTATGCCCGGATTTAAAGTTGACCCAATTACCGATAGCACAAGAACAGATACGGCTATAATTCTAAATTTTGAACAGCGTACTGCAATAATTGCAAATACATTATATGGCGGAGAGATTAAGAAATCAGTTTTTACTGTACTTAATTTCCTTCTTACCTATCAAGATGTACTTCCGATGCATTGCTCCGCGAATGTGGGTGATAATGGAGAAGTAGCATTGTTTTTTGGATTAAGCGGCACCGGCAAGACTACTCTTTCCGCAGATCCTAAGAGACGTTTAATTGGCGATGACGAACATGGTTGGAGTTCTCAAGGAGTATTTAATTTTGAAGGCGGTTGTTATGCAAAAGTTATTCGTCTTTCTGCTGAACATGAACCGCAGATTTATGAAACTACAAAAAGATTCGGGACAATATTAGAAAATGTAGTTTTTGATCCAATTACACGCAGAATTGATTTAGATGATGATTCATTAACTGAAAATACTCGTGCTTCTTATCCACTTGAATTTATTCCAAATATTGCTCCGAATGGATATGTAAGAACACATCCTAAGAATATCATTTTCTTAACTTGCGATGCAACGGGGACACTTCCTCCAATTTCCAGATTGAATCCGGAACAGGCTCAGTATCATTTTATTAGCGGATATACATCAAAGATTGCAGGAACGGAAATAGGACTCGGAATAGAACCTCAGCTTACGTTCAGTGCATGTTTCGGCGGTCCGTTTATGGTTCGTCATCCGTTCGATTATTCGGAGATGTTAAAGCAGAGAATGTTAAAAACAAAAGCTCAATGTTGGTTAGTAAATACAGGCTGGGTAGGCGGAAGATTCGGAGTAGGAAAGAGAATTAGTATCCGTCATACACGTAATCTTCTTAATGCAGCATTAGAAGGTAAGCTTGATAAGGTAAAATATAGGAAAGATAAGTTATTCGGTTTTGATGTACCGCTTACTTGTCCGGAAGTACCTGAAGATGTATTAGATCCTTCAAGCTCGTGGGGCAATAAAGATGAGTATTGGAAAAAGTATGATGCCTTAGCTGCACGATTTGTAGAGAATTTTAAGTTGTTTGAAAAAGGTTGTTCCGAAGAGGTGATTGCTGCCGGTCCAAAACGGATGTCATCTCAGAAAAAGAAATAATACTGTTATTCCTTCCGATGGGAATGGGGATAATTTCCTCATTCCCTTTTTTTTAAATAAACGGCATGGGGAGTTAAAAATATTTTCTATCACGAAATTTGTCGAAGTTGAATTTATTCTGATATTTCTTCACATCAAATTTGGATTTGCACCCGTTATAGTTCATATAACGGATTTTACCGAAAAGGGGTCTATCGAACCATGCACGATCATGAACACCTCCGATTGACCATGCAATACCTGTATATCCATTTGGATCGCGCCCATCTAACTGATATTTATCATTGAGATAAATTGTAATCTTCATCGCCTCTTCATTTGAAGGAGTCCATTCCAAAATTTTCTTTGCCCAATACATTCTCATAAAGCCATTCATTGTTCCTAGATTAACCATCTCGATTTGGGCTGCATTCCAGAGAGGATCGTGCGTCTCTCCTTTTTCAAATTGTTCGAGCGAATAGATAAATTCTCGGGGATCGTTTTGATGTTCGTTAATAGATTTTTTTGCCCAATCAGGAAATCCATCCACAGAATCATAATTCTTATTATAATAACAGAAATTATCCGAAAGCTCTCTTCGTATAATTAGCTCTTCTAAAAAAGACTTTTGAGATTCCGGATATTCAATGAAGGGTTCTGTTTCCAGTGCTATTCTTTGAGCGGAAATCTGTCCGAAATGTATATAAGGAGATAAATTTGAAGTAGCTTCTTTATTCGGATCGTTCCTGTCCGAGGCATAGTTTTTAAGTTTATGATTCAAGAAATCGGTAAGAGCTTGAGATGCATTATCTTCGCCGGGTTTAATCCATTCTACTTCCGATACATCTCTATTAATTTTTAGTGATGCGAAGATATTAATCCAGTCATTTTCCAAAGAAATTTCGCATTCAGGCATCTTTTTTAGCGCAGGGAACGGTTCCAAAAATTCAGGAAGCAATCGATTAATCTTAGGGCGAATGGTATATGCTCCATATTCTACTTTCTGCGAAGCTAATAAACAGGGTACGATATTATGTGCGTCAACTTCATAGAAAGGGATAGAAATATTTTTTGCAACATCTTTTTTCCAGATACGTGCTATCCTTAATGGATTAAAATCGGAAACTAATATTGAACAATTATTATCTTCAATAAATTTGGGGAGATTAGTTTCCGGTCTCCCCAATAAAATTTTGAAGGAAATATTTTTTTTTGAAAGTTTGTTTTCTAATTCTTGAAGACCTTTTAACATGAAATCGTATTGACGTATGGTGGCTTCCAGAAAATCAGAGACTAAATTAAAGGCTACTATTAAAGGGGAGTTTGTCTCAAGTGCTTTTTCTTGAGCAAAAAATAATGCCCAATTATCATCAGATCTTTGGTCGCGCTGAATCCAATATAAAACCGGACCGCTTTTACTTTCACCATCTTGAAGAAGTCGGACTCGTTTATTATTCATATCATAACTCTATTAGAAGATTAATTAAGCAGAAAAACTATTCATTAATTTGAATTTATTTTAGAGCCCTTTTCTTTTTAGAAGAATATCATTAACTATTCTTGCCCATTTTATGTATCTCATCAAATTCCGTTTTTGTAATCGGCATAACAGATAAACGGTTTCCTCTTTGAATAAGTTTCATTTCGGAGAGTTTAGGATTATTTTTTATATCTGATAGCTGAACAATATTTTTAAATTTTTCTACGAACTTGACATCAATCATATACCAAGTAGGATTATCCTTTTTACTTTTAGGATCGTAATGAGTGTCTTTCGGATCGAATGCAGAAAAATCAGGATATGATTCTTTTACAACTTCGCAGACACCTGCTACACCCATCGGATCACAATTAGAATGATAGTATAAAACTTTATCTCCGATTTTCATCTCGTCTCTCATATAATTGCGAGCCAGATAATTTCTTACTCCATCCCAATATGTAGTTTTCTTTTCGGCATTAGAAAGGTCATCGATAGAAAAAACATCAGGCTCAGACTTAATTAACCAATACTTAGGCATAATTACTCCAAATAAAAAATAAAAGAGAACATTTCAAATTCATTTTACATCGAAATGTACTCAAAGATAATTTTTCAAAAATCTTCCTGTATGCGAATCGGGATTTTTAGCAATCTCTTCGGGTGTGCCTGTGGCTACAATTTCTCCCCCCTTATCGCCTGCTTCGGGACCCAGATCAATGACATGATCGGCACATTTTATTATATCCATATTATGCTCTATTATAATTACAGAATTACCGGAACTGATTAACATATTAAAACAATTCAGAAGTTTTTTAATATCGTCAAAATGAAGTCCGGTAGTAGGTTCATCAAAAATAAAAAGGGTATGTTTATTTTTCCTTTGAGTAGAAAGATTATAAGCCAATTTAATACGCTGAGCTTCTCCACCGGAAAGTGTATTTGAAGGCTGCCCTAATTTTATATAGCCGAGTCCCACATCCGCAAGCACAGTGATACTCTTACTTATCTTAGGACTATGAGCAAAGAATGGCACTGCTTCATCAACTGTCATATTTAATACGTCAACAATATTTTTCCCTTTATAGGTTACATCCCTTACTTCTTTTTTAAAACGTGTTCCTTTACAGTCTTCGCATTCAAGAAATAGATCGGCAAGGAATTGCATTTCGATTTTGACGAATCCATCTCCTGAACAAGTTTCGCATCTTCCTCCGGGAACGTTGAATGAAAAATACCCGGGTTTATAACCTCTTGAGCGAGATTGAGGAGTAGAAGCAAATAGCTCTCTTATATGCTCAAAACCTTTTACATAACTGATGGGATTAGAGCGGGGCGATTTACCGATTGGTGATTGATCAACGATCTCAACAAAATCAATACCACGCACTCCATCGATACTTTCGTATTTACCAATCTTATCAGGATTTTCTCCTAATGTTTTAGCAACTCCGCCATATAGAACATCGTGAACTAATGTACTCTTACCTGATCCACTTACACCTGTAATAACGACAAGTTTTTTTAATGGCACTTCAACATCAATATCTTTGAGGTTATTTTCGCGGGCACCGATAATTTTAATTGTATTTGTCTTAGATGTGTTTCTTTCTTCCGGTAGTGGAATTGAAAGTTTCCCTGATAAATATTTACCTGTTAATGATTTATCATTATTTATAATTTCCTCATAAGTGCCGGAAGCAATTATTTCACCTCCGTGAACTCCGGCTCTAGGACCCATATCATAAATCAAATCAGCTTCGTGCATCATCTCGGGATCGTGTTCGACAACAAGCACAGTATTACCAAGATCACGCAACGACTTTAGAATCTTTATTAATCGTGTATTGTCACGCGGATGGAGACCGATACTCGGTTCATCCAATACATAAAGAGTACCCATCAATGCAGAGCCAAGTGAAGTAGCAAGATTTATTCTTTGTGTCTCCCCGCCCGAAAGAGTATTGCTAAGGCGATCAAGGGTAAGGTAACCAAGTCCTACTTCATTAAGAAATGTAAATCGTTTGACTAATTCATCATAAATTTGCTGTGCTATTGCAAGCTCAGTTTTACCTAACTCTAAGGTCTTGAAAAAAATCAATGCCTTATCGATCGGCATACACACTAAATCGTGAATCGATTTGAATGCGATTTTTACTTGAAGTGCTTCTCTTCTTAATCGAGATCCTTTGCAGGCAGAGCAAGTGGAATAACCACGATATCGAGCCATCAAAATACGAATATGCATCTTATAATTTTTCTTTTCCAGAATTTCAAAGAATCCATTTATTCCGGGGAATCCATCAAACCCCTCAAGCAAAAGATCAAGTTGTTCTTTAGGGAGATTTCTAAAAGGAATATTGAAATTAATTTTCCCTTTTCCTTTTTGGATTAGGTCTCTCTGATATTTTGAGAACTTAACGGAACGCCATGGGGCAATTGCTCCATCTGCAATTGTTAAATTTGGATTTGGAACAATTAAATCGATATCGAAACCGGATGTCTTTCCGAATCCTTGACAAACCGGACAAGCACCGAACGGATTATTGAATGAGAAAAATCTTGGTTCCGGTTCTTCGTAACGTATACCGCAACATTCATAAAATTTATTAAATTGTTTCTTCTCGCTCGTATCGGCATTAATTATTGTGAGTCGTCCTTCGCCTTCTTTAAAACTTACTTCAATAGAATCGGCGAGTTTCTCTCTTACTTTGCCTTTTTGAATTTTGAAACGATCGACTATTACAAATAAATCATCTTTAGTCTTTGGAATTTCTTTCGAATCATTTAGGTCTATATAATTATCTTTATAAAAGATGCGAAAGAAACCTCTTTTAATTAAAAGATCGATTTCATCTTTTACTTTCCTTCCATCGTGAGGATGGAGCGGGAATGCTAAATAAAAACGGTCATCTTCAGATTGATCTTCGAGCCATTCTGATACTGTTCCTGTAGTATCGCTCTTAACTACATTGCCGCAATTAAAACAATAAGTTTTACCTATCCGCGCAAAGAGCAATCGGAGGTAATCATAAATTTCTGTTGAAGTACCAACTGTGGAACGTGGATTTCGTGCGCCGGTTTTCTGTTCAATAGCCACAGCGGGAGATATCCCAAATATGAAATCCACATCGGGTTTATTCATTCTTTCGAGGAATTGACGCGCATATGATGAAAGACTTTCTACATAACGTCTTTGACCTTCTGCATATATGGTATCAAAGACTAGCGAAGACTTTCCTGAACCACTTACACCGGTAAAAACTGATAACTTACCGCGTGGTATTTCTAAATCTATATTTTTAAGATTGTGCTGCCTTGCGCCTTTAACAATAATTTTATCTGGCATTTTATTCTATCTATTATCTAACTTCTTCTGAAGTTCCTTCATTTCATCTATTTTACTATCGAGAATTAATTTTTGAGTTTGTATTTCTTGAAGCTTAGCATCTAACTCTTTCTGATATTCACTTACATCCCAATACCCACGCTCTTCAAAATAGCTCTTAAATAACCAGTTATGTTTAAGCGCTTCCATATTTTCCGCTAATTTAACGGTGGCAATATCGACATTCTTAGCTGTACGCGTAAAATTTGTAATCATAGATTTTACCGAATCTGTCATCCTTTCATCTTTAAGCAATGCGCCAGCCACACCTTCACCATTTTCAATGGATGTAACGATATTCTTAACGCTTATCATTGTTTCGTCTGCATTCTTAATTATACTCTTAAGGTTTTCTCCAAAGCTAACTATATAATCACTAATTTCGCTGAATTTAGTTGTCAAACTATCGAGTGATTTATCAGCTGTCTTAGTGATAGAAACTGTCGCATTATAGAGCTGATCATCATTAATTAATTTGCCTAATGTACCTTCGCCTCTATTAACCTTTGCTGTCATTTCAGAGAAATCTTCTGCAATAACTTTTAGATAGCCCAAAGTTTGTTTTGCTTCATCAATAACCGCCGATATATTAAGAGGTGATTTAGCTTTTATGAATCCATAATCTTGGACTATATCAAGATTTGGTGAACCGGGAGTAATTGTAACAAGTTTTCTACCCACAATGCCTTCAGTTTCTACCGCAGCTTCACTATCAAGACGAATTAAATGACGCATATCATCTTGAATGTCTAAAACTACAAGCACTCTTCCTGAATTATCATCCGATAATTCAATAGAAGATACATTACCAATATCATAGCCGCTTAAACGAACAGGGGCACCTGCTTTTAGTCCTTCTATTGCCTCAAAATAAGTTTTAATTTTTATCGTTGAGACAAATAAAGATTCTTTACTTCCAATAAGGAAGATCGAGACTACTAAAAGAATAGTGCCAATAAAGATAAAAATACCAAGGCGGGCACCTTCTAATTGTTTAAACATTTTTACTCCGGCTATTCATTAATTATTTCTTGACTAAAAAAGTTTTTCAAGAATGGATCTGATGATTCTGTAAGTTCATCAATTTTTCCTTCATGCGCAATATGTCCATCTCTTAAAAATATTACTCTATCAGCTATAATTTTTGCGCATATTAAGTCATGCGTTACAACTATGGAAGTCATACTCAATTTCTTTTGAAGATTCATTATAAGTTCGCTTATCTCTTTAGATGATATTGGATCGAGTCCTGTTGTCGGTTCATCATAAAGCATAAGTTTAGGATCGGTGATAATTGAACGAGCAAGACCAATTCTTTTCCTCATACCTCCAGAAAGTTCAGAAGGCATTTTATCAACTGCATCGGCTAAGGATACTAATTCAAGTGTAGAGATCGTTTTATCATCCAACTCTTTTTGAGTCATATCGAAATGACGTTTTAAGGGAAATTGAAGATTTTCCCTTACAGACATTGAATCATAAAGAGCAGCACCTTGAAATAGAAATCCGATCTCTTTACGGACTTCGTTTAGTTCCTTCAACGTAATTTTATTTATTGCTTTGTCATTAATTTTTACTGTGCCGATATCGGGTTTTAAAAGTCCGACAGTGCATTTAAGAAGAACACTTTTACCGGAACCGCTTCTTCCAAAAACAACAAGATTATCACCGCGCTCGATATTAATGCTTATATCATCGAGAACAGTAAAAGAGCCGAAGCTCTTGCTAAGATTTGATATTTGGACTATTAGAGAGTCGGCCATAACCACAAAGACAGTTTAACTAAAACCACATCAAAAATAAGAATTAAAAGAGAAGCCATGACAACGGCAGTAGTTGATGCTCTCCCCACACCTTCGGTTCCGCCGATAGTAGTATATCCTTTATAAGCACCAACAAGCCCGACAATATATCCAAAGACGAAAGTTTTTGCTATGCCCGGAATTAAATCCCCAAACTGAATTGCACTTACAACTGACGACTTGTAATATTCAAATGTCATATTCTCGGTGATGATAACTGCAATATAACCGCCGAAGATAGCTATTATAATAACATACATAGTGAGGATAGGGAGAATCATCGTTGTTGCGAAAACTCGTGTAACAACAAGGAATTTGAATGGATTAACGGCAGAAACTTCCATTGCATCAATTTGCTCTGTAACACGCATAGAACCGAGTTCAGCACCGATACCCGAGCTTACTCTACCGGCAAAAATTAATGCCGTTAGAACGGGTCCTAATTCCCTTACAACCGAAAGCGAAACCATACTAGGAAGAAAATCGGTAGCTCCAAATCTTTGAAGTGTTGGTTGGCTTTGCATTGTCAAAACCACACCGATTATTAGTCCCATTACACTAACAATAGGGAAGGTTTTGACTCCCAATTCGTCCATATGCTTTCTAATTTCAGCAATTTCGTAAGGAGGTTTAAAAGCTTGTTTCATAAACTCAAAATTAAAGATTGTTAATCCGCCAATATTTAAAAGAAAATTATAAATTGAGTCTTTAAACGATAATTTCCTTCCCTCTATAAGTGTTGGTAAATTCATAAGATTATTGTTTAGTGAATTCAATAGTTGCCGGAAGAGTCATACCTTGATAATCCATTTCTTGTTCCACTTCTACTTTATTATTAGCCGTGAATTTATAAGGCATAAGAGTAGTTTCTCCTGAAACGTTATCTTTTAGAGTAATTTGTGTATCAGTGAAAGAATATGTTCCCATCCCAGTCTGACTGCCGTCTGAACTTGTATAATTGAAAATAAAAGTGTTGTCGCTCTTCAAATTAAGAGAACCTGAAACACCTGCCTGCTCGGGAGTTAGAACTATGGGAGTGCCGGAAAATTTTACTGTTACTTTTGTTAATGTCCAAACGCCAATTAATTTATCTTTGGTGCTTGGTTCTGTGGGATTGTCATCTTTGCTACAACCTGAAAATGTAACTGCAAGTATTAAAGGTAGTAGTAAGAATAATTTATATAAACGATTTTTCATTTTAGCCTCTCTAATCAATGAAAAGTTATGTGATTACAAAAGTAATGATAAAAATACTTTAATCAAATGCCGGTAAACAATCTTTATATCTTAAAACTATTTAAGTATATTAAAAAATTATATTAAAATTTTCTGGGTAAAGATGGATTTATTAATAGGAATAGACGGCGGGGGGAGCAAAACAAAATGCTTATTGAGCGATAAGGGGATGAATATTATCTCTTCGAGTGCGGGGGGACCTACAAATTTTATGGCTATCGGTATGGATAAAGCAGTCGAGAATGCAGTAGATGTAATCAGAAAATCGTTCAGTCTCGTAGATGTAATAAATTCAAAATTGGTTTCGGTTGTAATAGCAACCGCCGGCGCAGGGAGAAAAAACGATGCATTTGAATTTGGATACCGCGTAAAAGATAAATTAAAGAATATTATAGCAGTAGAAGAGATGAATGTAGTAACAGATGCCGAGGCAGCACTAGAGGGTTCGTTAGATGGCGAAGCCGGCGTAATTGTAATTTGCGGCACGGGCTCTATTGTTTTTGCTAAGGATAAATCGGGTGAGCATTTTAGGAGCGGCGGTCTCGGAAAAATTTTGGGCGATGAGGGGAGTGGTTATTCGCTCGGACTTAAAGGATTAACTTTAGTTTCTAAAGAGCTAGACGGTCAAAAAATTAGTACAAAACTAACTTCAGTTATTAAAAATAAATTTAATCTAAGCGATATTCATCAATTAATTAATCATGTTTATAAAGGCTCACCAGAATATGCAGATATAGGTATTGAGGTAATTAATTGTGCCTCCGATGGCGATGAAGTTTGTTTAAACTTGATTAATGATGAAATTACCGAATTAGTAAACCAGGTATATGCTGTTTCTAAAAAAATTAATAAAGATGATTTTAAAATTGCATTATTAGGCGGTTTAATCGAGAACCATAATTTCTATAAGGAATTAATCAAAAAGAAACTCAACGAATCATTTACCTCAATTCAAGTGATTGAGCCGATAAATAAACCTGAATATGGAGCTTTAATAATAGCACAAAAAGCAATTATGAATGGTCGAGTATAATACTAATGATTAAGAAAAATGCCAGCCGTAAATTTTCATCGATATGTATAATCAAGCGAAAAATAAATGAATAAGAAAAGAAATGCATGGAGCTGGATTCCTTCGCTCTATTTTGCCGAAGGGCTCCCTTATGTGGTAATAATGAGTGTCTCTGTAATTATGTATAAAAGAATGGGAATATCAAATAGTGATATAGCACTTTATACAAGTTGGCTATATCTGCCGTGGGTTATTAAACCATTATGGAGTCCGGTAGTTGATCTTTTTAAGACCAAGCGGAAGTGGATTGTAATAATGCAATTGGTTATTGGTGCGGGTATGGGCGGTGTTGCTCTTACGATCCCTATGTCAAGTTTTTTCCAATACACTCTACTATTCTTTTGGCTTATGGCATTTAGTTCCGCAACACATGATATTGCGGCAGACGGATTTTATATGCTTGCTTTAGATGAAAGCAAACAGGCATTTTTTGTGGGGATCAGAAGTACGTTCTATCGAATGGCTATGATTGCAGGACAGGGATTTTTAATAATGTTGGCGGGATATTGGGAGGTAACGAAATCTATTACTTTTGCGTGGACTTTTACATTCTTCGTAATTGCGGCGCTGTTTGTACTGTTTTCATTGTATCATTGGTTTATGCTTCCCATACCCGATAGCGATCATTCAGTAACGGAGCTTAGAGAAACAAATGCCGCAAAGGAATTCCTAGCTTCATTTTCAAAATTTTTTATAAAGAAAAAAATCGGTTGGATATTAGGATTCTTATTATTCTTCCGATTTGCAGAAGCACAATTGGTAAAGATGGCAGCACCCTTCATGCTTGATGCAAGGGAGCTTGGAGGACTTGGGCTCACGACTTCGGAAGTGGGATTTATTTATGGAACAGTCGGAATTATTTCACTTGTTCTAGGTGGATTACTTGGCGGATTTGCCGCATCGGTAAAGGGATTGAAATATTGGATCTGGTGGATGCTCGTTGCCATTAATATTCCAAATTCAGTTTATGTTTATTTATCGCTTGTACAGCCGGAGAGTTTTTGGATAATCAATGCGTGCGTGGCCGTGGAACAATTTGGTTATGGATTTGGTTTCACTGCTTATGTATTATATATGATTCATATTTCCGAAGGAGAATTTAAGACTTCACACTATGCTATCGCAACAGGTTTTATGGCTTTAGGAATGATGATACCCGGCATGTTCTCCGGTATGATTGAAGAAGTTTTGGGTTATCAATCATTTTTTGTTTATATAATGCTTGCCACTATTCCATCTTTCTTTGTCGCCAAATTTATTCCTCTTGATCCAAATTTTGGAATGAAAAAGAAAACATCTTCGGTTTAAGTTCGTCTAAACGTTATAACAAAAGGAGTGCTATTGGATTCTGAAAAAATAATTGAAGTTAGAAGTCTCACTAAAAAATTCAAAAACCTTACCGCAGTCAATAATCTTGATCTGAATGTCTATAAAGGTGATGTATTTGGATTTCTGGGACCAAATGGAGCAGGGAAGAGCACTACAATCAGAATGCTTCTTTCTTTGATAAAACCGAATTACGGCGATATAAGAATATTTGGAAAGCCATTAATTCAGTACCGAAAAGATATACTTAGAAGAATCGGAGCAATAGTAGAGAAACCCGATTTTTATCTTTATTTATCTGCTTACAGAAATCTCGAAATTCTTGCAAGAATTTCGGGAGCTGATACATCTAAGAAAAAAATCATGGAGATGCTGGAGCTTGTTGGTCTTGCAAAAAGATACAATAGCAAGGTAAAAACATTTTCGCACGGAATGAAGCAGCGGCTCGGAATTGCACAGGCACTTTTGCACGATCCTGAATTAATTATTCTTGATGAACCAACAACAGGATTAGATCCTCAGGGGATGAAAGAAATACGCGATCTTATTCGCCATCTAAGTATCGAAAAAGGGAAAACAGTTTTTCTCTCGTCGCATATTCTTAGGGAAGTAGAGATCATTGCCACACGAATGATTATTATAAATAAGGGAACTACACTCGTAGAAGGTACCGTAGAAGAACTCTTAAAATCCGATACGATGCAAGTAACCGTATCTGTGGATGATACCGAAAAAGCCAAATCGATAATTGATCTTACCGGTTGGCAGAATAATTTAAAACATATCGAAAAGAACGATCTTCTTTTTGAGCTGCCCACAAAGGAAGTTGCCGACTTAAATAAACATCTCGTTACGAATGATATAAAAGTGAATTCTTTAGTGCCTGTAAGATCGCTCGAAGATTTCTTCCTGAAAATTACAGAGGGGGTAAGCAAATGACAACTATAATTTATGTGGAACTGCAAAAGATTTTCAGGAAATGGAGAACGTATATCGGATTTATCGCAATCGGTGTTTTAGCTCCGATCGTTCAAATAGCACTTTATTATGAAGGCTCGGGGTACGTAAATCATGTTACACGAGGACTTCAAGATTCCTTCTTTATGTCGGGGAATCTATTTAATGGGTATTTAATTGGCTATATCATTTTACAAGCTCTCTATATTCATATACCGTTTTTGATTGTACTTGTGGGAGGAGATTTATTAGCCGGAGAGGCAACCTCGGGGACTTATCGAATGCTTCTTACACGGCCTGTATCTCGCTTTACTCTTGTAACGGGAAAATTCCTCGCTGGGGCAATATATGTTTTTCTTCTTTTAGCTTTTTTATTTCTTGTTAGTGTAGTTGGTAGTCTATTAATATTTGGTACAGGCGAACTTATTACTATTAAAGGGAAATTAATAATTTTTGCCGCAGATGATGTTTTATGGAGATTCTTAAGTGCTTATGGTTTTGCTTTTATAAGTATGACCACCATTTTGGCTGTTTCTTTTTTCTTCTCTTCAATGGTTGAAAATGCTATCGGTCCGATTATGGGCACTATGGCTTTAATAATTATTCTTTTGATACTATCGGTTATTCCGATTGACGCACTTCACGAAGCACGTAAATTTTATTTTACTTCTTATATGGGAGGTTGGAACGGGTTCTTTACGGATCCTCTCGAATTTACTGATATTCTTAGAGATGCCGGAGTTCTCCTCCTCCATATATTCGGATTATATGGATTGACTACTTATATTTTTATTAAAAAAGATATTCTTTCTTAGGACGAGGTAATGATGAAAAAAATATTTATTCTATTCTTTGCTATAACTTTTGTATTAAATGCTCAGAATAATAATGCTGATAAAATTCTTTCTGAAGTTAAAAAGAAGTTTGAAAAAATTAATGATTATAAATGTTACGTAAATATAAAAATCGATTTTGATTTCATAAAGATGCCGGATAATAAAGCGACAATCTATTTTAAAAAACCGAATAAAATGAAGATGGAATCGAAAGGATTTGCGATGCTTCCGAAGCAGGGGATAAATTTTTCTCCTATGCAATTGCTCGAAGGAGATTTCAATACGCTTTATATACGTCAAGAAAAATATGGAAATTACACAACGGATGTGATAAAGATAATTCCAAATTCAGATTCGTCCGAGATAATAATGACAACATTATGGGTGGATACCGGACAATCGCTAATTAGAAAAATAGAAACTATCGGGAAGAAGGCAGGCACAATAAAAATTGAATTAAATTATTCTGCCGGTCAAACACATCCGATGCCGGAGACGGCTAAATTTTATTTTAATTTTGGAGAAATGTCAATGCCAATGAATCCGATGCAGCAGGATAAGAAGGATGATGATGAAAATAGAAGTAGAGTACCGCAAGAGATGAAAGGAGCCGTTACAATTTCTTATTCTGACTACGAAGTCAATAAAGGGCTTCCTGACAGTATATTTAAAGATGAACCCAAAAAAGAAGATAAAAAGAAAAAATAATTAACCGATATTTTCTAAATGCTCAATTTCTGGAATACCGTTTTTATATAAGATACCGATAAAATCTATTCTACAATCGGTATCTTTTATTTTATTTACCGCTAGATAAGCATCGGCGATTTTGCGTATCTGATTTATTTTACTTCGCGAGATTGCATTAACGGGGGCTCCAAATTTATCCGATAAGCGTGTTTTTACTTCTACGAAAACCAGTACTTCTTTTTCCTTCGCTATTAAATCTATCTCACCATGATGGAATCGGTAATTTAGTTTAATAATTTCATAACCTTTTTTTTGCAGATAATCTGCGGCGAGTTTTTCGCCGCTCGTTCCAAAATATTTATTGTTAATTTTCATCTAGAATCCTCGAAAGGAAAGTCATCCGATGTAAATCGGTTACACCGCATTTTTTTATTGCGCTGATATGTTCTTTTGTAGCATAACCTTTATTCTTCTCCCATTTATAATCAGGATGAAGTAATGCATGATTGCGGACGATTCTATCTCTCGTAACTTTAGCCAAAATTGATGCGGCTGCAATTGAAAACGATTTATCATCACCCTTTATAATTGTTTTTACATTCAAATGAGTAATGAACGATTTATTACCATCGATTAATACGAGGTCGGGGATAATCTCTAATTTTGAAACTGCAATCTTCATTGCCTTTAATGATGCTTGCAAAATATTAATTTCATCTATCTCGATATTATCAATTATACCGATTCCATAGCATAATGAATTTGAGATTATCTTATCGTAAAGCAATTCTCTTTTAGTTTCGATAATTTTTTTCGAGTCCATTATACCTTCAATGAAAACGGAATTATCAAAAATAACGGCAGCAGCTACAACAGGACCTGAAAGAGGTCCGCGTCCCGCTTCATCCACACCGGCAATTATCCTTATTTCATTAGATAAAAAACTATTATCACAAATTTTGTTTTCCATTAAAACTCGCTTAGAATACCAAAATGAATTTTACCGTTACTAAAACTATCTCCTTTTGAAAGAGCATAATTAACCGTAAGGACACCAAGACCCGTTTCCACATTTATACCGATTCCATAACCGGTATAAAAGCCGGAACTATTATAAAGAAAATATCCCGTATCAAAAAAAGCAAAAACGTAAGAACGTCCTTCAATTAATAATCGATATTCGAGATTCGACCAAAAGATGCGAGTGCCGAGGAACTGTCTCTCTCTATATCCGCGAAGCGAATTTGTTCCGCCAAGAGGATAAAGATCACTGATTTCAAATGAATCGCCTTTTAATTCCTTTGCGTGAAGTCCTAAGGAAGCTACATTATTATTGAATAATTCATAATAAAGGAGCAGATCGATTTCTATCCTCTGCAAATATAATTTTGTTTTTATTTCGGGAGTGATATTTCCAGTCGGACCATTTATTTTTTTTGAAGAAATTTTATAAGAATTATAAAGATAAAATCCTTCTCTTGGCGAATAAAAATCATCTCGTGTATCAATCTTTAAAAATGCTCCCGTTGTTAATTCGGATGAATTGAACAGAGTAAAAATTTTATTTACTCGGACAGATGGGATAGTGGATTGAGTAGAAAAATTAATTCCTGCGGATATATCTTCTGTGGCAAGATATTCCAGATCAGCTTTTAAGAAACGTTGGACGTAGGTGGAATCTTGTTTTCTTTGAAAAAGTTCAATACCGGCATTAAAAGGGAAACCAAATAACCACGGTTCGAGATATTTCATTTGCAGCTCTTGAGAGTTCCTCTCTTCCTGCTGCCATTTAAAGAAAGCATCTCTGCCGGTGCCGAATAAATTGCGGAGTCCGATATTTACGAATCCTGTGAAATATCCTTTTTGGTTATCGCTCTGAGAAGGTACATATCCGATTATACCATCGAAATTATTTGTAACCTTCTCTTTTACTTTTATTTCAAGAATTCCATTTGAATCGGGGTCTAAATAATAAATTGGTAATTCGACAGGCTCGAAAATCCTAAGCCGATTTAATCGCTTCGGAATTTCATTAATTCGTTTTTGGGAATATTCTTCTCCGGAGTTTAATCGCAACGCTCTCAATATTACATACGGTTTTGTTTTATCGTTTCCCGTAATCCTGATATTATTTATTTTACTAAGTTGATCAGGGATAATGCTAAATGTAATATTAGCTGAATATTCGGAATCTAAAGAGTCGTAGCTGATAAAAGCATCAGTAATCTTTATTTCGGCAAATGGGTATCCATTCTCCTCGTAGTAATCCAATATCTTATTAATTGTGTAATTAATGTTTTCTTCTATTAATTCATCACCCTTTAATTCATTGAAATAGCGAGTCAAAATTAACGAATCGCCGGAAGTAAAATTAAAAAAAATATTCTTAATAATTAAAGGTGATTGATTCTGAGAATATATTAAAGATGAAAAGAGAAATAAGAGGGAAAAATATTTAAATAGTCGGGGAATCATCTAAAATTTTCATTTTTTTACCGATCGGTTCAATTGTAATAAGTGGAAGCAATTTCTCCGCATCTTCTAAGGTAACTGCACTTGTTTCCCATTTAGAAGCATTGGCTGATGCGAGAGCAATGGAGAGTTTGAAGAATTCTTCGAATACGAGCGAGTGTTCCATCCCATAAGCTAATCCTGCTGTAAATGAATCACCGCTTCCGGTGGCATCAAGGACTGAAACTTCAGGAGGCTTACATTTATAATGGAAATCGAATTTTGAAGCATAAACAGTATTACTGCTATCTGTAATAAATGCTAATTTTATCCCTTTTTTATAAAGTGTATTTAGATAATCTCTAATTTCGGCTTCATCAGATAGAGAGATGTTAAGCGAATTTTCAATCTCCTGTTTTGTGTTATGTGTAATTGTAGGAGAAGCTTCTATTGATTTTGAAAGCGGTGTTCCATACGTATCCAATATCGAGATTTTATCATATTTGTTTGCTAATTCAATTCCGTAAGAAAAAATTATATCGGTATATTGAGAAGGAGAACTGCCTGAGAAAACTACTGTCGAACAGTTCTGTATCATCTTATCGAGTTTATTCATCAAGTCGGCGCTTTCATCTTCGGGGATCTGTTTATCAGGAGAGAAAAAAGTAGTAATTGAATTTTCAGATTCATTAATAATAAGAGAAGCATTTCTCAAATCGTACTTTGAAGAGACGGGAATGATTTCGATTCCCTCGGAGGCAAGTATGGAGCGGAAGGATTTACCATTATTTCCACCAATAAAAGTGGCAGCTTGATTCTTAATATTAATCTTATTTAACTGCCTGCTTACATTAATGCCTTTACCACCGGCGGAGAATGATTCTCTGTAACTCCTATTTACTGTTTTGTTCTTAACGTCTTTAAAATAAAGACGATGCTCTAATAATGGGTTGAGAGTAACTGTCAGTACCATATTTTACCTTTAATATCTATAACCGATTTCGATTCGCCGGCTTTAGTTATCGATGCCGCGAATCATTTTTTACATCTAATATCTGTAACCGGGCCAACGGCTGAAATCGGGATTTACTAAGCGGTAGTTCCCGAATCCGGTATTATCGGAAAATACGAATGATCTATTTATATCATAATATTCCCATACTTCATACGGTTTGGAATATGCATCAATCGGATGACGATCAACATTATTCGGAGGTCCGAATGTAACATAGATCATACCCATATCGGAGCGCCATCCTTCGCCTAGACCTTTGAAAGTTTTGGTGGCATAATCGATTCTTCGATAGTACTCATACATTACCGGATTCTCTTGCGAGTTCTGATTCGGTTTTTTTGATTCCCAAAAAGCTAAGAATCGATTCAATTTTTCATCATAATCTTTCGAGTCCTTGATGTCATCTAATTGTTCGGGTGAAGCAATATATAACATTTGATCGATCGCTTTATCAAGATCGGCAATCCCGCTAGGCACACCGAAAATCTTTGAGATAAATGTTTTTTCTGTCCTTTTAATCTCTTTCCATTCACTGTCTTTAAGTAGCGCTATGATCGAATAATCGCTCACTACAAAATCAGTTTTAGTAAATGTATGAATTACTTTATTAATTCCTTTTTTTAATTCCTGCGGACTAAGTTGATTGAAATTTTTTCCGTTCTTAATATCTTTCATAGTAAAATCAATGTAAGCGAGTTGATTCTTATCAGAATAAATTTCTAAATAAACCGAAAGCTCGGTGGTTTTATTTGTAACCATACGCGCTACATTCGGAACAATCGATTCTCCAAGTGAATCTTTAATTACATCGGTTACCAATAATAGGTCGCTTAGATCTAATGAATCAGCTATTTCTCTTATATTAAGCGGAAATTCGCGGCTGCTGCTTTTTCTCGAATCGGAATCTTCCACTGTACATTTAAGATTATACTTACCCGGAGTAAGATCAAAAAATTTATAACTGATATTAAAATTATCGCCTGAATTGGTTTCCTCAAAACTCCCTGCTGAAAGTTTCTCTTTCCAAATACTTTCAAACATTATTCGTGATTTATCTTCCGCATAGAATGTAAGAGTGATACTGTATGAAGCAAGAAATTCGCTCCCCTTTTTTACAAATTGGATATTTGCATAAGGCACTTGTATAAAAAAATCAACTCTTGTTTTCCCTTCCTTGCTGCTTTTATATGATGCTGCATCAATTGAGAATATGGGTGCGGATTTCGAAAATTGTGAATTAGAAGAATATTCCACTTGTGCATTAAGAGACGAACCGATCAATAGAATTGCTAATAATAGTAAGATAGTTTTCATAATATCACCTTTTACCCTTTTGGGGTTTCCCCTTTTTCCGATTTTCTATTTTTTGGCTTTTTTGCCAAATTACCAAATAAATCATACTCATTGCTGTCATCAATTTCAATGTCATAAAAATTCCCTACTTTCAGGGTATTATATTCTGCATTAATTAATACCTCGCCATCGACTTCAGGAGCATCTCTCTCGGTTCTTCCGATATAAAAATCTCCCTCTTTGCCATCGATTATTACTCTCGTAGTTGTACCAATTAGTCTTTCGTTCTTCTTTGTGGATATCTCTTTTTGAATCTCCATTAGAAGCGATTTTCTTTCTTCTTTGACTTCATCTGGAACGGGATCTCCAAGGATAAAGCTCGGAGTATTTTCTTCGACAGAATAATTAAATACACCGACTCTATCAAATTCCATCTCTTTTACAAATTCGCAGAGCTCATGAAATTCAGTTTCTGTCTCTGCAGGATAACCGACGATAAAAGTAGTTCTAAGTGTTATACCCGGAACTCTCTTTTTGAGTTCCTCTAAAAGCTCGATAGTCCTTCTTTTTGTTATTCCTCTTCTCATCGATTTCAATACTTTATCCGAAATATGCTGCAAAGGCATATCAACATATTTGCAGACTTTTGGATTATTGGCGATTTCATCAATTAGATCATCAGGGAAATGAGAAGGATAAGCATATAATAAACGAACCCATTCGATACCGGCGACTTCCGTAATCTTACGTATAAGCTCGGCAGCATTCCTATTATTAGTCTCTTTGCCGTAATCAGTCGTATCTTGCCCGATTATATTGATCTCTTTGACACCTTTATCGGCAAGGAATTTTACTTCTTTAAGTAAGTCTTCCATCGGAACAGATTTATGAAGTCCGCGCATTAAAGGAATTGCGCAAAACGAGCATGGATTATCGCAACCCTCTGAAATTTTTAGATATGCAAAATGTTTTGGTGTAGTAAGCGATCTTTCGCCAAGAAGTTCATATTTTAGGTCTGCACCAAATTCCTTTAATATCTCTTCATATTTTTCGGTGCCGAAGAATGCGTCCACATCAGGAATCTCTTTGAGTAATTCATCTTTGTAACGTTCGGAGAGACAACCGGCTACAACCACTTTTTTAAACTTTCCGCTTTTCTTAAGCTCGATAGCTTCAAGAATTGTATTAATTGATTCTTCTTTGGCAGCATCAATAAATCCGCATGTATTAATTATCACGGAATCAGCATCATTTGAATCATCCACTAATGAAAAATTATTCAATTTTAGCTGATTCATTAAACGCTCGGAATCGACTGTATTTTTGGAGCAGCCAAGTGTAATTATAGAAATTTTTTCTTTCTTAGGCATTATTGCTTAAAATCCTTTCAAACAAATATTATTTTACAAAAAAATGAAGATAGAGATAGATAACAGGAGCAGAATAAAGGAGAGAATCGAAGCGATCAAATACTCCGCCATGTCCCGGAAGAATTGAAGAGGAATCTTTTACGCCGGCATCACGCTTAAAAAGACTTTCAATTAAATCCCCCGCCTGACCAATAGAACCGATTATAATACCAACAGCAAGAACATCAATCCATTGTAGAAAATCGATTAAAAAAGAACGTAGAACTATCATAGATAGAATAGAAAAAGCAAAACCGGCGATAGCACCTTCCCAACTTTTATTTGGACTTACTCTCGGAAAAAGTTTTTTCTTACCAAATGCAATCCCAAAAAAATATGCCGCTGAATCACAAACCCAAATTGTAACCAATATACTAATTATTAAAAATCCGCCCTGTTCGTATAACGCTCCAGAATAACTATAAAATTCGCGAATCTTTATAAGTGAAGCAGAAAAAAGTCCTATATAAAAAATACCTATTAAAGTAGAACCAACATTTTGAATAGCTGAGTTTTTATTCCTAAAAAGTTCATAAAATAAAATCAAGGGAATAAAGATTGTAATTAAGATCTCGAAACTGACAAATTCAGAATAAGCATTTATGATCAATAAGATCAATGCCAATCCGCTTAAGAGCAAATTGGCTGAATGACCCTTAGACTTTACCATTACATGAAACTCGTATAATGCGACAATTCCAATACCAAGAATGAATGAAAGAAAAGCAATTCGTCCCGTTATGCTCAGCGCAATTAAAGCCGGGATACCGATAAGGGCAACGGCAATTCTAACTGATAAATTATTAAATTTCATTTATCCTTCTTCATCCTCTTCGGCTCGGTCATTTATATCATT
Organism: bacterium BRH_c32; assembly: GCA_001516025.1. Classification (GTDB taxonomy): domain Bacteria; phylum Bacteroidota; class Ignavibacteria; order Ignavibacteriales; family Melioribacteraceae; genus BRH-c32. The sequence continues at coordinate 40,270 of LOEU01000001.1, read as the reverse complement.
TATAATAGCCATAGCAGTTTTAGCGTCCGATTTTTTCACTAATAATTTTACTAATGAAAAATTGGCGTTAGAAATGTTATAGCTGCTATCCTTTTGCGAGAGAATCAGACATTCGATCTCACCACCTTCAAGATTAGCTTTTAGCATGTCCACTTCGATAGGGTCCATGGAAGTATATGCAATAACCCAATCCGAAGGTGTTACCAAGTTACCTTTAAATTCTTCCACCGGAATAAGCTCGATGCTGCAATCAGCACACGTAGTTATTCCATCTATGTACTCAGATTCACAATTAGGGCAGATCATATAACCTCCTATTATTTAGTTGCGAACTTATGGTAGTTCTTCTTTAAAAGATAAATAAAAATAAAGAAGATTACCGTCAAAAAGAAAAGACTTATAAAATGGGGTGCAATGGCTTCATTTTCCGGTAGTTTTGAATTCAATAGTTCATCACTGCCCAATAAGAAATAGGCAAGAATAGCCAAAAAATTATTTAAGAAGTGGAGAAGCATCGGGACAATTATAGAATTTGATGTATATGCAGCAAATCCGAAATATAATCCGAGAAGTATTAAAGCTAATGAACCGTAAGGATTAAAATGATAGATAGCGAAAAAGAATGCTGTAATAAGCGCACTGAAAAAAGGTTTAAATTTTTGATTGAAACTCGTGAGGACAAAACCTCTGAAGAAAACTTCTTCGCAGATTGCAGGCGTAACGGCTACAACGGCAATAATTAAGATTGTTTCAAAGGCGTTATTAGCATTGAGCAGATTTCCATAAGCACCTTCCACCATTTTATCTAATTGGTCGAACATCTCTTTGAGTTGTCTAATAAATTCTACATTCTTTGCGCTCAGATCAAAAAGATAATTCTGAATATAGATTACGTCTTGGAGGAGGGGAGTGAGAATAAATAGCCCTAATGTAAAAACAGCTACTTCTTTCCAGTGAGGAATAAAAGCTCTCAAGACACGAGTTACATCATTATAAAAATATTTTGTGAATAGGAGAGCGGGAAGGAGAATAAAAAGAATTTGACCGCCCATTGTTAATAATCGTGTGGCGTTAACGTCCGCTTTTTGGAAATCAGCTCCAAAAATAAGAAGAGTGAGAACTGCTCCGCCAAATTGATAAAGAATAAAGACAGCAAAGAGACCAAAGAATGCGGCATACACGGGGTTAATGGTTGATTTTAATGGTTCCGGATCAGGATCGGATTCAGGATTAGACTCATCTTCGGTTTCAGAGTCAGCATTATTATGTTCAAATTGAGGATTTGTCCCTTGAGCACTATTAGATTCCTGTCTCGATTCGGTATTTTCTTCCTTTAAATCATCTTCTGGCATATAAAGAGTAATTAGTTAATAATGAAATAAAAATAACAAAGAAAAAGGTCAATAAAAATGAATAAGAAATAAAAATCAGCGATTTATAATCCCTTATGTACTTTAAACTCTCTTTTCATTTTATTTTTTATTAAGCTCCAACCGTTCCTGTCTTAACCATTCCGGAACGTTTGTAATTAGCAAACAATACACCATTTGACGTAACCAAACTTTCTATCAATGTGAAAGCTGCAGGAATAGTACCTTCTCCGAACAAACGCTTCCCGGTTCCGAGTGTGATTGGAAAAATCATAAGCCATAGCTCATCAACCAGATCATTTTTTAAAAGTGTCTGTGCTAGTTTACTACTGCCTATCACTTTTATTATAGTTCCGGTCCCGGTTTTAAGTTCTTTGATGCGTGCTAAAACATCTCCCTTAATCTGCTCTGAATTTACCCACGTAAGTTCCATTGGATTATCGGAAACAAAATATTTTGTTACATCATTGATTCCGGGCCACTCGTCAGAATGTTTGGGCCAATATTCAGCAAAAACCTTATATGTTTCTTTTCCCAAAAGAAGATCTGTCGCCTCCATATTTTTTTGCATAAATTCACCGGCTTCTTCTGCAGCTTCGTAAAAATAGGGAGCAGTCCAACCGCCATACCTAAAGTTGCTCGATTTATCTTCCTCTGGTCCTCCCGGTGCTTGTATTACTCCATCTAATGATATAAACTCTATAACTATTATTTTTCTCATTTAATCCTCTTTAGATTATTAATTTACATTTTAGATATTTTTATTAATTATTGTTTGCCCAATATCTAATCACTTTCCGTCAAAATGATACAAAATTTCATAAAAGTTTGGATATATTATGAATTCTCAGAAAAATTAATCATCCATCTAACGCTAAATTTATCTTCAAGAGAACCAAAATAATCAGCCCAAAATTGATGTCCGATTTCCACCAAAATCTTTCCACCATCAGCAAGATCTTTAAAAAGTTGGTCTGCTTCTGATATGCTATCGGCATCTATTGAGATATAAAAGTTATTACCGAAGGAAACATTGAACCCCATTGATTCTAAAGCATCTGTTGCCATAAGCATATTCGATTTACCCATTTTTAAAGCAATGTGCATAATTTTTTCTTTATCCTCGCCGCTCATTTTTTCTGCCTCGGGTGTATCTCTAAAACGGAAAATATCTCCTATAAAATCACCACCAAAGATTTTTTTATAAAAGTTAAATGCTTCTTCTGTATTTCCCGGAAAGTTTAAATATGGATTTATCGACTTCATTTTAACACCCCTTATCTTATTAATGAATTTTATTCAGAGTAATATAATTTCAAATTTCCTAAATATGCAAATTTGTAAAAACGCCATAGTTGGAGGTTTATTCCAACAATACTTTTTTAATTATCCAAATACTTGGATTGAGAGATCTCTCATGTATAGAAAATGCGAAAATGTATATATGATAAGTCTATCATGTATAGAAAATGGCAAAAAGTATATATGATGAATTTACAATGTGAATTCGAAAAGATTTATTAGGGGAGAAGTAATATTGAAAAAGCTTATATCTCTTTAATTCAATATCAAAAATGTAATTTATCATTATTGAACTTTCTATGTAGCTCTTTGTCTTCGTATTTATTTTCCGGGGAGGAGAGTTCTTCTAAAGTATATCCACTGCGGATTCGACTAACGGTAACTATCGAATTAGTTTTATCCACTGAATAATCTATTCGCCAAGTCCTGTAAGCTAACTCAAATTCATCACCTAATTTAGTAACTCGTTTGCGTGAATTATCATCGGGTTTAAATTCCAATTGAAGTCGAGCGAAATTCTTAAGTTTTATTTCGGCATTTTTCTCTAACCAATCGCATGCTTCTGCGGCACTTGCAGAAAAATCCACTTCATATTTCTCACCAATGTCAGTTCTAACCCAACCCGTTGAAGAATCTGGAAATGAATCGGAATAGGGGAGATATGGTTTGATATCCAGCACCGGAGAGCCGTCTAATATATCCGATTCACTTATGAATATTTTCAGTCCGTTTATCTTTTCAAGTTTCACACAGCTTATTCCGATAGGGTTAGGGCGATGAGGGGAGCGAGAAGCAAATACTCCAACTTTCTTATCCAAATGGCGTGGCGGATTGACCATTGTTTTCCAGTTTTCATTTAAGTGAAATACATATATAACCCAGATTCTATCGAATCCTTCTAGTTCTTTAATTGCCTGTTGGAAATTATTACCCATTTCTAAATTGATATAAGAGATAGAATCACCGGCGAGAATCCCCTGACGGGGAGTCTCGTACCGATGCTTAAAATCTGATTTAATATATCCGATAGGAGTAAATGAAAACTCGTGGTTATTTTTGTTTTTCAAAGACGAATTTCAGAGCTCCATCTTTATTGATAATATTTTTTATATCACTATAAGGAATCTTGATTTCAAATTGGCCGAATGCATAAGGAGCAATTTCATATTGATTATATATGAATGAAAATGAATCTTTTTCGATTAGAAAATTGTCGTTTAATGCGAATCTATTATTCTCAAACCAGAATCCTGCATCGTCCAAATTGTCATTTAGTTCTAAATTATTTTTCGATCTAAAAAATTTCTCTGCACGCTGCCTCAAGGATTCTTTGTAGCCCGAATTAAATAATTGGTCCAAAGTAATTTGCTTACCTGATGTTGCATCGAAATTATAATTAATAAGATAAGTCATACCGTGAGCACCGCCGGTATATTGATATTGAATTACGGAAAATGTAAAAAGATTATTCTCATTTAAGACCACATTAATTTTTCTATCAAGAGCTACATTAAACGGATAACCCATTTCAATTGAGCCGGGGAGTTCTCGTTTGAAATCACTTAAGGTAGAATCATATAATTCTTCTACGCTATTTACTGTATATTCGCCTGTGATTGGGGCATTATAAATTTGATTTAGATATTTATTAATCGAATCTTTTGCCGCAGGAGCAGGAACATTATCTAAAACTAATATTTCAATATTAAAATCCACTGAACGCATACTATCAGCTTCGTATAGATTTTTGAAAGTTTTAGTATGATAATCGATCTTTGCTTCTCGGTTTTGCCCGCAGGCTGCAAAAGAAGCTAATAATAAAACCACGAAAGAAAATAAAAAATAATTTTTACTCATTTCATTCATCTCTATAATTAATTATTTCAAAGTTGCCATATCAATTACAAAACGATAATGAACATCTCCTGCAATGGTTTTATCAAATGCCTCGTTTATTTTATCGATTGGAATAATTTCTACATCGGCAGTGATATTATTAAGACCGCAATAATCGAGCATCTCTTGAGTTTCTTCTAACCCGCCAATTAATGAACCTTGTATGGTTTTATTACCCATTACAAGACTCATTGCATGAACGGGTGTTGGAACGGGAGGAACTCCAAGACAAACCATAACACCATTTACACCAAGAAGCTGCATATATTTATTGTAATCATGCTGTGCAGAAACAGTGTTAATAATAAAATTAAAATAACCTGTAAATTTTTTAAATTGTTCTTCGTCCGTAGTAAGAACAAAATTTGCTGCACCTAATTTTTTAGCATCCTTCTCTTTTTCAGGTGATGTACTTAGCATTGTTACTTCGGCACCGAGAGAAGAAGCAATCTTTACAGCCATATGGCCTAAACCGCCGAGACCTAGAACCGCCACTTTATCCCCTTCTCCAATTCTCCATTTCATAATAGGTGAATATGTTGTAATTCCGGCACATAAAAGCGGAGCAACTTTATCTAAAGGAAGATTCTCGGGGATGCGTAAAACAAAATGTTCATCAACTACGATTTGATCTGAATAACCACCTTGAGTGAAAGTCTCTTTGCCTCTTTCTTGGGAGCCATAAGTTCCAATCATACCTTCGGCGCAAAATTGTTCTTGTCCGCCCTCGCAGCTTGGACATGTATGGCACGAATCAACGAGACAACCGACTCCGACTGTATCGCCAACAGCATATTTTGTAACGTCATTGCCAACTTCTAATACTTTACCTACAATTTCATGACCCGGTACTAACGGATAATTAGTTGGGAACCATTCGCTGCGTGCGAAATGGATATCTGAATGGCAGACACCGCAATAAAGTATTTTTATATGTATATCCTTTGGTCCTACTTCTCTTCGCTCAAAAGTCCAAGGTTCTAATGGTGTTGTTGCAGATTTAGCTGCATATCCTTTTGTTGGTATCATATTGCTCCTTTTATTTTAATAAGACAATCAATCTAAGTATAATAAAATTATTCTGCTAAAAAAAAATAAGTAGGTCATAGATATAATCAATTTATAATTAAATTAATAGAAAATAGTAATAAATAATAATCTTTATTAATTTGGTGAGTCTCAATACCGGAAATTATGTTACGATCTATAATAGTATCCATATCGTTGATCTTTTTGCTTTCTGGAATCGTCTTTTCGCAGAGCAATTATAAAATAAACCAAATTACCACAGAAGATGGTTTAATTAATAATACTGTTAATTGTGTATATCAGGATAGCCGCGGATTTATCTGGATTGGTAGCAATTCGGGACTGCAAAGATATGATGGGATTAATTTTATTAATTATAGGGAAAAATCATCAGACCCCAATTCTCTATCAAACAATTATGTAATTAAAATTATTGAAGATTCACAAGGTTATATCTGGATTGGTACTGTGGGAGGGGGACTAAATAAATTAGACCCATCCACCGGAATTTTCAAGCGATATAATATAATTTTTAATGATGAAAAGAGTTTCCCGCATATTGTTGTTGATGATATTTTTATAGATAAGAATAATGATTTATGGATTGCTTCTCCATTCGCACTTTCTAGTTATAATTACGAGAAAGATAATTTCAGAAATTACTTTGCCGGCGGATCTACATATAATCCCGAATTAATTAATACAATTCTTTCTCTAAGAGAGCAAAATAAGATAATATCTGAGGCAATAAGAGTAAAAGACAAAGCGAAAATTTCAAAATCTTTCATCATCAAAGAGAAGAAAAAAGTACTAGTTGTTTCAGAAGGAGAAATAGCAAACGGAGAACTTTTTGATTATGGCGCTATTACAAATTCTGCCGGTAAAATTATCTGGAAAATGGAATCGTTAAAAAGTAAAATTGCAGGAGGCAGCGATAAAAATAGGATTTGTTACGATATAATAGAATTAGAACCGGGACAGTACAAATTAAATTATATAGCAGATGAAGACCATTCATTTGATTCATGGAATTTATCGCCACCGGATTATCCTGATTTCTGGGGAATACAAGTACTCGATTTTCCAATCTCCGAAGAAGGAAATATCCAAGGACAAATAGATAATAAAATAGTTCGTAATGGACTTGCTTCCTCTGAAGTAAACAGAATATTTGAATTTTCAGATGGTTATTTATGGTTTGCCACTTCCAATGGAATTAGCAGATTCGATAAAAAATCGGATAAATTCGATAATATTATTCCTTCCGAATTAAGCTCGGAATTTAAGAACAATAATTCAATAGAATTTCTTTGGGAAAACAGATTAGAAAAAGAGATAATTGCACTCACGTATAATGGTGCAATTATTATAATTGATGAGAATACACTTCAAATAAAACCTGCTAAGCTAAATACAAAACTGCCTTATAAATGGCAAACTGCTATTGAATTTGAAAAGGGAAAGTTATGGCTTTTTTCGGCTAAGAATGGAATTTTTAGCTTAGATACTAAGACAAAAGAATTATCGTCATTAAGTTTTGGGAAGGGGAACGATTCTGATTTTGAATTGAATGCTTTATTAAGTTTATTGAAAGATAAAGAAGGTGCACTTTGGATTCCGACAGCTCACGAAGGGATAAAAATAGTAAGAAAAAATAATCCTGATTTTCATTCACTTTTTTCAAAAACAAGCGATAAGAATTTTAATACACTTGGCTCAATTTCATCTATACTTACCCAATCAAACGGAAATATATGGATGGGGACGAATGGTAAAGGACTCTATTTATTCACTAAATCAAATTCTTCTTTAAGCAACTTCCGTTTTACGGGAAAAGATAAATTAAATAATGCTTCGAATCATATTAATAAAATATTCCATGGTAGCAAAGGGGATTTATGGCTTGGTTCCGGAGACGGGATTATAAGATTCGATCCAAGAAACAACAGTTTCAAAAAAATAGAAAATAAGTTTAAAAACATTCAAAATACCGCTGTTTATTCAATAATTGAAGACGAAGAAGAAATTCTTTGGTATGGCATAGGAGATATTTTAATTAAATATAATAACGACTCGGGTATCGAAGAGCATTACAAAGTGGATCCTCCTTACGATTTTGTAATTCCATATCCATCGATAACCGGTATCCTGCCTTACGGTAAAGATAAATTATGGGTTCTTACATGGTGGGGATTATTTAGTTTTGATAAAAATTCAACTCAGTGGAAATATTATAAAGATTATAACGAAAAGTTCCCGATTAGTAATCAATATTGGACTATTGGAGAGGATAATGATGGAATTATTTGGCTTGGTTCTCTTATAGAAGGATTAAAATACTTTAATCCAAATACGGAAAAATTCGCAAAATATACAATTGATGATGGGCTTCCTTCAAATAAAATAAATTCAATTATCTGTTTGGATAATGGAAAGTTATGGTTAGGCACTGAAAAAGGTCTAACCTTATTTGATAAAAAAAATAAACGATTTATTAATTTCACTAAAAATGATGGGCTGCCAAGTAATAATTATTTCAGAAATTCTTCTACCATTTCGGATAAGAGAGAAATATTTATAGGGAGCAATAATGGAATTATCTTTTTTAATCCCTATGAAATTATGATCGATCAAAATCTTTCTGAAGTCCGATTAAGCGAAATAAAAATTTTTAATAAGAGAAATGAGAGCGGAAAACTATATACCTATTCCAATAAAATAGAGTTCGATTACGAACAGAATGTTTTTACGATTGTCTATTCAATGCTTAATTTCAAGAATTCTTCCGAAAACAGATATAAATATAAAATGGAGGGGTTTGATAAAGAATGGATCGATGCGGGAAATAAGAACGAGGTTACATATACTAATCTTGATCCGGGCGAATATACCTTTCAAGTGATAGGATTTAGTAATGGTGAGTGGAATAAAAAACCACTTAAATTAGCATTAATAATTAATCCGCCATGGTATCGAACTTGGTGGTCTTATATGATTTATGGTGTTATATTCATTGCTCTATATTTATTGGCACGCCGATTTGAATTAAATAAAATCAGACTAAAAAACGATTTAAGAATTCAGAAGCTCGAAGCAGATAAATTAAAAGAAACCGACAGAATTAAATCTAATTTCTTTGCAAATATATCGCATGAGTTTAGAACTCCGCTAACCTTAATATTGGAGCCGGTGGAAAAATTGATTTTAAGAACCTCTGATTATAGAACCAAACAAACTTTAGAGATGATTCAAAGAAATTCTAAGCGACTGCTCCAATTGATTAATCAGTTATTAGACTTATCCAAATTGGAATCAGGCAGCATGAAACTTTCAATAGTTAAAAAAGATTTTGTCCCATTTTTCAAAGGTGTGGCTGCATCATTTGATTCACTTGCAATGGTAAGGGAGATTGAATATAAAGTTACCTCCGATATTGAATCACTAATTTTTTGTTTTGACCCCGATAAAATTCAAAAGATTATTAATAACCTTATTTCAAATGCGATAAAGTTTACTCCAAAAGGTGGGAAAGTAACTTGTGAATTATTAACAGACAACGAAAAAATTAGAATCAAGGTAACTGACACAGGGATAGGAATAAAAGAGGAGAATAGGGAGCATATATTTAATCGATTCTATCAAGTTGACTCAAGCAAAATACGTGAACATGAAGGTAGCGGAATAGGTCTCGCTCTTACTAAAGAACTTGTGGAAATTCATAAAGGTAAAATTGAATTAACATCATCTTCCTACTCCGGGACGGTATTTATTGTTTCAATCCCTATTGCAGATTCATTCTATATCGAATATGAAATTATTGATGAATGGGAATCAGGTAATGAATTTTTTGTTTCTACTATCGATAATGATGCTAAAGTAATCGACAATAAAATTGATTACGAAAATAAACCGGTCGTTTTGTTAGTAGAAGATAATGCTGATATGAAAGAATATATTATAGAAGTATTATCTCTTCAATTTAATATTCTTGAGGCGGTCGATGGAGAAAAGGGAATAAAAGAGGCAATGGAAAAAATTCCTGATCTTATTATTAGTGACGTAATGATGCCAATCAAGGACGGTTATCAGCTTTGTAAAGAAATTAAATCTGATCCGATTACAAGTCATATCCCCGTAATACTATTAACGGCAAAAGCAGCAATTGAAAATAAGATAGAAGGATTAGAAATTGGAGCAGACGATTATCTTGTAAAACCATTTAATTCGATAGAACTTATTGCTAGAATTAAAAACCTTATAGCATTAAGAGAAAAACTTCAGAAAAAACTTTTAGCCGATATAAATGATAAAGAGTTTACTCATATACCTGATTATAAAGGGCTTACAAAACTTGACAAGGAATTGATAACAAGAATTGTAGAGATGTTAGAAAAAAAATATTCCGATCCGGAATATGATGTCGTAAAATTGGGAGATGATTTAGGATATAGTTCATCAACCTTAAGAAGAAAGATGAGCGCCCTATTAAATAAATCGCCGAATGAGTTCGTTCGCCATTTCAGATTGCAGAAAGCATTAAAATTAATTACCGAGGATGGGAAAAACGTTTCGGAAACTGCTTTTGAGACCGGGTTTAATAGTATTTCTTATTTCTCTAAATGTTTTACCGAACAATTCGGTAAAAATCCCTCTGAGTTTATTAAATAAAAACCGCCACATTTAATATGATGGCGGTTTTTATAATTCCGAAAATCTATTAACTTTTTTTGTTATTTCTGTACCATAGATTTAAGCATCCATACATGTTTATCATATTTTTCAGCTAAAGAGTAAAGCTGTCCGGCAGTAACTTCATCGCCAAGTTCCTGCACTTTAGAACCCGCATCTTTAATTCGAATGGTCAAAAATTCATAATCTTTTGCAATGTTTTCGGTCATCTGATATTGATCGGGATAGTTATTTTCTTTTTCTTCTGTTATCCCTGAAAGTTTAAGAAATTCGCTCATTGAGCCGGGTGCGAAAACACCCAGCGCACGGATTTTCTCTGCAATTTCATCTACATCCAAAGCTAATTCGGTATATAATTCCTCGTATTTTACGTGAAGTGCAAAGAATTGGCTGCCTGTAATGTTCCAATGGTAATTTCTAACTTTTACGTATAAAACCTGCTCATCTGCTAAAATTGGTTTTAATAATTCAGCGATTTCGTTTTTTACTTCTGATTTTAATTGAGTTTTCATATTGACTCTCCTTTTAATTATGTTTACTAATAGATATACAAAGAGTGTACCAGAATAATAATACTAGCTAAGTTGTTACATTACAACAACTTAGGTGATGATAAACAAAAAGGTCTTGATATAATTACGATATTTCGTTATATATTACACCTAAATATCGTTATAAACTTAATATCGGTGGAAATTATGGAAAATAATCGTTCTTTTGATGAAACGAATTTTAGATTAACACCTAAAAGAACAATGGATATTGTTCTTGAGGCAATCAACGAAATTATCCCTTATGAACTTGCCGTAATATTAAGCAGGGAAGCAGATAATCGGCTTAAAGTGCGATATGCTAAGGGTCCGCTCGTGAATAGGGAAATTGAAAAATATCAAATTGGATTAGCAAATCGTCCCGATCTCCAAGAAGTGCTGCGTCTCGGTGAAGTGAAATTAGTGGAGGAAACGGCAGATGAAAATCATCATGATACTTATGAAGAAGTTCTTGATCTGCCCATGGGGCATTCATGCATGTTGGCTCCATTAAAAATTAATAATAAAATTCTCGGATTAATGACTTTAGACCATAGACAATGCGATATCTTTTCTCCTCAGCGAGTAAGTATTGCTCAGACACTTTCTAAACTGATTTCCTTAGCATTACTGCAGACTATCGAAAACGAAAATTTAGCAAATGAAAAAGAAACTCTCCTTTATGAGCGCACTTCTTTGCTCACTGATATCGGAAACACAATTGATGGATTAGTAGGCAAATCCTATCCATGGATGCAGGTGATAGATAAAATTAAATTAGTTGCACCTACAAATTCACACGTACTCATTTTAGGTGAAACGGGCACAGGAAAAGAACAGGCGGCTAAAGCGATTCATACACTTTCCAATTTATCAAAAAAACCATTTATTGCATTAAACTGTTCTGCTCTTAATTATAACTTAGCCGAAAGCGAACTCTTTGGACATGAGAAGGGAGCGTTTACGGGAGCGGCAACTTCAAGAAGAGGGAGATTTGAACTTGCCGATGGAGGCACTCTTTTATTGGATGAAGTGGGAGACCTCCCTTATGAGATTCAACCAAAACTATTAAGAGCAATTCAGGAGGGAACATTCGAGAGGCTCGGAAGCGAAAAAACTTATCATGCAGAGGTGAGAATTATTGCGGCTACAAATATTAATCTAGAAGAAAAAGTTAAAGAGAAAAAATTCAGAGAAGATTTATTTTATCGCTTGAATGTATTCCCGATTACTCTCCCACCGTTAAGAGAAAGAAAGGAAGATATTTTTTTATTATCAAATTATTTTTTAGCGAAGCTTTCAAATAAATTCAATAAAAGATTGTTCTTATCTGATGAAGCGATAAAAGTATTAGAAGGGAATAATTGGAGCGGAAACGTTAGAGAACTTCAGAATACACTTGAAAGAGGTGCAATACTTGCCAAGGATGGATTTATAAAACCAATTCATTTGGTATTTGAAAAGAATGATAATCGAAAACTAATAAATACCGGAGTGGACTCAATAAATTCATTTGAAGAAGAAACGAAAAAAATAATACTAAAAGCATTGGAATTGACTGACCGAAAAATATATGGAAGTGATGGAGCGGCAGCTTTGCTTAAAATGAAACCGACTACACTCCAAAGCAAGATGAAGAAATTAAGGATATAGTTTAATTTTATATGAAAGGCGGATTTTGTATATTTCTATAACTTTAATCAAGAATACTAAATGCTCTCTTTAGACTATCTGTTGCTGATAATCGGAATACTATTATTAACAAGTATAATACTTGCTAAAATATTAGATAATATCGGAGTTCCCACTCTATTGCTCTTCCTTGGGGTTGGGATGTTGGCGGGTTCGGAAGGTATCGGAAATATTTATTTTGATGATCCCGCACTCGCTCAATCGATTGGAACTATAGCTCTCGTATTTATTTTGTTCTCAGGCGGATTAGAAACTAATTGGTCAACAGGCAAAAAAGCTATTCTCCCTTCATTAACACTTGCTACCTTAGGAGTATTTCTAACCGCATTAATTGTTGGCGTTATTATTCATTTTATCTTAGACGTTTCGTTCCTATGGAGTTTTTTGATTGGAGCAATAATTTCATCTACTGATGCATCGGCAGTATTTTCAATATTAAGACAGCGGCGGATCGGTTTGAAAGGCAACATTAAGCCACTCCTCGAATTGGAATCAGGAAGTAATGATCCAATGGCGATTTTCCTAACGATAAGCACATTAGAATTAATCTTGATGCCGGAAAAATCGTACTTATCGATAATAGGCATGTTCTTTATGCAAATGAGTATTGGGGCGGCAACCGGATTGATTATAGGTAAGGCAATGATCTATTCAGTCAATCGACTCAAATTTGCATATGAAGGGATCTATCCTGTTTTTTCGATAGCCGTATGTATAACTCTCTATTCTCTTACTACATTAATTGGAGGAAGCGGATTTTTAGCTTTATATATCGGCGGAATAGTAATTGGTAACTCTACTTTCATTCACAAAAAAAGTTCTATCAGATTTTTTGATGGATTGGCTGTCCTCGGACAGATAGCGATGTTTTTAACTCTCGGGTTATTAGTTTATCCATCGAGCTTAATTGAAGTAATGAGTATTGGATTGATAATTGGAGCGGCATTAATGTTTGTTGCCCGTCCGATTAGTGTTTTTATAGCTCTCATTCCATTCAAATATAATTGGAAGGAGAAAATATTTATTTCGTGGGTCGGATTAAGGGCAGCGGTACCGATTATTTTAGCAACATTTCCACTTCTTGCCGGGATACAAAAAGCAGATATTATTTTTGATGTAGTTTTTTTTATTGTTGTCCTTTCCACTGTCTTGCAAGGATGGACGATTAATCCGGTGGCTAAATTATTGAAATTAAGTCAGGAAGAAAAAAAGAAGCCGGAGCTTCCGATAGAATTTAATGCAACTACGAGCCTTGATACGGATCTATTGGAATTTATAATACCATATAACTCAGATATGAAAGGGAGACAGATAGTGGAACTTGATTTTCCGCATGATAGCAGGATTATACTTATCTGGCGGGATGAAGCGAGCATCATCCCGATAGGGGAGACAGTATTAGAAACAGGCGACACGGTGCTAGTGCTCGTCAATAAAAAGAATATCGAACAGATAAAGAATATCTTTTCACATTAAGTCTCTACTAATTTTTATTCATCACTGTTTGATGGATTAGTTTACCTTCGTAATTTAGTCTGAAACCGGTTACGAGATTATTTTCAAAAAGTTCTTCTTCGCCCAAGCCCGCACCCTTGAATTTATTTTTCTCGAGTTCATCGATCATATCGAGAGTTTCGAGAGTTCGATATTTTAGTTCGCTCTCATCAATTTTTATATCGGTTTTTTTATCATAAAGGAAATCGATTGCGGCAGCATTAATTAATTTAGGGAAATAATCCTGATATACTTGCGAGCCATTAAAGATATCCATATTAAGGAGCTTATTATTCTTAAAGAGAGCCAGACCGTTGGCTTTTTCATCGTAATTAAAGTGAGAGGAGATAGATTTAATCTCTTCGTCTTTTCTTTTTTAAATGCTGCCGAGGTCTCCCGTTTCGGAATGAATACCGAATTTGTGAATGCTTTCATGGACTTTATGCCACACGATACTCTGATCGGCATAATACCCGACTGAATTTTTTAGACTGTTATAAACGTCAGAATTTTTTTGGACTCGAAGCATCGCCGGAGCAACATAATCGGAAGTGGAGAATTGGACTACGGATAAGTGGTCATACGACTGCACGGATAAAATTCTGGTTACCAGTTTTTTCTCCTTGGATAATTATTAATCGAAAGATTTGAAGAGGGAGAGTAAAGGGAAGTATCATTAAATGATACTCTTGGAGGGAGAGCGGGTGGGTGATGGAGTATGAGTAAGTGCGGTGCGGTGCGGAATGGTGCAGCTTAGTGTGATAACGTACTGGGCGGTGCGGGTTGATGCATCTTAGTGCGATAACGTGCGGGTGGGTGCGAATGAGGGCAATATAGTGCAAGATGGTACGGATTGGTGCATCTTAGTGCGATAACGTGCGGGTGAGTGCGAATGAGGGCAATATAGTGCAGGGTGGTGCGGATTGGTGCAAAATAATGCCAAGTGGTGCAGCAGAGTTCAGTCCAGTGCGAGAAAATGCTGAGAGTTAAACAAAATTAGTATTGAGTTTGATTTAAAATATATTATATTATATTTGTGTCAATAATAATGGACACATGTCAATAAATATTGACAAAGAAAAAGCAAATGATAATAAACAAAGTAATAAATGAATTGTTTTCTGCACCTTCTTCAATTTCAGTACTGAGAGAATTAGCTAAAAGAAATGTGGGAGTTTCGGGCAGAGAAATTGCAAGATTTGCGAACGTTACTCCACAATCAGCGCATAACGCTTTATCTAAGCTCGAAGCTCTAAAAATTGTTAAAAGAGAATTCGTGGGGAAGTCCCACTATTTTATTCTCAATAGAAAGCATTTTCTATATAATCAAATTATTAAACCAATATTTGAAACTGAAATCGAGTTTACAAAAACACTATTTAATAAAATTAAAAAAGAACTTTCAAAAACCACCGAAAGCATATTACTTTTTGGCAGCACAGCGCGAAATGAAGAGACTGCACAAAGTGATTTGGATATTTGTATAGTTTACAATTCAGATAAAAAAAGAATTGAAGAAATAGTTTCGAGATTGAGGGATTATCTTTATGATGAATATGGAGTAACATTCGCTCCTTTTTACATCACCTCAAGAGAATTTAAGAAAAGAGCAAAGCATAATATGTCTCCAATTAATAGTATTGTATTAGAAGGGAAGCTTATCTCCGGCAAATCAATAAAAGGAACAATAAATGGGTAGATATTCTCTTTAAGCATTTTAATCGATTTGATGAATGGAGCAGATCTCTTTTCTAATAAAATTAATTATTTTCAGCACTGCTTATTCTTTCGAAGAGTCTCTCCTTTAATTGAGCAATATTTTTTATCCCTCTGCTTTTTGGTTCGAATCGATAGAGTCAAGAAGTAAATCGATTCGTTTAGTTAATCTCTTTTTGGAAAAAAACTCAAGATATCTTACCCTACTCCGAGGCGAAGTGTCATCAAGTACATAAGATTCATGATCGGTACAGAAGGGAGCGAGTGAATGCGGAATTGTTTAGTCTGGTGCAGGTAAGGGCAATAATGTGCTAGCAAGTGCAAAGCAGTGCGGTTTATTGCAATCGAGTGCGGAAAGGTGCGAGTGGGTGCGATAAAGTGCAGAGTGGTGCGGATAAGTGCGGAAATGTTTTGTTTGGTGCAGGTAAGAGCAATAATATGCTAGCAAGTGCAAGGTAGTGAGGTTTATTGCAATCAAGTGCAGAGCGGTGAAACTAGGCACTACCGAGTGCCATATAAAACAAGATAGTGCAACTATGTGCCGGAAAAAACTATTCAGTGCAAGAGAATGCCAAGCAGTGCGGAAAAGTGCTATCGAGTGCTAGAAAATGGAAGTAGGTACTATCGGAAGCGAGAAAATGCCGAAGAAAGCCGAGTAGTGCGGAAAAGTGCTGATAAGAGCCAGTTAGTGCAATAAAATTCGGAAAAGTTCAATAGAGTGCGATTAAGTGCAAGTTGGTGCAATAAAAATCGAGTGAGTGCAAGTTAAGTGCAGTATATTGCAAAGCGGTGCAATCAAGGACAGTATAATGCAGAAGGGTGCAAGTGGGTGCGTTTTGTGCTAAAGATTTCAGAATAGTGCAATCGAGGGAAATTTAATGCAGAAAGTTGCGAGTTAGTGCAGATAAATTCTAATGAATGCAACTTGGTGCAGATGAATGCAGTGAATTGCCACTTGGTGCAAAATAATGCAATCGGGTGCGGAGCAGTGCAGAATTTCAATGTTTAGTGCAAGTTAATGCAAATAAGTGCAGCTAAGTGCGAGTTAATTCTAATGAGTGCAACAGGGTGCAGATGAGAGAAGTCTAGCGCGGATAAGTGCAGCAGGGTGCGATTCGGTGCACCCATTACAATATTTCCTATTAGCGAGTCCGTTAAGGTTTGAATGCTATGAGTCCATTTTATACTCGATAATCATTATTTTCTATTAGCGAGTCCGATAAGGTATGAATGCTATGATTCCGTGTTACACTTGATAATCATTATTTTCTTATTAGCATATCCGAGGCGGGGATGCCTCGGAGCTAAAGTATAACCGTATAATCTCTATTTCTTATTTGCTAAGCCTTCGGCTTTGATTAGTTCGGCATCTATCGATCCGATAATTATTTTCGTTTGCACTTTCACGGGTATCCTATTATCATCATCGCTCAACCATACAAGTATATTGCCTTCGCTTTTGAATAATCCGCCCTCTACGATAAGCGGCTCTACGATTATGCAGTTATAAGTTCCCGCCGCCACTTCTATTTTCTCTTTCCCTCTATAAACTACATCGAGCGGATAAACTTTATCTTTATAAAAATTCTGTAATTTAAAAACTTCTCCCGGTTTCATCTTCTCGAAATTAAAAGTACGTGCAAGATAGAAAGCAGAAATTATATCATTAACATAAAGTGGAATATCATAAGTGCCTTCGGAAGTTTTTGCTTTACCTTTTCTATGATCGAAATAGGCAGAGAAATCACGAGAGAATCCACCCTCGCGAATATGCTGCTCGAATCTCCAAGGGAAAAGTCCCTCTTTATCAAGATACGTTTCATATCGATCGCGAACTTTATACAAAGGATCGAATCCGGAAATAGAATTAACCGTGAAAGTAATGTTATAAACATCACGACCGGAAAGTTTAGTCATTCTTGGAATTGCCATTTCGGCGATACCGGCGGTAACGAAGCCATACTTCACTTCGAATGTAAGTTTTTCACCGACTTTGAATGCATCGTTTTCGATCGTTCTAAAATCAGTTTTCTGTGCCGAAATCATTAGCGGAACAAGTGCCAATACGATAAAAATTTTATTTATATATTTTCCCATTTGGAATTAATCTCCTCAAATACTTGGTGAATATCGATAGTCTCCATACAGTCTAAGCAAACGCCATTAGGAGTGAAGATAAGTTTCCGATCGGTATAAGGACCCCAACGGATAGGGGATGTGGCTTGTGCTTTTGGATAGAATCCGACGATGAATTTTCCGAGTGCTGCTGCAATATGGATCGGCCCAGTAGAATTAGCTATCATCAAAGAAGCTCTATCAATCAGTGCTATTAAAGAACTAAGGTCAAAAAGACCCGCTGCGTTATGTACGTTATTTTTTACAACAAAATAAGATGCAAGTTCCTTTTCAGCGGGTGAACCTGTGATCAATATCTCAATATCCAAATTATGTGCCAATAAGTTGAGCAATTCTTTAAGGTGCGATTTTGGGAGATCAGATGCGCTTCCACCGCTACCGGGGTGTATAATCACGATTTTCTTGGAGGAATCGATCCCTTCTGAAATAAAATATTCATCGATAATCTGTTTACTATTTAGGTCGGGTTGTAGATTAAATGATACGTTTTGATAAGTTGGGGTCTCGGCGATTCCAAGCGGAGCAAGCAATCCTGAGTTATATTCAAGCTCGTTCTTCAATCCATACTTCCGATGTTCATAAACTTTTTTATTGAATAAGAATGAATACCAACGGTAACCCGTGCCGATACGCATCGGAATGCGAGATTGAAATAAGAGACGCGCTAAATCGAATGTGGGATATGCGCATATCACTACGTCAAACTTTTTCGAGAGGGTAAGTTTTTTTTTATCGCTGTTAAAGATAATCACTTCATCGATCGAAGAGCAATTCTCGGCGAGCGCACGAGTATATCCGTTTACTAAGAAAGCAATTTTGGAATCGGGGAGATGTTTTTTAATAATCGAAGCAAGAGGAAGAGTTAAAACGAGATCGCCTATTCTATCAGTTCGAGTTATTAATATATTTAATGCGGACATTATAAAATATGGCTTTTAATTTCATTAATGCGTGCGAAATATTTTTCGGCATTTTGAGGTTTCTGCTCAATTAATTTTTTGTAGTGATTGATTGATTCGGGATAATTTTTTTGAGCGAAGAAAATTTCTGCAAGCGTTTCGGAATAGATGCCGCTTGCCGAATAGGAATCGGAATAATCTCCATTGGTAGAGATATCTCTATCATCGGAATATTTTATTTTAGCATTACTAAGGCGGCTGGCTAATTCATCGAGATTATTATCGATCTCGAATTCATCTACGAATTTCGGTCCTTTTACCTTGGGCTGTTTTGGAGCGGATTTAATTATAGAATCGATCGCATTATTATAATATTCCAACACTTTTTCCGAGCCGAGAAGTCGCGCACCTTTTGCGGCATTGTCCTTCGCCTTAAATACGTTGCCCGTATTAGCAAGAGCAATAGAATAAACAAGATATGCAGTGGCGTAATGAGGGAAATTTTTTATTCCCGCCTCTAGCAGCTCGATAGCTTTTAAGTAATTGCCCGAGTCGACTTCATAAGCAGCGGCGCAGCAAAATAGCGGCGATGAATTTTTGTATTCAAAAATTAATTTTACTTTATCTATTGCGATATCTTTAGTATTAAAGTTCACGCTTTCTTGCTTTGGGCTGCTTGCTTAAATGATAGAAAACTAATACTAAAAAAACCGACAAAAAACATTAACTGAAATGGAATCGAACCGAACTCCATAAAATAAATTGAAGCGATGACGCCGATAAAACAATAGACGGCAAGTATCATCTCTACATATGCGGAGCGATCTACTTTTATATTTTTTCCGTAAGTAGATTTTTTTGTTGTATCACCTTTATCCTGCACTTTGAATTTCGGAGTCCTCACAAATTCACTTTTATTGCCTCGCAGACCTTCAACTACTGCACGTGTATTATTAAGCGAAAGCCCCATACTGCCCGCCATAAAAAGAGGGAAGAGAGCAATCTTTCTGCGCCAATCTTCATACACGTCTCTTTGCGAATAGAAATAAAATGTAAATGAGCTAACGAATGCCACAACGAATACAGCCATAAAATTAAAGAAAGTCCAATACGGTCCGGCATTCTTAATAAATACAAGCGGAACGTTCAGTATTCCTGCAAGAAGAATAAATGGGAAAACGATATTATTAGTCAAATGGAAAGTTGATTGCAATTTTATTCTAAGCGGCACGTCCGACTTCCAAACTAATGGAAGAATTTTCTTACCTGTTTCGATAGCACCTTTAGTCCAGCGGAATTGCTGTGCCTTAAGAGCATTCATTTCGGCAGGGAGTTCAGCCGGAGTAGTATAATCGCGCAGATAAACAAACTTCCAACCTTTAAGCTGAGCACGGTAGCTAAGATCGAGGTCTTCGGTGAGAGTATCGGAATGCCAATTGCCCGCATCTTCGATACAGTCTTTACGCCACACACCGCCCGTGCCATTAAAATTAATAAAGAACCCGGCTCTATTGCGAACGGTCTGCTCGATAACGAAATGACCATCGAGAGCGAGCGCTTGAATGCGTGTAAGGATTGAATAGTCCTCATTCATGTGTTCCCAACGCGATTGAACGAGTCCGATATTATCATCCTTAAAATAAGGAAGAGTGGTTCTAAGGAAATCTTTCGGCGGAATAAAATCGGCATCGAAAATTCCGACATATTTACCTTTGGCAACTTCGAGCCCTTCCTTTAGGGCACCGGCTTTATAGCCCGATCTATTGGTGCGATGGACGTGCTTGATATCGAAACCTTCTGCCTGTTTTCTTTTTACCACTTCGGCAACGTGATCGACCGTAGCATCGGTGGAATCATCTAGCACCTGAATCTCTAATAGTTCTTTAGGATAATCAAATTCGCATACTGCATTAATTAATCTTTCCGATACGTCCATTTCGTTATACATCGGTAGCTGAATCGTAACGATATCTTTAAATTCATAATCGGGATTATTTTTGGGATGATTTTTTATATACTTCCAATGATAGAAAACCATAATGAAGCCATGACTACCGAAAGTAAAGAGAACGATCATCGAGAAGATATAAATGCTTAAAATTATTTGATCAAAAACCATGATATTTATTTAACCTTATAAAAAAACTTTTTATTGATTACCAATTAGAGACGACACCGAGGAGAATATCTTCGCTTATTTTATCGATGGCATCTTCGAATGCTTTACGCCGCACCGAAGTGATATCGCCTCCGACAGGATAATCTCCATAATTAGAAAAAGAACGGTCGAAAATTACAACCTTTTTTACCATATCTCTATATATAACTTTTACATTAATTGTAAGTCTTCTTTGTGTAACGGTTTCGTTTCCGGAAACTATCGCAGGCGCATCGTTCAAGGAGAGGATAGTGCAATCAATAATAGCATCGGCATTATTTCTATCGGTAACTCTAAGCGTATTATCTTCTACGAATTTTTGGATTGTCTTGCGGGTAAAGAGATCGCTCATCTCGGCTTCGCCCGATCCGCTTTGGTCCTTGAATACGGGAATGGCGATAGTCTTAAGGTGCGAAGGCACGGATGCGCCCGTAAACGAATAGCTGCATGCGGTGATCCCGAGTGCCACAGCCAATAAAAATATATATTTAAGATAGATCATAGTCTTTAATTTTTCGGTAAAGGGTGCGCTCATTAATTTTAAGTAATTTAGCCGCTTTACGTTTATTATTTTTTGTAAAATTAAGAGCATTTATAATAGCTTGTTTTTCTAAAGTTTCCAACGGAATAATTTCATTAGCATCCTGCGAATTGAAATTATGATAAGAAGGATATTCCGAATTATTTTTTTCGGCTAGTGATTTTAAATCTAATAAATCTTTTTTGATCTCGAGCAGAGCTCTAAAGATAAGTTCGCGATCGATCGATTCAGAGGGCTTCTGAAGAAATATCGGGAGGTTGCGATCCTCGGGATTTTCAAACTTTGTGAAGTGGGGAATAAAAGAATATTTATCGAGCTTGCCCGTGCGGGATAATGCCACTGCGGTCTCGATAATATTTTTTAATTCTCTTACGTTGCCCGGGAATGAATAATTATATAGCACATCTATTCCATCATCAGTAATTTCGGGCGGCGTAATTTTATTATTCTTAGAATAATTATTAAGGAAGAGATAGATCAGCTCCGTTATATCTTCTCTTCTCTCTCTTAGCGGCGGAATAGTAAGAGTAACAGCTTTGAGGCGGAAATAAAGATCGCTTCGGAATCTTCTTGCATCTACTTCTCTTTGAAGGTCTTTATTTGTAGCGGCAATAATTCTTACGTCAACTTTAGTAAGAGTTTCGCTGCCGATCCTCATAAATTCTTTTGTCTCGAGCACTCGAAGGAGTTTCACTTGTGTAGTAAGCGGAAGCTCTCCTATTTCATCTAAGAAAAGAGTGCCCCCATCTGCTATTTCGAAGTACCCTTTGCGGTCTTCATGCGCTCCGGTATAAGAACCTTTTTTATGACCGAAGAGTTCGCTCTCCAAAAGTGATTCGGGGATAGCACCGCAATTAACACTCACTAATTCTTTATTGCTTCTATTGCTCGAGCCATGAATAGCGCGGGCAAAAACTTCTTTACCCGTTCCGCTCTCCCCCGTTAGCAGTACCGATATATCGGACTGAGCGACCTGCATAGCAATATCCACGAGGTCTTTAATCTCTTTGGATTTTCCTGCGATATTAAATTTTTTTTGAAATTCGGATACGGTCATTTTATTCTTCTATTGGAATAATTCTTCCGTAAATTCTATGATTATCTTTAAGGTAATCTAAAATCAGTTTTCCGTCTTCTTCTGTTTTAAATCTTCCGATATAGACGATATTAAAATCCGCGCCGCCTACGTTCTTTACTCCGAGTTTTGAATAGTAACCATCTTTCTTAAATCTTTCGGAGAGTTTCTTGGCGTTATCCTCATTTAAGAATGCGCCGGCTTGAATAGTAAAATTAGCATTTGCGGCATCATTAAGATTCGGTTGAAAGACTTCCTTCTTTGCTTCTTGAGTAATCGGTGGAATAGTAGGAGCCGAATCAGGAGCACTACCCGGAGGCAGACTAGTAGCGGAATTAGAAGGAGAAGCAGGATTAGCGTTGCCGGTAGCATTAGCAGGATTCTTCGGAGAAGTTTTTACTGCCGGTTTCTCGTTCGTCCTTACATTCGGTTTAGTATCAGTTTTCGTATTTGTCTTCTCATCGGCATTAGAATTAGAGGAAGCTAATTTTTCTAGTGCGGAGCTGCTCTTTTTTAGAAGCTCCACTGAAGCTGCGGATTTGGTATCAGCATTCCCGCCGGAGTTCCCTGAAGCATTCCCCGAAGAGGTTTTAAGCAGGTCTCCCACCTCCGGTTTGTTTTGTTCGGAAGCTTGAGCAAGAGCGAGCGATTCGCTATCGGGTATATCTCTATCGCCCATCTTTATATAAGGAGAATTTGGATAATCATTCTTTAGCTTATCTATATATCCTTTGGCTCTTTCGTAATAGCCGATAGAATAGTAATAAGAAAATATTCTATATAATGCGGCATCGGCATATTTACTATTAGGAAATCTCTGTGCTACGGTAGCATAAATCTTTACTGCAGCATTTCCATCTTTAGTAAGCACTCCATCCAAAAACATCACCGAAGGATCGTCGGGAAAATCAGTTTTGTAACTTTGCAATATTGAGTTAGCTGCTTCTATATCTCCCCGTTCAATAAGTTTTAATGCGGGAACGATATCTCTTTCTTGCGCCAAAAGAGGAAGGCAAAATAGAATCACAATTATCGATAAATGTCTAATCATTAAATAGTATTCAGTTTTAGTTTTTTAATCATCTATTAATATAGTGATTTATAGCAATATATAGAAATACTATACTAATATATTGTGAGGCAGGATAATATTTTATTATCTTTGAAGAGATAAAAAGGATTGACCGAATGGGAGATATTGATTTCAAGCAGGTCGAAAGAAGAAAGAGAATCATATTTTCTATTATTACCTATACAATAATTCTCATAGTAATAAATGTAGTGATGTATTTCTTATTAAATATGGGGTGATTTTTTTTCGAGCCGATAAAAGCAGTAATTAAAAGCAGCATCAATCAAAGATAGAAAGCAGCAGATGAATAAAAGTAATGTTTATATAGAAACTTATGGATGTCAAATGAACCTTGCCGATACGGAATTGGTGATGGGCATTTTACAGAATAAGGGATATAGCTTAACGAATGAGATTACAGAGGCAAACGTAATCTTATTAAATACGTGCAGTATCAGAGACAATGCCGAGCAACGAATTTATGGAAGACTCGGTAACCTCAAAAAATATAAAGAGGGGAAGCAATCCGCCGTGATCGGTATCCTCGGATGTATGGCGGAGAGGTTGAGAAAAAACTTGATCGAAGATAAGAAGATGGTGGATCTTGTCGTAGGTCCCGATGAATACCGCAGACTCCCCGAATTTCTCGATGGGGCATTTGCCGGCGAAAAGGGGATCGGAGTAAAACTTTCGCGCACCGAAACTTATGATGATATAATCCCTTTTAGAGAAGAGGGACTTTCAGCGTGGCTTTCTGTTATGAGAGGATGCGATAAGTTCTGTACGTATTGTGTAGTTCCGTTTACTCGAGGAAGAGAAAGAAGCCGCTCGCTAGAATCGATCATCCCCGAAATAAAACTTCTCTCTGAAAGAGGATTTAAGGACGTAACGCTTTTGGGGCAGAATGTAAATTCGTATAATGATAATGGAAAAGATTTTGCCGATCTTCTCGCAGCTTGTGCCGCAGTAGATAGAGATATTCGTTTTCGTTTCTCCACTTCTCATCCGCAGGATATGTCGGATAAACTACTTTATACTATTGCCGAGAACGATAATCTTTGTAATTATATTCATCTTCCTGTGCAGTCGGGTTCTAATAGAATTTTAGAACTGATGAATAGAACATATACGATTGAGCATTATTATGAGCTAATCGATAAGGCGCGGAAAATAATTCCGGGAGTTAGTTTCTCTACCGATATTATTTCCGGATTCTCGACCGAAACTTACGAAGACCACATCGCCACACTTGACGTAATGATGAAAGTGCGTTATGACGGAGCTTATATGTTTAAGTATTCTCCGCGTGAAGGAACTAAAGCATTCAATATGGAAGATGATATTGACGAAGAAACTAAATCGAAAAGACTAAGCGAGATAATCGATCTGCAGCAGAAAATTTCTTTTGAAATAAATCAAGAGATGATCGGAAACGTAGAAAAAATTCTTATCGAAGGGGACAGTAAAAAATCCAATGAATTTTTAGCGGGGAGAACTGACACAAATAAAATAGTTATTATTCCTAAACTGCACGGAATAAAAATCGGCGATTACCTAAAAGTAAAAATCAATAGAGCAACAAGCGGAACATTATTTGGAGATTTGATTTGACACTCGAAGAACAGAAAAAACGTGCAGCGGAAAAAGCAGTTGATTATATAAAGTCCGGAATGATCGTAGGACTAGGAACGGGAAGCACAGTCAAATATGCTTTAGAAAAAATTGCAAAATTAATTGAAGAAGGAAAACTAAAAGATATAGTTGGAATTCCTACATCAAAGCAAACCGAAGAAAGAGCAATAGAATTAGGCATTCCCGTAGTTACGTTAAATAAATATCCCGTGATTGATATAACGATCGATGGTGCGGATGAAGTAGATGAAGAGATGAATTTAATTAAAGGGGGCGGTGGTGCTCTCCTTAGAGAAAAAATTATTGCGCAGGCAAGCAGACGCGTTATAATAGTTATTGATCCGAATAAAAGATCAAAAAAATTAGGTGAGAAATTTTTTGTGCCCGTAGAAGTTTTACAATTTGCAGAAGAGGCGGAAAGAAAATTTTTAGAATCGCTTGGTGCATTCGTAACAAAAAGATTAAATTATGACGGCGGTCATTTTATTACTGATGAAAAGAATGTTATATTGGATTGCAAATTTGGAATTTTGGAAAATGCGGCAAAACTCGCCTCTATACTTAATGAGAGAGCGGGAATTGTAGGACACGGAATTTTTATTAATTTGGCTGATGAGATTGTAACGGGTGAGTAATATCACTTTTATTAATAAATATTTTATTATTTTATAAAAATCGGAAAAGTTAGTTTGTTGTAAATAAACGAGTTAGCTAGGCTGATTTAAAGAAAAGAATAAAATCGGATTTAAAATAAAGATTTTTATTGACAACGAATAAAGATATTTATAATTTTGGTTAGCAAAGAAGTCCCGATATCTAAGAAAGTTTAATTTTGGAGGATTTTAAACGTTTCCGGATATCATCTTCAGGATTCTTTGTGAGGTGCAAACCAAAGATGTAAAATCGGACGGAGGAAAAGTAACAGTATTGTTCACAAAAATTTAGGAGGAATACTATGCGCAAAATCCTGCCACCTTAAGGACGGAGGGTGACGTTGGATTTTTATGCATTTTAAACAATATGATAACTTTTTACAAATCAACAAGGAGTAATATCCATATGAATTACAAAAACCTATTCAAGCTAAGTACGCTAGTAGTGTTCTTTACACTAGTATTTAGTTCGATGACGTTTGGTCAGGTTACGTATTATGTTGACGTAATCAACGGCTTAGACGGCTACAACGGTTTGTCAGCTACTGCTCAAGGCGGTGGTGTTGGACCAAAACAAACTATTAATAACGCAATAGCTGCAGCATCTAACGGAGACGTTATTGTTGTATCTTATGCAAATGGCAACCTATATAACGAAAACGTTAATTTGGTTGACAAAAAATTAACATTCAATTCAACAGGCGGAACACCTTCAGTTGTTAGCTTTGTAGTTAACAATACTTTAGCTGCTCCGAATAACACTACCACTTTTGGTGGTCCTTTCAAATTCAATAACGGTTTAGCTTTAACAGCCGGTAAAGTAGTTGGCGGTAATAATTTAACCGTTGGCTCTACTGTAGTTAGAACCGCAGGTGAAGTTGATTCTCAGTTGAATTATTCAGGTGTAGTTGATTTTACATATAATGGCGGTGTTGCTATAACTACAGGATTTGAACTTCCTGCTTCAGGCAACATAACTAATTTTGGTGATCTCACTACGGTAGGTGCTGGTACAGCACTAAAATTAAATGAATCTAAAACTATGAATGGTAACCTTGTTACCGCTGCAGGTTTAGATTTAAACACATTTACATTAACTTTAGTAGGTGCTCTTACTCATACAGTTGGTGCTGATGTAACTAATGGTACCTTAGGTTTTACAGGTGGTGCTACAGTTAATGGTAACTTCGATTTACCAAACATTACAGCTACAGCTTCAGGAGCTGCTACTTTGGCATTAAACACAAATCAAGACATTTTAAATGTTACAGCAAGTGGAGCAGCGTCAGTATCAGCTCCTAATGCAGTTACAGTTAAAGATGTTACTAACAATGGCTCTGGTGCAGTTACATTCCCAGTAGTTACTACAGCTGGAAACCTTTCAAACAACGCAGGTGGTAATATCGTTGTTTCTGGTGCAGGAGCTACTGCTGCTACAACAGTTGGTTCTGTTACAAATACAGCAGGTGGTTTTGTTAATGTTAATCCGGTAGGTTTTAACTTAACTACAGGTTCGATTACTCAGTCAGGTAAAGGTCAAATCAATTTAGCTATAACTGCTGGTGGTACAACAGTTACAGTAAATGGTAACATCCTTGTTAATCCTGATTTAGCTTTAACAAACGCCACAGTAGCAAATGCAGGTCTTGTTACTTTTGGTGATAGAATAGTTGTCGTAAATGGTAATGTTACTGTATCAACTAAAATTTCAGGTACAGCAACTAGAAATAATTCAGGTGCTGAAACTGTTTATTCTAATGCAGGTTCAGTTTTATTTGCTTCAACAAATCGCAACGTTACAGTTACAGGTAGTATAAATGTCAGTACATCAAATACTGGGATCGCTGCTGCTGATGCTGGTTTAGTTGCCGGTGCAGCTTCGGTTACAAATTCAGGAACAGTACTTTTTGCTTCTACTACAGGAAATTTAAGCGTTGGTACAGTTAGTATAACCACTAGCTTTGCATCTGTTACAAATGTTACTTTAACTGAAAACGGTTCAGTTTTAGCTTTAAATAGAGCCGGTGGTACATTTGCAGCTGGAGATATTTCGAATTCTTCAAGTGCTTCAAATGGTGTTAATGGTAACTTCAAAACTGTTTCTACCGTAAATGCTGGTTTCTCTGGTGGAAATCTTACTACTTCCGGTGCTGCCGGTGGTTATGTAGTGTTCGCTAATGAAACAGTAACACTTTCAGGTAAAGTAGTTAACTCAAGAACATCTGCTGCAGACCATATTCAGTTCGGTACAGTTGCTACAGCAGGTCTTAGCTATTCATTCACAGGAAACGTTGAAAACACAGGATCTTCTAATATTTACTTCGCTGGTTTCAATGGTGCTGGTGCTGAAAACTTATCATTCAACGGAAAATTAATTGTTTCCGGTGGTAAAGTTTACGTTAATCCGGCTGCTGCAATGAATGGTACAGGTACAATTCAATTAGTTGCCGGTGTTGAATTAACAGGTGGCGAAATTGATTTAACTGGTGCTGCTACAACAAACATGGACGTATTAGTTGGTAACTCAATGTTTAAAGCAGGTAAATTTGATGTTGCCGGTCCTGCTTTAGCATCAACTTTAAGCCCATTAGCAATTGCTGCTGCTGATAGAGTTCTTCAATTAACAGGTCTTTCATATCAATTTAGTGATTTAGCTACAAGAACAGATTTTTCTACAAACGCTAATACAGTTCTTTTAGTTAGACCTACAACAATTATTACAGCACAAGTAGTTTCAGGTAACGCCACACAGACAGTATGGCCTGGTATTTTGGTTGTTGATAACACAACAAACTTAACACCTGCTGTTACTTTCAATGGCGGTAACTTTAGAATATTAAAAGGTGTTGCAATAAATACAAACAGCAATACTTTAGTAGATAATATAACAATATTTATAGGTGGTCAATTAGCTCCTAATGCAGGAACAGGCGACTTCTATAATTATGGCGGATTTGCTACAAACGGACAAGGATTTATCTCCTTAAACTCATTAACTGCTTGTACATTTGGCGGTGCAGGAAAATTCCAGAACTTCGAAGTTGACGTTCCAACAGGAATTAACGTAACTGCAGCTGCAGGTCTTGGTGATTTCACAAAGACTTTCAACTTAACTTCAGGTAATGTTCTTACAGCAAATAATGTAGTATTCAATAATACAGTTGATTATCCAACAATCGTTAGAAATGCAGGTACATTCGCAGTTGCTCCTACATTCACATCGATGGTAAACGTTCTTTATATTGGATTAGACAAAGCAACATCATTAGAATTACCAGTTGCAACAAACAAATTATATAATTTGACAGTTGCTACAACAAATGATGGTACAGCTCCATTAGTAGCTACAAAAGGTGCTGTAACTGCATCAGTTGCTACAACAGTTAACGGTACTTTAAATGTATATCCTGGTCAAGCATTAGTATTAAACGCAATTCTTACAATGAAAGGCGATAAAATAATTCTTGATGGTGATATTACTAATACAGCTGCAGTTAATTACTTATCATTAGCAGCTACTGCCGGTGTTACAATCACAGGTTCTGGCTGGTTACCTGACATTAACGTTGCTTCATTAGGTAACGTAATTAATGGTGCTAAAGGATTAGTAACAAACTTCTTGGGAACAGATAATTCAAGAGGTGATATTGGTTTGGCTGCTGATTTTGATGCAACAGTTTCTCAGGCATCAGGTAGCATAACTTTTGCTAATGCTGCAGCTGCTTTAACAACAACATTCGGTGCTGGTGCATTAAATGGAACACATTTATTTAACATCACTACTGTTAATGCTGCTAACGTATTAAACTTAGCTTCAAATACAACACAAGCTGGTAACTTTGCTTTAGGTAATGGCGTTGTAAATATAGCTGAAGGAAAAACCTTATCTTATCGTGGTTTAGCTCCTGTAATTGATGGTAAAGCTAAAGTTCAAGGTCCTGGTTTATTAGCTTTCAGAGTTGGTCCTACTTTACTATCTACACCAACATCAGCTGTTACAATTTCAGCTCCTGTTGAAATTAACTTAGCAAATGCTGGCGACGATTTCCAAATTAATCCTGCTGCAGGTAACTTCAATGTTACTTTCGCCGGTGACTTTACATTTACAAAAGGTGAATTTTTCTTAGGTGATAACGTAACCGGAAGAAACTTAACCTTAACAGGTAAAAACTTCACAATGACAGGAACTTCATCATTCGCAGCTGTTACTCCTGCTTTTGCTTTTGTACTTGGTACATTAGTTTTAAATCCTGCTACAGCAAATGTTCCAATGAACTGGTCATATACAGGTGCTCCTACTTTAGGTAACGTTACAGTTTCTAATGATGTTACTCTTGGTGGTACAGGTACCGGTTTAGTAGTTTATAGAAACTTCTTGCACAATGGTGGTAAATTAGATTTCTCAAGCAGAGAAATTGAAATAAATGCAGTTCAAGATTTGGATCCGGGCGTTCCGGTTGTATTAGCTGCCGGTACTTTCACAAGAACAGTACTTGCTGCTCCTGCTCCAGCTCCAACATATGATGCTACATCAGGTTACTTAGTAATTAGAACTGCTGCCTTCACACAAGGTACAGATTTCTCAATTCCTAATTTACGATTCGGTAAAAATGCAGACGCAGTTTCTCCAACTTTCGCTTCTGCTTCAAATGCAACAGTTACTAAGAAACTTTATATTGACGTTGCTGCTGCACAAACAATTGCACATACCGTTACAACTGCAAGATTAAACGTTGCTGACATGGTAGATGTTTATTGGGTCAATGGTAAATTTGACGTAGCTCCTGTTTATGCTGCTACAATCAATTTACACTTAATGAATGCTTTAGCTTTAGCAGTTCCTGCAACAGTATGGCCTGCAACAGCTACATTAGTTAGCACTTTAGAAGTAGATAATACAGCTTCAGCTAACTTAGCAGATTCACGCCAAATTAATAAAGAGTTATTATTAACTACCGGTAATTTAGACGTTGCTACAACAAAGAAACTTACATTAGTAGATAATGTTGCAATTAACGTAGTTGATGGTACATTAAATACAATTGGTACAGGTTCAGTAGTATTTGGTGTTGGTCATGATGTAACTTATGCTCCAACAGCAGCTTATTGGACAAGTGCAGAATTACCATTAACAGCTAAAACATTAACATTCACACGTTCAGCAAATGTATTCAACTTCCCAGTTTCATTATTATCTTCTGTTACAGTTGAAGGTTTGTTAGACATAAAGAATGATATCAATGTTGGTGGCGGCTTAACATTCAAAGCATTAGGTAATGTAAATATTGCAAATGAATCAGCAGATTTCTCAAGAGCAACTGATCCGGTAACAAACTTCTTCAGTCCTCTTACATTTGCAGGTTCAGATAATCAGACAGTTACAGTTCCTGAAGCCGGTGCTTCATTAGGTGACTTAGAATTCAATAAAGCAACAAACGGAAATACAGTTACTTTAGTTGGTGGTAACTTAACATCAGGATTCATCACATTCGTAAATGGTGTATTCAAAACCGGTGATCATATCGTATATATTCCTGCCGGATTACAAGGTGCAGCTCCTGCAACTCTTCAAGGATTCAGCAGAGCAGGCGTTACCGGTACAAACATTTCTCATGTTGATGGTTTTGTTGGTAAACAATTCGTAAATTCAGGTGTTCTTGCTACTTCTACATTCCCAAGACAAGAATTCCCAGTTGGATCAGCTACAAAATATCGTCCGGCTGCAGTATCTTTCAACAATCAATTCGGTACTCCTGGCACACCTTCAGCTACAATCGTAGTTAAACATGAAGATATGTCACCAACCGGATTCACCGCTCTTCCAATCGCTAATGGCGTTGAAGAAGACGTTGCAGTTGGTCGTTACGCTCCATTCTATTGGAATATTAAAACCACTCCTTCTTCTGTTGGTCCATCAATATTCTTCGATTTAGAATTAACAGCAACAGGTTATACATCTTATGGCGATCCTAACTTAGTTAGAATCATCAGAAGACATGGTCAACCAAATGATATTACCAACCAATGGTTATTACAAGGTTTACCAGATAATTACGATAACGAAATCAATGGTGGTGTATTAACAACAATCAACCGTGCATCTAATGCAGGTTTAAGAGCCGGCGGTGCTATTTTCACACTTGGTATGAAATCGAATATCAAAGTTGACAAACAGTTACCAAAACTCTGGTTAGTTCAAAATACAGCTCCTGTTGAAGTTAGCTTAGAAGGCGTATTCTCTAATTATCAGGGAACAGCTTTATATATTGCACAAAGCTCTAATGAAACAGTTGCAAAAGTTTCTGTAAGCAGTGGTAAAGTAAAAGTAACACCTGTTGGTATCGGTGATGCTTTCGTTACAGTTACAGTAAAAGATGGCGCTGGCGATTTCATGAGCACAACATTTGACGTTAATGTTGGTTTAACTTCGGTTGAAGAAGAAGTAATTCCTACTGAATTTGCTTTAATGCAAAATTATCCTAACCCATTCAACCCAACAACAAACATTAAGTTTGCATTACCAAAAGAATCTAATGTAACAATGAGAGTCTATAACGTTCTCGGCGAAGAAGTATCTACATTGATTAATAAAGTAATGCCTGCAGGTTTCCATACAGTTAATTTTGATGCTTCAAGATTATCAAACGGTATGTATATCTACAGAATCGAAGCTGATAACTTTGTTTCAGTTAAGAAGATGTTGTTAGTAAAATAATTCTAAGTTAATTAGATATTATTACGAGGCCCCTGCAAAGGGGCTTCTTTATTTTAAATAGGTGCGATATTTCATATATTTGTACAAAACAATTACTAGCAAGACACATGGAATACTCAATGACTCTACCCTCCCCAATAAACGGAAAATCTATAATGATTAAGAAATATTTTATATCTGTATTTTTTATCACAATAAATCTTTTCTCTTCGCTCACTGTCGCACAAAGTTGTCCAATAAAATCATCCGAATTATTAAAAACAGTTTCTTATTTATCGAGTCCTGAATTGCAGGGAAGGATGCCCGGGCATGTTGGTTATGAAACAGCTTCAAATTTTATTGCAGATGAATTTGAGAAAATGAATTTAAAGACATACATGAAAGATGGTTATAAACAAAAATTATTTGTTGAATATAATGAAATAAAACGTCCGGCTGTATTTAATATAATCACTCGCGAAGGTAGTAGGACAGAATATAAATTAGGTGATGATTTTGTTCTTAGAGGTTTTACGGGTAGCGGTAAATTCAAAGCAGATGTTGTTTTTGCAGGTTATGGAATTTCGCAACCCGATAAAGGATATGACGATTATGCCGGAATTGACGTTAAGGGAAAAGTTGTCTTGGTATTTAAATACAATCCTTCGTGGAAAATTGGCGAAGTTTCTTTCGATAATGGTAACCCAAGAGAGAAAACTCAAGTAGCTAAAGATCATGGTGCTATCGGCGTATTAATGGTATCTTTTCCTAATGATAAAAATCCACAAGCTCCAATTGGAAGTTTAATTAACGGGAAGGGTGAGCAATTGCTCGATATGCCCCAGATTCATATTGATCTTCCTTTAGCAGATAATCTATTCGAGGGAAGCGGGACAACATTAAAAATGATGCAATCCGCAATTGATACGGAGAAAAGACCACATTCTTTAGCCCTATTAAATAAGGTGGAAGTAGAAGTAAAAGCAGAATACAAAAAAGAAGCTGAGACATGGAATATAGCCGGGATAATTGAAGGTTCGGACCCGGTACTAAAGAATGAATATATTATTCTTGGTGCTCATTTGGATCATGTAGGAGGGCAGGGGGATGGCGAAATTTATTTCCCCGGAGCTAATGATAATGCTTCCGGCTCTGCTGCAGTTTTAGGAATAGCTCGCACCTTAAGTAAACTTGAGAATAAACCGAAGCGTTCGATAATAATTGTTCTCTTCGCCAGCGAGGAACTTGGTCTTAATGGTTCAACTTTTTTCGCAAATAATCTTAATATCCCGAAAGAAAATATTAAGAGTATGTTCAATATGGATTGTGTCGGTTATGGTGATTCCATACAAGTCGGCGGCGGTATTGATAATAAAGAGATGTGGGATTTAGCTAAATCGATTGATGATAAGAATGATCGGTTAATGACTTCTAATACATGGAAAGGAGGAGGAGCGGATGCCGAACCTTTTTACCGGAATGGAATTAAAACGCTTTATTTCGTTACGACAAATAGCTATGCTCATCTTCATAAGCTCAGCGATAAAGTGGAGACTTTGAACCCAAAATTATTCGAAGCAATTACACGATTAACATACAGAACACTATACGAAGCTGCAAATATATAGCTCTCTTCTAGTGCCACATCTGCCCGGAGCGAAATGCAAATAACGGAATCTGAGAACAATTCAGATTTAATAAGTAGAGAAGGAAACGATTATGAGAGTAGGGAATTTGATATTCAAAAAGTGTTATTCCAGCAGCTTGAAGATTTTGGAGTAATTTGTACCGTTTATTTCTATTGGAAGTTCGCATACGAAGTTTCGACAAATATATGCACTGCTTATATTTTTATTATGAGTATAAGTCTCTAAGTATGGAGCTAGCTTTATCAATTTTTCTTTCTTCTTTTCATTTAAAACTATAACCACTTTATTCGGAATGTAAAGAGAATTCAATTCAGAAATAAAATCCGTAACGCTACTGTCTGCCTCGACTACTATAATTTCATAAGACTTAGACGAGATAAAAATATATCCTGCCAATGAACTGCAATAGATATAAGGTACTTGATTGAGCGAACCGGAGAAAGAGAAAAGAAGTTGATTCGCCTTATTCTCATAATCGATATTGCCCGTGATTCGAGATAAGTATAAGAAATTCGTAATAAAAACTGAATTACCCGAAGGGATAGCTCCGTCATAATATTCTTTTGTGCGAGTGAGAATCATTTCGGAATTAGCACCCGTAAAATAGAAACCGCCCTGTACGGAATCCCAGAATTCTGAAATTGCGTGATTGATTAATTTTGTTGCCCGTTCGAGATAAGTAGGATTAAATGTGCTCTCGTAAAGTTCAATCAATCCGGAGATAAAAAAAGAATAATCATCTATATGTGCATCTAATGATGAATGACCCTCTCGATAACGGTGAAGAAGTTTATTCTCCGAGGGCGATAAATTATCAATTATAAACTTTGCACTGCGCTCGGCAAGTGAAATAAAAAATTGATTATGAAATGCCCTTCCTGCACGAGCGAGAGAGGCAATCATAAGCCCATTCCAATCTGTAAGTATCTTATCATCCTTAAAAGGATGAACTCTTTTTTTGCGATGAGCTAATAAAATTTTTCTTATTGGTTCAAATAACTCACTATCTTCGGGAGATAGTTCCTCCTTCAAAAATAATATATTCTCTCCCGTATTTTGATGCGAAGATTCATCAAGGAAATTGCCTTCGGGAGAAGTATTAAAATGCTCTTTAACGAAAAGCAATTGTTCGGCGGTGAGTAAGGAAGAAAGTTCCTTTTCTGACCATACGTAATATTTACCTTCTATTCCCTCACTATCAGCATCTTCGGCGGAATAAAATCCTCCTTCGGGCGAAGTCATTTCCCGGTTTATATATTTTACTATCTCTTCGGCAGTTGTTTTATAAAAATCATTCTTCGTTATTTGATATAGCTCCGTATAGGCATTTAGCATAAGAGCTTGATCGTAGAGCATCTTCTCAAAATGGGGAAGAAGCCATTTGTTATCTGTGGAATAACGATGAAATCCAAATCCGACTTGATCATATATTCCTCCTTTCCTCATTTCCGTTAATGTTTTTTCGACTATCAGTAGCGCATTTTTATTGCCCGTAAGATGATAATAACGAAGTAAGAAAATTAAATTATGCGGCGAGGGGAATTTAGGATGCAAACCGAATCCGCCGTTTATTTTATCAAATCGCTCATCAAAGAATTCGTACGCTTTTTTAAGTATTCTTTTATCTAAAACTACATTCTGATCTATATCATTTGATTTATCGAGATAGCCCGTTATTTCGTCGGCACTTTTTTCGAGTTCTATTCTTTTGTTCTTCCATGCCGATTGAACGTTATTGATTAGATCGATTAATCCGATGCGTCCGTGATTGGAATATTTTGGAAAGTAAGTGCCCGTGAAAAAAGGTTTTTTATCGGGAGTAAGGAATACGGTTAGGGGCCAGCCTCCGCCGCCTGTCATTGCTTGGCAGATCGACATATAGATATTATCGATATCGGGTCGTTCTTCTCTATCGACTTTTATAGGTATAAAAACCGAATTAATAAGCGAGGCTACTTCTTCGTCCTCGAATGATTCGCGTTCCATTACATGACACCAGTGGCACGTAGAATATCCGATCGAGAGGAATATTGGTTTATCCTCCTCTTTAGCCTTAGCAAATGCTTCTTGCCCCCATGGAAACCAATCCACGGGATTATTAGCATGTTGAAGGAGATAAGGACTTTTTTCCTTTGCTAAGCGATTCGCTTTTCTATCCGAAGCAGACATTCATTAATCTCTTCTTCCTCGAAATAGAAGTCCTACAATGAATGATATGAGCGCAGCACCTACAATCGACCAGACTATCGGAAACGATTTATCGCCAATCTGAATAACCCAGAACATCGGAAAATCCATCTTGCGGGCAATGATCGGTCCGAGCCATGCACCAACGAATCCGAGGATTATCGAGACAAAACATCCGCCCCATGAATAACCCGAAAGACTCTGCCCTATTCCGCCTGCTATTGCGGCAATAACTAATAGTATAAGTAAATCTAATAATCCCATATTACTCCTAAACTAATATGACATTTTAAATTAATTAAAAAAAGTAATTTATGCTATAAAATATTTAATGGGCTAAATAGAATATTTTCTTCCACCACCACAATCCGGGTGGGTTAATAAAAAAAGGGGGCTGCTGGGTTAATAAAAATCGGGACGGGTGAGTTAATAAAATAAAGGGGGCGAAAGTAATAAAAAAACCCGGCGTTAGTGCCGGGCTGCAAGTAGTTTGGAATGTTTTCGATGTACTAAACTAATAATTCTTTTTCATTTATTCAATACCGTAGATTTCACTTCCAATACGCACTTTAATTATTAATTTAATAATGCCATAGTTATTAATTTAATAATTGCAGAATGCACATAAAATAAATAGTCGGTTTTTAGGTCAAAAAAGAATGACCTTTTTGGTACTCTATTTGATACTCTTATTGCCGGGCTTACTTAAATATATTTTCCAAAAGAGGAGAATCAGATGAAAAAATCAGCTTTACTGTTGTTATTCTTCATTTCCAGTATTTCTTATAGTCAATTCAAAGTAAACTTGTTTGATGATGCAGTAGCTAAGGAGATGTTTAATCATCCCACGACTACTAATCTAAACGGGTTGGGCACCGGAACAAGTTATATGCTATTGACTGATGCAACAGACGTAAAACATGGTGGAAGTGCATCGCTAAAAGTAGAATGGTTCGTTAATACAACCGAATCATGGGGCGGTTTCGCTCAGATGCAGCACATGCTTGATGCCGATACTAAAAAGGGTGAGTATTATGATTTTAGCATGGCAGACCATTTAAGTATCTGGTATAATAATACAGTCGCTTCAACAAAAAACGGCTCTGTCCACATGAGATTTAAAATGCATGAAGCAGGCGGAGAATCTGCCTACTATTCAGGTTCCGACACCGATCACGAAGATTGGTATCTTGAAACTGCAGTCCCTTATGATGATACACCGGGCTGGAAAGAACTTATAATTCCGTTAAAGACCATCGATGGTTTTGATGGCGCAGGACCAAACGCAGAAGGTTTCTCGCTTCCGGGTTGGAGCGGAACTCGTAATAACGGCGAATTAGACCTTGATAAAATTGTCGGTTATTCTATCGAATGCACAGCTCCCGTAGTTTCTGAAAATATTGCTTCGGGTACAATCTATTGGGATGACTTAACACTTCAAGGAACAAAATATCCGGTAATCGAAAATTTTGATAATGTTGCCGCCACAGCTGATTATTACAAAATTGATAATATGAGTTGGGGAACTCCTAATGCCAGCTTAGTTATTTCAGATGAAAAAACTGACGTATTTGAAGGTGCATCTTCTCTTAAAATTGATTACAAAGTAAATGCTAATCAATCATGGGGTGGATACGTTAATATGGAACACATTTTCCCGGCACCAATTAAGTTAGACGGTAATACCAATCTTTATTGCGCCATTAAAAATCTTGTACCGAATGAACTAAAAGGCAGATTGCAATTCCGTTTCGTTCTTTATGATGATGCAAGTTCGGTAAGACAAAGTTGGATGCAATTATTCAATGTTAATATCGATTCAGTTTCTGATTGGACGATGGTAAAAATTCCATTGGAATTTAATGAAGCTTCTTCATGGGACTTAGTAAATTATGAATTTATTAATCCACCTGATCAAGGAAATCCTGATACAAAGATGGATTTAGCTTCAATCGGCGGATATAAACTTGAATTCTCCGTTGATGCAAAAGGACCTACCGGTGCCGAAGTTTATTCTCAAGGTTCTCTATTAATTGATTTTATTATTCCTGCAGGTTATAGAGAAACAGACGTTACGGCTCCTGAAAAAGTATCCGGTATCGAAGCTATTGCAAGTAACTTCTTAAACCTTGTTACATGGAACGATGTGCCGGGCGAGACAGGCGAAAAATACAGCGTTTATTATTCAAAGAATCCTATTACATCTCTCGATGCAGAAGGTGTTGAAGTTGTTAAACTAAAAATTGAAGAAGGCACAGGATTAGTTAATCATCTTCTCCGCGCACCTGTTACAGATCAAAACGTAACTTATTATTATGCTATTACGTGTACAGATAAAGCAGGTAACGTTTCTGAAGTAGCTTCGAGCAGTGCCTCAACTACAAACTTAGCAAAAGGCGTTCCTGTTGTTTCTTTATCAGTTCCAAATAATTTTACTGCCGATGGCAATCTTGATGAATGGAGTTCAATTATTCCAATAGAATTAAGCTCCGAAAAAGGAACTGCATTCTTAGCTCCGAATACAAAATCGGACGGCGATGCAGACCTTTCGGCTAAAGCTTATGTAGCTATTGATGGTAATTATCTTTATGTAGCATTCGATGTTAATGATGATGCGGTTGTGCCAAGCACAAAAGCAGAATCATATTTGAATGATGCAGTAGATTTATTTATCGGTTTATATAATTGGCATGGTCCTTCGCATGTCGGTTTAATGCGCGGCGCTCAACCTGATTATCACTTAAGATTCACCAAATCAAGATTATTGAATGAAGGCGGAAGCGGTGATATTGATTCTTTATTAACTCCGGGAGCTAATTATTATTGGGAAGAAAGATTCCCTGCCGGTTATGTAATTGAAGCAAAAATTCCGTTAGTAGATCTTGGCAATAAACGCAATAGCCCTACTGCTCCAACCGATCAGATTATGGTTAGAGAAGGTTTCAGAATTCCAATCGATTTCTCAATTAATGATAATGATTCGGGAGAAAGAGAAGGAATTTTATGTTATTCACCTAATAATCAAGATTTATCATATCAGGATGTAAGCCGCTGGTATTATACTTGGATTGGTGATAAATGGGATGCTATCACAAGCGTTGAAGAAGAAGTTCTTCCTGAGACATACTCACTTTCACAGAACTATCCTAATCCGTTTAATCCTACTACTACTATAAAATATTCAGTAGCTAATGCCGGTTTCGTTAATCTAAAAGTATTTGATATACTCGGCAGACAAGTAATGGAATTAGTTAATAGACAGCAGGAAAAAGGCAATTATACAGTTAGTTTTGATGGTTCTAATTTGTCAACTGGTGTATATTTCTATAAATTAGAAAGCGGAAATTTTACAAGTATTAAGAAAATGATGCTTATAAAATAATTCTCTTTATGTAGTGGTGGTGCCTCTCCACTATATGAACAAGCCCTGCATTCTATAGCAGGGCTTTTTTTTTGCACTCACTTGCTCAGGGTTGCACCGACTTGCTCATTGTTGCACCAGCTTACTGCAGGCTGCACTAATTGGTACGTAACCGCACCGGCTTGCGCTTAGCTGCACTTATCTGCACCGGCTTGCTCGGGGCTGCACCGACTTGCTCACAACTGCACTCACCTGCTCAGGTTTGCACCGGCTTGCTCACTGTTGCTTCCACCTGCCTTCGGCTGCACTTATCTGCACCGGATTATACCCAATCGCACTTTCCGGCACTTGTCTGCCCCCATTCGCCCTTCACCGCACTAATTGGCACACATCTGCACCCGCTCGCACACAATCGCACTCCTTTGCACCCTTTAGCACACAACCGCACCGGCTTGCACCGGGCTGCACCGACCTGCTCACAACTGCACTCACCTG